>NZ_JBVHPJ010000017.1:0-144156 GCF_055567995.1 Streptomyces sp. NPDC026246 | reverse complement strand
GGTTACATTCCGAACCCGGAAGCTAAGCCTTACAGCGCCGATGGTACTGCAGGGGGGACCCTGTGGGAGAGTAGGACGCCGCCGAACAATTCTTGGGAAAACCCCCGCATCGAAAGATGCGGGGGTTTTCTGCGTTTAGGGTCTACTCATGCGCTATGACCTCGTGATCTTCGACAACGACGGTGTGCTCGTCGACAGTGAGCCGATCTCCAACCGGCACCTGGCCGCCTACCTCACCGAGTTGGGGCACGAGACGACCTATGAGGAGTCCCTGCGCGATTACATGGGGTCCGCGATGCACCGCGTGCACGACCTGGTGGAGGAGCGGACCGGGCGGCGGCTGCCCGAGGACTTCGACGACGTCTTCCACGCCCGGGTCTTCGCGGCCTTCGAGCGGGATCTGAAGCCGGTCGAAGGTGTCGAGGAAGTGCTGCAGAAACTCACCGCCGACTCGGTGCCGTACTGCGTGGCGTCGTCCGGGAGCCATGAGCGGATCCGGGTGGGACATCGGACGACCGGGCTGGACCGGTGGTTCGACGAAGGGCGGGTGTTCAGCTCGCAGGACGTGGGGCGGGGGAAGCCGGCTCCCGACCTCTTCCTGTACGCGGCGCGGCGGATGGGCGTGGCGCCCGAGCGGTGTGTCGTCGTGGAGGACAGTCCGCTGGGCGTGCAGGCGGCCGTCGCGGCGGGGATGGACGTGTACGGGTTCACCGCCATGACGCCGGCGGAGCGGCTGGCCGGGTGCCGTGGGTTCTTCGCCGACATGGGGGAGCTGATCGACCTGCTGGGCTGAGCTCCCGTCGCCCGGCGAAGATGAGGAGAATTCATCTTTGGCCGGATCTACCCACGGGTAGTCCGGAGCCCTACGCTCGCCGCCATGACTGATGTGCTGCGGCGCGGCCGGGCCTCGTTGGCGTTCAGCTTCCTCGTGCAGGGCGTCGCCTTCGCTCTGCTCGTGACGCGGATCCCCGCCATCCAGGACCGCTACGGGGTGTCCGACGCGCTGCTGCCCGCCTTCCTCGCGGCGGTGCCGGTCCTGGCCGGGATCGGCAGTGTGACGACCGAGCGGCTGGTGAAGCGGATACCGCCCAGCCGGCTGCTGCGGTGGTCCCAGCCCGTGGTGCTGCTGGCGCTGCTCGGCGTGGGAGCCGGTGAGCGGATGGCCGGACTCGCCGTCGCGCTCGCCGCGTTCGGGCTGGCCGTCGGTGTGCTGGACGCGTCGATGAACATGCTCGGGGTGAGCCTGCAGCGGTCGTACGGGCGCAGCATCATGCTGAGCTTCCACGCGGCCTACAGCCTGGGCGGGATCGCCGGGGCCTCGCTGGCGTGGGCCGGGGCGCACTGGGATCTGGCGCTGTGGGTGTCGTACCTGCCGGTCGTGGCGGTGCTGCTGCCCGCCGTGCTGGTGGGGAGCCGGTGGTACGCCGGCGACGGCCGGGGCGCGGTGGCGGTCGCCGCGGAGCAGGTCGGTGAGGGGCAGGTGCTGGTCTTCAGGCTGCTGCTGCCGTTGTGCCTGGTGATGACGGTCGCCTACATCGGGGACTCGACCGTCTCCAACTGGAGTGCGAAGTACCTGCAGGACGTGCTCGGGAGTTCCGAGCAGATGGCGACCGTGCCGTACAACGTGTACATGGTCACGACGCTGCTGGGGCGGGCGATCGGGGACTTCGGGGTGCGGCGGTTCGGGGCCGTCGCGGTGGTGCGGGGCGGGGCGCTGGTGGCGGCCGGCGGATTCGCCGTGGTGGCGTCGGCGCCCGGGGCCTGGGTCGGGATGCTGGGATTCACGCTGCTGGGGCTGGGGTTGTGCGTCCTGGTGCCGCAGACGTTCGCGGCCGCCGGGAGGTTGTTCCCCGGGGCGTCGGACGCGGCCGTGGCGCGGCTGAACGTCTTCAACTACGTGGGGTTCCTGATCGGTTCGCCGCTGGTGGGGGCGCTCGGGGATGTGTGGAGCTACCGCGGGGCCATGCTGGTGCCGATGGTGTTGGTGCTGGTGACGCTCGTGTACGCCCGGTCGTTCGCGCCTCAACCGGACCGATACGGTGGCGGGCATGAGCGGCCGCGCACAGCTGATGTGGGACGAGGCAGTAACGGGCTATGACTTCGGCCCGGGCCATCCGATGGACCCGGTCCGGCTCGCCCTGACCCGGAGGCTGGTCGACGCCTTCGGGCTGGACCGGGAGGTGGACGTGGTCGCCGCCAAGGCGGCCGGGGAGTCGACGCTGCGGCTCGTCCACCGGGAGGACTACATCGACGCCGTGAAGGCGGCCTCGGCGGACCCGGGGGCCGCGGACCAGTCGTACGGGCTGGGGACCATGGACGATCCGGCGTTCGCCGGGATGCACGAGGTGTCCTCGCTGATCGCGGGGCAGTCGGTGGGGGCGGCGGAGGCCGTGTGGCGGGGCGAGGCGCTGCACGCGGTGAACTTCGCGGGCGGACTGCACCACGCGATGCCGGGCGGGGCCTCCGGCTTCTGCATCTACAACGACGCCTCCCTCGCCATCGCCCGGCTGCTGGAGCTGGGCGCCGAGCGGGTCGCGTACGTCGACGTCGACGTGCACCACGGGGACGGGGTGCAGGCGGCGTTCTGGGAGGACCCGCGGGTGCTGACGATCTCCCTGCACGAGCACCCCCGGACGCTGTTCCCGCAGACCGGGTGGCCGGAGGAGACCGGCGCGGAGTCGGCCGAGGGCTCGGCGGTGAACGTGGCGCTGCCGGCCGGCACCGGCGACGCGGGCTGGCTGCGGGCGTTCCACGCGATCGTGCCGGAGCTGATCGCCGACTTCCGGCCGCAGGTGCTGGTGACGCAGCACGGGGCCGACACGCACTTCGAGGACCCGCTGGCGCACCTGGCGGTGTCGCTGGACGCGCAGCGGGCGGTGCAGGTGGCCTGTCACGACCTGGCGCACGAGTACGCCGATGGGCGGTGGGTGGCCCTGGGCGGGGGCGGTTACGCGGTGGTGGACGTCGTCCCGCGGTCCTGGACGCACCTGGTCGCGATCGCCGCGGGACGGGCCGTGGAGCCCGAGGCGATGATCCCCGAGGCCTGGCGGCAGGACGTGTTCGCCAGGACGCGGCAGTTGGCGCCCGCCCGCATGACGGACGGCCGGTGGCCCGTCGGCTGGTCCGCCTGGGAGGAGGGTTACGACCCGGCCGACCGGCTCGACCAGGCGGTCCTGGCGGCCCGGCGGGCGGTGTTCCCGCTGCGGGGGCTGCTGGCCTGAGCGGTGCCGGGCGGGCCGTGCGGCCCCGCGGCGCGGGGCCGCACGGCCCGAGGGACCGGCGTAGGCCGTCCGTGCGGTGTTCGGGCGTTCCGGGGACAGGTCCGGGCGCCGTCGCGCACGATCTCTTCGTGCTGACCCCCCAGGCCCTTCGCGCGCACCTCGTGGGCGCACGGCTGGCCGGGACCGTGGCGACCTCCCGGGAGGGTAGCCTGCGGCGCTACCGGCTCTTCGCGGCCCGGGACCCCCGTGTGCTGCTCGGCATCGACCCGGAAGGCGCCTGGCAGCAACGGGAGTTGCTGGAGCTGATGGCGGACCGGTGTGGTGTCTCGGCCGATCACCGGCATACTTCCGGCCAGGACGTGATCGACCCGGCCCGGACCGTGGCGGCCCTGGACGCGTTCGCGGACCGGCTCGGCGACGCCGCGCGGCGGGGCGCTCCCGTGCTGTTCGGCACCGGGCACCCGCACCGGCTGCTCGGCTTCTACGCCGTTCTGGCAGACGCTCTGTCGGCGGCGGGATGTGCTGTCCTCACACCGGCGCAGGGTCGCTGTGTCGACATAACGACCCGGTTCGGCCTACGTACGTTCACTCTCGACTACGTACGGAAAGTCGCGCTCGTGCGGACCCCCGCCCCCGAACGCCCCGGTTGTGAGCCCGGCGCACATACGCACTCACCTCTCCCGGTACGCACCGCGCTGGCCGCGGCCGCGGAGGCCGGCGGGCCCCTTCCGGAGTTGGTGATCGGTGACCACGGATGGGTCTGCGGGGCAGGTCAGCTGGGGTTCGAGGCCATCGGGCCGGCCGACACGGACGACCCGGCGCCGTTCGTGGGAGAGGCCGAGGGGTCCGTGTCCGTCGCCGTTCCGCTCGATGACGGCGTGCGATCCGATTACTACCTGCCGCTGACCCGCTACGTACTCAATCGGGCGTGTCTGTCACAGTAGGCCGCCGATGGGTGCACCTCTTCCCCACTCGCATCACCCGCCCCTACATTGGGGAGTGAGCACGCAGCGACGAAGAGTCACCGGAAGGGGAAGCCGGTGGCCGTCGAGTGCGGAAGGTTCAGGTGTGTCATGGCTGCAGCTGGCGAGAGGCCTCTGAACGAGGTTCAGTTCCTTACCGTGGCGGAAGTCGCCTCGGTGATGCGAGTGTCGAAGATGACCGTGTACCGGTTGGTGCACAGCGGTCATCTGCCCGCGATCCGGGTGGGGCGGTCCTTCCGCGTCCCCGAGCAAGCGGTTCACGAGTACCTCCGCGAGAGTTACGTGGGGGTGGAAACCGCCTGACGGCTGGGGCGGGGAGGCCCCGCAGGGCACTTGGGGATCTCCCCGGCCCCCTCGATTACGACCTCAGCGCTCGGGCGGGTAGGCTGGCCCCTCGTAGGTCGTATGGGCCCATGGCGCCCAAACACCGAGTGATGAGAAGTGAGCGAGGGTAGTCGTGGGCTCTGTTATCAAGAAGCGGCGCAAGCGGATGGCTAAGAAGAAGCACCGCAAGCTGCTCAAGCGCACGCGCGTCCAGCGTCGCAACAAGAAGTAGGTTCGCGACGCGGACGACGCGAGAGCGTTGCTGTGGCCCCCCACCGTCCGGTGGGGGGCCACACGCATGTCCGGCTCCTGCGTCCGGCTGGCATCTGTCACTTCGCGCATCCGGCGGTCATCACAGTGCGACGCCGACCCGCTAAGTTGGCCCCACGGGGGAACGCGGCGGGACAGGACGTTTCTGAAGGAAGGCGCTGATCTTGGGCAAGGTCGTGCTCGTCACCGGAGTGGCCCGCCAGCTGGGGGGCCGGTTCGTCCGGCGGATCCAGCGTGACCCCGACGTCGACCGGGTCGTCGCCGTGGACGCGGTGCCGCCCGAGCACCACCTGGGCGGCGCCGACTTCGTCCAGGCCGACATCCGCCAGCCCGGCATCGCGCGCATCCTCGCCGAGACGGGCGCCGACACCGTCGTCCACCTCGACGTGACGGGCACCCCGCTGGGCAGCGGCAACCGGGCCTCCCTGAAGGAGACCAACGTCATCGGCACCATGCAGCTGCTCGGTGCCTGCCAGAAGTCCCCGGCGGTACAGCGGCTGGTCGTGAAGTCCAGCACCAACGTCTACGGCTCCGCGCCCCGCGACCCCGCCGTCTTCACCGAGACGACCCCGCCCAAGTCCCTGCCCAGCGGCGGTTTCGCCAAGGACACCTGCGAGGTCGAGGGCTACGTCCGCGGCTTCGCGCGCCGGCGGCCGGACGTGGCGGTGTGCGTGCTGCGGTTCGCCAACATCCTCGGCCCGACCGCGGACACCCCGCTCGCGTCGTACTTCGCGCTGCCCGTGCTGCCCACCGTGTTCGGCTACGACCCGCGGCTGCAGTTCGTGCACGAGGACGACGTGATCGAGGTGCTGCGGATCGCCTCGCACGAGCCGAGGCGGGGCACCCTCAACAGCGGCACCTTCAACATCGCCGGCGACGGCGTGCTGCTGCTCTCCCAGTGCTCCCGGCGCCTGGGGCGCCCGACCGTGCCCCTGCTGCTCCCCGCGGTCACCTGGGCGGGCTCGCTGGTGCGTACGCTGGGGATGTCGGACTTCTCGCCCGAGCAGATCCGGTTGCTGACCCACGGCAGGGTCGTGTCCACGGGCCAGATGCGCGAGACGCTGGGATTCCAGCCCAAGTACACGACCGCGGAGACGTTCGCGGACTTCGCCCGCAGCCAGAGTCCCGGACTCCTCCCGCCGGAGGCTGTCGCGGGGGCCGTCGACCGGATCGCCGCGCTGCCCCTCGCGGGCGGCGACCACCTTCCGACGCAGAGCGCCAACTGAGGAGCGCATCAACGATGGCGGACGCCAAGGTCATTCCGTTCGACGACGACCGGTCCCGGGGCGGTGCGGCGCAGCGCCCCCAGCGCCGCCGCAGCGCGGGCAGCCGCCGCACGGGCACGGATCCGGCACCGGTCCGTGAGGTGCAGCCCCTGCCCACCGCCGCGCAGGAGGACGTCCCCGGCACCGCCGGGGAGCCGCCGCGGCGGGAGCCGGACGGCGAGAGCGCCCTGGAGCGGCGGATCGCCGGCGGCCTGGCCTTCCTGCGGCGCCGCCTCACCGGCGACTACGAGGTCGACGACTTCGGCTACGACGAGGAACTGACCGACCAGGTCCTGATGTCGCTGCTGCGCCCGCTGTACGAGAAGTACTTCCGGGTCGAGGTGAGGGGCGTCGAGAACATCCCGTCGGAGGGCGGCGCCCTGATCGTCGCCAACCACTCCGGGACGCTGCCGATGGACGGCCTGATGATGCAGGTCGCCGTGCACGACAACCACCCGGCGGGCCGGCACCTGCGCCTCCTCGCCGCGGACCTGGTGTTCATGCTGCCGGTCGTCAACGAGCTGGCCCGCAAGCTCGGTCACACGCTGGCCTGTGCGGAGGACGCGGCGCGGCTGCTGGAGCAGGGCGAGCTCGTGGGGGTGATGCCGGAGGGCTTCAAGGGCCTCGGCAAGCCCTTCGCGGACCGCTACAAGCTGCAGCGCTTCGGCCGCGGCGGCTTCGTCTCCACGGCCCTGCGCGCGGGGACGCCGATCATTCCGTGCTCGATCGTCGGGGCGGAGGAGATCTACCCGATGATCGGCAACGCCAAGACCCTCGCCCGGCTGCTGGGCTTCCCGTACTTCCCGCTCACGCCCACGTTCCCCTGGCTCGGGCCGCTCGGGGCGGTTCCGCTGCCGACCAAGTGGACGATCCAGTTCGGTGAGCCGATCGCGACCGACGCCTATCCGCCCGAGGCGGCCGAGGACCCGATGCTGATGTTCAACCTGACCGACCAGGTCAGGGAGCAGATCCAGCACACCCTGTACAAGCTGCTGGTGCAGCGGCGGTCGGTGTTCTTCTGATCTCGGGGTCCGCGGGTACGACGATGGGGGCGCCCCTTGCCGAAGGGGCGCCCCCACTGTCGTACCGCCGGCTAGTCGGCGTCCTCGCTGTCGATGCCCAGGCCGGGCAGCAGGCCCGGCAGCAGCGGCGGGAGCGTCACATCCGGCTCGGGGGCGGGAGTGGCGCCGTCCGCGGACGGGGTACTGCTGGCCTCGCTGTCCTTCGGCGGGTCGAGGAGGCCGCCGGTGTTGCCGCCGAGCAGGCCGTCGTCGTCCTTGCCGGAACCGGCCGAGCGGCTGGGGCTGCCGCTGCCGGTGCTGCCCTTGTCGCTGTGCCGGCCGCCGCTGTCGCCGGGGCGCGTCGAGCGGTCGTCCGTGCCGGAGGGGCCTGCGGGCGCGGACTCGGAGGCGCCCTGCCGCTCGCGGGCTCCGCTCCCGCCCCTGGCGGGGGGCTCGGGGAGCAGGGAGCGCAGCGGGGCCACGTCCTCGTCTATGGCGTCGAACACCGACGTCACCTGCTCGCCGACGTCCCCGAGCTGGACGGGGAGTCTCTCGCGCAGTTCGCCCCAGGCCTTGCGGTGGGAGCTGGAGAACGCGGACAGGGCCTGGATGGGCCCGAGGGAGTCCGGGTCGCGCTGGTAGGCCTCGCTCAGCAGCCGGTGGCCCTCGGACGCGTCGTGCCGCATGCCGGACAGGGCGCGGCGGATCTCGCCCAGGGACTCGTGGTCCAGGGGGCCGCTGCGGCCCCGCTCCAGCAGACGGCGGGCTTCGCTCAGGCGCGTGGAGGCGTGGTCCAGGTAGACCCGGCCGCGCTCGTCCGCCCCGTCGGCGAGGCCGAGCTTGACGTCCTCGATGCCGCGCTTGAGGCCGTAGAGCGAGTCACCGGGCAGGGCGTCGGAGCTGGCGGCGGAGACCCCGCCGAGGGCGCTCGCGGCCACGCCGACGCTCAGTCCGCCGGCGGTGAGGCCCTTGGCGAGGCGGGAACGCGGCCGGAACTTCTTCAGCGAACTGGCGCGATGGGCGCCGCGGGCCCGGGTGGAGCGCTGTCCGGGGACCGCACGGTCCGTCGCCCCGGCGCCCGCGGTGCCCTCCTGGAGCATGGCCTCGAACGCGGCCACCAGCTGGGCCCGCTGAACGACCTTGACCTCCGGGTCGAGCTCCGGCTTGGGCAGCGCGCCGAGACCGGAGGCCAGCGCCAGCAGGCGTGACCCCTCGGCCGGTTCCCCGGCCGCCGGTGCCGGTGCCGGGCCTTCGGACTGCTCGGCCGCCGTGCCCGGCTCGGACTGCTCCTCCAGGGCCTGGGCGAAGGCGTTCGCCCGCCGGTGCGCCGATACGTTCGCGATCACTGGCGGCACCTCCTCTCGTCATCACGGTCGACTCCCCAGGGGGTCCTGAGGGTTGCACACCCCGGGCACGACCACACGAACGGGTGATCGGTGTCGGCCAGGGGGTGACCACAGGGAGCCTGCATCCCGCACAACGAGCGGCGCGGCACTTGGGTTACGGATCCCGGATGATCGGATGCCCAAGTCAACGCACTGTCACGAAAAGTGAGTTGAATGTCGCCGAGCGTGCCCGGCCGTCAGCGGGCGTCTTCCGGGAGGAGCCGGGCGAGGGTGCGCACGGCCCGGTACTGGAGGGTCTTGATGGCGCCCTCGTTCTTGCCCATGACCCGGGCCGTCTCGGCGACGGACAGGCCCTGGAGGAAACGCAGCGTCACGCACTCCTGCTGCTGGGGGTTGAGCCGCCGCACGGCGTCGAGCAGGGCGGCGTTCGACAGGGACTCCAGGACGGAGTCCTCGGGGGAGCGCTCGACCTCGTTGGCGTCGAGCATCTCGCCGGTGGTGACCTCGAGGCGGAAGCGGCTGGACTTGAAGTGGTCCGCGACCAGGTTGCGGGCGATCGTCACGAGCCAGGCGCCGAAGTCGCGGCCCTGCCAGGTGAAGGTGCCGATGCGGCGCAGCGCGCGCAGGAAGGTCTCACTGGTGAGGTCCTCGGCGGTCGCCTTCCCGCCGACCCGGTAGTAGATGTACCGGTAGACGGTGTCGCTGTACTGGTCGTAGAGGCGGCCGAAGGCGTCGGCCTCGCCGGCCTGGGCGCGCTCCACGAGGTCCATCATCCGGGCGCTGTCGCTGTCCGCCGCCGGGCGGCGGGCGGTGGCCGCCCCGGACGGGCGGCCTCGTCTGCCGACCGCGGCGCTGCCCTCGGCCAGTGCGTAGCACGGGCCGAGCGGCGCGGCGGTGGCGAATGCGGGGACGGCGTACGCGGTGGGGACGAAGCCGCGCAACAGGTCGAGGACCGTTGCGCGCAGCGTAGCCAGGCCCGAGGCGTCAACCCCGACGTGTGGGTACACGGGACTCCCAGAGGCAGAGCTTCCATCACGTGCAGTGCGGGACCTTTCACCCGTCGTAGCGACGGAGGGGTACCGGATTGCGTCTGAGGAGAATAACGCTTCGTGCAGGCACTGCTACACCGAGTTGCTCAAATCATCGATTACGTCGCTTCCGTAACCGATTGACGGCGCATCAAGTGTCAGATCGTGACTGGCTGTTGATCGCAACGCTTCGGATCGCGACTGGGTCCAGGGCGTGTTGTGGCCGTGTGCAGCCAAGAGGACTGGACACGCGGTTGTGGGGGTACGCCAGTTGGATTTACGCGGATTGTCAGGCCCCAGACATCGGTGTCCCGGTTTGATCACCCGGGGGTCGTCAACGACGGCGGCGGTGCAGGGCGATCGCGGCCGCCGTGCCGCCGGCCACCGCGCCGACGCCCGCCGCGGCCGGGATGCCGACCTTGGCGGCCTTGCGGCCGGTGCGGTAGTCGCGCAGGCGCCAGTCCAGCTGGCGGGCGTGCTTGCGCAGCTTGGCGTCCGGGTTGATGGCGTAGGGGTGACCGACCAGCGAGAGCATCGGGATGTCGTTGTGCGAGTCGCTGTAGGCGGCGCAGCGGCCGAGGTCCAGGCCCTCCGCGGCGGCCAGGGCGCGGACCGCCTCGGCCTTGGCGGGTCCGTGCAGCGGTTCGCCGACGAGCTTGCCGGTGTAGACGCCGTCGACGGACTCGGCGACCGTGCCGAGGGCGCCGGTCAGGCCGAGGCGGCGGGCGATCACCTGGGCGATCTCCACGGGGGCGGCCGTCACCAGCCACACCTTCTGGCCCGCGTCCAGGTGGGCCTGGGCGAGGGCGCGGGTGCCGGGCCAGATGCGCTCGGCCATGTACTCGTCGTAGATCTCCTCGCCGATCGACTGGAGTTCGGCGACGCGGTGGCCCTGGACGATGGACAGCGCCGACTCGCGCGCCTCCTGCATGTGCTCGGGGTCCTCGACCCCGGCCAGCCGGAACCAGGCCTGCTGCCAGGCGAAGCGGGCGAGTTCGCGCGTCTCGAAGAACTTCCGCTTGTACAGGCCCCGCCCGAAGTGGAAGAGGGCGGCGCCCTGCATGACGGTGTTGTCCAGGTCGAAGAAGGCGGCGGCCCGGTCGTCGCCGTGCACGGGGAACTGCGGTTCGGCGGTGGTGGCGGCGGCTTCCTGCGTGGACTTGCGCGCTGCCTCCGCCGAGGCCTCGCCTGCCAACACGCTCCGCGCCGTGGCGGAGCGCCTACGGGGGGTGAGCCATCCGAGAGCGGCCATGGCGTGAGCATAGCCATTCCGCGCGAAGGTTCCGGAGCCGAGAGGTTGGGAGCCCGTGAACTCTGGGCGAGGGCGGCGTCGATCGGTGCCGGACCTCGTCGCGCCGCCCGGCGTGTCCCCTGGCGTTCCGTACGGCTTCCCCTTCCGTGCGGGCGCGGGACAATGGCCGGCATGAGTCCACTGTTGCGTCGCAGAACCCCCGGGGACCGGCTCGTCACGCTCATCCGCAAGCCCGGCTGTCATCTGTGTGATGACGCACAGGTCGTGGTGGAGAAGGTGTGCGGCGATCTGGGCGTCCCCTGGGAGCAGAAGGACATCACCGAGGACCGCGAACTGCACGACCGGTACTGGGAGCAGATCCCGGTGGTGCTGGTGGACGGCCGGCAGCACACGTTCTGGCGCGTGAACGAGGGCCGCCTGCGCAAGGCGCTGACCGGCTGAGGCCGCAGCGAGGTGACTGACTGATCAGTACAAAGAGGTCCGTGAGTCGCTTAGGATCGATGGTGGCTTGGTCTCGGGGGCGGGATTCACAGAGGGAAGTGTGCGGTTTTGCCCCCAGAAGCGAAGGAACGGTGGTGGCTGTGCGCCGGTTCCCCGGGCGTGCGCCGGGGGCGCGTGAGCCCGGTCACGTTGGGCGGGCAAATCGGACACCATCTTTGTGCACGCGTTCACAAAGACATAGCCTGCTTTCGACGGGGCGGTCATGTAGGGACGTATGACCGCCTACAGCCCCGCTCTACCCGCAGGAGCACCGTGGCAACTGGCCGAACTCACCGACCGGCGACCCGCAGCCGAGGGATTCCCGAGGCCACCGTCGCCCGCCTTCCGCTGTACCTCCGCGCTCTGACCGCGCTGTCGGAGCGCTCGGTGCCCACGGTCTCCTCCGAGGAGCTCGCGGCCGCCGCGGGGGTCAACTCCGCGAAGCTGCGCAAGGACTTCTCCTACCTCGGCTCCTACGGGACCCGGGGCGTCGGCTACGACGTCGAGTATCTCGTGTACCAGATCTCCCGCGAACTGGGGCTCACCCAGGACTGGCCGGTCGTGATCGTCGGTATCGGAAACCTCGGCGCCGCCCTCGCCAACTACGGCGGCTTCGCCTCCCGCGGGTTCCGCGTCGCCGCGCTGATCGACGCCGACCCGGCCATGGCGGGCAAGCCCGTCGCCGGCATCCCCGTGCAGCACTCCGACGACCTGGAGAAGATCATCCAGGACAACGGCGTGTCCATCGGTGTCATCGCCACCCCCGCCGGCGCCGCCCAGGCCGTCTGCGACCGGCTCGTGGCCGCCGGGGTCACCTCCATCCTGAACTTCGCACCGACCGTGCTGTCCGTGCCCGAGGGCGTCGACGTGCGCAAGGTCGACCTCTCCATCGAGCTGCAGATCCTCGCCTTCCACGAGCAGCGCAAGGCCGGCGAGGAGGCCGCGAACACCGACGGCGCCCTGCCGCCCGCCGCCGCCCGCAGCGACTCCGCCGACCAGGGGCCCGACGGGGACATGCCCGCCGTGATGCCGGCATGAGCCTCCTCGTCGTCGGACTCAGCCACCGCAGCGCCCCGGTCAGCGTCCTGGAACGGGCCTCGCTGAACGCGGACGCGCAGGTCAAGCTGTTGCAGGACACGGTCGCCGCCGAACCGGCCACCGAGGCCGCGGTGCTCGCCACCTGCAACCGCATCGAGCTCTACGCCGACGTGGACAAGTTCCACGCCGGTGTCGCCGAGCTGTCCACGCTGCTCGCCCAGCACAGCGGGGTCGGCCTGGAGGAGCTCACTCCTTATCTCTATGTGCACTACGAGGACCGGGCCGTCCACCACCTCTTCTCGGTGGCCTGCGGGCTGGACTCGATGGTCGTCGGCGAGGGGCAGATCCTCGGCCAGATCAAGGACTCCCTGGCCCGGGCGCAGGACGTGCACTCCGCGGGCCGCCTGCTGAACGACCTGTTCCAGCAGGCCCTGCGGGTGGGCAAGCGCGCACACTCCGAGACCGGCATCGACCGCGCCGGCCAGTCCCTGGTCACCTTCGGCCTGGAGCAACTGGCCGCCGGCGGCGACGTGCAGACCTGGGCCCGGGGCAAGAAGGCCCTGGTCATCGGCGCCGGGTCGATGTCCTCGCTGGCCGCGGCCACCCTGGCGCGGGCCGGGGTCACCGAGATCGTGGTCGCCAACCGCACCCTCGACCGCGCCGAGCGCCTCGCACAGATCCTCGGCGAGGGCGACGACACGGACGTGCTGGCCCGCGCGGTACCGATGGAGTCGGTGCCGGCCGAGCTGACACGTGCCGACGTCGCCGTCTCGTGCACCGGCGCGACCGGCCTGGTCCTGACCGCCGAGTCGATCGCCTCCGCCGTCGAGGGCCGTACGGGCCGGCCCGCCGCCGAGATCGCGGACGCGACGCGGCCCAGGCCGACGCCCGCCGTTGTGCCGGCCGCCGGCAACGACGACAACTGCCCGCTCGACCTGGCCGCCGTGCAGCCCGGCTTCTCCGTCATGGGCGAGGCCGCGGTGGCCGGCATGGACGCCGCCACGCTGGAGCAGCACGCGGCGTGGGTCGCCGGTGGCACCGTCGACCGGCGGGACGCGGCCCGCCGCAGCCCGGAGGCCGACGCCGAGCTGATCGGGGCGCTCGCCGCGACCGCCGCCACCGTCGGCCGGATCCCCGAGCGGCGCCGGCCCGAGCCGGTCGAGCAGACCCCGCGGCCCGAGCCCGTGCTGTTCCTGCTGGACCTCGCCATGCCGCGCGACGTCGACGCCGCCGTGCACCGGCTGGCCGGGGTGCGCCTGGTGGACATCGAGTCGCTCGCGGAGGCCTCCGCGGACGCTCCGATGGCTGCCGATGTGGACCAGGTCAGGCGTATCGTCTCCGACGAGGTGGCGGCCTTCGGGGCGGCGCTGCGGGCCGCGCACATCACGCCGACCGTGGTCGCCCTGCGCACCATGGCCGCGGACGTCGTGGCCAGCGAGATCGCCCGGCTGGACGGGCGGCTGCCCGGCCTCGACGACAAGCACCGGGCGGAGATCACCCAGACCGTGCGGCGCGTGGTGGACAAGCTGCTGCACGCGCCGACCGTACGGGTCAAGCAGCTCGCGGCCGAACCCGGCGGCGCCGGGTACGCGGACGCGCTGCGCACCCTGTTCGACCTCGACCCCGAGACGGTGGCCGCCGTCTCCCGGGCCGGGGAAAGCACCACCCAGAGAGACCGAGGCCCGGCATGAAAGACAAGGCGCTGAGGCTCGGTACTCGGCGGAGCAGGCTCGCCATGGCCCAGTCCGGGCAGGTGGCCGAGGCCGTGAGCCGGGTGACCGGGCGGCCCGTGGAGCTCGTCGAGATCACCACGTACGGCGACATCTCCCGGGAGGCGCTCGCGCAGATCGGCGGCACCGGCGTGTTCGTCAACGCGCTGCGCGACGCGCTGCTCGCGGGCGAGGTCGACTTCGCGGTGCACTCGCTGAAGGACCTGCCGACCACGCAGCCCGACGACCTCGTCGTGGCCGCCGTGCCCGAGCGCGAGGACCCGCGGGACGTGATCGTCGCCCGGGACGCGCTCAAGCTCACCGACCTGCCCGCCGGGGCGCGCATCGGTACGGGTTCGCCGCGCCGGATGGCGCAGCTCAACGCGTACGCGCGCAGCCACGGGCTGGACATAGCGACGGTCTCCATCCGCGGCAACGTCGACACCCGCATCGGGTTCGTGCGCAGCGGCGAGCTCGACGCCGTCGTCCTGGCCGCCGCCGGACTGAACCGGATCGGCCGCGCTGACGAGGTGACCGACTTCCTGTCGGTCGACACGGTTTTGCCCGCCCCCGGCCAGGGGGCCCTGGCGATCGAGTGCGCCGCGGCCGACGCGGACCTCGTCGCCGCGCTCGCCGAGCTCGACGACCCCTTCACCCGGGTCGCCGTGACGGCCGAGCGGTCACTGCTCGCCGCCCTGGAGGCCGGCTGCAGCGCCCCCGTGGGCGCGTTGGCCGACCTGCCCCCGCTCTCCGCTCCGCTGGAGCGCGGGGACTCCCAGGCCGACCGGCAGATTTTCAAGGAAATGCGCCTGCGTGGCGTCGTCGGCACCACCGACGGCACGCGCATGGTGCAGTTGTCCACCACCGGTCCCGTGCCCGACACGCACGAGGGTGCCATGACGCTCGGACGCACACTCGCGTCCGAGATGCTCGCCCAGGGCGCGGCCGGTCTGATGGGGGAGCGAGCACATTGAGCCCCACCACCCTTTCCGCCGGTCCTGAACACGGGCACGTCACCTTCCTGGGTGCCGGACCCGGAGATCCGGGACTGCTGACTCTGCGCGCCGTGGAGGCGCTGGCGCACGCGGACGTCCTCGTCGCCGAGCACGAGGTGCTCGACGTCGTACGTCAGCACGCCAGGCAGGGGGTCTCCGAGGTGCACACGGACGCCGATCCCTCACGGGATCCGGCGCCGGGCACAGGAGCGCCCCAGCTGACGGTGGTTGACGGCACGTCAACCGCTGTCGCCGCCCCCGCGGTGCGGGATGCCGCACATCTTGTCATGGAGGCCGCGCGCGGCGGCAGGCGGGTCGTGCGTGCGGTGTCCGGCGATCCCGGCCTGGACACCTATGCCGCCGAGGAGATGCTGGCGTGCGCCGCCGCCGGCGTGCCGTTCGAGGTGGTGCCGGGCATTGCGAGCGCCGTCGGTGTGCCCGCCTACGCCGGTGTGCCGCTGCGGGACGCGCAGGGCGCCGACGTGCGGTTCGTCGACGCGCGCACGGCCTCGGACCGGTGCTGGACGGAGGTCGGGGCGTCGGACGGCACGGTCGTCGTCTCCACGACGCTGGACTCCGTCGCCGCCGCGGCCGGGGAGCTGGTCTCCGCCGGGCGCAAGCCGGACACCCCGATGACGGTCACCGTCGCCGGTACCACCACCCGGCAGCGCACCTGGACCGCCACGCTCGGCACGATCGCCCAGACGCTGAAGCAGCTCAAGGTGCTGCCCTCGCCCGAGGGCGGCCGGCCGGTGATAGCCGTGGTCGGGGAGCGTTCCTCCGCCGCCCAGCGCGACCAGCTCGCGTGGTTCGAGTCCAAGCCGCTCTTCGGCTGGAAGGTGCTCGTACCGCGCACGAAGGAGCAGGCGGCGTCGCTCTCCGACCAGCTGCGGTCGTACGGGGCCGTGCCGCACGAGGTGCCGACGATCGCCGTCGAGCCGCCGCGCACGCCCCAGCAGATGGAGCGCGCGGTCAAGGGCCTGGTGACGGGCCGCTACGAGTGGATCGCCTTCACCTCGGTGAACGCGGTCAAGGCCGTGCGGGAGAAGTTCGAGGAGTACGGGCTCGACGCGCGTGCCTTCGCGGGCATCAAGGTCGCGGCCGTGGGCGAGCAGACCGCGAAGGCGCTGATCGCCTTCGGCGTGAAGCCCGACCTGGTGCCGAGCGGGGAGCAGTCGGCCGCCGGTCTGCTGGAGGACTGGCCGCCCTACGACCCCGTCTTCGATCCGATCGACCGGGTGTTCCTGCCGCGGGCGGACATCGCCACGGAGACGCTGGTCGCCGGGCTGATCGAGCTGGGCTGGGAGGTCGACGACGTCACGGCCTACCGGACCGTGCGGGCCTCGCCGCCGCCGGCGGAGACCCGCGAGGCGATCAAGGGCGGCGGTTTCGACGCCGTGCTGTTCACCTCGTCGTCGACCGTGCGGAACCTGGTCGGCATCGCGGGCAAGCCGCACAACGTCACCGTGATCGCCTGTATCGGCCCGGCCACGGCCAAGACCGCCGAGGAGCACGGGCTGCGGGTGGACGTGATGGCTCCCGAGCCGTCCGTGCACAAGCTGGCCGAGGCGCTGGCCGACTTCGGCGCGAAGCGCCGCGCGGCGGCTCTGGAGGCCGGGGATCCGGTCACCCGGCCGAGCGAGCGGCGGCCGGGGGCGCGGCGGAGGCGGTCGACGACCTGAGGCCGCAGGCGCGCCTTTGGCCCCGGGCCGGAGGCGGACGGACCGATGAGAGGCCGGGCGGGCACTGAGCCCCGCCCGGCCTCTCGTGGGCCGGGCCGGCGGCTCGGTGCGTGGCGGCGGCGGTCCGGGACCCGGCCGGTCGTGGTGGCCGCGGCTACGCGGGCGTCACCGCGTGGCCGTAGCGGAGCAGGTTGTCCGGGTCGTAGGTGGCCTTGTCGTGGCGCAGGCGGGCGTAGACCTCCGGGGTCCAGGCGCGGGCGACGTCCTCGGCGTCGCCGGGCGTGCCGTGGATGTTGACCATGGTGCGGCCGGTGCCGTAGGGGGCCATGGCGGTGTGCAGGCGGCGCGTGGCCTGTTCGACGGCCTCGGCCACGGGCGGGGCGGGCATGATCCCGACCGCCTCCAGGAAGTACCGGGCGTCACGGGCGCACACGGCGTCCTCGACGGGGGCCGGGCGGGACAGCGCGCCGCCCATGTGCCGCAGCGAGGCCACCAGCAGGGGGTACTCGGCGCCGGCCGCGGGGCCGACCTGTTCCAGGAACGTGTCGAGGGCCTGCGGGGTGAGGTCCCGCAGCAGCGTGCACGACTCGCGGGCCGGCAGCGGGTCCTGCGGCTCCATGTGGATGCGGTCCATGTCCGCGCAGGCCGTCTCCGCGACCATGTCCACCGCCACCGGAGCGGCCTGCCGCAGCGGGGCGATCAGCGCCTCGCCCTCGGATGCGTCGCCCGGCCAGGCGAACGCCACCCGGGCCCAGAAGCCGCCGCGCAGCTCCGGCGGGAGCTGGGGGATCGGAGGCAGCCGCAGCACCGAGAACATGCTGCACATCTCGTCCGGGACGGTACGGGTCCACTCCGACCAGGCGCGCAACAGGGCCTCGGTGTGCTCAGCCTGGCAGTACAGGCCACCGCCGTAGACGTGGGACAGCGGCAGCAGCTCGGTCACCAGCGAGGTGACGACGCCGACGTTGCCCTTGCCGCCGCGCAGGGCCCAGAACAGCTCCGGCTCCTGCCGGGCGTCCGCCTCGCGCAGCCGGCCGTCCGGGGTGACGACCTCGAAGGAGCGGACCAGGTCGGCGCCGTAGCCGTAGGCGCGGCCGAGGACCGGCAGGCCGCCGCCGAGGGTGTAGCCGACGACCCCCGCGTCCGTGGAGGTGCCGCACAGGCCCGCCAGTCCGTGCGGGGCGGCGGCCGCCATCACATGGCTCCACTTCGCCCCGGCGTCGATCCGGGCGGTACGGGTGGCGGGGTCCACCCGTACGTCCGTCATCCGGGACGTGGTGATCAACAGGCCGCGCTCGATGGGGAAGTTGGCGCCGTGGCCGGTGGCCTGGACGGCCACCGGCGTGCCGGTCGCGTGCGCCCAGCGCATGGCCGCGACGACGTCGTCCGCCCCGGTGGCCCCGACGACCACGTCGGGGGTGTGCAGCGCGGACACGTTGAAGCCGGTGACCTCGTCGGCGTAGGCCGGGTCGCCGGGGCGCAGCACCGGGCCGTCGACGTCCGAGAGGGCGAAGAGATCGGGGGTGGGGTGAGTGGCGGTCATCGCGTCCTCCGCGGGGGCGGTTACGGAGGGACGGCGGCGGCGAGGGGGAGCGGGCCGTCGGGGTCCTCGGACTGGGGCAGGCCGGACCGCGGGCGTGCCCGTCCTTCCAGGATGGACCCACGCCCGGGGCCCCGCATCGCGGGGCAGTGGAGGCGTGCGGCCGGGCGGGCGGACCGCGCTCCAACGGTGCCTGCGCCAGGCCGGATCGCGGCCGGGATCGCGTCGGCAACGCGCCGGGATGGCGCCGACATCGCGTCGGCATCGGGACGTTTGGGGCGGGCGTAGCGTAGAGGGCATGACGACGTACGGATCATTCCCCGGTACGCGGCCGCGGCGTTTGCGGATCAACCCCGTGATGCGTCGGATGGTCGCCGAGACCCGGCTGCACCCCGCCGATCTCATCCTCCCGGCCTTCGTGCGCGAGGGCGTCACGGAGCCCGTGCCGATCGGGGCCATGCCGGGCGTCGTGCAGCACACCCGGGACACCCTGAAGAAGGCCGCCGCGGAGGCCGCCGCGGCGGGGATCTCCGGGATCATGCTGTTCGGCGTGCCGGAGGAGTCGAAGAAGGACCCGCTCGGCACGCCCGGCACCGACCCGGACGGCATCCTCCAGGTCGCCCTGCGGGACGTGCGCGCCGAGGTCGGGGACGACCTGCTCGTCATGTCCGACCTCTGCCTCGACGAGACCACCGACCACGGCCACTGCGGTGTCCTCGACGAACAGGGCCGGGTCGACAACGACGCGACCCTGGAGCGCTACGCCGAGATGGCCCAGGTGCAGGCCGACGCCGGCGCCCATGTCGTCGGGCCCAGCGGGATGATGGACGGGCAGGTGGGGGTCATCCGCGACGCGCTCGACCAGATCGGGCGGGACGACGTCGCGATCCTCGCCTACACCGCCAAGTACGCCTCGGCGTTCTACGGGCCGTTCCGCGAGGCCGTCGGCTCGTCGCTGCAGGGGGACCGCAAGACCTACCAGCAGGACCCGGCCAACCTCCGGGAGTCGCTGCGCGAGCTCGCTCTCGACCTGGAGGAGGGCGCCGACATGGTGATGGTCAAGCCGGCCGGCCCCTACCTGGACGTCCTCGCCCGGGTCGCCGACGCCGTGGACGTGCCCGTCGCCGCGTACCAGATCTCCGGGGAGTACTCGATGATCGAGGCCGCCGCCGAGAAGGGCTGGATCGACCGCGACCGCGCGATCATGGAGACCCTCACCGGCATCCGCCGGGCCGGGGCGCGCACCATCCTCACCTACTGGGCCACCGAGGTGGCCCAGAAGCTGAAGGATCAGTAGGACAGCGCGTCGTCCATGTCGCGCAGCCAGTAGGTGACCGTCAGGGTGCTGTCGTAGTACACGCCCCGGGCCGGCAGGGCCGGGATCGCCGTGGGGCCGCCGTCGCTGTTCGGCGTGCGGCCCTGGAAGCCGACCGTCAGCTTGCGGCCGGTCGTGCCGGCTTCGCCGCTGCCGTCGGCCGCCGACAGCGAGACGCCCGCGTAGCCCTTCTCACCGGGCGCCAGGGTCGTCACGGCCTGCGGCTTGGAGTCCGCGATCGGGCGCGGGGCCCACTGCATCGCGTCGAAGCGCAGCACCGGGTGGTAGGTGAGGTCGCAGGGCTTTGAGCCGGTGTTCTCGACCGTGATGAGCAGGTGGTTGAGGGGGCGCGGGACCGGCCGGGCGGTGACGGTGGTGTTGCCGCCGTGGCAGAAGACGCGGGCGGGGGTGCCCGTGCCGCCGGTGACCTTTCCGGTGGTCTTTCCGGTGGCCTTGCCGGTGGCTTTCCCACCGGCCGCTTCCGTCTCGCTGCCGTTGCTCCCGGGGGAGGTTCCGCCGGTCTTCGGGGTGCCCGCGGCCGAGGCCGTCGCCGCCGGGCCGGGACGGGCCGCGCCCTCGTCCTGTGTGCCCGTTCCGTTGTCGCACGCCGTGACGGCGAGGGCGGCCAGGAGGGCGGCGGGCAGAGCGTGGTACGTGCGCATGTGTGGGGTTCCTTTCGGACAAAGACCGTGCGGAGGACGGCCCGGCCGGCTCGCTCGACCGGCGGGCCGGGAGCGGCGTGCTTGGATGACCAGAGCTTGTGCCGTACTCCGTCCCGCCCGCCACGTCCGGCGGACGATCAGGGACGCTGGAACGCGCACGGGAACCTGACCAGGGGAAACGACCGTCCCCTGGAACGGGTGCACGGGACACGGGGTGGGAGGAACGGTGTCGCAGGACACGGGAGCGGCCGCATTCGCCGAGCTGCTGGGGGAGTTGAAGGACCGTTCGGGGCTGAGCTACGGGGTGCTCGCCAAGCGTCTGCACATGAGTACGTCGACGCTCCACCGCTACTGCAACGGCGACGCCGTGCCCGCGGACTACGCGCCCGTGGAGCGGCTCGCGCGGCTGTGCAAGGCGTCACCGGAGGAACTCGTCGAACTGCACCGGCGGTGGGTGCTCGCGGACGCGGGCCGGGGCCGGAAGACGGGCCCCGGGTCCACGCGGCCCGGGCGACCCGAGCGCCACCCGGCCGCCCCGCCTGCCGAGTTCACCGGACTGGCCGGGGCCGCCGGGCCTGCCGGGCCTGCCGGGCCTGCCGGGTCCGCGGGGCCTGCCGAGGCCGGGGCGGCCGCGCGCGCTGAACCCACCGTGCACGCCGGGCCGTTCGCGCCCGCGGAGTCCGCCGGGTCCGCCGGGTCCGCCGGGTCCGCCGCGCCCGCCGGGCCTGCCGCACCCCCCGCACCCGCCGTACCTGCGGCGTCCGGCGGATCCGCCGGCGTCCCGTCGGTGGGCGGTGGTGACGGCCTGGCGGCCGGGGGTGCCGGCGCCCGGGCCGGGGCCGGGACGGCGCGTGCGGTCGGTGAGGAGCCCGCCGAGGGCGCCGGGTCCCAGGCGCCTTCGGCGGAGGACGCGCCCGGCAGGCGCACGCGGTGGCGGCCTCGTCGTGTCGTGCTCGCCGGTGTCGCCGCGGCCGTCGCCCTGAGCGGCGTCGGGCTGGCCGTGGCCCTGCCGGGCGGCGGGCCGGACCGGGGCGGGCACCGCGACGCCGCTGCCGCGTCCGCCGGCTCCGGCCCCCGCGTGGACGGTGGCGGTACGGCGACGGCCGAACCGTCCGACCGGCCCTTCCCGGGCGGCACGAAGCGCGAGAAGAGCGACCGGCACGAGGAGTCCGCCCCGGCGCGGCCCCCGGCGTCCTCGCCGGCCGGGGCGGGCACACCCGGCCGCGACGGGGCCGGGCCCGCCTCCGGTCCGGCTCCGCTCACCGTGAGTACCCAGCCGCACGCCTGGGAAAGCCCGTGCTCCCAGCGGTACTTGGTCGACCTGCCCCCCGAGCGCGTCGTGCCGCCGCCGCTGGAGCAGGACGCGCCCGGCTGGGTGGCCGCGATGGGCGCGGTGCCGTCGGGGGAGCAGTTCATGAAGATCACCGTGCAGGGGACCGGGAAGGAGACGGTGGTCGTCGAGGACCTCAAGGTCCGCACGGCCGGCAAGCGGACGCCGCCGGCCTGGAACGACTACGCGATGGGCTACCCGGGCGTCGGCTGCGGCGGCGGCATGCCCAAGCGGTTCTTCACGGTGGCCCTGGACGCCGCACGGCCCGCCCTCGTGCCCGAGGCCGGTCACGCCGACTTCCCGTTCAAGGTGAGCCAGTCGGACCCGGAGGCGTACTACATCGAGGCCGACGCCTCCGCCTACGACGTCAGCTGGTACCTGGAGCTGACCTGGTCCAGCGGCGGCCGGAGCGGCACGCTCAGGGTGGACGACAAGGGCCGGCCGTTCCGCACGAGCGGTCACCACGGGCGCCCCGCCTACGAGTTCCCGCTCGGTGGCGAGAAATGGGTGAAGGCCGGGACGACCGACCCGTCGTGACGCCGTACGGGCACGCCCGGTCCGGCCGATCCGTTAGGTTGCTGAGCACCGAAACGGTCGCTGTACCGGCCGCCCGTCGTCAGGGAGACGTCCATGTCCGGTGAGGCGCTCAGCCAGGATCCCGCCGCGCTGCGCAGGAGGATCGACAGCAGCAAGGCGCACCCCGCGCGGGTCTACGACGTGTTCCTCGGCGGCAAGGACCACTACCCGGCCGACCGGGAAGCGGCCGCCGCCGCGCTGGCGGCGAATCCGCGCGGCTACCTCGACGTACGGCACAACCGCGACTTCCTGCGCCGCGCGGTGACCGCGCTCGCGGAGCAGGACGGCATCCGGCAGTTCCTGGACATCGGGACCGGGCTGCCGACCGCGCAGAACGTGCACCAGATCGCGCAACGCGTCGCGCCCGAATCACGGGTCGTGTACGTCGACAACGACCCGGTCGTGCTGGCCCACGCGCGGGCGCTGCTCACCAGCGGGCCCGAGGGGCGCACGGACTACATCGACGCCGACCTGCGCGACCCGGGCCGGATCCTCGAACAGGCCGCCAGGACCCTGGACTTCGACCGGCCCGTCGCCCTGTGCCTGGTCGCGGTGCTGCACTTCGTGGCCGACGAGGAGGCGTACCCGCTGGTGCGCGAGCTGCTGGACGCACTGCCCCCGGGCAGCCGGCTGGTGCTCAGCCATCTGACCGAGGACCTCAACCCGGAGAACATCCGCGCGGTGCAACGGACGTACACCGAGCGGGGGTTCACGTTCGTGCTGCGGACCCGGGCCGATGTCGAACGGTTCTTCACGGACAACGGGCTGGCGATCGCCGAGCCGGGTACCGTCCCCGCGCACCGCTGGCGGCCCGACGGCGCCGCCCCCGTGCCGGAGCAGCCCGGGGAGTCCTTCCTCGCCGGGCTCGACGAGATCGAGAAGGTCCGCTACCGCGGCATCGACGACGCCACGGACGCGGACATCAACGTGTACGCGGCGCTCGGCGCGAAGGGCTGAGCCGACGGCGGCCGTCCGTATCGCGGAAAACTTCTTGTAGGCGGCACACACTTGCCTAGGCTGCCGGGCAGCAGGCGTCGCCGCAGCCGAAGGAGCCGTGTCATGACCATCGCCGAGCCGGGGCCCACCGCCCGCTCCGCCGTGCCGCCGCTCGCCGCGCGCGCCCGCGCCGTCGGCGGTTCGCCGGTGCGGGACATCCTCGCCGTCACCGCCCGCCCCGAGGTGATCAACTTCGCCGGAGGGCTGCCGGCGCCGGAGCTGTTCGACGCCGAGGGCATCGCCGCCGCGTTCCGCGCCGTGCTCGCCCGGACGCCCGCACAGGCCCTGCAGTACTCCACGACCGAGGGCGAGCCCGCGCTGCGCGACGCGCTCGCCGCCCGCACGGCCGCCCGGGGCCTGCCGACCGGTCCCGACGACCTGCTCGTCACCACCGGCTCCCAGCAGGCCCTGTCCCTCCTGGCCACGGCGCTGGTCGAACCGGGCGACACCGTCCTGGTCGAGAACCCCTGCTACCTCGCCGCGCTCCAGGCCTTCGGCTTCGCCGGGGCGCGCGTCGTGGCCGTGCCCGGCGACGAGCACGGTCTCGACCCGGCGGCACTGGACGAACTCGTCGCACGCGAGCGGCCGAAGCTGCTCTACACCGTGCCCACCTTCCAGAACCCCACCGGCCGCACCCTGCCCGCCGAGCGGCGGGCCGCCGTCGCCGCCGTCGCCGCCCGGCGCGGACTGTGGATCGTGGAGGACGACCCCTACGGCGAACTGCGCTACGAGGGTGAGCGCGTGCCGTGGATCGCCGCGCACCCCGGAGCCGAGGACCGCACCGTGCTGCTCGGCAGCTTCTCCAAGGTCATGGCCCCCGGGCTGCGGCTGGGCTGGCTGCGCGCGCCCGGACGGCTGCGGCGGGCCTGCGCCGTCGCCAAGCAGGCCGCCGACCTGCACACCCCGACCGTCAACCAGCTGGCCGCGGCCCGCTACCTCGCCGACCAGGACCTCGACGCCCATGTCGCCCGCGTCGCCGGGGTCTACCGCGAGCGCCGCGACGCCATGCTCGCCGGGCTGCCCGACGCGCTGCCCGAGGGCTCGCGGTGGAACCGGCCCGAGGGCGGCATGTTCCTGTGGGCGCGGCTGCCGGAGCCGCACGACACGACGGCCCTGCTGCCGCAGGTGGTGCGGCACGACGTGGCGTACGTCCCCGGCGCCCCCTTCCACGCAGGGCCGCCCGACCGGACGACCCTGCGGCTGTGCTTCGTGACGCAGACACCGGAGGAGATCGAGGAGGGCCTGCGCCGGCTCGCGCGGGGGTTCAGCCCCACCGGGGCGGCCGGCTCCGCCGGCTGACGACGTCCCTCACACCGGGACGGGCTCAGAGCCGCTCGGGCGTGCGGATGCCCAGCAGGGCCATGCCGCGGTGCAGCGTGCGGGCCGTGAGGTCGCACAGGAACAGGCGGTTCTCGATCTGCTCGCCCGTCTCGGCCTTGAGGACCGGGCACTTGTCGTAGAACGTCGTGTAGAGCGACGCCAGCTGGTAGAGGTACGCCGCCAGCTTGTGCGGGGCGTACTCCGCCGCGGCTTCGAAGACCGTGTCGCCGAACGTGTCCAGGTGCAGACCGAGCGCCCGCTCCGCCGGGGCGAGTTCGAGCTCCGGGTGCGCGACCGGCTTCGTCTCGCCGGCCTTGCGCAGGATCGACTGGATCCTGGCGTACGCGTACTGGAGGTAGACGGACGTGTCGCCGTTCAGCGACACCATCTGGTCCAGGTCGAACTTGTAGTCCCGGTTCGGCGACGTCGACAGGTCGGCGTACTTCACGGCGCCGATGCCGACCTGCGCGGCCCGCTCCTGGATCTCGTCCTCGGTGAGGTCCTGCGCCTTCTCCCGTACGACCTCGGCGGCCCGCTGCACCGCCTCGTCCAGCAGGTCCTCCAGCCGTACGGTCTCGCCCTCACGCGTCTTGAACGGCTTGCCGTCCGCGCCGAGCACCGTGCCGTAGCCCATGTTGTGCGCGGTGACGTGCTCGCCCAGCCAGCCGGCCCGGCGGGCCGTCTCGAAGACCATCCTGAAGTGCAGCGACTGGCGTACGTCCACGACGTACAGCAGCGTCGTCGCGTCCAGGTCGAAGACGCGGTTGCGGATCGCCGTCAGGTCGGAGGCCGCGTAGCCGAAGCCGCCGTCCGCCTTCTGCACGATCAGCGGGACCGGCTGGTCGTCCTTGCCGCGGATCTCGTCGAAGAACACCACGAGCGCGCCCTCGGAGCGCACCGCGACACCCATCTCCTCCAGGAGGCGGGCGGTCTCGGGCATGCCCTCGTTGTAGGCGGACTCGCCGACGATCTCCTCGTCGCGGATCTCCATGTCGAGCTTCTCGAAGACGGAGTAGAAGTAGACCTTCGACTCGTCCACGAACTGCTGCCACAGCTCGAGCGTCTCCTTGTCACCGGACTGCAGGGCGACGACCCGCTTGCGGGCCCGCTCCTTGAACTCCTCGTCCGCGTCGAAGAGCGCACGCGACGCCTTGTACACCCGGTTCAGGTTGCTCATCGCCTGCTCGCCGTCGACGTCGGCCGCGGGGGCCAGCTCGCCGGGGTGCTCGAACAGGTACTGGATGAGCATGCCGAACTGGGTGCCCCAGTCCCCGATGTGGTGCCGGCCGATCGTCTTCTCGCCGGTGAAGTCGAGCATGCCGCGCAGGGCGTCCCCGATGACCGCCGACCGCAGGTGACCGACGTGCATCTCCTTGGCCACGTTCGGCTGGGCGTAGTCGACGACCGTGATGCCCGCGTTCTCCTTCAGCGGCACGCCGAGCCGCTCGCCGTCCGCGTAGCGCGCCGCGAGGTTCCCGGTGATCGCCCGGTCGGTGAGGGTCACGTTCAGGAAGCCGGGCCCGGAGACCTCGACGTCGGCGATCAGCTCACCCGACTCGACCCGGGAGACGACCTGCGTGGCCAGCTCGCGCGGGTTGGCCTTCTCCCTCTTGGCCAGGGCCAGGATCCCGTTGGCCTGGAAGTCGGCCCGGTCGCTTCGTCGCAGCAGCGGGTCCGCGGAACCGGCCTGCGGCAGGGCCGCCGACAGGGCCGCCGCGAGGCGCTGGTGGACGGAGTCGCTGAGGGACGTGACCGAGGCCATGGGCGCGGGTGCCGTTCTCCTAGGGGAAATCGATGGACCCGGCCAGTATCCCACGGGGGTAAAGCCGTTTTTCCTGGCGCGAGGTGGTCTGGGAGAATGGGGCGGTCAGCCGTGCGACCGTACCGGCTGCCCGATGCAGAAAGAAGGACGTGCCGATCGTGGCTCAGAGCACCGAGACCACCGACTGGGTCTCCCGTTTCGCGGATGAGGTCATCGAGGAGTCGGAGCGCCGGGCCCCGGGCAAACCCGTCGTCGTCGCGTCCGGGCTGTCGCCGTCCGGCCCCATCCACCTGGGGAACCTGCGCGAGGTCATGACCCCGCACCTCGTCGCGGACGAGATCCGCCGCCGCGGCCACCGGGTGCGCCACCTGATCTCCTGGGACGACTACGACCGCTACCGCAAGGTGCCCGAGGGCATTCCCGGTGTCGACAAGGCGGAGTGGGCCGAGCACATCGGCAAGCCGCTGACGTCCGTGCCCGCGCCCAAGGGGTCGTCGTACCCGAACTGGGCCGAGCACTTCAAGGCCGCGATGATCGAGTCGCTGGCCGAGCTGGGCGTGGAGTTCGACGGCATCAGCCAGACCGAGCAGTACACCTCCGGCGTGTACCGCGAGCAGATCCTGCACGCGATCAGGCACCGCGGCGACATCGACGCCATCCTCGACCAGTACCGCACGAAGAAGGCCCCGGCCAAGAAGCAGCAGGGCCAGAAGCCGGTCGACGAGGCCGAGCTGGAGGCCGCCGAGGGCTCCGGCGCCGCCGCGGAGGACGACGGCAGCTCCGGCTCCGCCGGCTACTTCCCGTACAAGCCGTACTGCGGCAACTGCGAGAAGGACCTCACCACCGTCACGTCCTACGACGACGACTCCACCGAGCTGACCTACGCCTGCACCGCGTGCGGCTTCTCGGAGACGGTCCGGCTCAGCGAGTTCAACCGCGGCAAGCTGGTCTGGAAGGTCGACTGGCCGATGCGCTGGGCCTACGAGGGGGTCGTCTTCGAGCCCTCCGGTGTCGACCACTCCTCACCCGGGTCGTCGTTCCAGGTCGGCGGGCAGATCGTCGGGATCTTCGGCGGCAAGCAGCCGATCGGCCCGATGTACGCCTTCGTCGGCATCTCCGGCATGGCGAAGATGTCGTCGTCCAAGGGCGGGGTGCCCACCCCGGCGGACGCCCTGCGGATCATGGAGCCGCAGCTGCTGCGCTGGCTGTACGCCCGCCGCCGGCCCAACCAGTCCTTCAAGGTCGCCTTCGACCAGGAGATCCAGCGGCTCTACGACGAGTGGGACCGGCTGGACGCCAAGGTCGCCGACGGCAGCGCCCTGCCGGCCGACGTGGCCGCGCACGCGCGCGCCGTGGGCACGGCCGCCGGTGAGCTGCCGCGCACGCCCCGGCCGCTGCCCTACCGGACGCTGGCGTCCGTCGCGGACATCACCGCCGGGCACGAGGACCAGGCGCTGCGCATCCTCAGCGAGCTCGACCCCGAGCAGCCACTGGCCTCGCTGGACGAGGCCCGCCCGCGCTACGACAAGGCCGAGGCGTGGATCAACACGCACGTCCCGGCCGACCAGCGCACCATCGTGCGCGAGGAGCCCGACGCGGAGCTGCTGAAGTCGCTCGACGAGGCGTCCCGGGAGTCCCTGCGGCTGCTGCTCGACGGACTCGCCGAGCACTGGTCGCTCGACGGGCTGACGCACCTCGTCTACGGCGTGCCCAAGGTCCAGGCCGGGTTCTCCGCCGACGCCACGCCCAAGGAGCTGCCGCCGGAGATCAAGACGGCCCAGCGGTCCTTCTTCGCGCTGCTGTACCACCTGCTGGTCGGCCGCGACACCGGCCCGCGCCTGCCCACGCTGCTGCTGGCGGTGGGGCAGGACCGGGTGCGGCGTCTGCTCGGCGAGTAGCGGACACGCACGGCAAGGGGCCCCCGGCGCAGTCGCCGGGGGCCCCTTGCCGTGCGCAACGGACGACCGTCAGGCGATGTGGTCCTCCTCCAGCTCCGTGTTGTAGCGGTGCTGGAAACGGTCCGACAGGGCCTTGAGCGTGCTGGTGCTCAGCGTGACGCCGTAGGTCGTCTGGATGTTCTCGCCGAGCACCGCCGGGGTGGGGAAGCTGCCGTCGATGGACTGGCGGAACACCTTGTAGTACGCCTCCTCGTCCGGCTCGGCGGCCGGCTGGGGCGCGGTGCCGCCGCCCTCGCCCAGCTCGCGGGTGCGGTTCGGGCCGACCGGGATGGGGAAACCGCCCGTCTCCTCCGGGCCCGGCTCCCGCTCGTAGCCGTCCTGCTCGAACGGCTCCCGCTCGTACTGCTCCTGGTACTGCTCGGCCTCCTGCTGCTCCGCGTACCACTGGGCGTACTGCTCGGCCGGGTCGTAGGCGGGGTTGTAGCCGCCCTGGTACTCGACCTCGCGCGGGGCCTGGAACCAGGGGCTCTGGTCGGGCTCCGGCCCGGGCCCGGGGTCCGGGTAGGCGTCCGGAGGGCCGTCCACCGGCCCGGGTCGCCGTCCGCCCCGCTCCGCGCCCTGCTCGACGGCGGCCGGCGCCTGCGGGAGGGGAGCGGCGCCCTGCGGCGCGGGAGCCGGGCCGACCGCACGGCGGGTGGGCGCCGGGTCGGGCGCGTCCAGCGCCTGCTGCTGCGGCGGCGGGGGGATCAGCGCGGGTTCGATGCCCGCCGCCGCGAGACCCGCCGGGGCCGTCTCCGCCAGGGGCACCCCGTACTTCGCCAGCCGCAGCGGCATCAGCGACTCCACCGGGGCCTTGCGCCGCCACGCGCGGCCGAACCGCGAGCGCAACCGCGCCTGGTAGACCAGCCGTTCCTGCTCCAGCTTGATGACCTGGTCGTAGCGCCGCAGCTCCCACAGCTTCATCCGGCGCCACAGCAGGAACGTGGGGACGGGCGACAGCAGCCAGCGCGTCAGGCGCACGCCCTCCATGTGCTTGTCGGCCGTGATGTCGGCGATCCGGCCGATCGCGTGGCGGGCCGCCTCGACCGCGACCACGAACAGCACCGGGATCACCGCGTGCATGCCCACACCGAGCGGATCCGGCCACGCGGCGGCGCCGTTGAACGCGATCGTCGCCGCCGTCAGCAGCCACGCCGTCTGACGCAGCAGCGGGAACGGGATCCTGATCCAGGTGAGCAGCAGATCCAGGGCCAGCAGTACGCAGATGCCCGCGTCGATGCCGATGGGGAAGACGTAGGAGAAGTCCCCGAAGCCCTTCTTGATGGCCAACTCGCGGACGGCCGCGTACGAACCGGCGAAGCCGATGCCGGCGATGATCACGGCGCCGGTCACGACCACACCGATGAGAACGCGGTGCATCCGAGTCAGCTGCAGTGGCGCGGCCACCCGTACCCCTCCCCTTGCGTGTTGTTGCGCGCAACAGGGTGGCACACATGTGCGGGGAACGGGTGGCCGGTTCCTGAGGGGTCTGCGTCAGCTCTTCGCGACGGGCTTCTTGGACGCGGACTTCGACGGGGACTTCGAGGGCGACGCGGACGGGCCCTTCGACGCGGACTTCGAGGGGGACTTCGACGGGGACTTCGAGGGGGCGCCGTTCGCCTTGCCGCCACCACCGCCGTTCGCCTCGGACACCGCCGCCACCGCCTCCTTGGCGGCCTTCTTCGCGTCCTTCAGCAGGTCCTTGCCGCTCGGGGTCTTGTCACCGGCGAGACCCGCCCCGTTGTAGTCCACGGTGACGACGACGTTCTCCACGCGCGTGACGACCGTCTGCTGCCTGAAGGTGCCTTCCTTCTTCTTCAGGTCGTAGTGCACCGCCGTCGCCTGGTCACCCGTCCCGGTCACCGGCTCCGACGCGGTGGCCTTCGCGCCCTCGACCGCCTGCGCGTCCTGCACCTGCTTCGCGTAGTACTCCTGCGCCAGCTTGTCGGCCGAGCCGCGGGCGGCGTCCGACTCGAAGCGCAGCATCGACACGTTCAGCCAGCGGAACTGCGAGCCCTTCACGCCGTTGTTGTCCAGGCTGTCCCAGGAGCAGGAGGCACGCGTCGAAATGTCGTCCGAGTTGCCCTCCTTGCCCGACTTCGCCTTCGGGGCGAGGTCCTCCAGCGTCTTCTTGGAGAGCACCTTGCACGCCTCCGGAAGCCTGCTGTACGCCGCCGCCTGCACGGTCGGCGACGGGCTCGCCGACGCCGATGCCGAAGCCCCCGCCCCGGCGGCCTTGTCCGCGCTGTCGCCGGAGCCGGAGTCCGAGGAGCAGCCGGCGGCGACCAGCATCACGGGGACGGCGGCCGCGCCGGCAAGGACGCGGTTCAGACGCTTCGCTCGCTGGTCTCGCTGTACTCGTCGCTGCATGGTTCCTTCACTCATGACGCTCGTGGTTCCCTGCGGTCGGAACGGGTCCGAATGGTCACGGTACGCGGTGAGGCGAGCGTGTGTTCGTCCTTCGGGTACGCGCGGACCCCGTGTGAGGACACCGCGAAACGGCCTCAGTCACCCAGCGAATCGGCCAGCTGCAGGGCCAGTTTCTGCGCCCTGTCCTGCATTTCCTCGCTGTCCGGAACGACGCCGGCCGTCGCGGGCTGCTCCGCGTACTCGATGGTCACGATGACGTTGGACGTGCGGAACGCCACAGTCACCGTCCGCTGCTCGGCCGTCGAACCGGAGCTGCTCAGCTCGTCGTCGAGGAACGCCTCGTCACCCAGATCCTCCAGCACGCGCGGGCGCAGCTCGGCCGGCGTCGCCGAACCGGCCGCCGACGGCGAGGAGGAGCCGGACGGCGACGGGGAACCGCTCGGGGTGCCGGACGCGCTTCCGGTCGGTGAGCCGGACGCGGACGCGGACTCGGTGGCGACCGGCTCGGGCAGGTGCGCCGACGCCTCCTTCTCCCCGAACAGCCGCTCCGCCTGGTTGTCGTCGCTGACGGCGGTGTCGTAGGACACGACCCGCTCGAAGTCGATCAGCAGGTGGTTCGTGGCGTCCGGGGCGTCCACCTTCCAGCGGCAGCCCACCCGGCGGTCCGTGTCGAACGTGCTCGTCGCGGAGCCCTCGTACGCGCGCTCGCGCTGCTCCCCGTCGCCGATCTGCCGGATGCCGGGCAGGAGTTCGTCCAGCGAGGCCCGGCCGGGCGCGTCACAGGGCTGGGGCAGGGTGCGGTAGCGGCCGGGCTCCGCCGCGGCCGACGCGGTGCCGGTGTCCCCGGGGTTGGAGTCGTCCGTGGTGCCGCCGTCGCCGGAACCGCCGGTGCAGCCCGCCAGCAGCGCCGCGAGGAGCGCGGCGACACCGGACGCGCAGGCCTTCCGTTGCACGTGGTGGCTCCTCTCGAGACGGATATTGCCTTGCCGCCGTGGGGCGGGCGATGGACACAATGTGTATCGCACGCACTGCCGTGAACGCCGGTCCGATTTCCCTTTCGTCGACCTTGGCTCCGGTATTTGCGCTTGAGGACTTCTGTTGGGTTACGGGGGATTGAGGACGCTATGTCGTATGTAGAGATGCCGGGCGCGAAGGTGCCGATCCGGATGTGGACCGACCCGGCGTCGGTCGAGGAGTCGGCGCTCCAGCAGCTCCGCAACGTCGCGACGCTGCCGTGGATCAAGGGCCTGGCCGTCATGCCGGACGTGCACTACGGCAAGGGCGCGACGGTCGGCTCGGTCATCGCCATGCAGGGCGCGGTGTGCCCGGCGGCGGTCGGTGTGGACATCGGCTGTGGCATGTCGGCGGTGCGGACGTCCCTGACGGTGAACGACCTGCCGGGCGACCTGTCCCGGCTGCGCTCGAAGATCGAGCAGGCCATCCCGGTGGGCCGGGGGATGCACGACGACCCGGTCGACCCGGGCCGCTTCCACGGCATGGCGACCGGCGGCTGGGACGACTTCTGGGGGCGGTTCGACGGGGTGGCGGAAGCGGTCAAGTTCCGTCAGGAACGGGCCGGGAAGCAGATGGGGACGCTCGGATCCGGCAACCACTTTGTTGAGGTCTGCACGGATACGACTGGTTCCGTCTGGTTGATGCTGCACTCCGGTTCCCGGAACATCGGCAAGGAACTGGCCGAGCATCACATCGGAGTGGCCCGGAACCTCCCGCACAACCAGGGGCTGGTCGACCGCGACCTCGCCGTCTTCGTGGCGGACACCCCGCAGATGGCGGCGTACCGCAACGACCTGTTCTGGGCGCAGGAGTACGCGAAGCACAACCGCTCGATCATGATGGCGCTCCTGAAGGACGTGGTCCGCAAGGAGTTCAAGAAGGCGAAGCCCGTCTTCGAGCCGGAGATCAGCGCGCACCACAACTACGTGGCCGAGGAGCGCTACGACGGGATGGACCTGCTCGTGACCCGCAAGGGCGCGATCCGGGCCGGCTCCGGCGAGTACGGGATCATCCCGGGCTCCATGGGCACGGGGTCGTACATCGTGAAGGGCCTCGGCAACGCGAAGTCCTTCAACTCGGCCTCGCACGGCGCGGGCCGGCGGATGAGCCGCACCGCGGCCAAGCGCCGGTTCACGACGAAGGACCTGGAGCAGCAGACCCAGGGCGTGGAGTGCCGCAAGGACTCCGGTGTCGTCGACGAGATCCCCGGCGCCTACAAGCCGATCGAGCAGGTCATCGACCAGCAGCGGGACCTGGTCGAGGTCGTGGCCAAGCTCAAGCAGGTGGTCTGCGTGAAGGGCTGAGTCCCGGGGCCCTACGCCTCCCGGTGCACCTTGGTGTTGGAGGCCTGGGCGCGGGGACGCAGGACCAGGAGGTCGACGTTGACGTGGGCGGGGCGGGTGACCGCCCAGGTGATCGTCTCGGCCACGTCGTCGGCGGTGAGGGGCTCGGCGACGCCCTGGTAGACCTTCTCCGCCTTCTCCCGGTCGCCGCCGAAGCGGGTCAGGGCGAACTCCTCCGTCCTGACCATCCCGGGGGCGACCTCGATGACGCGGACCGGCTGCCCGACGATCTCCAGGCGCAGGGTCTCGGCCAGGACGTGCGCGCCGTGCTTGGCGGCGACGTAGCCACCGCCGCCCTCGTAGGTGCCGTGGCCGGCCGTCGAGGACACGACCACGACCGTGCCGTCGCCGCTGTCGATCAGCTTGGGCAGCAGGGCCTGGGTGAGGTTGAGGGTGCCGATGACGTTGGTCTCGTACATCCGGCGCCAGTCGTCCGGGTCGCCGGTGGCGACCGGGTCGGCGCCGAGCGCTCCGCCCGCGTTGTTGACCAGCACGCCGATGGTCTTGAAGGCGGTGGCGAACTCGTCGACGGCGGCCCGGTCGGTGACGTCGAGGGGGTAGGCCGTGGCCTGGTGGCCGGCCTTGCCGATCTCCTCGGCCAGGGCCTCGATGCGGTCCTTGCGGCGGGCGGTCAGGACGACGCGGTAGCCCGCGGCGGCGAGCTGCCGGGCCGTGGCGGCGCCGATGCCGCTGCTCGCACCCGTGACGACGGCGATGCGGGAGGCGGCGGACGGGGCGGCGGTGGCCATGGGTGCTCCTCGGGCGGGGTGCGGGCGGTTCTCGCGTGGGTTCGGGCCGGCGGGCGGACCTGGGGCCAGGATAGGCGGGGCCCCGCGGTGGGCGGCGTGGGTGCTCGGGGGAGGGGAGGGCCGGTCCGGCCGTGCGGAGGCGCGTGCAGGGCGGGGGGTCAGTCGCCCCGGGGGGCGTACATGATCACGGCCATGCCGGCCAGGCAGATCAGCGCGCCCGTGATGTCCCAGCGGTCCGGGCGGTAGCCGTCCGCGACGACGCCCCACAGGATCGAGCCGGCGACGAAGATGCCGCCGTACGCGGCGAGGACGCGGCCGAAGTGGGCGTCGGGCTGGAACGTCGCGACGAAACCGTAGGCGCCGAGGGCGAGGACGCCGCCGGCCGCCCAGAGCCACCCCTTGTGTTCGCGTACGCCCTGCCAGACGAGCCAGGCGCCGCCGATCTCCAGGAGGGCGGCCAGGACGAACAGGGCGGCGGAGCGCAGCACGAACATGGCGGTCAGCTTCGCATGCGGGCGCGGTGCGGCCCGGGTGCGCCCAGTTCGGCCCCGGCGCCCGGGCGGGCACCGGTGCGCCGGGAACAGGCTCCTGCGGGTGGCTGTTCCCCAGGTATAGTTGAACCGTAAACCACCTGGAGGGTGAGCGACCATGCAGTTCGGGATCTTCAGCGTCGGCGACGTCACGCCCGACCCGACCACCGGCCGGACGCCGACCGAGCGCGAGCGCATCAAGGCCATGGTCGCCATCGCGCTGAAGGCCGAGGAGGCCGGGCTCGACGTGTTCGCGACCGGCGAGCACCACAACCCGCCGTTCGTGCCGTCCTCGCCCACCACGATGCTCGGCTACATCGCCGCCCGCACCGAGCGGCTGATCCTCTCCACGGCCACCACCCTCATCACCACCAACGACCCGGTGAAGATCGCCGAGGACTTCGCGATGCTCCAGCACCTGGCCGACGGCCGGGTCGACCTGATGCTGGGCCGCGGCAACACCGCCCCGGTCTACCCCTGGTTCGGCCAGGACATCCGCCAGGGCATCCCGCTCGCCCTGGAGAACTACGCCCTGCTGCACCGGCTGTGGCGCGAGGAGCGCGTCGACTGGGAGGGCAGGTTCCGCACGCCCCTGCAGGGCTTCACCGCCACCCCGCGCCCGCTGGACGGCGTACCGCCGTTCGTCTGGCACGGCTCGATCCGCTCGCCCGAGATCGCCGAGCAGGCCGCGTACTACGGTGACGGCTTCTTCCACAACAACATCTTCTGGCCGGCCGACCACACCCGGCGCATGGTCGAGCTCTACCGGGAGCGTTACGCGCACCACGGGCACGGCACCCCCGAGCAGGCGATCGTCGGCCTCGGCGGGCACGTGTTCATGCGGAGGAACTCCCAGGACGCGGTGCGCGAGTTCCGCCCCTACTTCGACGTCGCGCCGGTGTACGGGCACGGGCCGTCGCTGGAGGACTTCCAGGACCAGACGCCGCTGACGGTGGGCTCCCCGCAGCAGGTGATCGAGAAGACCCTGGCCTTCCGCGACTACGCCGGCGACTACCAGCGCCAGCTGTTCCTGGTGGACCACGCCGGACTGCCGCTGAAGACCGTCCTGGAGCAGATCGACCTGCTCGGCGAGGAGGTCGTGCCGGTGCTGCGCAAGGAGTTCGCCGTCGACCGCCCGGCGGACGTGCCGGACGCCCCGACGCACGCCTCGCGGCTGGCCGCCCCGCGCCGCTGATCGGGCGCCGGCCCCGGGGCCGCAGGGCTGCGGGCCGGGGCGGGCCGGCCCGGTGAGAGGGCAGTAAGAAGGACGCCCCGGCGCAGCCCGTGCCGTCCCCGGGACCGCGTGGCTTGGCACACTGGACGCGTGCCCCACACCGTGCTGCTCGCCGAAGACGACCGCGCCATCCGCAACGCCCTGGAGCGCGCCCTGACCCTGGAGGGATACCAGGTCACGGCGGTCGCCGACGGTGTCGAGGCCCTGGCGCAGGCCCACCGCAGCCGCCCCGACGTCCTCGTCCTGGACGTGATGATGCCCGGCATCGACGGGCTCCAGGTGTGCCGGGTGCTGCGTGCCGAGGGGGACCGGACGCCGGTGCTGATGCTGACCGCCCTCGTGGAGACGGCGGACCGCATCGCCGGACTCGACGCGGGCGCGGACGACTACGTGGTCAAGCCCTTCGACGTCGAGGAGGTCTTCGCCCGGCTGCGCGCCCTGCTGCGCCGCACCAGCCCGGTGGAGGCCGGGGGCGTGGCCGTCCCCGCCGAGGCGCCCCGGCCGGAGCCCGACCGGTTCGTCGAGGCGGCCGGCATCCGCATGGACCCGCAGGCGCGCCGCGCCTGGCGCGGCAGCCGCGAGCTGGAGCTCACCCGCACCGAGTTCGAGCTGCTGGAACTGCTCGTGCGCAACGCGGACATCGTCCTCGACCACTCCACGATCTACGACCGCATCTGGGGCTACGACTTCGGCCCGGGCTCCAAGAACCTCGCCGTCTACGTCGGCTACCTGCGCCGCAAGCTCGACCAGCCGGACGCGCCGCAGCTGATCCACACGGTGCGTGGCGTGGGTTACGTCCTGCGGGAGGACTGAGTGGGCCGCCTCGGCCGGCTGATCGCCGGACGCCGGCCGAAGCTGGTCTCGCTGCGCACCACCCTCGCCGTGTCGTTCGCGGTGGTGACGGCGGCCGTGACCATCCTGATCGGCATCCTGTCCTACAGTGCGGCGGCCCGGCTGGTGCGGGTGGACCAGCAGACGGTGTTCGACGAGGTCGTGCAGGACCTGCGTGACGAGGTCCGCCAGAACCGCATGGCGCCCGGCGACTTCTCCTCCGCCGCGCCGGGGCACGACCTGGTGCGGCCCGCCCGCACGGACGTGCAGGTGCTCGGGCCGGACGGGCGGGTCGTGGACCGGGGCAGCCCGGGCCTGCCGGTCACCGGCACCGACGTGCGGATCGCGGGAGCGAGGACCTCCGGGCAGGTCGCCCAGCACCGGGACGTCGACGTCGGTGACGACGTCTACCGCGTCGCGACGGTCTCCCTGGGCGGCGGGCGGGGCGCGGTGCAGATCGCCCAGGAGTTCAGCGACGTCGAGGATCTGCTGCGGGTGCTCCAGCAGCGGACGCTGCTGCTGGTGGCCGCGGTCGTGGTCGGCGCCGGGCTGTTCGGCTGGTGGCTGGCCCGGCGCATCACCCGCCGTCTCGTCGTGCTCACCGACGCCGCCGAGGACGTCGCCCGCACCCGCCGCCTGGGCGTCCAGGTGCCCGTGGCCGGGAACGACGAGGTGGGCCGGCTGGGCCGGGCCTTCGACCGCATGCTGGGCCGGCTGGCCCAGTCCGAGGAGGACCAGCGCCGGCTGGTGCAGGACGCGGGCCACGAGTTGCGCACCCCGCTCACCTCGCTGCGCACGAACATCTCCCTGCTGCGCCGGATCGACGAACTGCCGCCGCAGGCCCGGGAGGAGCTCGTCGCCGACCTGGGCCAGGAGGCCCGCGAGCTGACCGACCTGGTCAACGAACTGGTCGACCTGGCCGCCGGGCAGTCCGACAGGGAGCCGCCGCAGCGCGTGGACGTCGCCGGTGTCGCCGAGGAGGTGGCCGGGCTCGCCCGGCGCCGCAGTGGCCGGGAGATCGCGCTGCGCACGAGCGGCGACACCACGACCGACGGGCGCCCCGCGATGCTGACCCGGGCGCTGTCCAACCTGGTCGAGAACGCCCTGAAGTTCGACCAGGGCGGCAGGCACCCGGTGGAGATCGTCGTCTCCGGGCCCGCCCGGCCCGGCACGATCCGCGTCGAGGTCCTCGACCGCGGGCCCGGCATCGCCGACCAGGACCTCGACCGCGTCTTCGACCGCTTCTACCGGGCCGCCGACGCCCGCTCCCTGCCGGGCTCGGGACTCGGCCTGTCCATCGTGCGCGAGGTGGCCCTCGCCCACGGCGGTGCGCCGTTCGCGTACCGGCGCAAGGGCGGCGGGACGGCGATCGGCTTCACGGTGGGCGGCGGCACCTGACCGTCCCCCCATGCCGCGGCACCTGACCGTCCCGCGATGCCGCGGCACCTGACCGTCCCGCCATGCCGCGGCACGTCCCGTCCCGCGATGCCGCGGCCCGGCACGTCCCGGCCGGGCGCGGTTCCGGCGGTGGGTACGCTGCCCCGATGCCCCTCGTAGAGATCACCTGCGCCCCGCACATCCCCGACGAGACGCTGCGCGAACTCGCCGCGGTGCTCCCGCACCTGGTGTCCCTGGCGGTGGAGTGCCCCGAGGAGCCCTACGACGGGGACCTGCAACCCGGTGACGTGGAGCTGCGCTTCCGACGGCTCGGCCCGCTGGACCGCAGCGGCCTGGACGTGGTCGTCGAGGTGCGGTCGAAGTGGTTCGAGAGCAGGGCGGCCGACCGTCAGGACCGGGTGGACGGCCTGCACGACGCCCTCACGGCGGCGACGGGCCTGCGCGACGTCGGCGTCTACCTGTCCCTGCCGGTGGCCGCCTGGTCCCAGGGGGACTGACCACAGCCCACCGATCCCGCTCAACTGCCGTATGGGGCTTGTACTCTGCACGCATTCGACGATCGGACGATCACGAGCATCGGCATGCGCGCACGGGGCGGGCGTCCAGGGGCGGGAGCGCGGGGGGATTTCGATGAGGGACGCATATCCGATACGCAACCGCAGACCGGGCCTGTCGGCCGTTGCCATGATCGTCGCGGGGGTCGTCCTCGCCGCGATCGGGGCCGTCGGCGCCTGGCTCCAGCGCGACGCCGACGGCCGGAGTGCCGAGCCGCGTACGGAGTTCACCGCGGACAACCCGCCCGCCGGTCTGCCCGCCGCGCTCACCACCGGCCAGCGCCTGCACTGGTCCCGCTGCACCTCGCCGCCCGCCGCGCGCACCGGCTACGACTGTGCCGTCATGAAGACCCCGCTCGACTACCGGAAACCGGACGGCAGGACGATCGACGTCGCCTTGATCCGCCGCAAGGCCACCGGCCCGAACGCCCGGCGCATCGGCTCGCTCCTCCTCAACTTCGGTGGCCCCGGCGCGTCCGGCGTGAGCGGACTGCCCGAGCGGATCAACCAGTACGCGCCGCTCCTCGACCGCTACGACCTGGTCTCCTTCGATCCGCGAGGCGTCGGCGCGACCATCCCGTTGCGCTGCGGAGAGACAGCGGACGGCACGCGCTACGAGGGGGCCAACGCCTGCGCCGAGCACTCCCGGGCGCTGCTCCCGTACATCGGTACCTCGCACACCGCGCGCGACCTCGACCTGATGCGCTACCTCCTCGGCGACGAGCGGCTGCACTACTTCGGGGTCTCGTACGGAACGGCGCTCGGCGCGGTGTACGCCCACCTGCACCCGTCGCACGTCGGGCGGCTCGTCCTCGAAGCGCCCGTCGATCCGACCGAGGACCTCAGCGAGGAGCAGGTGTCGCAGGTCAAGGCGGTCCAGGCGGCGTTCGACCGGTTCGCCGCGCACTGCGCGGCCCGTGTCCGCCGCTGCCCGACCGGCGACGGGCCACAGGAGGCCGCGCGACGCATGGCGCGGCTGGCCGATCGTCTGGAGAAGAAGCCCGCCCCGGCCGGCGGCGGGAGGACGCTGGACGCCGACGACCTCGCCCACCGCGTCGGCGACCACCTCGTCCTCGGCACGGACGGCTGGCCGCCGCTCGCCAAGGCCCTCACCGCGCTGATCGACCACAACGACGGCGGTCCGCTGTACGACGGCGCGGCCGCCACGGGTTCCGCCGGCCGCGGGGCGACCCCGCCGGACGACAACCGCGTCGCCCGGACCGCGATCACCTGCGCGGACTCCAGCCTGCGCCCGGACTTCGAAGGCCTCGAACGGGACGCGAGCCGCGTCGAGGCCGCCTCACCCGTCTTCGGCGCGGCCTGGTCCGCCGGTGTCTACCTCTGTTACGACTGGCCGTTCGACGGTGAGCGCGTCACGCCCCGGGTGAACGCCGACGGCGCGGCCCCCGTCCTCGTGGTCGGCGGCACCGGGGACCCGACCACCCCGTATGCCGGCGCCCGCCACATGGCCCGCGCCCTGGGCGACGGTGTCGGCGTGCTCCTGACGGCCGAGGAGGAGGGCCACGGCACCTACCCGCAGAACCGCTGCGTCAAGGAGGCCGTCGACACGTACCTCCGCACGGGCCGCACCCCGGCCAGGGGGACGGTGTGCCGGGGCACCATGTCCTGAGGCCCGCCCGCCGCCCGGCGAGGGGCGGGGCACCTCAGCGGTTCAGGACCACACCAGGCAATACGGCTGATGCCCCGCCTCGTGCAGGCGGTGGCTGAAGTCCTGCCCCTCGTGCGGGGATGGGGGACGGCGAGGCGCTGACCCGGCGCTTCCTGATGACGCGTGCGGCGGGACGGCGCCCTCGTGCAGCGTGGCCGGCAACCGCTCGTGGCGTAGGCGCCCGGTCAGGACGACCTGACGACCTCGCGTATCCAGCTCACGCCGTCGCCCCCGGCTTCTCCGGGGCGATCTCGGCGATCAGGCCCTCGACCAGGCTCTTGATCTCGTCGCGGATGGGGCGGACGGCCTCGACGCCCTGGCCGGCCGGGTCGTCGAGCTTCCAGTCGAGGTAGCGCTTGCCGGGGAAGACGGGACAGGTGTCGCCGCAGCCCATCGTGATGCAGACGTCCGACTCGCGGACCGCGTCGACGGTGAGGATCTTCGGCGTTTCCTCGGAGATGTCGATGCCCACCTCGGTCATGGCCTCGACGGCGGCCGGGTTGACCTGAGCGCCGGGGGCGGAGCCGGCGGAGCGGACCTCGACGCGGTCGCCGGCCAGGTGGGTCAGCCACGCGGCGGCCATCTGGGAGCGGCCGGCGTTGTGGACGCAGACGAACAGGACGGACGGCTTGTCGGCCATGATGATCGTTCTCTCTTGTCGCACGGCGGAACCCGGCCGCCGATGACTTCAGCCTTCGCTGGTATCAGCGAGCGGCGATGTGAAAGTATCAGCGCATGCTGACTTCAGTCGACCCTGATGTGATCCGGGTGCTGGGCGATCCGCTCCGACTGCGGATCGTGACCCTCCTGGCGCGCGAGACGCTCTGCACGACGCATCTGGTCGAGGAGACCGGAGCCAAGCAGACCAACCTCTCCAACCATATGAAGGTGCTGCGCGAGGCCGGGATCGTGGAGACCGAGCCCTGCGGCCGCTATACCTACTACAAGCTCAAGCCCGAGGTCCTGGCCGGCCTGTCCGAGCAGTTCGCCGAACTCGCCGCCTCCGCCCGCACCGCCGCCGCGAACAAGAGGGCCTGCCCGTGACCTCCACCGAGCCCACCATCGCGCGGACTGGCGGCGGTGACGACTCGATCGTCGAGAAGCTCTCCACCCTCGACCGCTACCTGGCGGTGTGGATCCTCCTCGCCATGGCCGTCGGCCTCGGGCTCGGACGGGTTGTTCCGGGGCTGGATGACGCGCTGGCGAAGGTGGAGATCGGCGGTATCTCCCTGCCGATCGCGCTCGGCCTGCTGATCATGATGTATCCGGTCCTGGCCAAGGTCCGCTACGACCGGCTGGACGCCGTCACCGGCGACCGGAAGCTGATGATCTCCTCCCTGGTCGTCAACTGGATCCTCGGACCGGCGGTGATGTTCGCCCTGGCGTGGATCTTCCTGCCGGACCTGCCCGAGTACCGCACCGGACTGATCATCGTCGGCCTGGCCCGCTGCATCGCCATGGTGATCATCTGGAACGACCTCGCCTGCGGCGACCGCGAGGCCGCGGCCGTACTGGTCGCCCTGAACTCCCTCTTCCAGGTCCTGGCGTTCGGTCTGCTGGGCTGGTTCTACCTCGACCTGCTGCCCGGCTGGATGGGCCTGGGCGACCGGGAGCATCTGGACATCTCGATGCGGGAGATCGCTGTCAACGTGGTCGTCTTCTTGGGCGTCCCACTGCTGGCCGGCTTCCTGACCCGCCGGCTCGGCGAGAAGAAGGCGGGTCGCGAGGGTTACGAGTCCCGCTTCCTGCCGAAGATCGGCCCCTGGGCGCTGTACGGGCTGCTGTTCACGATCGTCGTCCTCTTCGCCCTGCAGGGTGGGACCATCACCTCCCACCCCCTGGACGTCGCCCGCATCGCGCTGCCGCTGCTGGTGTACTTCGCGGTCATGTTCTTCGGCACCTTCCTCCTCGGCAAGGGCCTCGGGCTCGCCTACGACCGCACCACCACGCTGGCGTTCACCGCGGCGGGCAACAACTTCGAGCTGGCCATCGCGGTCGCCATCGCCACCTTCGGCGTCACCTCCGGCCAGGCCCTGTCCGGCGTGGTCGGCCCGCTCATCGAAGTCCCGGTGCTGATCGGCCTGGTCCACGTCGCACTGGCCTGGCGTAAGAAGTTCGCCGCCGGTGCGGTGACGACGGCACCGTGACGCAGCACACGGACGGCTGGTCATGCTGCCGCGCCGGTGGAGCCGTGGTCCCGCAAGTGGGGGCAGGCAGGTTGTCCACCGCGCCGACCGCGCCACCATGGCTCACCGCGTGGACGCCCTCAGGGCATACCTGCTGCGCTGCCGCCCGCCCGGTCGCGGCGCTTGACCGCAGCCCGGCTCGGGCGGCGGTCAGCCGCGTGGATCGAGCATCGCGGCCATGGCCGCCACCACGGACGGGGCGACCTGGTAGTAGACCCAGGTGCCGCGCCGCTCGGAGGTCAGCAGGCCGGCCTCGCGCAGCTTCTTGAGGTGGTGGGAGACGGTCGGCTGGGACACGCCGACGTCCGCGATGTCGCACACGCACGCCTCCCCGCCCGGATGCGAGGCGATCTTGGAGAACAGGCGCAGGCGCACCGGGTCCGACAGCGCCTTGAACATGGCGGCCATCTTCTCCGCGTCCGCCGGGGACAGCTCTCCGGCGGTGATCGGCGGGCAGCACGGCACGACGTCACCGTCCTGCAGGACGGGAAGTTCCGCCACCTCTGATTTCGACATGCGTCTATGTTGACACTCGTCGATACGGGTGGCAAGCTCCGAGGCGTACGCGGATATCGACAGGCGTCGAAGCAAGGGATGGCCGTGGCCACCACTCTCCGTACGGCCGGCGTCAGCGGCTGCGCCAGCTGCGCCCGGGTCGGCGCCGGCGCCACGCGGGCAGCCGAACGTCGGCAGCACACCCAGCCGACCTCCCTCACGCACGCACACCGACCCCCTTCGCCTCTCAAGGAGACCGAGCATCGTGAGCACCCAGCAGCTCCCTGTCGTCGTCATCGGGGCCGGCCCCGTCGGGCTCGCCGCCGCCACGCACCTCGTCGAGCGCGGCATCGAGCCCCTCGTCCTGGAAGCGGGCAGCCGAGCCGGTGCAGCCGTGCGTGAGTGGAGCCACGTGCGCCTGTTCTCCACCTGGGGCGAGGTCGTCGACCCGGCCGCCGAGAAGCTCCTTGCCTCCACCGGCTGGACGCGCCCCGACCCGGCGACGTATCCGTCCGGCGGAGAGTGGGCCGAGCGTTACTTGGAGCCCCTCGCGGACGCCCTCGGTGACAGGGTCCGCACCGGGGCCACCGTCACCGGTGTCTCCCGGGCCGGCCGCGACCGGATCGTCGACTCCGACCGTGAGCGGCAGCCGTTCGCCGTGCACGTCGAGTACGCCGACGGCCGTGAGGAGCGCTTCCTCGCCCGCGCCGTGATCGACGCCTCGGGTACGTGGGCCACGCCCTCTCCGGCCGGCGGCAACGGCCTGCCGGCGCTCGGCGAGAGGACGGCGGCCGCCCGGATCACCTACCGCGTACCGGATCTGCAGGACCCGGCCGTACGCGCGCGGTACGCGGGGAAGCGCACGGCCGTCGTCGGCTCGGGTGCCTCCGCCTTCACCGCGCTCGCGTACCTCGCCGAGCTGGCCGAGTCCGAGGACGGTACGGGCACGCACGCGGTGTGGATCCTGCGCCGCGGCATCTCCGGCTCCACCTTCGGCGGCGGCACCGCCGACCGGCTGCCCGCCCGCGGCGCCCTCGGTCTCGCCGCGAAGGCCGCCGTCGACAAGGGGCACGCGGACGCGGTCACCGGCTTCCGCACCGAAGCGTTCGAACGCGACGGTGACGGCCGCGTGGTCCTGGTGGGCGACGACGGACGTCGCCTCGACCCGGTCGACGAGGTGATCGTGCTGACCGGATTCCGCCCCGACCTGGCCTTCGTGGACGAACTGCGCCTGAGCCTGGACGAGCGTCTTCAGGCCCCGGTGGAACTGGCCCCGTTGATCGACCCGAACCAGCACTCCTGCGGCACCGTGTACCCGCACGGTCACCGCGAGCTCTCCCACCCCGAACCGGGCGTCTACCTGGTCGGGATGAAGTCCTACGGCCGCGCCCCCACCTTCCTGGCCCTGACCGGGTACGAGCAGGTCCGCTCCGTCGCCGCCGCGATCGCCGGCGACCTCGACTCCGCCGACCGTGTCGAACTCACCCTCCCGGAGACCGGAGTGTGCGGCGGCGCGGGCCTGTTCGACACCCCCGACACCCGGCGGACCGACGGCGGCGGATGCTGTGCAGCCCCGGAACCGCGACTCGTGCAGCTCCTCGCGCCCGCAGCGGCAGGCACGGCTGTCGAGGAGGCTCCGGCGGGCGGCTGCTGCGGCTCGTGACCGGCCTCAACACCCGCGCCGGCGAGACCCGGACCCGCGAGGCGTCAGGGCCACACCAAGCAGTACGGCTGGTGCCCCGCCTCGTGCAGGCGGTGGCTGAAGTCCTGCCACTCGTGCAGCAGTTGGTAGACGTTGAACGCGTCGCGGGGGCCGCCGCGGTCCGGGACCGTGGACCAGATGAAGGCCGCCGCTCCCACGGCCTCCTCGCCTATCCCGCGCAGCGGGTCGACGACCGTCATGGGCAGCTTGACCACCGCGTAGTCCGGGTGCAGGACGACCAGCTCCAGGGGCGGGACCTTGTGCAGGGGGACGCCCTCGATGCCGGTGAGCACCATCGCGGCCATGGTCTCCGGCTTGATCTTCGTGAACATGCCGTTCATGCCGAGTTCGTCGCCGCCGAGTTCCTCGGGGCGCATCGAGATCGGGACGCGGGCCGCGGTCGCGCCGTCGGGCGCGCCGAAGTACTTGTACGTCACCCCCACCCGACCACCATTCCTGCTCCCCGCCCGAAGATCGTCCGCCTGGCCCTCAGTACGTCCGTCGAGGCGCTCCGGTTCATCGGGCCGGCCTTGCGTCCGACGTGGTTCCTGCGTGTCCTCCGCCTCGCGCCGGTGCCTGCCCCGACGGGCGCGTCGAGGACCCAGGTCATCAGTCCCCTCGCCCAGTCCGCCACCGCGATGCATATCTCCACCCGACTGCTTTTCTAGGACGCGTCGCCCCCGCCGCGCAACCCGATCATCGTGTCAGTGACCTCCCCCACGGCCGCACGCCGAAACGTGCGCGAAAACATCCGTCCGCGGGACCGTCGCAGCCTCTGACCACGCCGGGCCGTTCGAGCTGCGTGTATCAGGGACCAGTCTCGCAGACGCCGGCGCCCCCGGGACCGGGTTGTCCCACGCCCCGGGCCGCGGCCCCCCTGGCCTACCCTGAACAGGTCACTGGCACCCGGAGCCCGACTACGTCGGAGAAGGTCGGAGAAGTCGCAGGTCATGAGCGAACTCGCATATCCGTATGAAGCACCGGCCTCGCAGGCTCTGTTCGACCGCGCGGCGGCTGTCACGCCCGGCGGCGTCAACTCCCCGGTGCGGGCCTTCCGAGCCGTCGGCGGCACGCCGCGGTTCATGGTGTCCGGCACCGGCCCCTATCTGACCGACGCGGACGGGCGGGAGTACGTCGACCTCGTCTGCTCCTGGGGGCCCATGATCCTCGGGCACTCCCACCCCGAGGTGATCGCCGCCGTGCAGGACGCCGTGGCCCGCGGCACGTCCTTCGGTACGCCCGGCGAGGGCGAGGTCGCGCTCGCCGAGGAGATGGTCGCCCGGGTCGCGCCGCTGGAGCAGGTGCGGCTGGTGTCCAGCGGCACCGAGGCGACCATGTCGGCGATCCGGCTCGCGCGCGGCTTCACCCGGCGCACCAAGGTGATCAAGTTCGCCGGGTGCTACCACGGGCACGTCGACTCGCTGCTCGCCGCGGCCGGCAGCGGCCTCGCCACCTTCGCGCTGCCCGACACCCCGGGCGTCACGGGCGCCCAGGCCGGTGACACGATCGTGCTGCCGTACAACGACCTCGACGCCGTGCGCGAGGCCTTCCGGGCCCACCCCGGTGAGATCGCCTGCGTGATCACCGAGGCGTCCCCGGGCAACATGGGCGTCGTCCCGCCCGCCGACGGCTTCAACCAGGGCCTGAAGGACGTCTGCGCCGAGAACGGCGCCCTGTACATCTCCGACGAGGTCATGACCGGCTTCCGGACCAGCCGCGCCGGGTGGTTCGGGGTCGACGGCGTCGTCCCGGACCTGATGACCTTCGGCAAGGTCATGGGCGGCGGCTTCCCCGCCGCGGCCTTCGGCGGCCGTGCGGACGTGATGGCCCACCTCGCCCCGGCCGGGCCCGTCTACCAGGCCGGCACCCTCTCCGGCAACCCCGTCGCCACCGCCGCCGGCCTCGCCCAGCTCCGCCTCCTCGACGACGCCGCGTACGCGAGGATCGACGCCGTCTCCCGGGAGATCCAGGGCCTGGTCACCGAGGCGCTCACCAAGGAGGGCGTCGCCCACCGGCTGCAGAGCGCCTCCAACATGTTCTCGGTGTTCTTCACCGACCGACCGGTGCGCGACTACGAGGACGCCAAGACCCAGGAGTCCTTCCGCTACACCGCCTTCTTCCACTCCCTGCTGGCAGCCGGCGTCTACCTGCCGCCGTCCTCCTTCGAGTCCTGGTTCGTGTCCACCGCGCACGACGAACGGGCCGTGCAGCGCATCGCCGACGCCCTTCCCGCGGCGGCCCGCGCGGCGGCGGAGGCGACGGCATGAGCGAGGGGACGGACAACGGCATGACCACCGAGACGAACGACGACCTCACCGTCGTGCACCTCATGCGGCACGGCGAGGTCGCCAACCCGGACGGCATCCTCTACGGGCGGCTGCCCGGCTACCACCTCTCCGACCTCGGCCGGCGCATGGCCGACCGGGTCGCCGAGCACCTGTCGGGCCGCGACGTGACCTACGTCGTCGCCTCGCCGCTGGAGCGGGCGCAGGAGACGGCCGAGCCGATCGCCAAGGCGCACGGGCTGGACCTGGCGACCGACGAGCGGCTGATCGAGGCCGAGAACATCTTCCAGGGCAAGACGTTCGGCGTCGGCGACGGTGCGCTGCGCAAGCCGAACAACTGGAAGCACCTGGTCAACCCGTTCCGGCCGTCCTGGGGCGAGCCGTACGTCGACCAGGTGGTGCGCATGATGAGCGCGCTGGGCGCCGCCAAGGACCAGGCCCGCGGGCACGAGGCGGTCGTGGTGAGCCACCAGCTGCCCATCTGGATCGTCCGGTCCTACGTCGAACGGCGGCGGCTCTGGCACGACCCGCGCCGGCGTCAGTGCACCCTGGCGTCCCTGACGACGTTCACGTACCGCGGCGACCGCATCGTCTCGGTCGGCTACTCGGAACCGGCCCGCGATCTGGTCCCGCCGCACCTGCGTGCCGGTGCCAGGCCGGTGAAGGGCCAGAGCAAGGGCGTCGGAGCGTAGGCACCGGACCACTGTCCGACCTTTTCGGATCGATTCCTGATCGTTTACGACTGTTTCGTTACGGAATCTGCGCATCCTGGCGGAACCTCCCTGTTCGTCACGGCCTCTGAGTGGGTGACCACCAGAGAACGTGACGATCGGGGATGTCATGCGCCCACTCACCCGCAGGGGAATGCTCGGACTCGGCGCGGGTGCCGCGGCCGCCGTCTCGATGGCCGGCTGCGGCGGCCTCACGGGGTCGGACGACGACGGCCGCACCGGCGGTTCCGGGGGCGGTGACCGCGCCCAGGGCCGGGCGAAGCCCAAGCCCGCCGCCCGGCCGATCGGCGACGGCTCCACCGCCTACACCGGCCCCCAGCCCCACCAGCCGGACAAGCCGCAGCCGCTGGAGCCGGGTCAGACCCCGCCGCAGTTCGTGGTGTTCTCCTGGGACGGCGCCGGCGAGGTCGGCAACGGTCTCTTCCCGCGCTTCCTGGACCTCGCCAAGGAGCACGGGGCGAGCATGACCTTCTTCCTGTCCGGGCTGTACCTGCTGCCCGAGTCGAAGAAGCGCCTGTACAACCCGCCGAACAACCCGCGTGGCGCCTCCGACATCGGCTACCTCACCGACGCGCACATCAAGGACACCTTGAAGAACGTCCGGCGCGCCTGGCTGGAGGGCCACGAGATCGGCACGCACTTCAACGGGCACTTCTGCGGCGAGTCCCACGGCTCGGTGAAGAACTGGACGCCGCAGCAGTGGCGCAGCGAGATCGACCAGGCGAAGTCCTTCGTCAAGGAGTGGCGCACCAACTCCGGCTGGACCGACCTGCCGTCGCTGCCGTTCGACTACGACAAGGAGCTGGTGGGCGGCCGTACGCCCTGCCTGCTCGGGCAGGACAACCTGCTGCCCACCGCCCGCGAGCTGGGCTGGCGCTACGACGCCTCCTCGCCCGGCGGCCTCCAGGTCTGGCCGCGCAAGCGCCAGGGCATCTGGGACCTGCCCCTGCAGCAGATACCTTTCCCCGGCCGCGGCTTCGAGGTCCTGTCGATGGACTACAACATGCTGGCCAACCAGTCCCTCAACTCCACCAAGGCCCCCGCGCACAACTACCCGGGCTGGCGGAAGCAGTCGGCCCAGGCGTACATCCAGGGATTTAAGCGGGCATACAAGACCAATCGGGCGCCGCTGTTCATCGGCAACCACTTCGAGGAGTGGAACGGCGGTATCTACATGGACGCCGTCGAGGAGGCGTTCACGCACATCGCGCGGGAGAAGGAGAAGGGCGCGGATGTGCGTCTCGTCTCCTTCCGGCAGCTCACCGACTGGCTCGACGTGCAGAAGCCCGAGGTGCTCGACCGGTTCCGGACGCTCGGCGTCGGGCAGCAGCCGGCCGGTGGCTGGCGGGAGTTCACCTCACCGGCGTCCACACCGAGCGGCAAGGCCTCGGGGAACGCCGCCTGAAATGCGGTTTTCCGCCCGCAAGGGGGGTGGGTGAGCGCCCCTGAACGGCCATGCGAAACTTTTCACATGAGTGCCGCCAGCCGTGCCCCCCTGGGCTCGAACCGCGTCCGCCGTGTCCGCCGTCACGCCGCGCTGACCGCCGGTCTCGCCGCGACCGCGCTGCTCGTGACCGCGTGCGGTTCGGGCGGCACCTCGGGCGGGGGCGGCAACACCAACTTCGTCACCGGCACCGACGGCGTCGCCACGGTCGCCCGGGGCGAGCGCACCCAGGCGCCCGACCTGTCCGGCAGGACCATCGCCGGCAAGACGCTCGACGTCGCCGACTACAAGGGCAAGGTCGTCGTCCTCAACGTGTGGGGTTCCTGGTGCAACCCCTGCCGGGCCGAGGCGAAGAACTTCGCGAAGGTCTCCAAGGCCTACTCCGGCAAGGGCGTGCAGTTCGTCGGCATCAACACGCGGGACACCTCCACCGGCGCCGCCCTCGCCTTCGAGAAGGACTGGGACATCACCTACCCCAGCCTCTACGACCCCACCGGCAAGCTGCTGCTGCGCTTCGAGAAGGGCACCCTCAACCCGCAGGCGATCCCGTCGACGCTCGTCCTGGACCGGGACGGCAGGATCGCGGCCCGCTCGCTGTCCGCGCTCAGCGAGGAACGCCTGCTGAAGATGCTCAAGCCGGTCGTCGCGGAGAAGTGACGTGAGCGCCGTCACCACGCTCGCCGCGGTCGCCGACCCCAACAGCACCGTCCTGAAGGGCGCCCTGCTGGTGGCCCTGCCGATCGCGCTGCTCGGTGGGCTCGTCTCCTTCTTCTCGCCGTGCGTCCTGCCGCTGGTGCCGGGATACCTCTCCTACGTCACCGGGGTCGCCGGAACCGACCTGGCCGACGCCCGGCGCGGCCGGATGGCCGCGGGCGCCTCGCTGTTCGTGCTCGGCTTCACCGTCGTCTTCGTCTCGTCCGGGGCGCTGTTCGGCTACTTCGGCGCGGAACTCCAGGAGTACCGGAACGTCGTGTCGAAGGTGCTGGGCGTTCTCATGATCGTCCTCGGTGTCTTCTTCATGGGCCTGATGCCCTGGTTCACCCAGCGCGAGTTCCGCTTCCACCGCAGGCCGGTGGCCGGGCTGGCCGGCGCGCCGCTGCTCGGCGCCCTGTTCGGCATCGGCTGGACCCCCTGCATCGGGCCCACCCTCGCCTCGGTGCTCGCGCTCTCCTCGGACCAGGGCAGCGCCGGTCGCGGGGCCGTGCTGACCGTCGCGTACTGTCTGGGCCTGGGCGTGCCCTTCGTGCTCGCCGCGGTCGCCTTCCGCAAGGCGCTCGGAGCCTTCGGCTGGATCAAGCGCCACTACGTCTGGGTGATGCGGGTCGGCGGCATCATGATGATCGTGACCGGTCTGCTGCTGCTGACCGGCGCGTGGGACCGCATCGTGCAGGAGATGCAGGTCTGGTCCGACGGCTTCACTGTGGGGATCTGATCGATGAGCAAGACCACCGCCTCCGACCCGGCCCCGTCCGCCGCCGAGGACCAGGAGCTGGGGGCCGCCGGCTCCCAGCTGTCCACCGCCCCCAAGGAGGAGGCGCCGAACCTTCCCGCCCTGGGCGTCATCGGCTGGGCCCGCTGGTTCTGGCGGCAGCTCACCTCGATGCGGGTCGCGCTGCTGCTGCTCCTGCTGCTCTCCCTCGGCGCCATCCCCGGCTCGCTGATCCCGCAGACCGGCCAGGACGAGACGAAGGTCGCCGACTTCCGCGAGGCGCACCCCGCCCTCTCGGACGTGTACGACAAGCTCGGCATGTTCCACGTGTACAGCTCGGTGTGGTTCTCCGCGATCTACATCCTGCTGTTCGTCTCCCTCATCGGCTGCATCGTGCCCCGCACCTGGCAGTTCGTGGGCCAGCTGCGCGGCCGTCCGCCGGGCGCGCCCAGGCGCCTGACCCGGCTGCCCGCGCACACCACCTGGCGCACCACGGCCGAACCCGAGCAGGTCCGCGAGGCGGCCCTCGCCCTGCTGAAGAAGCGCCGCTTCCGTGCCCACCTCGCCGGTGACGCCGTCGCCGCCGAGAAGGGCTACCTGCGCGAGGTCGGCAACCTCGCCTTCCACATCGCCCTGATCGTGATGCTGGTCGCCTTCGCCTGGGGCCAGCTGTACAAGTCGGAGGGCAACAAGCTCATCGTCGAGGGGCAGGGCTTCTCCAACACCCTCACCCAGTACGACGACTTCAAGTCGGGCAGCCTCTTCACCTCCGACGACCTGGTGCCCTTCAGCTTCAACCTGAAGAAGTTCACCGGCACCTACGAGCGCACCGGCCCCAACAAGGGCACGCCGCGCGTCTACAAGGCCGACCTGACCTACAGCTCCGGCGCCTACGGCGAGGAGCGGAGGACCACCGTCGAGGTGAACCACCCGCTGGAGATCGGCGACTCCAAGGTCTACCTCGTCAGCCACGGCTACGCCCCCGTCGTCACGGTCCGCGACGGCAAGGGCAAGGTGGTCTTCGACGACGCCGTGCCGCTGCTGCCGCTGGACGCGAACGTCACCTCCTCCGGTGTCGTCAAGGTCCTCGACGGCTACCGCAACCCGCAGGGGAAGAAGGAGCAGCTCGGCTTCAACGCGTTCTTCGTCCCGACGTTCGGCGGGTCCGCCAGCGGCACGATGCTGTCGCAGTTCCCCGCGCTGGACCACCCGGTGCTCGCGCTGTCCGCCTACCACGGCGACCTGGGAACCGACTCGGGCATCCCACAGAGCGTGTACCAGATGGACAAGAAGAACATGAAGGAGTTCAAGGACTCCAAGGGCAAGCTGTTCAAGAAGCTGCTGCGGCCCGGCGAGACCATGAAGCTCCCGGGCGGCGCCGGTTCGGTCACCGTCGGCAAGGACGTCAAGGAGTGGGCCGGCTTCCAGGTCGTGCAGCAGCCCGGCAGCGGCTGGGCCCTCGCCGGTGCCCTCGCCGCGATCGGCGGCCTGGCGGCGTCCCTGTTCATCCAGCGCCGCCGCGTCTGGGTGCGCGCGGTCCGCGGCGCCGACGGCGTCACGGTCGTCGAGATGGCCGGCCTCGGCCGCAGCGAGTCCGCGAAGGTCCCCGAGGAGCTGGGCGACCTCGCCGGCGAGCTCTACGCACGGGCCCCGGGCGCGCCCGGCCCCGCAGATTCCCCCGGCCCCGGCCAGGAGCCGGGCACCGAAAACCCCGTACCCGCCGAAGGGGCTGAGCAGCAGTGACTCTCGCCGCCGCCACCAACGAAAACCTCGCGGAGATCAGCAATGTGCTGATCTACTCCGCGATGGCCGTCTACACCCTGGCCTTCTTCGCGTACATCGCGGAGTGGCTCTTCGGCAGCCGCAGCAAGGTCGCCCGCACGGCCGCCGCGCTCACCGCGGACCCGGCGGCGGTGAACGCGCCGGCCGTCACGGTCAAGAAGGCCGGCGGCACCACCGTGCTGGAGCGGCCGAAGGTCACCGTGCGGGCCGCCGCCGGGCAGCGGGACGTGCCGGACGGACCCGGAGCGCACGGCGGCGACGAGCAGGGCGACCTGTACGGCCGCATCGCCATCTCCCTGACGCTGCTGGCGTTCCTGATCGAGCTGGGCGGCGTCATCACCCGCGCGGCCTCGGTGGAGCGGGCGCCGTGGGGCAACATGTACGAGTTCAACATCACGTTCTCCACGGTCGCGGTCGGCGTCTACCTCGGACTGCTGGCGCTGAAGCAGAACGTGCGCTGGCTCGGCCTGTTCCTGATCACGGCGGTCCTGCTGGACCTGGGCCTGGCCGTCACGGTCCTCTACACGGCCAGCGACCAGCTCGTCCCGGCGCTGCACTCCTACTGGCTGTACATCCACGTCTCCACGGCGATCTTCTGCGGCGCGGTCTTCTACGTGGGTGCGATGGCCACGATCCTGTACCTGTTCAAGGACTCGTACGAGAACAAGCTGGCGGGTGGCGGCAAGCCGGGCACCTTCGCGACCTCGGTCCTGGAGCGGCTGCCCTCCGCCGCCTCCCTCGACAAGTTCTCCTACCGCGTCAACGCGGCCGTCTTCCCTCTGTGGACCTTCACGATCATCGCGGGCGCCATCTGGGCCGGTGACGCCTGGGGCCGCTACTGGGGCTGGGACCCCAAGGAGACCTGGTCCTTCATCACCTGGGTCGCCTACGCCGGCTACCTGCACGCCCGCGCCACGGCCGGCTGGAAGGGCCGCAAGGCCGCCTACCTGGCCCTGATCGCCTTCGGCTGCTGGCTCTTCAACTACTACGGCGTCAACATCTTCGTCTCCGGCAAGCACTCGTACGCGGGCGTCTGAGCCCCGCACCGGCGAAGGCCGGTTCCCGCGCCACAGGCGGCGGGAACCGGCCTTCGCCGTACGCGCGGCCCCGGGGGGACCCTCACCGCCCGGGGCGGGGGGCGTGGTCCGCGACGGAGACGACGATGTCGCGCAGCCGGTCCGTGTACAGCCGCAGGTTCTTGTGGGCCACGTCCGTGTCGGGGTAGCGGGCCGCGAACCACAGGCCCTCGTGGAGGCGGGTGAGCCAGGCGCAGACCTGGTCGCCGTAGGAGACCCGGATCAGGCCGTAGGCGTTGCGCTCGGTCCAGAGCGTGGAGTCGGGGGTGTCGCGGGCGTCGGCGAAGGACACGATGGAGTACATGTCCGGGGACGTGGGCCGGAAGTCCGCGCCGAGCAGCCGCAGGACCCGGGCGAGCGGCATGCGGGCCAGCGGCCGGGTGGCGTGCAGGGCGGCCCGTACGGTCTTCAGCACGTCGGGGAAGTCGGGCGTCCCGGCGACGGGCACCTCGATGGGCGCGCCGCCGACGTACCAGCCCACGGAGTCCGAGTACGCGGACTTCGCCCGGGTGTGGAAGGGCACCACCGTGCGGTAGACGGGCTCGCCGCCGATCTCGTGGACGATCAGGGCCGTCGCCGCGAGGATGCCGACGAGGGAGCCGCCGTAGGGACGGCAGTACGCCTCGAAGGCGGCGGCCGTCTCCGCGTCCACGAGCATCTCGCGCATCAGCTTCTGGGCCGGCAGCCCGCCGCCCGGCTCCAGCCCGAGGTCGACCGGGAAGCTCGGCAGCCGCCCGTCGCAACGGTGGATGAACTCCCGCCAGCGGGCGACGATCTCGTGGTCCGCGTCGATGCTGTCGGCGTTCGCCCGCTCGGCCTCGCAGAAGTCGACGTAGCTGCTGACGGGCGGCTGCTGCGGGGCGTGACCGGCCAGGTGGGCGGCGTACAGCTCGTGGACCTCGGCGGGGATGCGGTAGATGGAGAAGGCGTCGACGTTGCTGTGGTCGAAGGCCATGTAGACGCTGGTGGAGTCGTCCCGGACGACGGCCGTGTAGATGAGGTTGGGCCAGCGCAGCGCGTCCGCCGTGGTGTCGAAACGATCCTGGAGGTGCTGCGCGAGTTCCGCCGGGTCGGTGAACTCCCCGGCGTCCTCGCGGTGCAGGGCCACGGCGTCGGCGTCGAGGGTGAAGCGGCGCAGCGAGTCCCCGGGGCCGCCCGCCCAGCGGAAGCCGCTGCGCAGCGTCTCGTGCCGCAGAGTCCAGTCGCGCAGCGCCTCGCCGAGCGCGTCCAGGTCGGCCCGGCCGGGCAGGTCGAAGGCCGCGCCGATCCAGGTCGGCACGAACAGGCCGTCCTCGCGCACGGTGCGGGCCGTGCGCAGGTGGGACTCCTGGATGTAGGCGGGCGGCCGGGAGTCCTCCGGCAGGGCCTTGGCCGTCGCGACGGTCGCCGGACTGAGCGTCCATTCGACGAGCCGTCCGGGCCGGACGTCGCAACGCTGGATGTCACTCATTCGCACGGGGCGTCTCCGTTCGCAGTTGGGACAGACCCGACCAAGGGAATGACGACGAAGCCACCGCTCACACCGGGTGTCGCCCCTTTTCAATGGAACGGATGGCACCTCGAACGGCGATGCGGGCTCCGAGCGGGGTGCGACGTTGACGTATCGGCCGATTCCTCCGATCAGCGGCCCGGTGCACGCCGCCCGCTTGGCGATCGCAACCGCGCGAGCGGGGATCGAACGTTCCCGGGTCCCGCCGCGTCCTCGTTGCGTGGCCGAGACGGAGGAGCGCAGGCTCCGGGAGGAGACGTGCCGATGAAGATGCCGTTCCCGTCGTGGGTGGTGCCGGCGGCCGCGGCCGCCGCCCTGTCCGCGGGCTGCGCGCCGTCCCCGGAGGGCGGCGCGCGGGCCGAGGCGTCCTGCGCGTACGTCGTCGACTACGACGGTCGCCGGTACGTCGACCGCGCGGTCGACGACGTGCCCGTGGGGCGCCGGCTCGGCACCGCCACCCGCCCGGCGTGCGACGACACTCCCGGCGACGGCGACGAGGGGGAGGGCCCGGCCCCGGTGACGGCGTACGCCGTGCGGGGCGTGGACCCCGCCGTCGCCGTCGCGGTGGCCGAGGACGCCGGCGCGTACCTCCTCGTCGTCGCCGACTCCGGCGAGGAACTCCCGCCCGGACTGGAGAAGTTGCTCGGCGGACCCTGACGGGAGCGAGTCCGGCAGCGGGACGTCAGCCCTTGCGCTCCAGCACCGCGTAGTCGGCGAAGCAGCGCCGGTACCGCAGGTGGCGGGTCTCCTGGGTGTGCCTGCGCTGCCACTCCTCGACCTCGGCGGGGGCCGAGCGCACCCCGGAACCGGCCCCACAGTCCGCCTCCTCGCCCGAGACGCAGCGCGCCTCGTACTCGGGCAGGGCGGACGGGTCCTGCACGATCGTGTACGGCACGTACCGGAAGACTCGCCGGCCGGGCGCCGCCTCCCCGCCGTGCTCCTCGCGCCGGTGCTGACGCAGCAGCACGTTGGCGTCCGTCACGGCGCTGCCGTCGAAGGCGGCCCGCGCCCGGTCCCGGCGCAGGGCGAGGTCCTCGCACACCGCGCATCCCCGCACCGGCAGGGGCGGCCGGGCCGGATCGACCGACAGCCCCTCCCTGGACCGGTCGTTGACCGCCCGCACTCCCGCGCTCAGCCGCTCGTCCGGCGTCGCCGGCCTGATGCTCCCCGGATCCGCCTGCCACTCACGGCCGCCGCCGACCGGGCGCAGCATCACATACGGGCCGGTCCTGTCCTGGTACTCGCCGACCCTGTTCGTCCGCGGGTCGTAGACGAGCGTTCCCGGTTCCATTCCGTGCACCTCCGTCACTCTGGGTGTACTGAGCGTCGCGCAGGGGAACGGTCCGCTTCAATGCCTGGCGTGTGACACCGGAGCGCTGTCACGAAGGGGGAGCGGTGAGCCGACAGAACGGTGGGGCGAGTACGGCGGCGGTGTTCGGGGAGGTGCTGCGGCATTTCCGCGAGGCGGCGCTGCTCACGCAGGAGGCGTTGGCGCGGCAGATCCCTTGCGACCGTTCCCATGTGGCGCGGGTGGAGGCGGGCACGAGGGTGCCGCAGGAGTCCTTCGCCAAGGCGTGCGACGAACTCCTAGTAACGGGCGGGGTGTTGGCGCGGCTGTGGGCGAAGATCGACTGGTACCCCCAGGTGGAGCATCCCGACTGGTTCCGCCGCCGGGCCGAGATGGATGAGGAGGCGGTGACTCTTCGGGAGTACCAGGAGCGTGTTATGCCGGGCTTGTTGCAGACCGCGTCCTACATCCGGGCACTGTCCTCGCGCTATGTCAGCGGCGTGGAGCTGGAAGAACGCGTGCGGGCCCGACTGAGCCGACAGCAGCGCTTCCTCGCAGATGGCGGTCCGCTGTACGTCGTCGTTCTCGACGAGAGCTGTCTGCGGAACGTGGTCGGCGGTCCAGCTGTCATGCGAGAGCAGTGCGCCCACCTGCTCCATGTTGCGCGGCGTCCCAACATCCGCATCCAGGTCGCCCCCGCCGGGCCCGCCGAGATCGTCCGTCCCAGCGGCTCCATGTCCCTGATCACGCTGCCCGAAGGACGCCACTGGCTGTATTCGGAGTCGCTCAACCGTGGCCACTTCACGAACGATCCAGCCCTCTACGAGCGCTATAACCAGTTCTATGATGTGCTCAGGGCGGACGCCCTGTCAGCTCCCCAGTCCGCCGCTCTGATCCACGAGACGATCGAGAGGTACGAGCATCATGGACCGGAACGAGCTCACCTGGGTCAAGAGCAGCTACAGCGACGGCAACGGCGGCAACTGCATCGAAATAGCCCCCGGTTTCCCCGCAACCGTCCCCGTCCGCGACAGCAAGAACCCTGACGGACCGGTCCTGGTCGTCGGCCGGTCCGCCTGGTCCGCGTTCGTCGGTTCCCTGCGCTGACCTACTGTCCGCCCAGCATCTGCAGGATTCGGTTGGCTGCCTCCGCCACCGGCTGCCCCACCGCTCCGACGGCCGCGGCGATCGCGGCGACGGCCATCAGCGCCCGGTGCCGCTCCTGCGGGGGTGCGGCGTCGGCGGCGAGGACCGGCAGGGACTCGTCGATGAGCTGCACGCTGGGCTGCGGCAGCTGGTCGCGCAACTCCCTGACCTCACGGATCAGTTCGGCGAGGGCCAGCCGCAGGGCGGGGTCCGTGTCGCCCGCGCCGCCGTTCTTCACGATGCCCGTGTTGCCGCTGCCGCCGTGCATGTTGACGTTGTCGCCGTAGTGGTAGCTGTTGCCGCTCATGCCGCGATCCCCGTGTTTCCGCTGCCGCCGTACATGTTCACGCTGTCGCCGAAGTGGTAGTTCGTGGGTGAGTTGATCGTCAGGCGCTCCACCGTCACCTGGAACTCCGTGTCGGGGTTCTCCAGTGCTCCCGAGACATAGCCCACGAGCCGGTCCAGGTGCTGTGGGTCGGAGCTGGTCACCATCGCGGTGGAGGGGCCGGCCGTCTCGATGGCGAGGACGTAGTGCGAGGGGGCGGTGGCGACGGAGAGCATCTCCACGAAGAAGTAGATCAGCGCCGCGCCCGAGCAGATCCATACGAAGATGATCAGCCCGCCGCCGCCGGACCCCTCACTCTCGTACGGGCCGCCGGAGCTGTTCGCGAGGGAGATCAGGCCGCCGATGACCGACAGGCCGATGGCCACGGCCAGGATGATCCCGGCGCGTTTCAGGAAGCGGAAGACCGCCTCCTTGCGCTTCGGGCGCAGGGTGAACGTGTACACCCGGGCGATGTTGCGCAGGGGGTACGCGGCCGTGCCGACCCATAACAGACGTTTGTGGACGCGTAGTTCGAGGTCCGTCATGGCGCGCGGCGGCTTGGCAGGTAGAGGCGGTACGTCGAACTGCCCCGGTGGCTGCTGTGTCTCCATGGACACCATTGGCGACCATGTGCTTACCCAGGGCAAGTGGTTTCACGCGACCGGCGAGGCCGGTGGCTCAGGACTCGTCCGGGCGCCTCGGGTCGTCGTCCTTCTTCTTGTCCTCGTCGAGGGACTTGAGGAAGTCGGGGTTGTCGTCCGGGGCGACCCACTGGCGCGAGCGGCCCGCGCGGGCGCCGGACCAGCCGTCGGCGGCGGGGCTGCGCCTCTTGCCGGCGATCAGCCACGAGATCGAGCCGACCAGCGGGAACAGGAGCACCAGAATCGCCCACAGCGGCTTGGGCATGTGGCGGATGTCGTCGTCCTTGGTGCTGATGCAGTCGATGAACGCGTACACACTCAGCGCCAGCGGCACGAGGAACATCAGTACCCGGAGCATGCGCGGCCTCTCAGCAAAGCGGTGGGTGGTTCCAGGCCAGCGTAGCCGCTCGGGGATACTGGACCCCATGGCTTACGACGATCTTCGCTCCCTGCTCAGGGCGCTGGAGCGCGAGGGCGACCTCAAGCGCATCAAGGCCGAGGTGGACCCGTACCTGGAGGTCGGGGAGATCGTCGACCGGGTGCAGAAGTCCGGCGGCCCGGCGCTGCTCTTCGAGAACGTGCGCGGGTCGAGCATGCCGCTCGCGATGAACGTGTTCGGCACGGACCGCCGGCTGCTGAAGGCCCTGGGCCTGAAGTCGTACGCGGAGATCTCCGAGCGGATCGGCGGGCTGCTCAAGCCCGAGCTGCCGCACGGGTTCGTCGGCGTGCGCGAGGCCTTCGGCAAGCTCGGCGCGATGACGCACGTGCCGCCGAAGAAGGTGAAGGACGGGCCCGTGCAGGAGATCGTCCTGACCGGGGACGACGTGGACCTGGACCGGCTCCCGGCGCTGTTCACCTGGCCGAAGGACGGCGGCTCCTTCTTCAACCTGGGGCTCACCCACACCAAGGACCCGGAGAGCGGCGTCCGCAATCTCGGGCTGTACCGGCTCCAGCGGCACGACAAGCGCACCATCGGCATGCACTGGCAGATCCACAAGGACAGCCGCAACCACTACCAGGTGGCGGCGCGCCGCGGCGAGCGGCTGCCGGTCGCGATCGCCTTCGGCTGCCCGCCCGCCGTGACCTACGCCTCGACCGCGCCGCTGCCCGGGGACATCGACGAGTACCTGTTCGCCGGGTTCCTCGCGGGCAAGCGGATCGAGATGGTCGACTGCAAGACCGTCCCGCTCCAGGTGCCCGCCCAGGCGGAGGTCGTGATCGAGGGCTGGCTGGAGCCGGGCGAGATGCTGCCCGAGGGACCCTTCGGCGACCACACCGGCTTCTACACGCCGCAGGAGCCGTTCCCGGCGCTGACGATCGACTGCGTCACGATGCGCAAGCGCCCGCTGCTCCAGTCGATCGTGGTGGGCCGGCCCCCGACGGAGGACGGGCCGCTGGGCCGCGCGACGGAACGCTTCTTCCTGCCGCTGCTGAAGATCATCGTGCCGGACATCGTGGACTACCACCTGCCGGAGGCGGGCGGCTTCCACAACTGCGCGATCGTCTCGATCGACAAGAAGTACCCCAAGCACGCGCAGAAGGTGATGCACGCCATCTGGGGCGCGCACATGATGTCCCTGACCAAGCTGATCGTGGTCGTCGACTCCGACTGCGACGTGCACGACCTGCACGAAGTGGCCTGGCGGGCGCTCGGCAACACGGACTACGCCCGCGACCTGAGCATCGTCGAAGGTCCCGTCGACCACCTGGACCACGCCTCCTACCAGCAGTTCTGGGGCGGCAAGGCGGGCATCGACGCGACGAAGAAGTGGCCCGAGGAGGGCTACACGCGCGACGGCGGCTGGCCGGACATGGTCGAGTCGGACCCGGAGACGGCGGCGAAGGTGGACCGTCGCTGGAAGGAGTACGGACTGTGACCTCCGCTTCCGCCGCGATCCCGCAGCCGGGACGCACCAAGGCCTTCCTGCGGCTGGTGATGATCGAGCACTCGGTCTTCGCGCTGCCCTTCGCCTACATCGCCGCGCTCACGGCGATGTACGAGTGGGACGGGAACATCCACTGGGTCAGGCTGCTGCTCGTCACGGTCTGCATGGTCGGTCTGCGGACCTTCGCGATGGCCGTCAACCGGATCATCGACCGGGAGATCGACGCGCGGAACCCGCGCACCGCGCAGCGCGAGCTGGTGACCGGAGCGATGTCGGTCAAGCACGCCTGGACGGGCGCGCTGATCGCCCTGGCCGTCTTCCTGGGCGCGGCGGCCCTGCTGAACCCGCTCTGCCTGGCCCTGGCTCCCATCGCGGTGGTCCCGATGGTGGTCTACCCCTACGGCAAGCGGTTCACGAACTTCCCGCAGGCCATCCTCGGCCTCGCCCAGGCGATGGGCCCGATCGGCGGCTGGCTGGCCATCTCGGGCTCCTGGTCCTGGGACGCGGTGATCCTCGGTCTCGCCGTCGGCATCTGGATCGGCGGCTTCGACCTGATCTACGCCTGCCAGGACGTGGAGACCGACCGGGAGATCGGCGTCAGGTCCGTCCCTGCGCGCTTCGGCATCCCGGCGGCCATCCGGGGCGCCCGGGTCTGCCACGCCGTGACGACCGGCCTGTTCGTCTGGTACGGCCTGGCCACCGGCGCGGGCGCCTTCTTCTGGCTGGGCCTGCTGATCGTCGCCGGCGCGTTCGTCTACGAGCACTCCATCGTCCGCCCGCACGACCTGTCCCGCCTGAACCGGGCGTTCTTCAGCGTCAACGGCTTCATCGGGATCGCCCTGTTCGTGTGCGCGCTGCTCGACCTGCTGGTGCGCGGCCTCACCGTGTGAGCACGGGCGGCGCGGGGCGGCGGCGCAGCACGAACGCCGCCGCCACGCCCGCCAGCAGGCCCAGCAGATGGCCCTGCCAGCTGACGCCCGTCTGCGTCGGGGCCAGGCCCGCCAGGATCGAGCCGCCCCAGACGGCGGCGATCAGGACACCGGCGAGGATGCCCAGCGGGCGGCGCTCCACGAAGCCGCTGACCAGCAGGAAGCCGAACAGGCCGAAGATCAGGCCGGAGGCGCCCGCCGTGTTGGTGCGGTCCGGGGAGATCAGCCACACGCCCAGGCCGTCGGCGACGACGACCAGCGCGCAGACCAGCAGGAAGCGGCGGATCCCGGAGAGCGCGGCCAGGAAGCCCAGCACCAGCAGCGGCAGGGTGTTCGCCAGGAGATGCGCGAAGCCGAAGTGGATGAACGCCGACGGGACGACGTCGACCAGCTCCGACGGCTCGCGGGGCGTGACGCCGAAGCGGTCCAGGGCGTGGCCCGTGACCGCGTCCACCGCTTCCAGCAGCCACAACAGCGCGATCCAGGCCAGCATCAGCTTGCCCGCGGCCAGCGCGCGGTCGCCGCTGGACCACTCAGCTCCGGCATCCGGCATGGCGACCCCCAGTGCTCGCTCGTCCCCTCCGTGCAACGGCCCACCCCCCTGGGCCGGTTCCCACCTGCCGACGCCGGATAGGCTCGGTGTCGTGAACCCAGTCAAGCCAGGCGAGATGCCGCGTACGCCTTGGATCGTAGGGGTGTCCGGTGCCTCGGGCACTCCGTATGCCGCCGCTGTGCTGCGGGCGCTCATCGCCGCGGGCGAGAGCGTCGACCTCGTGGTGTCCCGGGCCTCCCGGCTCACCCTGCTGGACGAGACCGGGATCTCCTTCCGGGACGCTCACTGGCGGTCCGACCTGCGCGAATGGCTCTCCCGGGGCGCCGACGGCAAGCCGGGCACCTTCTCCGTCGACACCGACGCCGTACGGCACTGGAGCGCCGGCGACCTGGCCGCCGGTCCCTCCTCGGGGTCGTACCCCACCAAGGGCATGCTCATCGTGCCCGCCTCGACGGCGAGCGTGGCGGGGGTCGCGCTCGGGCTGTCGAAGGACCTGCTCCAGCGGGCGGCGAGCGTCACCCTGAAGGAGGGGCGCAAGCTGATCGTGGCCGTGCGGGAGACCCCGCTGAACGGCCAGACCCTGCGGCACCTCGTCACGCTGGACGACGCCGGCGCGATCGTCGTGCCGGCCTCACCCGCCTTCTACGCGGGGGCGACGCACATCCAGGACCTGGTGGACTTCGTCGCCGGGCGCGTACTCGACGCGGCGGGCGTGCCGCACGGGCTCTACCGCCGTTGGCAAGGTGAGCTCGGCGGCGGGGCGCAGCGCGCCGACTGAGCACGACCGAACTCCGAACCCCTCGGACTCAACCACAACTTCAGCGGAAGGCTTCGATCGCAATGGACGCGGTGGACAGGCAGCTCATCCAGGCCCTGAGGGAGAACGGCCGGGCCTCCTACGCGGAGCTGGGACGCCTCGTCGGGCTGTCGGGACCCAGCGTCACCGACCGCATCAACCGGCTGGAGGCGGCCGGGGTCATCACCGGCTACCGGGCCACCGTCGACGCCGCCTCGCTCGGTCTCGGCGTCACCGCCCTCATCGGCATCTCGCTCTCCGACGCCACCGACCACGAGGACGTGGCGCAGCGGCTGAAGGACCTGTCGGAGATCGAGGACTGCTGGTTCATCGCGGGCGACGACTCGTACATGCTCAAGGTGCGGGCGGCGGACGTGGACGGCCTGGAGAGGATGATCCGGCGGCTCAGCGGGATCGAGGGCGTCTCCCGGACCCGCACGACGATCGTGCTCTCCACGAAGTGGGAGAACCGGGTCGGGGAACTGCCGGAAGAGATGTAGCCGTACGGTTGGGTCGTCGTCGTCGTAGAAAGGTGTGGGCAATGGATCTCGGGCTCAAGCGCGAGCTGGAGGAGAAGGTCAGGGCCGGTGAGCGCCTGACCCGTGAGGACGGCATCGCGCTGTACGAGTCGGACGACCTGGCCTGGCTCGGCGGCCTCGCGCACGAGGTGCGCACCCGCAAGAACGGCGACGTCGTGCACTTCAACGTCAACCGTCACCTCAACATGACGAACGTGTGCACGGCCTCCTGCGCGTACTGCTCCTTCCAGCGCAAGCCGGGGGAGAAGGACGCGTACACGATGCGCATCGAGGAGGCCGTCAAGCTCGCGAAGGCGATGGAGTCGGAGAACCTCACCGAGCTGCACATCGTCAACGGGCTGCACCCGAACCTGCCGTGGCGGTACTACCCGCGCTCGCTGCGCGAGCTGAAGGCGGCGCTGCCGGACGTCTCCCTGAAGGCCTTCACGGCGACGGAGATCCACCACTTCGAGACCATCTCGGGGATGAGCGCCTCGGAGATCCTCGACGAGCTGATCGACGCCGGTCTGGAGTCGCTGACCGGCGGTGGTGCGGAGATCTTCGACTGGGAGGTCCGGCAGCACATCGTGGACCACCGCACCCACTGGGAGGACTGGTCCCGCATCCACCGGCTCGCGCACGAGAAGGGTCTGAAGACCCCCTGCACGATGCTGTACGGGCACATCGAGGAGCCCCGGCACCGCGTGGACCACGTGCTGCGGCTGCGCGAGCTGCAGGACGAGACCGGCGGTTTCCAGGTCTTCATCCCGCTGCGGTACCAGCACGACTTCGTCGACATGCAGGACGGCAAGGTGCGCAACCGCCTCCAGGCGCGGACGCAGATGGCGACCGGCGCGGAGGCGCTGAAGACCTTCGCGGTGTCGCGGCTGCTGTTCGACAACGTGCCGCATGTGAAGGTCTTCTGGGTCATGCACGGCGTGCAGACGGCGCAGCTGGCCCTTCAGCACGGGGCGGACGACATGGACGGGTCGGTCGTCGAGTACAAGATCACGCATGACGCGGACAACTACGGCACGCCGAACAAGCTGACGCGTGAGGACCTGCTGGACCTGATCCGGGACGCCGGGTTCCGGCCGGTGGAGCGGAACACGCGCTACGAGATCATCCGGGAGTACGACGGGCCCGACCCCTCGCTTCGCGAAGCGCCGCAGGCCATGCGGGTGTGATCGGCGTATGCCCCTTGCCTTCACGCTCGATCCCGCCGTCACCCCCGAGCTGCGGGACGGCGTCCTCGACCTGTGGACCGACGTCTCGAACGCCGGGGGAGCCGTCGGGTTCGTGCCGCCGGTGACGCCGGAGGAGATCCGGCCCGTGCTGGTGCGGCACTTCGCGTCGATGGCGGAAGGGCAGGTCAGGCTGCTCGTCGGGCACGACGGGGAGGGGCGGGTCGCGGCGACCGCGTTCCTGACTCTCAACACCCACCCCCTGATGACCCACTGGCTGTGGCTGTACACGGTGATGGTCCACCCGCGCCACCAGGGCAAGGGGTACGGCCGCGACCTGCTCGCCGCCGCCGCGGACGCGGCCCGGGGGATCGACGGGATCGAGGCGATCCGGCTGACCTGCCGGGGCGGGCTCGGGCTGGAGCGCTTCTACGCCTCCTGCGGCTACAAGGAGGTCGGCCGCATCCCGGGGGCGATCCGGGTGGCGCCCGGGGACGACCGGGACGACGTCGTGATGCTGCTGCCCCTGGGCTGACCCCCGTGCCGGAACCGGCCGTCCGGCGTGCTTCACTGGACGGTGCCCGTTTGGGTGCGTTCTGGCCGTTCGAAACCGGAAGAGTGGATTGAGATGCTCCGCTACACGCTGATGCGCCTCGGTGTCTTCGTGGGCTGCCTGGTCGTCGTCTGGGGCGCCGTCTACTCGGGTCTCGCCCCGCGCGGACTGGGCAACAGCAACGGCCTGTGGGTCGTCCTGCTCGCCCTGCTGATCTCCGCGCCGATCAGCTTCGTCGTGCTGCGCAAGGAGCGCGACCGGGCGTCCGTCCAGGTCGCGCAGCGGGTCGACCGCATGAAGGCGAACCTGGACGCCAACCGCAGCCAGGAGGACGTCGCCGACGACACCGCCCGGGCCCAGGGGCAGACCTCGTAGAAACCCTTCCTTTCCGGCGTGCAGCGCCCCGTGTCCGTACCTGTGCGGACACGGGGCGCTTTGCGTTGTGTGGGTGTGTGTGTCCCATCACCTCTCAAAGTCAGGCTTTGAGGTCCTCAAAGCTGCGGTGTTAAGGTCGTTGTATGACGTCAGCAGTCGCGCCCTCTTCGCCGCCGAGCGTTCCGCTCGTGGCGCGGCTGCACGTGGATCTCTGTCGGTGCGCGTCCGCTTTCTGTCGTCCCTGACGTAACGCAACACCCCGCCGTCCCCACGTCAGCTCCCCCCTACGCGTCCCCCCAACGGAGTCAGTCCGTGTCCTCACACACGAAGTCCTTCAAGGTGCCCTTCTGGGCCCAGATACTCGCCGGTCTCGTCCTGGGTGTGCTGCTCGGCTGGCTCGCCCGCAGTCAGGACCTGTCCTGGCTGGTCACGACCCTGGAGAAGGTCGGCGACACCTTCATCGGCCTGCTGAAGCTGGCCGTCGCCCCCCTCGTCTTCTTCGCGATCCTCGTGTCGATCACCAACCTGCGGAAGGTGAACAACGCGGCCCGCCTGGCCTCGCGCACCCTCCTCTGGTTCATGATCACCTCGCTGATCGCGGTCAGCATCGGCCTGGTCATCGGCCTGGTCACCAACCCGGGTTCCGGCACCGGGCTCACGCCGAAGGACGGCGGCAAGCCCGAGCACACCGGCTCGTGGATCGACTTCCTGACCGGCATCATCCCCACCGACGTGATCACGCCGTTCACCGAGCTGAACGTGCTCCAGATCGTCTTCATGGCCGCCGTCGCCGGTATCGCCGCCCTCCAGCTCGGCGAGAAGGCCCAGCCGATCCTCACCCTGAGCGAATCCGTCCTCAGCCTGCTGCAGAAGGCGCTGTGGTGGGTCATCCGGCTCGCCCCGGTCGGCACGATCGGCCTCATCGGCTTCGCCATCGCCACCTACGGCTGGGACCTGATCGGCAAGTACGCGACCTTCACCGCCGACATCTACATCGGCTGCCTCCTGGTGATGTTCGGCGTCTACCCGCTGCTGCTGGCCACGGTCGCCAAGACCAACCCGGTGCAGTTCTTCAAGGGCGCCTGGCCCGCCATCCAGCTGGCCTTCGTCTCCCGCTCCTCGGTCGGCACGATGCCGCTGACGCAGAAGGTCACCGAGCGCCTCGGCGTGCCGAAGGAGTACGCCTCCTTCGCCGTGCCGTTCGGCGCCACGACCAAGATGGACGGCTGCGCGGCGATCTACCCGGCCATCGCCGCGATCTTCGTCGCCCAGATCTTCGACATCCAGCTGGGCGTCGGCGACTACCTGCTGATCGCCTTCGTCTCGGTGGTCGGCTCGGCCGCCACGGCCGGTCTCACCGGTGCGACGGTCATGCTGACCCTGACCCTGTCCACCCTCGGCCTGCCGATGGAGGGCGTGGGCCTGCTGCTCGCGATCGACCCGATCCTCGACATGATGCGCACCGCCACCAACGTCGCCGGCCAGGCGCTGATCCCGGTGCTGGTCTCCGCCCGGGAGAACCTGCTCGACCGGGACGCCTACGCCACGGCCGACGGCTCCTCCCTGGACGAGCCGGCCGACGAGCCGCGCGACAGCACGGAGCGTGTCCCCGCCGCCGTCTGACACCACGGGTGACGTGACGCGTGGAGGGCCCCCCGGTCCGCCGCGGCCGGTTTCCGGCCGGGGGCGGACCGGGGGGCCCGTACGCTTGGGCGCTATGGGTGCCGTGAAGACCAAGCGGATGCCGCGTGCGGTCCGTGAGCAGCAGATGCTGGACGCCGCCGTGCAGATCTTCGGCCAGCGCGGCTACATGACCGCCTCGATGGACGAGATAGCCGAACTCGCGGGCGTCTCCAAGCCCTTGGTCTACCTGTACCTCAACTCCAAGGAAGACCTCTTCACCGCCTGCATCCGCCGTGAGGCCGCCGCCCTCGTCGAGGCGGTGCGCGCCGGGGTCCGCGCGGACCTGCCCGCCGACCGGCAACTGTGGGAGGGCCTCGGCGCGTTCTTCGCGCACACCGCCGAGCACCCGGACGCCTGGTCGGTGCTGCACCTCCAGGCCCGGACGCACGGCGAGCCGTTCGCCGCCGAGATCACCGCCATGCGCGCCGAGATCGTCGCGTTCGTGACCCAGATGATCCACGCCGCGGCCCGGGAGGCGCTCCCCCAGGCTCTCGGCTGCGCTCGAGCAGGGAGGTACCCCCACGACCCCGACCTGCCCGAGCGCGAGGTCGCCGGACTCGCCGAGGCCCTGGTCGGCGCGGCCGAGTCGCTCGCCGCCTGGGCCAACGCCACCCCGGGCGTCACGGCCCGCCAGGCCGCGGCCACCCTGATGAACTTCGCCTGGGCCGGGCTGGGCAACCTCATGGCGGGCCGGCCCTGGTCACCGCCCCAGGAACGCCCCGAACCTCACGCCGGGTAGACGTCCCCCGTGAGGTGCAGCCGCTCCCGCGCGCCACGCAGCTCGAACCGGCCGCCCTTCGCCGCGTACGTCACCGTGCCCGGCAGCAACACGGGCGCCCGGAACTCCGCCCGTACCGAGCAGCGGCCGGGCGTGCCGTGGGCGGCCAGGCAGCGGGCCACCGTCCACATGCCGTGCGCGATCGCCCGGGGGAAGCCGAACAGCCGCGCGGTGAGCGGGTGCAGGTGGATGGGGTTGCGGTCGCCGGAGGCGGCCCCGTAGCGGCGCCCCACGTCCCCGGCGAGGCGCCACTCGGCCACGGCGGGCAGCGGCACGTGTTCCTCCTCGCGCGCGGGCCCGGGCGTCCGCCGCACCGGGTGGCGGGCCAGGTAGGTGCTCCTGGACTCCCACACCGGCTCCCCGTCGCCGCCGCGCACCTCCGTGACCACGGCGGCCTCGGTGCCGCGCCGGTGCGGGGACAACGCCTCGATGTGCACGGAGAGTTCGTAGCGCCCGGTCGCCGGCATCGGCCCGTGCCGCGAGACCCCGATCGACGTGTGCACCAGGCCCAGCAGCGGCAGCGGGAAGGCCCGTCCGCTCATCAGCCGCATGGCCAGCGGGAACCCCAGCACGTGCGGGTAGGTGACCGGCAGGGCGTCGTCCCCGGTGGGGAACCCGCAGACCCGCTCGTACGCCGCCAGCCGCGCGAGGTCCACCCGCAGGCCGGGCAGCACGAGCCGGGTGCGCGGGAACGCGGCGTCCGGCGAGGGCCGCTTGGCGGGCGAAAGGAGCGCGCCGCGCGCCAGGAGCGGGGCGAGGGACGGGGAGGTCCGCAGGACGAGGTCGGTGGGGCCGGTCATCACGCCCCCAGCAGGCTCTGGCCGCAGACGCGGACGACCTGGCCGTTGACCGCGCCCGACGCCGGATGCGCCAGCCAGGCCGTCGTCTCGGCGACGTCGGCCGGAAGCCCGCCCTGGGCGAGGGAGTTCATCCGCCGGCCCGCCTCCCGGATGAACAGCGGGATCGCGGCCGTCATCGCCGTCTCGACGAAACCGGGCGCGACCGCGTTGACCGTCACACCGTGCTCGGCGAGCGCCCGCGGCGCGAGCGAGCGGACCAGGCCGACCACGCCCGCCTTGCTCGCCCCGTAGTTGGTCTGGCCCGCATTGCCCGCCAGCCCCGCGATCGACGCCGTCGCCACGACCGACCCGCCGCGCCGCAGCGCCCCCGCCTTCAGCAGGGCGTCCGTGGTGCGCAGCACGCTCGCCAGGTTCACCTCCAGCACGGAACTCCAGCGCTCGGCGGGCATGTTCACCAGCCGCCGGTCCCGGGTGATGCCCGCGTTGTGGATCAGCAGGTCCAGGCCGTCGGGGAGGGCGTCGGCGATCCGGGCCCCCGCGTCGGCGGCCGTGATGTCGAGGGGCAGCGCCGTGCCGCCGAGCCGGTCTGCCACGCGCCGGGCGTCCTGTTCGGCCTGCGGTACGTCGAGCACGACGACCCGGGCCCCGTCCCGCGCGAGCGTCTCGGCGACGGAGGCGCCGATGCCGCGGGCCGCACCGGTGACCAGGGCGGTACGCCCCGCCAGGGGGCGCTCCCAGTCGAGGGCGGCGGGTGCCTCCTGCGGGGCGCCCACCTCGATCACCTGCCCGCTCACGTAGGCCGACTTCGGCGACAGCAGGAACCGCAGCGTGGACTCGGCGGCCGTGGCGTCGGTCAGCCTGACCAGGTTGACCGTCCTGCCCCGGCCGATCTCCTTGCCGAGCGAGCGGGTGAAGCCCTCCAGGGCCTGCTGGGCCGTGGCCTGGTGGTGGTCGGCGGGGTCGGGCGGAGCGCCGAGCACCACGACGCGGCCGCTCGGGACGACCGAGCGCAGCACCGGATGCAGCGCCGCGTGCACGTCGGCCAGTCCGTCGACGTCCCGCACCCCGGTGGCGTCCAGCACGACGGCGGCCGCCCGGTCCGGGCCGGCCGGGCCCAGCCCCGTACGGGCCAGGACGGGGGCCGCGTCCAGGGCGGTCCGCCCGGCGGTGAGCAGGCGCAGACCGCCCTCCAGGGCCGGGTGCTCGGGGGACCAGCGGGCCAGCGGAGCCGGTTGCGGCAGTCCGAGCCGGCGCGTGAGGAAACGGCCGGGCGCGGTACCGGTGAAACGCAGATAGCGGTCGGCCATTGACAACTCCCGGGTCCCGGTGACGGCTCTGCACGCTCACGCGTGCTTACTCTGGAGTAAGGTTACCGGAGGTAAGGCTACGTCACGGACGAGGAGCAGGTCGAGATGAGCCCCCAGCAACTGGCACCGTCGGTACGGCGCGTGGCGATCCTCGGCGGCGCCCGCATCCCCTTCGCCCGCTCCGACGGTCCCTACGCCACCGCCTCCGACCAGCAGATGCTCACCGCCGCCCTGGACGGCCTCGTCGAGCGGTACGGCCTGCACGGGCCGGGCGCGGTGGGCGAGTTCGTCGCCGGAGCGGTCCTCAAGCACAGCCGCGACTTCAACCTCGCCCGTGAGACCGTCCTCGGCTCGGCGCTGGATCCCCGCACCCCCGCCTACGACATCCAGCAGGCCTGCGGCACCGGACTCCAGGCCGTCATCGCCGCCGCCAACAAGATCGCCCTCGGGCAGACCGACTCGGCGATCGCGGGCGGCGCCGACACCGCGAGCGACGCCCCCCTCGGCGTCAACGACTCGCTGCGCCGCATCCTGCTGGCGGCCCGCCGGGCCAAGACCCTGGGCGGACGGCTGAGGGCGCTGGCGAAGGTGCGCCCGGGCCACCTCGTCCCCGACATCCCGCGCAACGCCGAGCCGCGCACCGGACTGTCCATGGGTGAGCACGCCGCCGTCACCGCCCGCGCCTGGGGCATCGGCCGCCGGGCCCAGGACGAACTCGCCGCGACCAGCCACCAGCGACTGGCGGCGGCGTACGAACGCGGCTTCTTCCAGGACCTGGTGGTCCCCTTCCGCGGCCTCGACCGCGACCAGAACCTGCGACCCGGCTCGACGGTGGACGAACTCGCCTCACTCACGCCGGTGTTCGGCCTCGACCACCCCGAACCGACCATGACCGCCGGGAACTCCACCCCGCTGACCGACGGCGCGGCCACCGTGCTGCTGGCGAGCGAGGAATGGGCGCGCGAGCGAGGGCTGGCGCCGCTGGCGTATCTGACGGCGTACGAGACGGCGGCCGTCGACTTCGCCGGCGGGGACGTGGCCGGCGGTGAGGACGGGCTGCTCATGGCACCCGCGTACGCGGTCCCGCGCATGCTGGAGCGGGCCGGGCTCACCCTGGACGACTTCGACCTCGTCGAGATCCACGAGGCCTTCGCCTCCCAGGTGCTGGCCACCCTCGCGGCCTGGGAGAAGCGCGGCCTCGGCCCACTCGACCGCGACCGGCTCAACGTGGCCGGCTCCTCCCTCGCCACCGGGCACCCCTTCGCCGCCACCGGCGCCCGGATCGTGGCCACCCTCGCCAAGCTCCTCGCCGAACGGGACGCCCCCGCCCGGGGCCTGATCTCGGTGTGCGCGGCGGGCGGGCAGGGCGTGACGGCCGTGCTGGAGCGCGCCTGAGCCCGGGTCCGGCGCCGGAGGTGAACGACCCTCAGGTAACCCCCGAGCATGCACAGGCCTGGCTCCGGACCATCCCCGAACGCGCACAGACCCGCCACGTGAACGCCGTACGATCCCGTTCCTACCGTCAGTAACCCCTGTCCGGGTCCCGCCGGTTGAGCGCCTCGGCGTGCGAGGCACGTACGTCATGCAGCAAGCAGTCCCCCGCTGCACGCCCCAGGAGCCGCCCGTGTCCACTGCGAATCACTCCTCCGCCCACGGCGACGTGTACGGCGGACCGGTGCTGGTCGAACCCGAGGTGCGGCGGCTGGACGGGGCGGTGCGGGAGGCGTCCGTGCCGCCCCTCGCCCCGCCGTGGACGCACGGCTCGCTCGCCGACCTGCCGTTCGACAACGCGAGCGCCGACCCGGGGGCCGTCGCCCTCAGCCGCAAGGACGCCGAGGGGCGGTGGAGCGACGTCACCGCCGGGGAGTTCGCCGCCGAGGTCCTGGCCGTGGCGAAGGGGCTGATCGCCGAGGGGCTCGCACCGGGCGACCGGATCGCCGTACTGGCCCGCACGATCTACGAGTGGACCGTCCTGGACTTCGCCGCCTGGGCGGCCGGACTGGTCACCGTCCCCGTCTACCCCACCTCCTCGGCGTTCCAGACCCGCTGGATCCTGCAGGACTCGGGGGCGGTCGCCCTGGTCACCGAGACCGCCGCCCAGGCCGCCGCCCTCGGCCCCGAGCGCGAGCGCCTGCCCGACCTGAAGCACCTGTGGATCGTCGAGAAGGGCCATGTGGACCGGCTCGCCGAGGCCGGGGCACGACTGGCCGATCCGGAGGTCGAGGTACGGCGCGGCATGCTCGGCCCCGACACCCTGGCCACGCTCGTCTACACCTCCGGCACCACCGGCCGCCCCAAGGGCTGCGCACTCACCCACGGCAACTTCTTCGCCGAGGTCGACAACGCCATCGAGCTGCTCTACCCGGTCTTCCGGGCCAGGACCAGCGAAGAGGCCTCCGTCCTGCTGTTCCTGCCCATGTCCCACGTCTTCGGCCGCATGGTGGCCATCGCCTGCATCCGGGCCCGCGTCCGGCTGGGCCACGCGCCCAGCATCAAGGCGCAGGACCTGCTCCCGGACCTGCAAAGCTTCCGGCCGACCTGCCTGCTGGCCATCCCCTACATGCTGGAGAAGGTCTTCAACTCCGCCCGCGCCAAGGCCGAATCGGCCGGCCGGGCCGCCACCTTCGACCGCGCGGCGGCGGTGGCCCAGCGCTACGGGGAGGCCGTCGAGGCCCGCCAGACCGGGACCGGACCCGGCCCCACCCGCGCCCTCAAGGCCGCCCGCACCCTGTACGACCCACTGGTCTACCGCCGGCTCCGCAGCGCCATGGGCGGCCGGGTCCGCTACGCGATCTGCGGCGGTTCCCCCCTCGGCCGCCGCCTCGCCGCCTTCTACGCCGGTGCCGGCATCGAGATCTTCGAGGGCTACGGCCTGACGGAGACCACGGGCGCCTCCACGGTCACCCCGCCCCTCAAACCCCGCCTGGGCACGGTGGGCTGGCCCCTGCCCGGCACCCGGGTGCGCATCGCCGCCGACGGCGAGATCCTCGTCGCCGGCGACCACGTCCTGCGCGGCTACTGGGACCCCGGGGCCGGCGGTGTCGTCCCCGCCGCCCCCGACGGCTGGCTCCCCACCGGCGACCTCGGCGCCCTGGACGACGAGGGCTACCTCACCATCACCGGCCGCAAGAAGGAGCTGCTGATCACCGCGGGCGGCAAGTCCGTGGCCCCGGCGCCCCTGGAGAACTGGCTGCGCTCCCATCCGCTGATCTCCCAGTGCCTCGTCCTGGGCGACGGCCGCCCCTACGTCACCGCCCTCATCACGCTCGACCCGGACGGCATCACGCACTGGCGCCAGATGAACGGCAAGCACCCCGTGCCGCCCACCCTCCTCGCCGACGACCAGGAGCTGCGCGCGGTCCTTCAGCGGGCCGTCGACGAGGCCAACAAGATGGTCTCCCGCCCCGAGTCGATCCGCCGGTTCGCCGTCCTGCCCGTGGACTTCACCGAAGAGGCCGGCCATCTGACCCCCTCGATGAAGCTCCGCCGCGAGGCCGTCCTGCGCGACTTCGCCGCCGAAGTAGAGGGCCTCTACACCTGAAGGGCACTTTCGCTGAGTCTTCACATGGGGTTATTGACGACGCACCGTGCCGCCCCGTTGGCTTTCTGCCACGCCGACGCGATGCTCCCCCCACGGAAGGCACCACCAGTGATACCCCGTAACACCCGCCGGACCGCTGCGCGACCCGTCGCCCTGGCCTTGGCGGCCGCCCTGTCGGCCGTGTCCCTCACCGCCTGCGGCGGCGGCGACGCGAGCGACGACGACGCCGCGGTGAAGGCCGACGACATCACGGTGGGCCTGCTGCTGCCGGACAAGGACACGGCGCGCTTCGAGAAGTTCGACCACCCCCTGATCAAGCAGGAGGTCGAGTCCCTCACCGACGGCCGCGGCACGGTCCGTTACGCCAACGCCGAGGCCAGCGCCTCCAGACAGAGCGAGCAGTTCCGGCAGATGGTCGCCGACAAGGTCGACGTCATCCTGGTCAACGCGCTCGACTCCAAGGCCATCGCCCCGGACGTGCGCAGGGCCAAGGCGGCCGGCATCCCTGTCATCGCCTACGACCGCCTGGCCGAGGGCCCGATCGACGCCTACGTCTCCCACGACAACGAACTCGTCGGCCAGGTGCAGGGCCGCGCGATCGTCGGCGAACTGGGTGACCAGGCCGGGAAGAGCAAGGTCGTCATGATGAACGGCGACCCCGCCGACCCCAACACCGCCCGCTTCAAGACCGGCGCCCTCGGCGAACTCCAGGGCCAGGTGCAGATCGTGCGGCGCTACGACACCACGGACTGGAAGCCGGCCATCGCCAAGGCGAACATGCGCAAGGCGATCAAGGCGGTCGGGCTGAACGACATCGCGGCCGTCTACTCCGCCAACGACGGCATGGCGGGCGCCGTCATCGAGGCACTGAAGGAGGCCGGGGCCACGAAGATCCCGCCCGTGACCGGACAGGACGCCAACCTCGACGCCGTGCAACGGGTCGTCTCCGGCGAGCAGTACATGACCGTGTACAAGTCCTTCCTGCTGGAGGCGACGAACGCGGCGAAGATCGCCGTCGCCAAGGTGCAGGGCCGCTCGATCGAGTTCGCGGCGCTGACCCGCGAGACGGTCGACAGCCCGACGCAGCGCAACATCCCGTCGATGCTCGTCCCGGTGGTCGCACTGACCCGGGACAACATCGAGGAGACCGTGATCACGGACGACGTGTACACGGTGAAGGACATCTGCACGGCCCCGTACAAGGCGGACTGCCGGGCCATCGGGCTGGAGTAGGGGCCGCGCCCCCGAAGGGCGGGCTGCCGGCCGGCGGGCGGCTCACCGCCTGCCGACCGGCGGTCCGGCTCACCGCTCCTGCGGCCTGCGGGCGATGAGGGACGCCTGGGAGACCGGCTCGCCCCGGTCCTCGTCCGGTGCCCGCACCGTCGTGGAGCGGACGGCGAGACCGGCCGCGGACAGCAGGGCGGCGACGCCCTCCGGCCTGCGCCGCAGGAAGGTCAGGGAGACCTCGTGGCCGAAGGCCTGCTCGTAGTGACGGGGCTCGTCACCGCACTGGAAGCCCAGCAGCAGGTGCCCGCCGGGGCGCAGGACGCGGTGGAAGCCGGCGAACAGGGCGGGCAGCTGCTCGTCGGGCGTGTGGATGGTCGAGTACCAGGCCACGACCCCGTCGAGCGAGGCGTCGGGCAGGTCCAGCTCCAGCATCGAGCCCCGCTCGAAGCGCAGCCCCGGGTGCTCGCGCCGGGCGATCGCCAGCATGGACTCCGACAGGTCCAGACCGGACACGGACAGTCCCCGGGACGCCAGGTAGGCGGTGACCCGCCCGGGGCCGCACCCCAGGTCGGCGACCCGCCCGCCCTCGCCGACCAACTCCGCGAAGGCGTCCAGCTGCAACCGGTCCAGCACCACGTCCGTGTGCGGGTTACGGAACCGTACGGCGTAGTCCTCGGCGATGGCGTCGTAGAAGGTACGGGTCGCGCTCACGAAGTCGGTGTCAGCCATGCCCCGGGACCCTACCGGGCCGCTCTCCCACTGTTCTCCGGAACGTGTTCCATCCGCTGATCGTCCCCCGCCGGGAATTCGCCGGGAATTCACCGGACGTCCGGGGGCGAAAAGGGCAGGAGCCCCGTCGCCTGACGGCGCGGGGCTCCTTGGGTACTGCTGATCAGACCGGGGTGACGTTCTCAGCCTGCGGGCCCTTCGGACCCTGCGTGACGTCGAAAGACACCTGCTGGTTCTCCTCCAGGGACCGGAATCCCTGCGCGTTGATCGCGGAGTAGTGGACGAAGACGTCGGGGCCGCCGCCCTCCTGGGCGATGAAACCAAAGCCCTTTTCGGCGTTGAACCACTTCACGGTTCCGGTAGCCATAAGCCCTCCTTGGGCTCAAAAGGGTTGCCCTGCTCCAGAACCAGCAAGTGTGAAGATGAATTCTGCACAAGTGCATATGTCTGAGAATGACGAGAGCCCGCGGTCACATGCTCCGCAGGCTCTGTACTGCAAGGGAAACCAAACTGCAACTTGCGACGAGCCTAGCACGCGGGACCCGGAATGCAATAGGGGTCAAGATCACGTCACCCGAATGTTTGAACATCCCGGGCCGGATGGCGGAGAACACCTGATCGCCCGCCCCACCCCGACGGCGGAGCCGACCGGAGCCCGGCCCGCGCCTTCACCCGGGCCCGCGCGCCGGGTCGTGCGCCCCGAGGGCTAGCCTCACGATGTGGACAATCCTCGCACCCGGCCGCGCGTCGGCCACATCCAGTTCCTGAACTGCCTGCCCCTCTACTGGGGGCTCGCGAGAACGGGCACGCTCCTCGACTTCGAGCTCACCAAGGACACCCCGGAGAAGCTCAGCGAGAAGCTGGTGCAGGGCGATCTCGACATCGGTCCCGTCACCCTCGTCGAGTTCCTCAAGCACGCCGACGACCTGGTCGCCTTCCCCGACATCGCCGTCGGCTGCGACGGCCCGGTGATGTCGTGCGTGATCGTCTCGCAGGTCCCGCTCGACCGGCTGGACGGCGCCCGCGTCGCCCTCGGGTCGACCTCCCGCACCTCCGTCCGCCTCGCCCAGTTGCTCCTCGCCGAGCGCTACGGCGTCCAGCCGGACTACTACACCTGCCCGCCCGACCTGAGCCTGATGATGCAGGAGGCCGAGGCCGCCGTCCTCATCGGCGACGCGGCCCTGCGCGCCAACATGCTCGACGGCCCGCGCTACGGCCTGGACGTGCACGACCTGGGCGCCCTGTGGAAGGAGTGGACGGGCCTGCCGTTCGTCTTCGCGGTCTGGGCCGCGCGCCGCGACTACGCCGAGCGCGAGCCGGTGATCACGCGCAAGGTGCACGAGGCCTTCCTCGCCTCCCGCAACCTCTCCCTGGAGGAGGTCGGCAAGGTCGCCGAGCAGGCCGCCCGCTGGGAGGCCTTCGACGAGGAGACCCTGGCCCGCTACTTCACCACGCTGGACTTCCGCTTCGGCGGCCCGCAGCTGGAGGCGGTGGCCGAGTTCGCCCGCCGGGTCGGCCCGACCACCGGTTTCCCCGCGGACGTGAAGGTGGACCTCCTCCAGCCGTGAGCCGTGCGCCCCGCGGCACTACGCTGCGAGGAGCGCGGCGGCAGGGGGCCACGAGTGCGCCCCGGCCGCCCACGGGGGAGGGGTGACGGCATGCGGCCGCTCGACATCGACGAACCCACGGTCGTCGGGCCCTACCGGCTGCTCGGCCGGCTGGGCTCCGGCGGCATGGGCCGGGTCTACCTCGGCCGCAGCGCCGGGGGCCGCACGGTCGCCGTGAAGATCGTCCACCCGCACTTCGCCCTGGACGAGGAGTTCCGCGCACGCTTCAGGCGCGAGGTGGACGCCGCGCGCCGGGTGGGCGGCGCCTGGACCGCGCCCGTCCTGGACGCGGACCCGGACGCGCGGGTGCCGTGGGTGGCGACGGCGTACGCGGCGGGCCCCGCGCTGTCGGCCGCGGTCGCCGACGGCGGTCCCCTCCCGGCCCACACGGTCCGGGCCCTGGGCGCCGGGCTGGCCGAGGCGCTGTCCGCCGTGCACGACCTGGGTCTGGTGCACCGCGACGTCAAGCCGTCGAACGTCCTGCTGACCCTCGACGGCCCCCTGCTGATCGACTTCGGCATCGCCCGGGCCACGGACGGCACGGCCTCCCTGACCTCCACGGGCGTCTCCATCGGCTCGCCCGGCTACATGTCGCCCGAGCAGATCCTGGGCAGGGGCGTCACCGCGGCGGCGGACGTCTTCTCGCTCGGCGCGGTCCTCGCGTTCGCGGCGACCGGCGAACCGCCCTTCCCCGGTGACTCCTCGGCCGCCCTCCTGTACAAGGTGGTGCACGAGGAGCCGGAACTGGGCCTGCTGGACGGTGAGTTGCGGACCCTGACGGCCGCCTGCCTGGCGAAGGACCCGGGTGACCGCCCCACCCCGGCGGACCTGGCCCGCCGACTGGCTCCCGGGGGCGCGGCCCGGCTGGTGGCGGGCGGGTGGCTACCCGGCCCCCTGGTGGAGCAGGTCAGCCGCAGCGCCGTGCGGCTGCTGAACCTGGAGGCGGCGGCGACGCAGACCTCTTCGGGACCGGTCGGATTCAGCGACCCGTTCGTGGGGCCACCGGGGACGGACGGGTTCACCGGCCCTTCCGCCGGGCGGCCCGGAACGGGCGGTGACGCGGTCCCGGCGGCCGGCACCGGCGTGTTCGGTCCCCCGCCGGTCATGCCGGCATCGCACACCCCCGGGACGGCCCCGCCCGCTCCTCCGGATGTGCCCGGCCCGCGGGACGGGGACGGCGGCCGGGATCGGGAAGGCCCCGGGACCTTGGGCGGCCGGCGGCCCGGCAAGGGGAAGGTGTCCGTGTCCGTCGCCGCCATGTCCGGGCAGGACGGCGGCGGGCGCGTGCGGAAGCTGAGCTGCACCGTCGCATTGGCGGTCGCGGGCGCGATGGCGGCCGTGACGATCGGCTCGGTGTTCGTCCTCGACCTGCTGCCGGGCCGCGGCTCCGACGACGACGCGAGCGACTCCGGCGCGGGCCCCGGCTCGCCGCCCGCGGCGACCGCCGCCCCCGCCCCGTCCGGCGCGGTGCCCGCCGCCTACCTCGGCACCTGGGAGGGCCGGGGCACGGCCCGGAACGGCGGCCTCCCCGTCGGAACGTTCCGCGTCACCGTCGAACAGGCGGCTGTGGGAGGGAAGGTGGGGACGGTGCGGCAGACGGACGTGCTCGGCGGTGTCTGTGTCGACGTGCTGACCCTGAAGAAGGCGACGGGCAAGGAGCTGGTGGCCGCGTCGGTCGGGGAGAAGTCGAACCACGCCGGCTGCGATCCGGCCCCCACGACGGTCCGGCTGACGCCCGTGGGCGACGACCTGCGCTACCGCTCGGAGAGCGAGGGCGCGGGCCGTCCGGAGGCCCGGCTGTCGAAGGTGCGGTAGGGCGCGAACCGGCGTACAGCCCCCTGGACCGTGCCGCGCGGGCCGGGACGACCGTCGCCGTCGACCCTGACTCTCCCTGCCGGCGGTGTGAGGACGGCGGCGCACCCCGAACCTCCGGGGGATCTGCACACCGTTCACCGGGAGGCCGCAGGAACACCCGGCGGGGGGCGGGGGCGGGGCCGGTGGTCCACACCTCGGGTGTGTTCCGCGACCGCCGGGTCGCCGAGGTGTGAAGGGAGTGGGGCGTCCGGTGACCGAACGGCCACACTCGTGGACGCCGTCACCGGCGCCCGCCGTGCCTCCGCCGCGGGCGGCTGGCCGCTTCCCACCCCGCGTGTTTTGATCGGTCGCGCCCCAGCCCCTGTGCCTCATGGAAACGAAGGGACCCGCCGCTCATGGCCTTCACCCCGCAGATCGAGACCGCCCAGATGACCGACGCCGAACTGGACGCCGTCGCCGGCGGACAGGCGGGCGGCGCGGCGGCGGGCGCCGCGGCCGGTCTCTACCTCGAGACCACGGCCGCCGGTCTCACCGCCGGTGTCGGCGGCGGCCTGGGCCTCGCCGTCTCGCCGCAGGGCATCGCGGCGGACCTGCACCTCAACGTCGCCGTCGCCTCCTGACGAGACGGACGCGAGGGCCCCGGATCGCCGATCCGGGGCCTTTCCGCATCCGGGGAGGCCCCGCCGGGGCGCGTGCCAAGTGAGGCGCCGGAAACCCGAGTTCGGCATGGGCAGGAAGAGGCCGAGCGCATAGGGTTTGGCCGAGTCCGACGCCGGGGGATCCCGCAGGCGTCACCGCAGGGCCGACACGACGCCGGGGGACGTGCCATGCCGCGACCGCGCACCTTCGCTTCCGTCCCCACCGTCCCGTCCCCCGTCGGGGCGGTGGCCGGATGAGCACCCCTCTCCTGGCCCTGGCCGCCCTGCTGTGGGGCGCGGCGTCGGGCCTGCTGCTGCCGCGTGCGGCCCACCGGTTCTCCGTGCCGTCCGGCGAACCGTGGCGGGAGCGGTGCGCGCAAGGGCACTTCCTGCGGGGCTGGCTGGGCCCGGCCGCCTGCCGGGACTGCGCCGGTGCCGGGGACGGCCCGCGCGCGGCACCCCTGGCGATCTCCACCGCCCTCGTCTGCGCCCTGCTCGCCGCCGCCACCGGTACCCGGCCCGAGCTGGGCGTCTGGCTGCTGCTCGCCCCCGTCGGCGTCCTGCTCACGGTCGTCGACCTCCATGTGCGGCGGCTGCCCGACCCCCTCACCCTGCCGCTCGCCGCCGCGGCCCTGGCCCTGCTGGGCGTCGCCGCCCTGGTGCCCGAGCACGCGGGGGAGTGGACCACCGCGCTGCTCGGCGCGCTCGCCCTGGGCGGCGGCTACTTCGTCCTCTTCCTGATCAACCCCGCGGGCATGGGCTTCGGCGACGTCAAACTCGCCCTGGGCGCCGGTGCCGCCCTCGGCTGGTACGGCTGGCCGACGGTCCTGCTCGGCACCTTCGCCGGGTTCGCCCTGGGCGCCCTGTACGGCGGCGCCCTCGTGCTCCTGCGCCGCGCCGACCGCAAGACGGCCATCCCCTTCGGCCCGTTCCTGATCACCGGCGCCCTCCTCGGCCTCCTCGTGGGCGCGTACACGGCGTGACGCCCGGGTGCCGGGTGCCGGGTCCGGTGGCCGGGTGGCTGGCCCTCCGCTCGCCCGGCGCCACCGGCCGCAGCACCTCGCCCCGCCGCCCGCCCCGCCCGTCCCGCCGCCCTACCCCGCCCCCGCGGCCTGGCGTCCGGCGCCCTGATCCCCTGGCGTACGCTGGGCTGGTCCGTCCACAACCCTTACGAAAGGGACGCCCGGTGACCGAGAAGGCCGACCTTCAGCCCATCCTCGACCGTGCAGCCGCCGGTGGGCGGATCACCCCGGACGAGGCACTCGTGCTGTACCGGGACGCCCCGCTGCACGCCCTGGGCGCCGCCGCCGACGCCGTACGCCGCCGCCGGTACGCCGGGACCGAGCACATCGCGACGTACATCATCGAGCGCAACATCAACTACACGAACGTCTGCGTGACGGCCTGCCGCTTCTGCGCCTTCTACGCCGCGCCCAAGGACACCGCCAAGGGCTGGACGCGCGACCTCGACGACATCCTGCGCCGCTGCGCCGAGACGGTCGAACTGGGCGGCACCCAGATCATGTTCCAGGGCGGCCACCACCCGGACTACGGCGTCGAGTACTACGAGAAGCACTTCAAGGCCATCAAGGACGCCTTCCCGCAGCTGGTGATCCACTCGCTGGGCGCGTCCGAGGTCGAGCACATGGCCCGGATCTCCAAGGTGAGCGTGGAGGAGGCCATCCAGCGCATCCACGCCGCGGGTCTCGACTCCTTCGCCGGCGCCGGCGCCGAGCTGCTGCCCGAGCGGCCCCGCAAGGCCATCGCCCCGCTGAAGGAGTCCGGCGAGCGCTGGCTGGAGATCATGGAGATCGCCCACAACCTGGGCGTCGAGTCCACCTCCACGATGCTCATGGGCACCGGCGAGACCAACGCGGAGCGCATCGAGCACCTGCGGATGATCCGGGACGTCCAGGACCGCACGGGCGGCTTCCGCGCGTTCATCCCGTACACCTACCAGCCCGAGAACAACCACCTGAAGGGCCGCACGCAGGCGACGCTCTTCGAGTACCTGCGCATGATCGCCATCGCCCGGCTGTTCATGGACAACATCGCCCACATCCAGGGCTCCTGGCTGACCACGGGCAAGGAGGTCGGCCAGCTCTCCCTGCACTACGGCGCCGACGACCTGGGCTCGATCATGCTGGAGGAGAACGTCGTCTCCTCCGCCGGCGCCAAGCACCGCTCCAACCGGATGGAGATCATCGACCTCATCCGGAAGGCCGGCCGCGTCCCCGCGCAGCGGTCGACGACGTACGAGCACCTGGTCGTCCACGACGACCCGGCCAACGACCCCGTCGACGACCGCGTCGTCTCGCACATCTCCTCCACGGCCATCGAGGGCGGCACGGCTCACCCCGAGCTGAAGCTGCTGGCTCCCAACTGACACCCCCGTGCTGACCCTCCACGTCTGCGAGGCATCGCCCGACACGGCCGTCCTGGTCGACGGCGCACAGCTCGCCGCCGTCGGCCCGTACGAGGAGCTGGTCGCCGGCCATCCGCGGGCGCGGGTGCGCCGGTGGCCCGGCATCCTGACGCCCGGTCTGCTCAACCCGTACGGTCCGGAACTGCTGGAGCAGGCCTACCACCCGGACCCGCGCGAGGCGGACCGGCTCGGCACCGAACCGCTCTTCGGGGAGCGCGCGCGGGCCCTCCTCGACGCCGGCCCGTCCGCGCGGGGCGCCAGTGCGCGCCGCGGGGTGCAGCGCATGCTGGCGCACGGCACGGTCGCCGTCGCCGGAGAGCTGCGAGGCCGCGCTGCCCTGGACGCGGTGCGCGGGGCGGGGCTCGCCCTGGCGCAGCGTCCGGCCACCCTGCCCGGGCCCGCGTCCCTGTCACCGAGGCCGCTGGTGCTGCTCCCCGGGCTCGCCGTCGGCGGGCCCGCCCGGTTCGCGGTGTTCGACGTACCCGACCGGGCCGCGCTCGTGCGGGACGGCGCGGCCACCTGCGTGGCCACCGTCGTGGGCGGCCGTCTGGTGTACCGGGGGCGCTGAGCGCGCGGTCCCGCGCGCAGCGTCCGACCTCCGACGCCCGGCGTCCGACGTCCTACGCGCCGAACGCCGCCCCGAACGCCCCGTCCTCCTGCTCCACTCCGCTGCACGTGGTCGGCGCCTCGGTGGCCGGCGCCTCCTCGCCGCACCGCCGGTCGCGGAAGGCGGCCCACACCGACACCCATGCGAGGCCCTTCTCCTCGGCGAAGGCCCGGACCTCGGCCGCGTCGGCGAGCGTGAACGTCTCGCCGGGGACGTCGTTGACGCCGATCATCGAGGTGAGGGCCATGCCGCGCCAGGCGGCCGCCTCCGAGGTGCCGAAGACCGTCCGCAGCTGCGCGTGCGCGGCCTCGGCGGCCGTGAGGGCGTAACCGCCCATGTCGCCGTGGTACTCACGGGCGTAGTTCATCGTCATCAGGTTGACGGTGCGGACCCGCACCCCGTGGTCGTTGGCGGAGCCGAGCAGGGCCAACGCGTGCGCGTCCAGGCCCGAGGGCATCACCGGGAGCGTGAACGTCACCTCCAGGCCGGGCCGTTCGTCCTGCAGCCGGGCGATCGCCCGCGAACGCAGCTCCACGGACGTGGAGTCGGTCAGCTCGTCGCCCTCGATGTCGAAGTCGGCCAGGGATGTGCCGGCCGCGTCCAGGGCCTTCCCGTACGCCGCCGCCAGTTCCCGGGCGCTGCCGCACGCGGCGCCGAGTTCCGTCCCGGAGGCGCCGCCGAAGGAGACCCGGACCTGCCCACCGTCCCTGCCGAGCGCGGCGATCCGGGCCCCGACGGCCGGGTCGCCGACGGCGTGCGAGCCGTCCCAGCGCGGGGTGCAGTCGTCGCCGTCGGCCGTGACGAAGGCCAGGTTGTACGCCGTGGGGGAGCCGGCCGTGTCGGTGGGGGCGGGTTCGGCGGCGCTGACGTACGGCGCGTACGACGTGCCGGGGGCGGCTGTCGTGGGAGCCGTCACGGACGCGCCGCCCTGCCCGGAGCACCCCGCGACGGCCAGGGCGAGCAGGCAGCCCAGCCCCGCCACCACCGGATCGCGGAAACCCCTCATGGCGCACGCTCCCTCTCCCGCCCGCGAAGCTCTCACGCGGGTGAGGACGCCCGGGGGCACGCCGCGGCTCCCGCCCGGTGGGCCTGCTGCAAGAATGGGCCCGTGACCCGCGCATCCCTGGACAAGCAGCCGCACGAAGTCGCCTCGATGTTCGACGACGTGGCGGAACGGTACGACCTGACCAACGACGTGCTGTCCCTCGGCCAGGACCGGCGGTGGCGCAAGCAGGTCGCCAAGGCGGTCGACGCCCGCCCCGCGCAGAAGATCCTCGACCTGGCGGCCGGCACGGGCACCTCCTCGCTGCCCTTCGCCCGCACCGGCGCCTACGTCGTGCCGTGCGACTTCTCGCAGGGCATGCTCCAGGTGGGCAAGCAGCGTCAGCCCTGGCTGCCGTACACCGCCGGCGACGCCACCCGACTGCCCTTCAAGGACGACACCTTCGACGCCGTCACGATCTCCTTCGGGCTGCGCAACGTGCAGGACACGGACGCCGCGCTGCGGGAGATGCACCGCGTGACCCGGCCCGGCGGGCGCATCGTGATCTGCGAGTTCTCGCACCCGACGTGGGCGCCGTTCCGCACGGTCTACACCGAGTACCTGATGCGCGCCCTGCCGCCCGTCGCCCGGGCGGTGTCCTCCAGCCCCGACGCCTACGTCTACCTCGCCGAGTCCATCCGTGCCTGGCCCGACCAGGCCGCGCTGGCGGGGCGGCTGGGGGGCGCCGGCTGGACCCGGGTGGCCTGGCGCAACCTGAGCGGCGGGATCGTGGCGCTGCACCGGGGCTTCAAGAAGGACTGACCCCGCCGTACGCGGCCGTCCTCAGCGGGGGCTGAGGACCGGGAACGGGTCGCCGGGCTCGTCCAGTTCGCGCTGGAGTCCGCCCCGCGGCGCAGGCGGGACGCGCGGCTCGTGCACGCCGCCGCCGCCCTCGCCGGGGCCGAAGTCGAACCACACGTAGACCATCGAGTCCCGCGGCACCTCCGCGCCGGGCTGCGGATACTGGCGGACGACGTAGTCGACGACGACGCCGCCGAGATCGGGCCGGTCCGGCGCGCTGAGCGACAGGCCCCGGGACCGGGCCGCCTCACGTGCGTCCACGGCCATCAGGCCCACCAGGCGCGGCACGCGGACTTCGGGTGTATTGCGGGACATGTGCACAGATGTCACCCCCAGCGGTACAGGAAGGGTAACTCCGCCGCCGTACCGGCCGGAAGCGCCCGGTGTCTTTCTGTGACAGTGAACTACGTAGAGTGACGGTCTCGTTCCCTCACAGGGCGAGCCGGTAGCAGTGACCCGACCGCTCGGACACCGGCGTGGTGAACGTCTCGGCCAGGCGCATGCCGAGCCGCCGCGTCACCGCGATGGAGCGGCTGTTGGCGGCGTCGACCATCGCCACCACGTCCGGCACACCGGCCGCCCGCACCCGCTCCAGCGTCTGCCGCGCGGCGGCGGTGACGTAGCCCTTGCCCCAGTGCTCCCGGCCCAGCCGCCAGCCGATCTCGATCTCCCCGGTGGGACCCCAGTCCCGCTCCCAGGGCTGGGCGCCGGTGAAGCCGAGCACCCGGCCCTCCTCGTCGAGCACCGACCACAGGCAGAAGCCCCGTTCGGCGTCGTGCCGCCGCTGCCGGGCGGTGAGCTCCTCGTAGAGGGACAGCTCGGCCGACCTGCCGCCGTGGAACTCCATGACGTCGGGGTGGGCGAAGATCCGGTGCCAGGCGACGGCGTCCTCGTCGGTGGGCACGCGCAGCCGTACTGCGGGGAGAGCTCGGTTCACAGGGCAGCCCTTCAGCCGGGTGATCGATCCTGCTGAATAGACTGCCCGTGTCCAGTGCCGGTCGGCACGCAGATTTCGAACCTTGGGGAGATCCCGCCGTGACCGAGCCCCTCTCCGAAAACACCGCCGATGTCATCGTCGTCGGCGCGGGGCCAGCCGGCTCCACCACCGCGTACCACCTCGCCAAGGCCGGACTCGACGTACTGCTCCTGGAGAAGACGGAGTTCCCGCGCGAGAAGGTCTGCGGCGACGGGCTCACGCCGCGCGCCGTCAAGCAGCTGGTGGCCATGGGCATCGACATCTCCGAGGAAGCCGGCTGGCTGCGCAACAAGGGCCTGCGCATCATCGGCGGCGGGGTGCGGCTCCAGCTCGACTGGCCGGATCTCGCCTCCTTCCCCGACTACGGCCTGGTGCGCAAGCGCGACGACTTCGACGAGCAGCTCGCCCGGCAGGCGCAGAAGGCCGGCGCCCGGCTGTTCGAGCGGTGCAACGTGGGTGCCCCGATCGTCGACGACCGCACGGGCCGCATCACGGGCGTGCACGCCAAGCTCGGCGAGGACAAGCGCGAGGTCACCTTCCGCGCGCCGCTGGTCGTCGCCGCCGACGGCAACTCCACCCGGCTGTCCCTCGCCATGGGCCTGCACCGCCGCGAGGACCGCCCGATGGGCGTGGCGGTGCGCACGTACTTCACCAGCCCGCGCCACGAGGACGACTACCTGGAGTCCTGGCTGGAGCTGTGGGACCGCCGCGGCCCCGAGGACCGCCTGCTGCCCGGCTACGGCTGGATCTTCGGCATGGGCGACGGCACCTCGAACGTGGGCCTCGGCGTGCTCAACACCTCCGACTCCTTCAAGGAGCTGGACTGGCGCGAGGTCCTCAAGGCCTGGTGCGCGTCCATGCCGGAGGACTGGGGCTACACCCCCGACAACATGACCGGGCCCATCCGCGGTGCCGCCCTGCCCATGGCCTTCAACCGCCAGCCGCACTACACCAAGGGCCTGCTGCTCGTCGGCGACGCCGGCGGACTGGTGAACCCCTTCAACGGCGAGGGCATCGCCTACGCGATGGAGTCCGGGCAGCTCGCCGCCGACGTCATCGTGCAGGCCCACGCCCGCCCGACGCCGGCCGGCCGTGAGATGGCCCTGCAGCGCTACCCGCGCGTCCTCAAGGACACCTACGGCGGCTACTACACGCTGGGCCGTGCCTTCGTGAAGCTGATCGGCAACCCGAAGGTCATGCAGATCGCGACGCAGCGCGGGCTCACGCACCCGCTGCTGATGAAGTTCACGCTGAAGCTCCTGGCGAACCTCACCGACCCGACCGGCGGCGACGCGATGGACCGCATCATCAACGGGCTGAGCAAGGTGGCCCCGAAGGCCTGACCCGCCCGCCTCCCGGCCCGCCCGCTTCCCCGGCCCGCCCGCTTCCCCGGCCCGTCCGGAGCCTCCGTCCCACGGCGGCTCCGGGCGGGCCGTCCGCGTGGGCCGTCCCCGTGCCGTCCGCGTCGGTCGTCCGCGTCGGTCGTCCGCGTGAATGGTCCGCGCGGGGCGTCGACGTGCTGTCACAGAGGTGCCGTACGGGGAGAATTTGGGCTCAAGTGCCCCGTCGGGACGGGCCGCGCGCGCACCGGCGGGCACCGCTCGGGGCGCAGGAGGGCCTCAGTGGGCCGTGAGTGCGACGAGGGGCCCGCGGGGCACTGCGGGGCGCCCCGGGGCCGGTACGGGCCGCGAGAGGGCCGTCAGGGCGGCGGGAGGGGGACGCACACGGCCGGAGGGCCGTCGCCGGCGGTGCGGCGGCGGCCCTCCGGCCGGTGATGCGTGCGGGGGCGCGGGATCAGAGGACGCGCACGGCGCCCGACGCCGGGTAGCCCGACAGGTCCTGGATGACGACGCCCTTGGACGGGTTGGCCGCGTCCAGGTACTGGCCGTTCCCGATGTAGACACCCACGTGGTACGCGGAGCCCTTGCCGCCCCAGTACAGGATGTCGCCGACCTGGACGCTGGACAGCGGGACGTCCGTGCCGGCCATCGACTGGTCCTGGGAGACGCGCGGCAGGTCCACACCAACCTGCTTGTACGCGGCCTGCACCAGGGAGGAGCAGTCCCAGGCGTTGGGGCCGGTGGCACCCATGACGTAGGCGTCGCCCACCTGGGCCTTGAGGAAGGCGATGACGGTGGCGACGCTGCCGCTGGCGGGCGCCGAGACCGAGGCGGAGGCAGACGTGGAGCCGGAGGCGGACGCCGAGAGGGTGGCGCGCTCGGCAGTGCGGTTGGCACGCTCGGCCGCGGCCTTGCGGGCGGCCTCGGCGGCCTTCTTCTTGGCCTCGGCCTTCTTCGCCGCGGCGAGGTCCTTCTTGGCCTCGGCGGCGGCCTTGGCGGCGGCGGCGTCACGCTCGGCGCGCAGTTCGTAGTTCGCGGCCGCCTGCTGGGTGGCGGCGGCGGACTGGGCGACCTGAGCGGACAGATCGGCCGTCAGGGTGGGCAGTTCGATGGTCTGCGTCACCGGCTCGGCGGCGCTCGCCGAGGCCGACGCACCCGCCGCTGCGATGCTGAGAACGCCACCGGCAACTCCGGCACGCACGGCGATCGAAGAGGTCGCGCTGCGGCGGGGCTTCCGGTGGCTGCGTATGTGAGCGGTGTGGGACATGGGAACAACCGGTACCAGGGGCTCCTTCATATCTTCAAGAAACGTGTGCTGCGCCACAGTTGTTCAAAAGGGGCCCCAAAAACCCCGAACCGGCCCCTTCATTGACGCCCTAACGGACATTGCGGGCGCCCCGTGACCCGGCTGTGATCACGGTGTTTGATCAATACGCCCGAATTGCCCCGCGCCTACCACCGGTTGGCTCGATTGGCCAAGCCCCGTATTCCTGGATCTCTCATCCATGTGACGGGGATCACGGAACGGCCGCCCCGGCGGGTGCGTCCGGGCGTAGAGATCACGGCCGGATCACGACCCGGCGGAGATCGTGAACGAAAGCACGCGTCCACACCCCGTTCCGCAGGCCCTCTGAAGTGTGAACGCGCCTCTATCAAGAGATCGAGTCCCTCGCCAATTTGCATGCACACGAACCCTCTTGATATTGAGACGCCCCCTCCGGCCTGCGCTGACGAGCCAAAATGTCACCTCTGGTGATCACTCGGACGCTTCGCGTGTGAAGATCACCGCTCATCCGACTTCATGATCGATCGTCAGGTGGTGGAGATCACAAAGCTTGTGCAATACCCCGTGTCGCAGATCACAGAGCGTCGGGCATAAGATGCACGCGGTTGGGCTTGTGACCTGCTTCACATGTTCCCGATCTTCGCCGGGGCGGGCGGGGTTCAGGGGACGGGTGGGGCGGAAGTGAGCCCGACGCCAACCGCCAGCAGTCAGTGCCGACTGAGAGGAGCGAGGAGCGGTGAACGCTTATGCGCCCATCCTCGTACTGGGAGCCCTCGGGGCAGGCTTTGCGATCTTTTCCGTGGTCATGGCCGCGTTGATCGGGCCCAAGCGGTACAACCGGGCCAAGCTCGAGGCCTACGAGTGCGGCATCGAGCCGACCCCCACGCCGGCCGGCGGCGGGCGCTTCCCGATCAAGTACTACCTGACGGCGATGCTCTTCATCATTTTCGATATCGAGATCGTCTTCCTCTACCCCTGGGCCGTCAGCTTCGACGCCCTGGGGATCTTCGGGCTCGTGGAGATGCTGCTCTTCGTGCTCACCGTCTTCGTCGCGTACGCGTACGTATGGCGGCGCGGCGGCCTGGAATGGGACTGAGGGGCCACACGTCATGGGACTCGAAGAAAAGCTGCCGAGCGGCTTCCTGCTGACCACCGTCGAACAGGCCGCGGGCTGGGTGCGCAAGGCGTCCGTCTTCCCGGCCACGTTCGGACTCGCGTGCTGCGCCATCGAGATGATGACCACCGGCGCCGGGCGGTACGACCTGGCGCGCTTCGGCATGGAGGTCTTCCGCGGTTCGCCCCGCCAGGCGGACCTGATGATCGTCGCCGGCCGGGTCAGCCAGAAGATGGCGCCGGTGCTCCGGCAGGTCTACGACCAGATGCCGAACCCCAAGTGGGTGATCTCCATGGGGGTCTGCGCCTCCTCGGGCGGCATGTTCAACAACTACGCGATCGTCCAGGGCGTCGACCACATCGTGCCGGTCGACATCTACCTCCCCGGCTGCCCGCCCCGGCCGGAGATGCTGATGGACGCCATCCTCAAGCTCCACCAGAAGATCCAGTCCTCCAAGCTCGGCGTGAACGCCGAGGAGGCGGCCCGTGAGGCGGAGGAAGCGGCGCTCAAGGCCCTGCCCACCATCGAGATGAAGGGGCTGCTGCGGTGAGCGACGCGCACAAGGACGCAGACGGCGTGAACCCCGACAAGGCGCTCTCCGCCGAGAACCTGCCGGGCCAACGCGGCCAGGGCGGCGAGGAGATCCGCGTCCAGCGGGGGATGTTCGGCGCCGACAGGGGCGGTGACACCACCGGCTACGGCGGCCTGGTCCGCTCGGTCCGGCTCCCGGGACCGGCGAGCCGCCCCTACGGCGGATGGTTCGACGAGGTCGCCGACGAACTGGAGGGCGCCCTGGAGGAACAGGGGCTGCTCCCGGACAACGCCATCGAGAAGACGGTGGTGGACCGCGACGAGCTGACCTTCCACATCGAGCGCGAGCACCTGGTGCTGGTCGCCCGCACGCTGCGCGACGACCCGGCGCTCCGCTTCGAGCTGTGCACCGGCGTCAGCGGCGTGCACTACCCGAACGACAAGGGCCGCGAGCTGCACGCGGTCTACCACCTGCGCTCGATCACCCACAACCGGGTGATCCGCCTGGAGGTCAGCTGCCCCGACAGCGACCGGCACATCCCGTCGCTGTTCTCCGTGTACCCCACGAACGACTGGCACGAGCGCGAGACGTACGACTTCTTCGGCATCGTCTTCGACGGCCACCCCGCGCTGACCCGGATCATGATGCCGGACGACTGGCAGGGCCATCCGCAGCGCAAGGACTACCCCCTCGGCGGCATCCCCGTCGAGTACAAGGGCGCCCAGATCCCGGCTCCGGACCAGCGGAGGTCGTACTCATGAGCACTTCCCACGCCTCCCCCCGGGAGACCACCGAAGGCACCGTCTACACGGTCACCGGCGGCGACTGGGACGAGGTCGTCGAGTCGGCGGCCCGCGCCGACGACGAGCGCATCGTCGTCAACATGGGCCCGCAGCACCCCTCCACGCACGGGGTGCTCCGCCTGATCCTGGAGATCGAGGGCGAGACCGTCACCGAGGCCCGCTGCGGCATCGGCTACCTCCACACCGGCATCGAGAAGAACCTCGAGTACCGGACGTGGACGCAGGGCACCACGTTCGTGACGCGCATGGACTACCTGACGCCGTTCTTCAACGAGACGGCGTACTGCCTCGGCGTCGAGAAGCTCCTCGGCATCGAGGACCAGATCCCGGACCGCGCCTCGATCATCCGCGTGCTGCTGATGGAGCTGAACCGGCTCTCCTCGCACCTGGTGTGCATCGCCACCGGCGGCATGGAGCTGGGCGCCACGACGATCATGATCTACGGCTTCCGCGATCGTGAACTCATCCTCGACATCTACGAGCTGATCACCGGCCTGCGGATGAACCACGCGTACATCCGCCCCGGCGGACTCGCCCAGGACCTGCCGCCCGGCGCGGTGGACCAGATCCGCGAGTTCGTGAAGAAGATGGACAAGAACCTCCCGGAGTACGACAAGCTCGCCACCGGGAACCCCATCTTCAAGGCCCGCATGCAGGACGTCGGCTACCTCGACCTGGCCGGCTGCATGGCCCTCGGCGCGACGGGCCCGATCCTGCGCTCCACCGGCCTGCCGCACGACCTGCGCAAGGCCCAGCCCTACTGCGGCTACGAGACGTACGACTTCGACGTCCCGACCTCCGACACCTGCGACTCCTACGGCCGCTTCCTGATCCGGCTGGAGGAGATGCGCCAGTCGCTGCGGATCATCGAGCAGTGCCTGGACCGGCTGGAGCCCGGTCCGGTCATGGTCGCCGACAAGAAGATCGCCTGGCCCGCCCAGCTCGCGCTGGGACCCGACGGGCTCGGCAACTCCCTCGACCACATCAAGAAGATCATGGGCACCTCCATGGAGGCCCTGATCCACCACTTCAAGCTGGTCACCGAGGGCTTCCGGGTCCCGCCGGGACAGGCCTACGTGGCGGTCGAGTCCCCCAAGGGCGAGCTCGGCGTGCACGTCGTGTCCGACGGCGGCACCCGCCCCTACCGGGTCCACTTCCGCGACCCGTCCTTCACCAACCTGCAGGCCATGGCGGCGATGTGCGAGGGCGGCCAGGTCGCCGACGTCATCGTCGCCGTCGCGTCCATCGACCCCGTGATGGGAGGCGTCGACCGGTGACCACATCGTCTTCCGAGCGGGGCGTCAGCCTGGGCATGCCCGAACTGCCCGCACCCGCCTACCCGGACGACGTCCGGGCCCGGCTGGAGACCGACGCGCGCGAGATCATCGCCCGCTACCCGGACTCCCGCTCCGCCCTCCTTCCGCTGCTGCACCTCGTGCAGTCGCAGGAGGGGCACGTCACGCGCACCGGCATGCAGTTCTGCGCCGACGTGCTGGGCCTGACCACCGCCGAGGTCACCGCCGTCGCCACCTTCTACACGATGTACCGGCGCAGGCCGAGCGGCGACTACCAGGTGGGCGTCTGCACCAACACCCTGTGCGCGGTCATGGGCGGCGACGCGATCTTCGAGGAGCTCCAGGAGCACCTCGGTGTCGGCAACGGCGAGACCACGGGCGACGGCAAGGTCACCCTGGAGCACATCGAGTGCAACGCGGCCTGCGACTTCGCGCCGGTGGTGATGGTCAACTGGGAGTTCTTCGACAACCAGACCCCCGCCAGCGCCAAGAGCCTCGTCGACGACCTGCGCGCGGGCCGGCCGGTCACCCCCACGCGCGGGGCCCCGCTGTGCTCCTTCAAGGAGACCGCCCGGATCCTGGCCGGCTTCCCCGACGAGCGGGACGGGGCCGTCGAGGCCGGCGGCAGCGCCGGACCCGCCTCCCTGGTCGGCCTGAAGCTCGCCAAGGGCGAGGCGTCGCCCGCGCGCGTGGTGCACCCGCGCGGCGAGCAGGCCCGCACCGACGCGCCGCACGATCCGTCCCCGACGGAGCACCTGAGCTCGCACGACGCGCCGCAGGACACATCGGCCTCCGACCCGGCCCACCCGGCCGGGCCCACCGCCGAGGAGGGGGAGTGATGACCTTGGCACCCGAGCTGAAAGACATGAGCCCCGAGAAGCTGCTGGCACCGGTGCTGTCGGCCTTCTGGGACGAGGACGCGTCCTGGACGCTGGACGTCTACCGGCGCCACGACGGCTACGAAGGGCTGCGCAAGGCGCTCGCCATGACGCCGGACGACGTGATCGCCTACGTCAAGGACTCCGGACTGCGCGGTCGCGGCGGCGCCGGCTTCCCCACCGGCATGAAGTGGCAGTTCATCCCGCAGGGCGACGGGAAACCCCACTACCTCGTGGTCAACGCCGACGAGTCGGAGCCGGGGACCTGCAAGGACATCCCGCTCCTCTTCGCCAACCCGCACAGCCTCATCGAGGGCATGATCATCGCGTGCTACGCGATCCGGTCGTCGCACGCCTTCATCTATCTGCGCGGGGAGGTCGTCCCCGTCCTGCGGCGGTTGCACTCCGCCGTGCGCGAGGCGTACGAGGCCGGCTTCCTCGGCGAGAACATCCTGGACAGCGGACTCGACCTCGACATCACCGTGCACGCGGGCGCGGGCGCCTACATCTGCGGTGAGGAGACCGCACTGCTCGACTCGCTCGAAGGCCGCCGCGGCCAGCCCCGGCTGCGTCCCCCCTTCCCCGCCGTCGCGGGCCTCTACGCGTGCCCCACCGTGGTGAACAACGTCGAGTCCATCGCGTCGGTTCCCGCCATCATGCAGCGCGGCAAGGACTGGTTCCGGTCGATGGGCAGCGAGAAGTCGCCCGGCTTCACGCTCTACTCCCTCTCCGGCCACGTCGCCAGCCCCGGCCAGTACGAGGCGCCGCTCGGCATCACCCTGCGCCAGCTGCTGGAGATGAGCGGCGGGATGCGCCCCGGGCACCGCCTCAAGTTCTGGACACCGGGCGGCTCCTCGACCCCGATGTTCACCGACGAGCACCTCGACGTCCCCCTCGACTACGAGGGAGTGGGGGCCGCCGGTTCCATGCTCGGCACCAAGGCCCTCCAGTGCTTCGACGAGACGACCTGCGTGGTCCGCGCCGTCACCCGCTGGACGGAGTTCTACGCCCACGAGTCCTGCGGCAAGTGCACGCCCTGCCGCGAAGGGACCTACTGGCTCGTGCAGTTGCTGCGCGACATCGAGGCCGGCAAGGGACAGATGTCCGACCTCGACAAGCTGAACGACATCGCCGACAACATCAACGGCAAGTCCTTCTGCGCCCTCGGCGACGGCGCCGCCTCGCCGATCTTCTCCTCGCTCAAGTACTTCCGCGAGGAGTACGAGCAGCACATCACGGGCCGGGGATGCCCCTTCGACCCGGCCAAGTCGACGGCCTGGGCCGACCGCACGGAGGTGAACGCATGACCGTGACCACCAGCTCTCCCTCCGGCGGGGGGCAGGCGGCGGTCCCGCCGGAGGACCTCGTGTCGCTGACGATCGACGGCGCCGAGATCAGCGTGCCCAAGGGCACCCTGGTCATCCGGGCCGCCGAACAGCTCGGCATCGAGATCCCCCGGTTCTGCGACCACCCCCTCCTCGACCCGGCGGGCGCCTGCCGCCAGTGCATCGTCGAGGTGGAGGGCCAGCGCAAGCCGATGGCCTCCTGCACCATCACCTGCACCGACGGCATGGTCGTCAAGACCCACCTGACCTCGCCCGTCGCGGAGAAGGCCCAGAAGGGTGTGATGGAGCTCCTGCTCATCAACCACCCGCTGGACTGCCCCGTCTGCGACAAGGGCGGCGAGTGTCCGCTGCAGAACCAGGCCATGTCGCACGGTGACGCCGACTCCCGCTTCGAGGGCCGCAAGCGGACCTACGAGAAGCCCGTCCCCATCTCCACGCAGGTGCTGCTGGACCGCGAGCGGTGCGTGCTGTGCGCCCGCTGCACCCGGTTCTCCAACCAGGTCGCGGGCGACCCGATGATCGAGCTGATCGAGCGGGGCGCGCTCCAGCAGGTCGGCACCGGTGAGGGCGACCCGTTCGAGTCGTACTTCTCCGGCAACACCATCCAGATCTGCCCCGTCGGCGCGCTCACCTCCGCGGCGTACCGATTCCGCTCCCGGCCCTTCGACCTGGTCTCCTCGCCGTCGGTGTGCGAGCACTGCTCCGGTGGCTGCGCCACCCGCACCGACCACCGGCGCGGCAAGGTCATGCGCCGCCTCGCGGCCGAGGACCCCGAGGTCAACGAGGAGTGGATCTGCGACAAGGGGCGCTTCGGGTTCCGGTACGCGCAGCAGCGCGACCGGCTCGACACGCCGCTGGTGCGCAACGCCGAGGGCGAGCTGGAGCCGGCCTCCTGGCCGGAGGCGCTGCAGATCGCGGCCCAGGGGCTGCTGGCCTCCCGGGGCCGCACCGGCGTCCTGACCGGCGGCCGCCTCACGGTCGAGGACGCCTACGCGTACAGCAAGTTCGCGCGCGTGGCGCTCGACACCAACGACATCGACTTCCGCGCGCGCGTGCACAGCAGCGAGGAGGCGGACTTCCTCGCCGCCCAGATCGCCGGCCGCGGCCGGGACCTCGACGGCACGGGTGTCACCTACACCGCGCTGGAGAAGGCCCCGGCGGTCCTGCTGGTCGGGTTCGAGGCGGAGGAGGAGGCGCCCGGCGTCTTCCTGCGGCTGCGCAAGGCCTGGCGCAAGCACGGCCAGCGGACCTTCTCGCTCGCCACACACGCCACCCGGGGTCTCGGGAAGGCCGGCGGCACGCTGCTCCCGGCGGCCCCCGGCACCGAGACCGAGTGGCTGGACGCGCTCGCGAGCGGTGCCGGCCTGGAGGGCGACGGCGCCACCGCCGCCGAGGCGCTGCGCGCGGAGGGCGCCGTCATCGCGGTCGGCGAGCGGCTGGCCGCCGTGGCCGGCGGACTGACCGCCGCCGTGCGCACCGCCGCCGCGACCGGGGCCCGCCTGGTGTGGATCCCGCGCCGGGCCGGGGAGCGCGGCGCGATCGAGGCGGGCGCGCTGCCGTCGCTGCTGCCGGGCGGACGCCCGGCGACCGACCCGCGCGCCCGGGACGAGGTCGCCGCCGTCTGGGGCGTCGCCGGGCTCCCGCACCGCTACGGCCGGGACACCGGCCAGATCGTGGAGGCCGCAGCCACGGGCGAACTCCAGGCGCTGCTGGTGGCGGGCGTCGAGATCGCCGACCTGCCCGACCCGGCACGCGCGCGTGCCGCCCTCGACGAGGTCGGCTTCCTCGTCTCGCTGGAGCTGCGGCCCAGCGAGATCTCCCGCGAGGCCGACGTGGTCCTGCCGGTCGCCGCGGTCGCCGAGAAGGCCGGCACCTTCCTCAACTGGGAAGGCCGGATCCGCTTCTTCGAGGCCGCGCTCAAGCCCGACCAGATGACCCGCACCCTCGCGCCCTCCGACGCGCGCGTGCTGCAGATGCTCGCCGACGCCATGGACGTCCACCTGGGGCTGCCCGATCTGCGCACCGTGCGCGCGGAGATCGACCGGCTCGGCGCCTGGGGCGGCCCGCGGGCCGGCGAACCGGTGGAGACCGCCGCCGCGCTGCCCCGCCCGGCCGCCGGGGAGGCCGTGCTCGCCGGGCACCGGCTGCTGCTCGACCAGGGCCTGCTGCAGCAGGGTGACGAGGCCCTCGCCGGCACCCGGCACGCCGCACGCGCGCGTGTGTCGGCACCGACGGCTGCCGAGGCGGGCGTCGGGGACGGCGACCTCCTCGCGGTGAGCGGACCCCGGGGAGTCGTCGAACTCCCGCTGCAGATCACCGACATGCCCGACCGGGTGGTGTGGCTGCCGCTGAACTCCGCCGGTGGCGGCGTCGCCTCCGACACAGGGGCGCGGCCCGGCTCCCTCGTCCGCATCGGCCCGGCGACCCTCGCCGGCGAGGCCCCCAAGGAGGTGGAGGCATGAGCCCGTCCCTCGCCGCTGAAGACCTCTCGATGTTCGGCACCGACCCCTGGTGGCTGGTCGTCGTCAAGGCGGTGTTCTGCTTCGCCTTCCTGATGGTGACCGTGCTGATCTCCATCGTGATGGAGCGCAAGGTCGTGGCCTGGATGCAGTTGCGCATCGGCCCCAACCGGCACGGCCCCTGGGGCATGCTCCAGTCGCTCGCCGACGGCATCAAGCTGATGCTGAAGGAGGACGTGATCGTCAAGCGCGCGGACAAGGCGGTGTACGTCCTCGCGCCGGTCATCGCGGCCATCCCGGCCTTCATGGCGATCGCGGTGATCCCCTTCGGCCCGGCCGGCAACGAGATCTCGATCTTCGGCCAGCGCACCACCATGCAGCTCACCGACCTGCCGATCGCGATGCTGTACATCCTCGCGGTCGCCTCCGTCGGGATCTACGGCATCGTCCTGGCCGGCTGGAGCTCCGGCTCGACGTACCCGCTGCTGGGCGGCCTGCGGTCCTGCGCGCAGATGATCTCCTACGAGATCGCGATGGGCGCCGCCTTCGCCTCGGTGTTCCTCTACTCCGGGTCGATGTCGACGTCGACGATCGTCGAGGGCCAGACCGACCGCTGGTACATCCTGCTGCTGCCGGTCTCCTTCATCCTCTACATCGTCACCATGGTCGGCGAGACGAACCGCGCCCCGTTCGACATGCCGGAGTCCGAGGGCGACCTGGTCGGCGGCTTCAACACCGAGTACTCGTCGATCAAGTTCGCGATGTTCATGCTCGCCGAGTACGTCAACATGGTGACCGTCTCGGCCGTCGCCACCACGCTGTTCCTCGGCGGCTGGCGGGCCCCCTGGCCCATCAGCACCTTCTGGGAGGGGGCCAACCACGGCTGGTGGCCGCTGCTGTGGTTCACCGTCAAGGTCCAGCTGCTGCTGTTCATGTTCATCTGGATCCGCGGCACCCTCCCGCGCGTGCGCTACGACCAGCTGATGAAGCTCGGCTGGAAGGTCCTCATTCCGGTCTCGCTGGTGTGGCTGATGCTCGTCGCGACCGTCCGGGCCCTGCGCAACGAGGGCTACGAGTTCGCCGACATCGCCCTCTACGTCGGCGGTGGCGTGCTCGCCCTGCTGCTGCTCTCCTTCGTCGCCGACATGTTCCGCGAGAAGGGCAAGAAGGCCGAGCAGCCCGCCGAGGCCCCGGCCGCCTTCGACCCCATGGCGGGCGGCTACCCCGTACCGCCCCTGCCGGGACAGGAACTCCCGCCCGTTCCGCGCCGGCGCTCACGCCGGGAGCGGGAGCTGATTGTCAGTGGTGGGCCCGATACTCAGAGTGACGATTCTTTGGGCGGAACCACGGAGGGAAAGGAGGCGTCCGATGGCTGAGGAACTCGAGCGTTCGCAGGCCGAGGAACCGAAGGACACCAAGCCCGGCTTCATGAACCCCGTGGCCGGCTTCGGTGTGACCTTCAAGGCCATGTTCAAGAAGCGGCTGACCGAGCAGTACCCGGAGCAGCAGAAGACCACGGCTCCGCGCTTCCACGGACGGCACCAGCTCAACCGCCATCCGGACGGCCTGGAGAAGTGCGTGGGCTGCGAGTTGTGCGCCTGGGCCTGCCCGGCCGACGCCATCTACGTGGAGGGCGCCGACAACACCGACGAGGAGCGCTACTCGCCGGGCGAGCGCTACGGCCGCGTCTACCAGATCAACTACGCCCGCTGCATCCTGTGCGGCCTGTGCATCGAGGCGTGCCCCACGCGCGCGCTGACGATGACCAACGAGTTCGAGCTGGCCGACTCCAGCCGGGCCAACCTCATCTACACCAAGGAGCAGCTGCTCGCCGGTCTGGAGGAGGGCATGGTCGACTCGCCCCACGCCATCTACCCCGGCACGGACGAACAGGACTACTACCGGGGCCTGGTGACGGAGGCGGCGCCCGGCACCGAGCAGCAGGTCGCCCACTCGAAGGGCGAGGTCGTGCAGGAGGCCGACTCGACCTTCGGCGGGACGGAACCGGCGTCCGAGGAGGTGATCGGCCGATGACCGCCCAGCTCGCCGCCTACTCCACCTCCACCGGAGAGGCCGTCCAGTTCTGGATCCTCGGCACGATCGCGGTGATCGGCGCCCTGTGCACCATCCTCATGAAGAGGGCCGTGCACAGCGCGCTCTGCCTCGCCGGGACCATGATCATCCTGGCGGTGTTCTACCTCGCCAACGGCGCCTACTTCCTGGGCGTCGTGCAGATCGTCGTCTACACCGGCGCGATCATGATGCTGTTCCTGTTCGTCGTGATGCTGGTCGGCGTCACCGCGGCGGACTCCCTGAAGGAGACCATCAAGGGCCAGCGCTGGCTCGCCCTGCTGTGCGGACTCGGCTTCGGCGTCCTGCTGATCGCCGGGATCGGCAACGCCTCCCTCAAGGAGTTCAACGGCATCGGCCAGGCCAACGCCGGGGGCAACGTCGAGGGCCTCGCCGCCCTCCTCTTCACCCGGTACGTCTTCGCGTTCGAGATCACCGGTGCCCTGCTGATCACGGCCGCCGTCGGCGCCATGGTGCTCACCCACCGCGAGCGCACCGAGCGCGCCAAGACGCAGCGGGAGATGGCCGAGGAGCGCGTGCGCAAGGGCACGTACCTGCCGCCGCTGCCGGCCCCGGGCGTCTACGCCCGGCACAACGCGGTCGACATCGCGGGCCTGCTGCCCGACGGCACCCCGTCCGACCTCACCGTCAGCAAGACCCTGCGCGAACGCGGCCAGATCCGTGACGTGTCGCAGGAGGCGCTCAACGACCTCAAGGCCCTGGAGCAGCGGGCCGAGGAGCGCCTGGAGCGCAGGGCGGTCGGGCCGGCGAAGTTCCAGCGGTCCGAGGAGGCGTCGAAGTGAACCCCGTCAACTACCTCTACCTCGCCGCCCTGTTGTTCACCATCGGCGCCACCGGCGTGCTGATCAGGCGCAACGCGATCGTGGTGTTCATGTGCATCGAGCTGATGCTCAACGCCTGCAACCTCGCGTTCGTCGCCTTCTCCCGCATGCACGGCAATCTCGACGGCCAGATCATCGCGTTCTTCACGATGGTCGTCGCCGCCGCGGAGGTCGTGGTCGGGCTGGCGATCATCGTGTCCCTGTTCCGTGCCCGCCACTCGGCCTCGGTCGACGACGCCAGCCTGATGAAGCTGTAAGGGGTCGGGAGAAAAGTGGAGAACCTCATCGCGCTGCTGGTGGCGGCGCCCCTGCTCGGAGCGGCGGTCCTGCTGTGCGGCGGACGCCGGCTGGACGCTGTCGGCCACTGGCTCGGCACCCTGCTCGCGGCCGTCTCCTTCGTGCTCGGCCTGGTGCTGTTCAGCGACATGCTCGCCCAGGACGCCGACCAGCGCGTCATGAGCCAGCACCTGTTCAGCTGGATCCCCGTCGAGGGCTTCCAGGCGGACGTCGCCTTCCAGCTCGACCAGCTGTCCATGACGTTCGTGCTGCTGATCACGGGCGTCGGATCGCTGATCCACCTGTACTCCGTCGGGTACATGGAGCACGACGAGCGGCGCCGCCGCTTCTTCGGCTATCTGAACCTCTTCCTCGCGGCGATGCTGATCCTCGTCCTCGCCGACAACTACCTGCTGCTGTACGTCGGCTGGGAGGGCGTCGGTCTCGCCTCCTACCTGCTGATCGGCTTCTGGCAGCACAAGCCCAGCGCCGCGACGGCCGCCAAGAAGGCCTTCCTGGTCAACCGCGTCGGCGACATGGGCCTGTCCATCGCGATCATGCTGATGTTCCTGTGGTTCGGCACCTTCGCCTTCGGGCCGGTGCTCGGCGGCCACGAGGAGGCCGGGCTGGCCGGCGCGGCCGGTGAGGACAAGCTCACCGCCATCGCCCTGATGCTGCTGCTCGCCGCCTGCGGCAAGTCCGCCCAGGTGCCGCTGCAGTCCTGGCTCGGGGACGCGATGGAGGGCCCGACCCCGGTCTCGGCCCTCATCCACGCCGCGACCATGGTCACCGCGGGCGTCTACCTGATCGTCCGCTCCGCGGCCGTCTTCAACGGCGCCCCGGACGCGCAGCTGGTCGTCACCATCGTCGGCGCGGTCACGCTGCTGTTCGGTGCGATCGTCGGTTGCGCGAAGGACGACATCAAGAAGGCCCTGGCCGGCTCGACCATGTCGCAGATCGGGTACATGATCCTCGCCGCGGGCCTCGGCCCGATCGGCTACGTCTTCGCGATCATGCACCTGGTGACGCACGGCTTCTTCAAGGCCGGGCTGTTCCTCGGCGCCGGTTCGGTCATGCACGGCATGAACGACGAGGTCGACATGCGCCGGTACGGCGGCCTGCGGAAGTACATGCCGGTCACCTTCGTCACCTTCGGCCTCGGCTACCTGGCGATCATCGGTTTCCCCGGACTGTCCGGGTTCTTCTCCAAGGACAAGATCATCGAGGCGGCGTTCGCCAAGGGCGGCACCGAGGGCTGGATCCTCGGGGCCTGCGCCCTGCTCGGCGCGGCCATCACCGCGTTCTACATGACGCGCGTGATGCTGATGACGTTCTTCGGCGAGGAGCGCTGGCGCGACGCCCCGACCCCGTCGCCGGCCAAGCCCGACGTGGAGCCCGCCGCCGAGACGCGCGGCGAGTACACCCCGCCGCACCCGCACGAGTCGCCAAAGATCATGACCGTCCCGATGATCGTGCTGGCGATCGGATCGGTGGCCGGCGGCGCGTTCTTCAGCATCGGCGACCGCTTCCTGCACTGGCTGGAGCCCGTCACCGGTCACAGTCACGGTCATCCGCCGATCAGCGCGGGCGTGGTCACCGGCGCGACGGTGGCGTGCATGGTGATCGGCGTGGCCCTCGCCTGGGCGCAGTACGGCCGCCGCCCGGTCCCGGCCGTCGCCCCGCGCGGCTCGCTGCTCACCCGGGCCGCCCGGCGCGACCTCTACCAGGACGACTTCAACCACGTCGTCCTGGTCCGCGGCGGCGAGCACCTCACGCGGTCCCTGGTCTACGTCGACCACACCCTGGTCGACGGCGTGGTCAACGGCACGGCGGCCTCGGTCGGCGGCCTCTCCGGGCGGATGCGCAAGCTGCAGAACGGCTTCGCCCGCTCCTACGCGGTCTCGATGTTCGGCGGCGCCGCGGTCATCGTCGCCGCGACCCTGCTGATGAGGGCGGTCTGATACCGATGTCCTTTCCTCTGCTGACAGCGACAGCGGCGCTCCCGGCCGTCGGGGCGATCGCCACGGCCGCCGTACCGGCCGCGAAGCGCACCGCCGCCAAGTGGCTGGCGCTGCTCTTCTCGCTCGCCACCCTCGCCCTGGCGATCACCGTCCTGGTCCGATTCGACCCGGACGGCGACCGCTACCAGCTCACCGAGTCCCACGCCTGGATCGCCGACTTCGGCGTCCGCTACGAACTGGGCGTCGACGGCATCGGCGTGGCGCTCATCGCGCTCACCGCACTGCTGATGCCCTTCATCATCCTGGCGGGCTGGCACGACGCCGACCCCCTGGAGACCGGCAGCAGCCGGTGGCGGCCGACGCAGGGCTTCTTCGCCCTGATCCTGGCCGTCGAGGCGATGGTGATCCTCTCCTTCGAGGCCACCGACGTCTTCCTCTTCTACATCTTCTTCGAAGCCATGCTGATCCCGATGTACTTCCTCATCGGCGGCTTCGGCGACCGTGCCCACGAGCACGGCGAGAAGACGGCGGCCACGCAACGCTCGTACGCCGCGGTGAAGTTCCTCCTCTACAACCTGGCCGGCGGCCTGATCATGCTGGCCGCGGTGATCGGCCTGTACGTCGTCGCCGGGAACTTCTCGCTCCAGGAGATCGCCGAAGCCCGCGCCAACGGCACGCTGGACATGGCGACCGGCACCGAACGCTGGCTGTTCCTCGGCTTCTTCTTCGCCTTCGCGGTGAAGGCGCCGCTGTGGCCGCTGCACACCTGGCTGCCCAACGCGATGCAGGAGTCGACGGCCCCGGTCGCGGTCCTCATCACGGCGGTCGTCGACAAGGTCGGCACCTTCGCGATGCTCCGCTTCTGCCTCCAGCTCTTCCCGGAGGCCAGCAAGTGGGCCACGCCCGTGATCCTCGTCCTGGCGCTGATCAGCATCGTCTACGGGGCGCTGCTCGCGGTCGGCCAGCGCGACATCAAGCGGCTGATCGCCTACGCGTCGATCTCCCACTTCGGCTTCATCATCATGGGCATCTTCGCGATGACGAGCCAGGGCCAGTCCGGGGCGACGCTCTACATGATCAACCACGGCATCTCGACGGCGGCGCTGATGCTGGTCGCCGGCTTCCTGATCTCCCGGCGCGGCTCGCGGCTCATCGCCGACTACGGCGGGGTGCAGAAGGTCGCCCCGGTGCTCGCCGGCACGTTCCTGATCGGCAGCCTCGCCACCCTGTCCCTGCCGGGACTGGCGCCGTTCGTGAGTGAGTTCCTGGTCCTGGTCGGCACGTTCACCCGCTATCCGGTCATCGGCATCATCGCCACCTTCGGCATCGTCCTCGCCGCGCTCTACACCCTCGTCCTCTACCAGCGGACGATGACGGGCCCGGTGAAGCCGGAGGTGTCCACGATGCCCGACCTCAGGATCCGTGAAGTCGTGGTCGTCGCCCCGCTGGTCGTACTGCTGATCTTCCTGGGCGTCTACCCGAAGCCCGTCACGGACATCGTCAACCCGGCGGTCGAGCAGACCATGTCCGACGTACAGAAGAAGGACCCCCAGCCCGAGGTGGAGGCGGCCAAGTGAGCGCATCAGCCGTCCACAGCCTGTGGACAAACGCGGCCGACCCGATCAGCAAGATCGACGCGCCGAAGTTCGAGTACGGACAACTGGCGCCCACCCTGATCGTCGTGGGAGCGGCGATCGTCGGGATCCTGGTCGAGGCGTTCGTACCGCGCAAATCCCGCTATTACGCGCAGATGTTCGTGTCGGTCGTGGCCCTCGCGGCCGCGTTCGCCGCGGTGGTCGCCCTCGCGGCCGACGGCTACGGCACGACCAAGGCGCGCATCGCGGCGATGGGCGCGATCGCCGTCGACGGACCGGCCCTGTTCCTGCAGGGCACGATCCTGCTGACGGCCCTGGTCGGCCTGTTCACCTTCGCCGAGCGGCGTCTGGATCCCGCGGCGCACGGCAAGCGCGTGGACTCCTTCGCCGCGCAGGCCGCCTCCGTGCCGGGCAGCGAGAGCGAGAAGGCAGCGGTCAAGGCCGGGTTCACCACCACCGAGGTGTTCCCGCTGCTGATGTTCGCGGTGGCCGGCATGCTGATCTTCCCGGCGGCCAACGACCTGCTGACGCTGTTCGTCGCCCTGGAGGTCTTCTCCCTCCCGCTGTACCTGCTGTGCGCCCTGGCCCGCCGCAAGCGGCTCATGTCCCAGGAGGCGGCGGTCAAGTACTTCCTGCTCGGCGCGTTCGCCTCCGCGTTCACCCTGTTCGGCATCGCGCTGCTGTACGGCTACGCGGGCTCGATGTCGTACGCGACGATCGCGCAGGTCGTCGACGGCACCGTGCAGGACGTCGACCCGGCGCTCGCCGGCACGATGGGCAACGACGCGCTGCTCCTGATCGGTGCCGCGCTGCTGGTGATGGGCCTGCTGTTCAAGGTGGGCGCGGTGCCGTTCCACATGTGGACCCCGGACGTCTACCAGGGCGCCCCGACCCCGGTGACCGGCTTCATGGCGGCGGCGACCAAGGTGGCCGCCTTCGGCGCGCTGCTGCGCGTGCTGTACGTCGTCCTGCCCGGTCTGCGCTGGGACTGGCGGCCGGTGATGTGGGCCGTGGCGATCGTCACCATGCTGGGCGGTGCGATCGTGGCGATCACGCAGACCGACATCAAGCGGCTGCTGGCGTACTCGTCGATCGCGCACGCCGGGTTCATCCTCGCGGGTGTCATCGCGACCACGCCCGACGGCGTCTCGTCCGTCCTCTTCTACCTGGCCGCGTACTCGTTCGTGACGATCGGCGCCTTCGCGGTGGTCACGCTGGTGCGCGACGCGGGCGGTGAGGCGACGCACCTGTCCAAGTGGGCGGGGCTGGGCCGGCGTTCGCCGCTGGTGGCCGCCGTGTTCGCGGTGTTCCTGCTGGCCTTCGCGGGCATCCCGCTGACGTCCGGCTTCTCGGGCAAGTTCGCCGTGTTCAAGGCGGCGGCGGAGGGCGGGGCCGCCCCACTGGTTGTCATCGGCGTGATCTCGTCGGCGATCGCGGCGTTCTTCTACATCCGCGTCATCGTGCTGATGTTCTTCAGCGAGCCGCGGCCCGAGGGCCCGACGGTGGCGGTGCCGTCACCGCTGACCATGGCGGCGATCGGTGTGGGAGTGGCGGTCACGCTGGTGCTCGGTGTGGCCCCGCAGTACTTCCTGGACCTGGCGGGGCAGGCGGGCGTCTTCGTCCGCTGACGCCCGGCCCGCGGCGGGACGGCGGCCCGGCTCCTCTCGGGGGGAGCCGGGCCGCCGTCCTGCGCGGCGGGGGAGGCAGGCGGGAGCCGGCGCGGCCCGGGCGTTCTCGACCAGAAGCGGAGGGAAGCGCCCGGTCGCCGGTCGGTCACGGAGGGACACGGGCGCTGCCTGTGGACAACTCGGGTGCTGTCGGTGGGTGCGCCTATCGTGGACGCAGTGGTCGAGGGACGACGTACGGGGGACACGACGATGGGCGGGACGGGCGGTATCGCCGAGATGGCAGTGACCGAGAACGAGGCCCTGGCCACGCTGCACCGGGTCTTCGGGTACGAGGCCTTCCGGGGCGAGCAGGAGGCGGTCGTCGAGCACGTGGTGTCCGGCGGGGACGCCGTGGTGCTCATGCCGACCGGTGCCGGGAAGTCCCTGTGCTACCAGATCCCCGCCCTGGTCAGACCGGGCACCGGGGTGGTCGTCTCCCCGCTGATCGCGCTCATGCAGGACCAGGTGGACGCGCTGCGTGCCGCGGGCGTGCGCGCCGGGTTCATGAACTCCACGCAGGACTTCGACGAGCGGCGGATGGTCGAGGCAGAGTTCCTGGCCGGGGAGCTGGATCTGCTGTACCTGGCGCCGGAGCGGCTGCGGCTGGAGAGCACGCTCGACCTGCTCTCCCGGGGCAAGATCTCCGTCTTCGCGATCGACGAGGCGCACTGCGTCTCCCAGTGGGGGCACGACTTCCGGCCCGACTACCTGGCGCTGTCCCTGCTCGGCGAGCGCTGGCCCGACGTGCCGCGGATCGCGCTGACGGCGACGGCCACCCGGGCCACGCACCAGGAGATCACCGAGCGGCTGGACATGCCGTCGGCGCGGCACTTCGTGGCGAGTTTCGACCGGCCCAACATCCAGTACCGCATCGTGCCCAAGGCCGACCCGAAGAAGCAGCTGCTGAGCTTCCTGCGCGAGGAGCACCCGGGCGACGCGGGCATCGTCTACTGCCTGTCGCGCAACTCCGTCGACAAGACGGCGGAGTTCCTCAGCCGCAACGGCATCGAGGCGGTGCCGTACCACGCGGGCCTGGACGCGGGCACCCGCGCCGCCCACCAGTCCCGCTTCCTGCGCGAGGACGGCCTGGTCGTGGTGGCGACCATCGCCTTCGGCATGGGCATCGACAAGCCGGACGTCCGCTTCGTCGCCCACCTCGACCTGCCCAAGTCGGTCGAGGGGTACTACCAGGAGACGGGCCGGGCCGGCCGGGACGGTCTGCCCTCGACGGCCTGGATGGCCTACGGGCTCAACGACGTCATCCAGCAGCGCAAGCTGATCCAGTCCGGTGAGGGCGACGAGGCGTTCCGGCGGCGGGCGCAGGCCCACCTTGACTCGATGCTGGCGCTGTGCGAGACGGCCCGGTGCCGCAGGGGCCAGCTCCTCGCCTACTTCGGCCAGGACCCGGACCCGTCCGGCTGCGGCAACTGCGACACCTGCCTGACCCCGCCCGAGACCTGGGACGGCACGGTCGCGGCGCAGAAGGTGCTGTCGACGGTGGTGCGGCTGCAGCGGGAGCGCGGGCAGAAGTTCGGCGCGGTGCAGATCGTCGACATCCTGCTGGGCAAGCGCACCGCCAAGGTCATCCAGTTCGACCACGACCAGTTGTCCGTGTTCGGCATCGGTGAGGACCTGAGCGAGCCGGAGTGGCGGGGCGTCATCCGCCAGCTGCTGGCGCAGGGCCTGCTCGCGGTGGAGGGTGACTACGGCACGCTGGTGCTCACCGAGGCCAGCGGGGCGGTGCTGCGGCGGGAGCGGGAGGTGCCGCTGCGCAAGGAGCCGGCGAGGCCGGTGACCGGCCGGTCCGGCTCCTCCCTGGGTTCCGGACGGGGGGAGCGCAAGGGCAAGGCCGCCGCGGTCGAGCTGCCCGCGCAGCTCCAGCCGGCCTTCGAGGCGCTGCGGGCCTGGCGCGCCGAGCAGGCACGTGAGCAGGGCGTCCCGGCGTACGTCATCTTCCACGACGCGACGCTCAGGGAGATCGTCCTGGCGTGGCCCACGTCGGTGGCAGAGCTGGGCGGGATCGGCGGAGTGGGCGAGAAGAAGCGGGTGACGTACGGGGAGGGTGTGCTGGAGGTGCTCGCCTCGCTGGACGCACCGGCCGGCCCGGCCCCCGGTGACGAGACGCCCTCGGCCCCGTCTCCCGCCCCGGCCGCGCCGGGGGATGACGCGGACCTCTGGCCCGATGCGGACGAGGAGCCGGAGCCCGAGGACTGGAGGTGACCCGGGCCGCCGGCTGAGCGGCGGGACCTGCACCGGCGACGCCCCGCCCGGGGCGGGGCGCCGCCGGTGGTCACAACGCCCGCGCCGCGTACGCCCTGACGTCCGCGTCCGAGTCCGCCGTCGCCGTGGCGAGTGCCGCCCGGGCCTCCTCGGTCGTGCCGTGCCGGGTCAGGGCGAGGACGGCGGCCTTGCGGACGTCGGCGTTGGAGTCCGCCAGGGCCTTGGCCAGGGCCGGGACGGCCACGTCGGCCTCGGCGACCGACAGGGCCGTCGCCGCTCCGGCCCGCACCTGCCAGGCCGGTTCGGCCAGCGCGGCCACCGCCCGGCTGGACAGGGGGCCGGGGCAGCCGGTGGTGCCGAGGGCGGCGTAGGCGGCGGCGCGCACCAGGGCGTCGGGGTCGCCGAGCAGCTCGGTGAGGGCCGCGGTCACGGACCCGGTCTCCGCTCCGGCACCGGCCCGCGGGCGGCCGCCGGCCCCGGCGGCGATCCGTGCCGGGGCGTCAGCCGGGGAAGCGCCTCCCGTGAGGTCGCCGGGGCCGGTGCCGGCCAGGCGTTCGGCGCCCACCGTGGCCAGGCCCCTGGCGATGGCGACCCGCACTTCGCGGGACGGGTCGGCGGAGGCCGCGGCGGCCAGTTCCTCGGCCGCGTCCACCGAGACGAGCGCCCGTACGGCCTCGGTCCGGACGGCGATGTCGGAGTCGGTCAGGGAGGCGGCGAACAGGGCCGCGTCCCCGAGACGCAGGGCGCGCAGGACGTCGAGGGCGGCGGCGCGCACCACCGGGTCCGGCTCGGCCAGGGCGGCGACGAGACCGTCCCGCAGGCCGGGCCCCGGCGGGAGCGTCTCGACGAGCTCCCGCAGGGAGGCGGCCGCGGCGGCACGGACCTCGGCGGCCTGGTCGCGCAGGGCCGAGGCGAGGGCGGGCCCGGTTCCCGGGGGCAGCGTCTCGGTGAGGACGGCGACGGCCTCCCGGCGGACGGCGGGTGCCGGGTCGGCCAGATAGGGCCGCAGGGCGTCGAGTTCGGGCTGCTCGTCGGCGAGGGCGACGAGTTCGAGGAGCCGGGCGGCGGACCGATCACCGTCCGGCCCGGGGGAGGGCGGTGCCTGCGGTCCCGCGGTGGGCAGGCCCGGCGCGCCCGCCCCGACGCCGGCGGCCACCGGTGCCACCTCGCGTGAGCCGGCCGTCGCCACGTCCTCCGCGTGGACCTCGCCGATGTGCCGGGGCGCGCCGCCGACCGGGTCGAAGCCGTCGACCGGGACGAGGTAGGGGGCCACGGGACGGGCCGTGAACTCCATGGCACCGGACGGGGACTTGCGCAGATCGAGGTGGTGGAACCAGGACGCGTCGTCGCGGCCGGGGTGGTCGAGACGGTCGTGGTAGAGACCCCAGCGGGACTCCGTGCGGGCCAGGGAGGAGCGGGCGGCCATCTCCGCGCAGTCGCGGATGAAGGTGACCTCGGCGCAGCGCATCAGTTCGTGCGGGGTGCGGGCCCCCATCTCCGCGATGTCGTCGCGCATCCGCTCGAACGCCTCCAGCGCCAGCGACAGCCGGGCGCCGGACTTGGGCGGGGCCACGTAGTCGTTCACGAAGCGGCGCAGTTTGTACTCGACCTGGGGCTGCGGCGGGCCGTCGGGGTTGCGCAGCGGCCGGTAGACCAGTTCGTGCGCCTCGCGCAGCTGGTCGGCCGGCAGCGGCCCTTCGTACGCCGAGTACCGGGAAGCGTCGGCGCCGGCCAGGTCGCCGAAGACGAACGCGCCGATCATGTAGTTGTGCGGGACGCAGGCCAGGTCGCCGGCCGCGTAGAGGCGGGGCACGGTCGTGCGGGCGTGGTCGTCGACGCGGACGCCGGAGGCGGAGTGGCCGCCGCACAGGCCGATCTCGGAGATGTGCATCTCGACGTCGTGGGTGCGGTAGTCGTGGCCGCGGCCGGAGTGGAAGGTGCCGCGGGTGGGGCGTTCGGTGGAGTGGAGGATGGTCTCCAGGGCGGAGACCGACTCCTCGGGCAGGTGGCTCAGCTTCAGGTAGACGGGCCCCCGGTCGGAGGCCACCTCCGCCGCGAACTCGGCCATCATCTGCCCCGACCAGTAGTCGGAGTCGACGAAGCGCTCACCGTGCCGGTTCACCTGGTAGCCGCCGAAGGGGTTGGCGACGTAGGCGCAGGCCGGGCCGTTGTAGTCCTTGATCAGTGGGTTGATCTGGAAGCACTCGATGCCGGTGAGTTCGGCGCCCGCGTGGTAGGCCATGGCGTAGCCGTCGCCCGCGTTGGTGGGGTTCTCGTAGGTGCCGTAGAGGTAGCCGGAGGCGGGCAGGCCGAGGCGGCCGCAGGCGCCGGTCGCGAGGATCACCGCGCCCGCGCGGATCTGGACGAACCGCCCCGTGCGGGTGTGGAAGCCGGCCGCCCCGACGGCCCGCCCGTCCGCCGTGAGGACCCGCACCGGCATCACCCGGTTCTCGATGCGGATCCGCTCGCGCATCTCGCGCCGTCGCAGCTGCCGGTACAGCACCTTCTTGACGTCCTTGCCCTCCGGCATCGGCAGCACGTAGGAGCCGGAGCGGTGCACCTGGCGGACGGCGTAGTCGCCGTGCTCGTCCTTCTCGAACTTCACGCCGTAGGACTCCAGCCGCTGCACCATGGCGAAGCCGCGCGTGGCGGTCTGGCGGACGGTGGACTGGTCGACGATGCCGTCGTTGGCGCGGGTGATCTCGGCGACGTAGTCGTCGGGTTCGGCGCGGCCGGGGATGACGGCGTTGTTGACGCCGTCCATGCCCATGGCGAGCGCGCCGGAGTGGCGGACGTGGGCCTTCTCCAGCAGCAGCACGTCCGCGCCGTGCTCGGCGGCGGTCAGGGCCGCCATGGTGCCGGCGGTGCCGCCGCCGATGACGAGGACGTCGCAGCTCAGCTCCTCGGCGTCGGCGAGGGGCGGGACGGCCAGGGGGGTGTCCGCAGAGGGGTTCACGGAGGTGGTCACCGGGGTGCCTTTCACGTACCGAGTCACGTACCGAATCACGTACCGAGCGAGGTGAGGACGTCGCGCCGCAGGGCCGTGCGGTCCGGGTCGTCGTGCGCGGAGCGGTCGCGCGGGCGGGGGATGGCGCGCACGGAGAGCAGGCCGCCCGCGCCGAGCAGGGCCACCCGGTCGCCGAGGAACAGCGCCTCGTCCACGTCGTGGGTGACGAAGACGACGGTGGCGCCGGTGCCCCGCAGCACCTCCACCAGCAGGTCCTGCATGCCGGCCCGGGTCTGTGCGTCCAGCGCGCCGAACGGCTCGTCCATCAGCACGGCGCGGGGCCGTCCGGCCAGGGCACGCGCCAGTTGCACGCGCTGGCGCTGCCCGCCGGAGACGCGGTGCGGCAACTGCCGCTCCTGGGGCCCGAGTCCGACCCGCTCCAGCCAGGACCGGGCCTGCTCCCGCCGGTCGGCGCGGGGCACCCCCCGGATGGCGAGCGGGAGTTCGACGTTGCCACGCAGGGTGCGCCAGGGCAGCAGCGCGTCCTCCTGGAAGACCAGGGCGCGTTCGGCCGAGGGGCCGGTCAGCGGCCGCCCGTCCTCGGTGAGGGTGCCCGTGAGCGGCGGCAGCAGCCCGGCCAGGGTGCGCAGCAGGGTCGACTTGCCGCAACCGGACGGGCCGACGACGGTGAGGATCTCGCCGGGCGGGACGTCCAGGTCCACGCCGTCCAGGGCGGGAGCGCCGGGACGGCCCAGACCCGCTCCGGACAGCGTGAGGCGGGTGCCGCGCACCGCGGCGCCGGGCGGGCCGTCCGGGACACCGGCCTGCTTCGCCGGGGATGCGGTGGCGGGGACGGTCTCAGACGAGGTGCTCATCGCGGGCCTCCTCGGTTCGGGCGCCGCCGGGCGCCTCGGACGGGGTTCCGCCTGCGGGGGCGGGTGCCGGCTTCCCCGGCCGGTCCGGCCGGTGCGCCCGGGCCGCCGTACCGTGCGCGGTGCGCGGCAGCCAGCGGGTGAGGCGGCGGCCCAGGAGTTCCACCGCGGTGGAGGTGAGCCAGCCCAGGACGCCGATGGTGACCATGCCGACGAACACGCCCGGGTAGTCGACGACGGTGTAGTCCTGCCAGGTGCGGTAGCCGACGCCGTACTGGCCGGAGATCATCTCGGCGGAGATCACGCAGATCCAGGACACGCCGATGCCGACGGACAGGCCGCCGAACACCCCGGGCAGCGCGCCCGGCAGCACGACGGAGCCGAGGATCCGCCACCGGCCGCCGCCCATGGTGCGTACGGCCTCCTCCCACACGGGGGTCAGGGCCCGCACGGCGTGCCGGGTGGAGACCAGGACCGGGAAGAAGGCGGCGGTGCAGGTGATGAAGACGATGCCCTGCTCGTTGGAGGGGAACAGCAGGATCGCGACCGGGACCAGGGCGATGGCGGGGACCGGCCGGAGCACCTCCAGGACGGGGCCGAGCAGGTCCTCGGCCAGCCGTGAGCGCGCCACGAGCACGCCCGTGGCCACACCCAGGACGGCGGCCAGCAGGAAACCGGTGAGGATGCGGGTGAGGCTGTCGGTGAGGTCGGTCCAGTAGTCCGGCCCGGACAGCCGGGCGCCGAAGGCCCGGGCGACGTCGGTGACCGTGGGGAACTGCGAGAAGCGCAGCCACAGGTCGACGTCCCTGCTGGTCAGCACCTGCCACAGACCGAGGGCGGCGGCCAGGGAGGCCGCCCGGAGCGCGTACCGCCTCACGACGCCCGCTCCAGGGCGTCGGCGTAGGAGACGACCCGTGCCCCGCGGTGCGCGGCGACGTAGGCGCGTGCGGTGTCGGGAGCGACGAACGGCAGCAGCCGCCGGCCGTCGGTCACCCACACGGCCTTGTCGGCGAACCAGAGGGTGCCGGTGGTGGCGTCGGGGACGTAGGCGGCGCGGATCCCGTCGCGGTGCCCGGCGAGGTGACGCAGCAGCTCGGAGGGGGAGCCGAAGGTGACCGTCTTCGAGGCGCCCTCGGGCCAGGCCTCGCTCGCGGCCGGGGCGGGCTTCGTGGCGAGATGCCGCGAGTACGCCGTCGTCCCGAGGGCCTTCTTCACGTACCGGTCGTCCACGAAGGAGTCGACGTCCACGTCGCCGGTGAGCTTCGCCGACTTGAGGATCGCGACGTCCTTCTTCAGCGCGGCCACGAGCTGGGGCTTGATGGCCGGGTCGAACGTGGCGATGCCGTGGGCGCCGTTGTAGAGGTAGACGACCTCCGCGGGCAGGCCGGTGGCCTTCGCCACCTTCTCCGCGGCGGCCACCGGGTGGCGGTGGAGGTAGTCCGTCGCCTCCGCCTGGGCCTTGAGGAAGGCCTCCAGCACGGCCGGGCGCCGCGTGGCGAACTCCTCGCGCGCGGTGACGCCGTGGAAGGTGGGCAGGTTCAGCCGGGCGCCGTCGTAGAGCGCCTTCGCCTTGCCCTGGAAGGCGAGCAGACCCGGCCAGGCGACGAACTGCGACAGTGCGTCGGCGCTGCCCGCGGTCAGGGCCGAGGCGCCGACGGAGGGCTGCTGGTTGAGCTTCTCGATCCCGTCCTCCGGGTCGATGCCGGCGCGCTGCAGGGCCCGTACGAGGGTGCCGTCGGCGGCCGACCCCACGCTCGTGGAGACCTTCGCGCCCTTCAGGTCCTTCAGCGACTCCCGTGACGAACCGGGCGCGGTGACGATGGTGTTGAGGCCGCCGCGCAGGTTGTAGCCGGTGACCGAGACCAGGCGGGTCGGGCTGTTCAGCTGCTTGCCGCGGGCCGCGTTGATGAGGAGCGGGAAGTCGCCCATCGAACCGATGTCGATCTTCCCGGCGGTCATCTGCGCGGTGATGGGCGCGCCGGTGGCGTAGTCCTGCCAGTCCACCTTGTAGCGCACGCCGTCGTGCAGGGCGTTCAGCTGCTTCTCGAAGGCACCCAGGGAGCGGAGCAGGGTGCCCGCCGTGACGGTGTTGATCGTCCGGGACTGGTAGCCGACGGTGACGGTGACCGTGGAGCCGCCACCGGCCTCGGCGTCACCGCCGCAGGCGCTGAGCGGGAGCAGGAGGACGACCGCGGACAGGGCGACTGCTGTGCGTTTCATGGGAGTTCGGGCCTCTCACCGGAGCAGGTAGGGCATGTTGACCGTGACGGCCCCGGTGGGGCAGCGCGCCGCGCACGGGCCGCAGTACCAGCACTCGTCGACATGCATGTAGGCCTTGCCGTTGCGCTCGTCGATGGCGAGGGAGTCCAGCGGGCACATGTCCACGCAGAGCGTGCAGCCGTCGATGCACTTCGACTGGTCGATGGTCACGGGCACGTCGGCCCGCTGGGGCGCCAAGGGCATGGCTGTCTCCAGGAAGGTGGGCGGGCGGGTGGCGGGTTACCGGTTCCGGTGCAGGGAGCCGCTCATGGCGATGCGGTCCCCGCGGAAGCGGATGAACTCCAGGTCGACCGGGCGGCCGTCCTCGAGGTGGGTGAGGCGCTCCAGCATCAGGACGGCGGCGCCGTGCGGGGCCTCCAGCACGGCGGCCGAGTGGGTGTCCGCGCTGACCGCTTCGAGGGTGATCTCGGCGTGGCCGAGGCGCCGGCCGGTGACGGCTTCCAGCAGCCGGAAGACGTCGGTGTTCTCGAGGTCGGCACCGAGCAGCGCGGTGCCGATGTCGAGGGGGACGTAGGTGAGGTCGAGGGACAGGGGCAGGCCGTTCAGCCTGCGCAGGCGTTCGATGTACAGGACGTCGGTGCCGGGTGCCAGGTCGAGGCGGGCGGCGACCGGCGCGGGTGCCGGGGCGGGGCCCATCGTGCGGACCTCGTTGGTGACCCGGCCGTGCTCGCGCAGGGTCTCGGCGAGGCCCATCAGGCGGTCCAGGCCGTGGGGGTACTTGTGGGCCGTGACCACGGTGCCGACGCCGGGCCGGCGTTCCACCAGCCCCTCGGCCCGCAGCAGGTCGAGGGCCTCGCGGACCGTGTTGCGGCCGGCGCCGTAGTCGGCGGCGAGGGTCGACTCGTGGGGGAGGGCGCCGTCGGGGAAGGCACCGGTGAGCAACTGCCTGCGCAGCAGGTCGGCCAGTTGCCGGGCCCGGTCGGCGCGCAGCCGTCGCCGCGCGCGGTGGGCGGCGACGGTGGTCGCGGCTCCCTGTCCGGCGTGGTCTCGGATGCGGTCACTGGGCATGGACCGGACCATACCTATCCGATAGGGAAAGTGGTGTTGCGGCAATGTTGCGCCACCGGGAAAGTGACCGGCCCGACTGCTGAGCTGGCCGTTCGGTTCCCTCGGTGGCGGGAACCGCCACCGGGCGGGGCGGGCGCCGCCGCCTTCCCCGAAGGGTTACGACAGGGCCGTCAGTCCCGGCGCGAACGCGATCAGCAGGGGCAGCAGCGGCACGAGCGCGGCCGTGGTGGTGGTCAGGGCGCGGTGCCGGCGGTCCAGCCGCGGTGGCGGCTCCAGCAGCCGGTCGACCCGCTCGCCCAGCAGCCGGTGGCTGGAGGCGCAGGACAGCACGCCGCGGTGCTGGTTGAGTTCGATCAGGGCCAGCGCGGTGGTGAGATGGCCGCAGCGGCGCGAGGCCGTGTCGTCGGCGGCGAGTTCGACCAGGCGGTGCGTCTGGTCGCAGAAGTGCGCGAACAGCGGGATCCGCGGGAAGCCGGTGGCCAGGGCGGTGGACAGGTGCAGCAGCCAGTCGTGGTGGGCCCGGGCGTGGTTGCGTTCGTGGGTGAGCACGGCGTCGAGCTGGTGGCCGGTGAGCCGGTGCAGGGCACCCGTGGTGACGATCAGCTGGGGCGGGCTGCCGGGCATCCACCAGGCGTCCGGGTACTCGTCCTCCAGAACGAGGAGCGGTCCGCGGGCGGCGGGCAGGCCCGCCGGCAGGTCGGGGGCGCGCTCGCGCAGATGGGCGCGGGCCAGGGACCGGCGGCGGCGCGCCTCGACGAGTTCGCGCGCGAGCATCGCGGTGGTCCAGGCGGCCCCGCAGGCCAGCAGGAGGGTGAGGGCGGCGGCCCACGGCGGGGCGGCCGACAGGTCGTACGCCGCCGTCACCGCGGGCGGCGCCGGCGCGAAGAGCTGGGCCCGGACCGTGCCGAACACGGCGGCCGCCCCCAGGGAGAGCGCCGTGACGCAGCACAGCAGGACGGTGGCGACCAGGCACTGCCACACCCACAGCGCGACGACCGGTTCCCGCTCCGGCCACGAGGCCCGGGTCAGCGCACGGGGAACGGGGACGGCGGCCGTCACGGCGACGACGCTCAGCAGGAGCAGGCAGACGGTCATGGCCACGGGCTCCGGTTCCTGGTGGAAAAGGGGCGGCTACGGGTCGTGCGGAGGGAGGCGGTCGCCGTGCGCGCGGTGATGCGGCCGTCCCGCCCGCCGGTGACACGGCCGCGCACACCGGTGGAACGCCACGGGCGCACCCCACGCGCCGTGCACGCGCGGGTGCGCGCACACCGCCCGACGCCCAGTATGACGGGCCGGGCGGCGCGCGTCAGGGGCTGAACGCGGATGCGAGCGCCGCCGCCCCCTGTCCCGCGGGCCGGTTCAGCCGCTCACGATCCGGCCCGTCACCTCGCCCAGTCCCACCCGCACGCCGTCCGGGCCCGGGGCCCAGGCCGTCAGGGTGACCACGTCGCCGTCCTCCAGGAACGTGCGCTTGCCGTCGGGCAGTTCCAGCGGGTCGCGGCCGTTCCAGGTCAGCTCCAGCAGGGAGCCGCGCTCCCGCTCGGTCCGGCCGCTGACCGTGCCGGAGCCGTAGAGGTCGCCGGTGCGCAGGGACGCGCCGTTGACCGTCATGTGGGCCAGCTGCTGGGCGGCCGTCCAGTACATGGTGGAGAAGGGCGGCTCGGAGACGACGTGGCCGTTGATCGCGACGCTGATGCGCAGGTCGTAGCCGCCGGGTTCGTCGCCGGCGTCGTCCAGGTACGGCAGCAGCTCGTGCGTCCGGGCCGGGGGTGCGACCCGGGCCTCGTCCAGGGCGTCCAGGGGGGTGATCCACGCGGACACGGACGTGGCGAAGGACTTGCCGAGGAACGGGCCGAGGGGCACGTACTCCCAGGCCTGGATGTCGCGGGCGGACCAGTCGTTGAGGAGGCACAGCCCGAAGACGTGCTCGCGGAAGTCGGCCAGGGCCACCGGTGCGCCCATGCGGGAGGGCACGCCCACGACGAAGCCGACCTCCGCCTCGATGTCCAGGCGGACCGACGGGCCGAACACCGGCGCGGCGTCGGTGGGCGCCTTGCGCTGGCCCGAGGGGCGCTGGACCTCCGTGCCGGAGACCACGACGGTGCCGGAGCGGCCGTGGTAGCCGATCGGCAGGTGCTTCCAGTTGGGGGTGAGGGAGTCCTCCGCGTCGGGCCGGAAAATCTGGCCCACGTTCCGGGCGTGGTTCTCCGAGGCGTAGAAGTCGACGTAGTCCGCGACCTCGAAGGGCAGGTGCAGCGTCACCGAGGACAGCGGGTGGAACAGCGCCTCGACGGTCTCGCGGTGGGACGGCACGGTCACCCACGCGGTGAGCGCCCGGCGCACGTCCGACCAGGCGGTGCGCCCGGCCGCCAGCAGCGGGTTGAGCGTCGGCTGCGCGAGCAGGGAGGCGTACGGGGAGCCGAGCGCGTGGGCCGCGGCGCCCGCGTCCAGCACATGGTCGCCCAGCCGGACGCCCACCCTCCGGTCGTCGGAACCGGGGAGGGAGAACACGCCGTACGGCAGGTTGTGCGGGCCGAAGGGGTCACCCTCGGGGACATCGAAGGGGGGCATCGGGTGCTGCCTCGCTTTCGGGTGTGCCATGTCGTCGCCACGTGTCCGTGGTCCTGCCACACGTTACGTGCGACGCACCCGATCCGGGCAGGGTCCGGCGAGACGAACGGGACGAAGGGGGCAGGTGAAGCCCGTGCGGCGCCGCCGAACCGGCCGGATCGGTCGGGCCCGCGGGACCGGCGCGACCGGACGGGGAGCGTGACCGGCGCGCCGGACGGGGCACCACATGCACACGTGCCGGAAGTTATCCACAGGACGCGACGCAATCTTGACGGAGCGGTGCGAACAGGGCGACTCTGGGCGGGTGCCGGAAGGCCTCGGGGAGGGGGCGTTCCGACGGCACACCAGGGGGGCGGATGGCCATTGGGGAGGCCGGCCCGGGTTCGCTGCGGCATGGTTCACGGCTCGAGCGGCTGGAAGACACCATGCGCACGCGGCTCGGCCGGGAATGTGTGTACGTACCGTCGTGCCGTTTCGGGTTGTACGTGGCGCTGCGCCACTGGTGCCCGCCCGGCGGACGGGTGCTGATGTCGCCGGTCAACGACGACGTGATCTTCTTCGTCGTGCTCGCGGCCGGACTGCGGCCCGTGCAGGCGCCGTTGAACCCGTTCGACGCGTCCATCGACGTCGACGCGGTGCCGGACGAGGTGTGGGGCTCGGTGTCGGCCGTGCTGACGACGAACCTGTACGGCAACCCGGACCCGGCGCCGCGGCTGCGGCGCAGGTGCGACGCCCTCGGCATCCCGCTGTTCGAGGACGGTGCGCACGCGATCGGCAGCACGGTGGGGGGCCGGCCGGTCGGCGCGTGGGGCGAGGCCTCGGTGTTCAGCCTGTCCAAGCACGTGGGCGCCCAGGCCGGGGGCATGCTCTCGCTCGCCGACCCGGGGCTGGGCGAGGCGGTGCGGAAGACCTGCGCGGACCTGCTCGCACCGGGCCGGCCGCTGGCCGAACTGGCCTACCTGGCCCGGCCGTACGCCGAGGCGGCCGTGCGGGGGCTGCGGCTGCGCCGCGCCGCGTGGGCCGCGGTGCGGCTGCTCGGGCTGGCGGACCGCGACGAGATCCGCATGCCGCTGCGCCCGGACCTGCTCGCCCGCGCCGCCCGTCACACGCCGGGGCTCGACGCCCACCACCCCTGGGTGCGCGTGGACATGCACGACTACCGCCTGGAGTCCGGCCCGCTCCGGCTGGCCCGCATCGAACGCAGGCTGGCCCGGCTGGACGGAGTGCTGGACGCCTGCCGCGCGGGCACCGAGCTGCTGCTGGGCACGCCGTGGGCCACACCCCGTGACGCGTACGGGACACAGCCGTTGTTCCGGGTGCCGCTGTTCGTGGCGGACCGGGACGCGGCGATCGCGGCCCTGGCGCAACGGGGCATCGTCGTCGGCTACTTGTACGACCCGCCGCTGGACGACTACGCCGGTGCGGAGTTCACCGACCCCTCACCGGCCCCCGGGGCGGCCCGCTGGTTCGCGCGGCACGCGCTGCCCGTGGACCCGCTGCGGGCACGGACGGTCGTCGAGGTGCTGGAGCGGTCCGGTGCCCGGCCGGCCGCCCCGCCGGACGCACTGTCCGGGAGCGGGCCGACAGCGGGAGGGCTGGGGTAGTTCCGTGGCTGAGACCCAGGTGCACGAGTCCGCCGCCGCGCGCGCCGGCGACGGACCGCGGCCTGCCGACAGCGGGCACACCCACGACTCGCTGTTCAAGAACGCCTACTTCCTCATGCTCAGCACCGGCGTCTCGGCCGTCCTGGGGCTGGGCTTCTGGCTGGTGGCGGCCCGCTACTACTCCGAGGAGGCGGTCGGCCAGGGCTCGGCCGCCATCGCCGCGATGCGGCTGCTCGCCAGCATCACCGCGACCACGATGATCGGCGCCGTCGTCCGCTTCGTCCCGCGCGCCGGCCGGGAGACCGGGCGGCTGGTGTGGGGCACGTACGTGGCCAGCTCGCTGGTCGTCGCGCTCGCCGCCGCCGTCTTCCTGCTCACACTGGACGCGTGGGGCGCCTCCTACGCCCCGCTGGGCACGCCCCTGGCGGGCGCGGTGTTCGTCGCGGCGTGCGTGGCCTGGGCGCTGCTGACCCTCCAGGACGGCGTCCTCACCGGCCTGCGCAAGGCGGAGTGGGTGCCGGCCGGCAACGCGGCGTTCTCCGTCGGCAAGCTGGCCCTGCTGGCCGTGTTCGCCGGCACCCTGCCCGTGCTCGGCATCTTCGTCTCCTGGGCGGTGGCCATCGCCTTCTCCACGCTGCCCCTGGGCTGGCTGATCTTCCGCCGGCTCATCCCGCGGCAGGCCCGGGCCGACCGCGACAAGGACCCGCCGAAGCTGCGGGACATGGGCCGGTTCCTGGCCGGGGACTCCCTCGGCGCGCTGTTCAGCCTCGCCATGATCAACCTGCTGCCGGTGATGGTCGCGGTCCGCTTCAGCGCCGCCGAGAACGGCTACTTCTACGTGGCGTACACCGTCGGCGGCACGATGGAGTTCATGGCCATCAACATGGCCTCCTCGCTCACCGCGCACGCCTCGCACGATCCGCGCCGGCTCGCCGACGGCGTCCGGGGCGCCCTGCGCCGCATGACGCTGCTGCTGGTCCCGGTCGTGGCGGTCCTGGTCGTGTTCGCCCCGTACATCCTCACGCCGTTCAGCCCGGACTACGCCGAGCACGGCTCGACCGTGCTGCGGCTGCTCGCCCTCGGCGCGCTGCCCCGGGTCGTGGTGGAGCTGTACATCGGCGTGCTGCGCGTCCAGGGGCGCACGGGCGTGCTCGCCGCGCTCCAAGGGGCCATGTGCACCCTGGTGCTGGGCAGCGCGGCCGTGCTCTTCACCCCGGCCGGGATCGCCGGCGCCGGCTGGGCGGTCCTGCTGAGCATGACGCTGATCGCCGTCGTGTCCGCCGCCGGGCTGCGTGCGGCCCTGCGCCCCGCCACCAGCCCGCCCGCGCCCCTCCCGCCCGCGCCCCGCCCTTCCGCCGTACCGGATCCGGAGCCGGACCCGGACCCGGACCACGCCGCCTACGGCACCCGCTGGGCCAGGCTGAACGCCACCGCCGGGTACGGCACGACCTGGGCCCGCGACGCCGCGTACCGGCCGGGCGGCGACCAGGACACCGTCACCCTGTTCATCGGGCGCCCCGGATACGAACGCGAGGCACTCCAGGCGGACACGATGGCTCTGATCGTGCGGCCGGAAGGGGCCGCCGGGCACGGCCAGGTGCCGGCGGAGACCGGGGGAACGGGGCATGCGCCCGGCCCGGCGGTCCTGCCCGCGGGAGGGGACCCGGGGGAGCGGCGGCTGCGCGGCGCCCTGTGGAGTCTCCTCGGCGTCGCCGTGATCTTCTTCTGCGCGCCGCTGCGCGACCTGCCCTGGCTCGCACACCCCACCGGAACGGCGCCGACCGGACGGCAGTTGCTGCAGGGCCTGCCGTTGCCGTCGCTCACCGCGGGCGCCGTGCTGCTCGTGGTGTTCGCCGCCGCCGTCACCCTGCTCACCCGGCCCGGCCCGTGGCTGCCCGGCACGGCCCTGGCCGCCGCCCTGCTCGCCCTGCACACCGCGCCGGTCGCCCTCGGGTGGCAACCGCGGCCGGTGGACGGGGCGTGGTACGCGAGGGCGGCCGGCTCCCTGGCCGACGTGCTCGGGCTGGACGGGCCCGGGCCGCTGCTGCGCTGGGCGCCGCCGCTGTGCCTGCTGCTGTGCCTCGTACCGCTGTGGCCGCTGCTCGCCCGGGCGGCCGGACGCCTGCCGTGGCAGGGGCGCTGGGGGGTGCTGTACCTCGTGGCGGTCGGCGGCTGGGTGTGGCGTGACGCGCTCGCGCCCCTCGCGCCGCTCCTGCTCGCCGCCCTGTGCGTCCTCGCCGTCCTCGCCATCCTCGCCCCCCTGGCACCGCTCCTGCGCCGAGCCGCGCCGGCGTGGGGCCCCGTCCGCTTCACCCGCTCCGCGTCCCGCCGCGCCCCGCACAGACCGCCGGCCGGTCGCCACGACTGATCACGCCCGAGCCGAACAGAGCCGAACCGAGCCGAACCGCCAGGGGGGAACCACCGTGCGTCCGCCAGCCACTCCGAAGGAGAGATCCACGCCGGAACCCGCACCCGCACGGGCCGGCACGGGCACCCCGGACAGCCGTCCGGGAACCGCCGGGCAGGCGGCAGGCCCCGCCTCTCCGGAGTCGTCGGGCCCCGTCCACGAGCCCGTGACGGACCTGTCCGACCTGCCCCCCGGCCTGCCGGGGCGCCGCGCGCTCGCCTGGCCGGGCATCCCGCTGCTCGTGGCGCTCGCGCTGTGGGCGTACGCCGTGCGGCACACCGACGTCTCACGGCTCGACGACTACGGGCTGGTCAGCGCGCTGCACCCGGCGTTCTGGGCCGGACTGGCGGTCCTCACCGCCGGGTTCTTCCGCACGGTCCGCGACCCGCGCCACCCGGGGGTCTGGGCGGCGGCGTACGTGCTGGGGCTGCTGGTGATGGAGCGGGCCACCCAGGCCGTGCTCTACCCGACGCCGCTGTACGCCTGGGCGTGGAAGCACGACGCGGTCATCGACCACCTGCTGACGGCGGGCGGCCTGCAGACGGCCGACCAGGTCGGCGACATGGCCGTCTACGACCAGTGGCCGGGCTTCTTCGCCGCCCAGGCCGCCCTGGTGCGACTGCTGGGCGTGGAGTCGTCGACGCTGTTCATGGCCTGGTGGCCCCTGGTCTCCAGCCTGATGCTGCTGCTCCCGCTGCTGCTGATCTACCGCACCTTCACGCAGGACCGGCGGCTGATCTGGACCGCGGTCTGGCTGTTCTACGTCGCCAACTGGGTCGGGCAGGACTACTTCTCGCCCCAGTCGGTGGCCTACGCGCTGCACCTGGGGGTGCTCGCCGTGGTGCTGCGCCGCTTCGGCCGGACCACGGCGGGCGGCGGGCCGCGGCCCGCGGTGTGGACGGTGCTCGTCACCCTGCTGGTCACGGCCATCGTCATCTCCCACCAGCTCACCCCCGGCATGCTGGTCGTCTGCCTGCTCGCCCTGTGTCTCAGCCGCGGCCACCGCGACTGGGTCCCGCTCGCCACCACCGTCGTGATCTTCCTGGCCTGGTGCCTCACGGCCGCGCTGCCGTTCCTGTCCGCCGCGATGCCCGACATGATCCGCTCGGTCGGGGACGTCGGCGCCAACGTCGAGACCGGCTACGGCGCCACCCCGACGGGCACCGGGGCCGTCGCCACCTCCTGGGCGGCCCGGCTGCTGTCCGGCTCGGTGCTGCTGCTCGCGGCCCACGGCGTGCTGCGCCGGCGGGCGCTGCGCCACCGGGCCCGGCCGCTGCTGCTGATCGCAGCGGCCCCGCTGCCGATGTTCGCGGCGAGCAGCTACGGCAGCGAGATGATCTTCCGCGTCCTGCTGTTCATGCTGCCCGGCGCCGCCTTCTTCGCCGCCGCCGCGATCCTGCCCGGGGCGCGCACCCCCTCGGACGCCGGGCCGCGGGAGACCCACGACGTCCGGCCCGCCCTCGCGGGGGCCCGTCGGTGGGGGGCCGCCACCTGGGTGCCCCTGGGGGCGCTCCTGGCCGCGACCCTGGCGTTCGTCCCCGCCTACTCGGGCAAGGACCGGATCAACTACTTCCCGCCGCAGGAGGTGTCCCTCGTGCGGCAGTTGTTCGACCAGGCACCCGACGGCTCCCTCGTCGTCGCCGCCAACCGCAACTACCCGCTGGCCTACGACTCCTACGGAAGCGTCGACCACTACTGGTTCCTGGACGACGCGCGCAGTCACGTCGACCGGATCGTCGCCCGGCCCGCCGCGACCCTCGCCACCGACATGGCCGGGGTGGCGCGGCCGGCCCGCGCCTACCTGCTGCTCACCCAGGGGCAGTACGCCAACTCCGAGATGAACGGGCAGCTCACCAGGGCACAGCTGGACCGCATCCGGGACTCCGTCGCGGCCTCGCCGCGGTTCGAGCTCGTGGCGCAGAACGGCGCCGGGTGGCTCTACGCACTGAAGCAGCCGGAAGGAGCGCGGCGATGACACCGCAGGAACTCCTGGTCCGGATGGTGCCCCCGTTCGGCGGCTGGCTGGCCCTCGCCACGCTCGCCCTGCCCGGCGGATCACCGCTGCGCGGCGCGGCGGTCGTGCTCTTCCTGGCGGCGGGGCCGGGCGCCGCCCTGGTCCGGGTGTGCGCCCCCGCTCTGGCGGCGCAGCCCGCCGAGGGCCCGGCCGAGGGCCGCGAGGCGGAGTTCGCCCGCCGCTCCGACCTGCTGGAGCGGCTGATGCTGGCCCTGTTCGTGTCCGTCGCGGCCGTGATGCTCGTCGCGACCGTCCTGATCGCCACGCACACCTTCAGCGCCCAGCGCGTGCTGCTGACGCTGACGTTGCTGACCACACTCGCCGCGCTCTGCCCGCCGCTGCGCGCCTCGCCGCGGGCGCGGACGACGCCGACGACTCCGGAGGGTTCCGCTCAGTGAGGTTCGACCGTCCCCGTCCCTTTCTCCGCCGCGGCCCGGGCCGGGCCGGGCAGCACCGTGGGGAGCGCTCCGCCGGGCGGCGCCCCGGCGGGCCGTTCGCCTCGAAGCGGCGCCGGCTGCTGCTCACCTCCGCGACGGTGGTCAGCGCCGTCCTGGTCGCCGTCCTGGCGCTGCGCAACGCGTCGGGTCCGGAGCCGGGAACCGCCGGTTCCCGGGCCGGCTGCCGTCCGACGGCCTTGCTGGAGCCGCCCTGCGGGGCCTGGTTCGGCGCGTTCGTGCCGCACGAGCGGGACGACCTGCCGGAGAAGGTCGCCGCCTACGAGCGACGCGTGGGCCGCAAGCTCGACATCGTGTACACGTACCACGACATGTCGCTGCCCGAGGGGGCCCGCCGCGAGGGCCAGTTGCTCACCCCGGAGGAGCAGCGGGTCGGCCGGGACCGCATGCTGCTGCTGTCCTGGGAGAGCAAGTGGTGGGGCGGCACGAGGAAGCAGCAGCCGACATGGGAGCAGATCGCCGCCGGGGAACTGGACGAGCGGGTCGTCGACGTCCAGGCCCGGCGCATCAAGGACTACGGAAAGAAGGTGTTCCTCTCCTTCGACCTGGAGATGGACACCCGCACCCCCGCCAACGGCACACCGGCGCAGTTCGTGCGGGCCTGGCGGCACATCCACGACCGGTTCCGGGAACTCGGCGTCCGCAACGTGGTGTGGACGTGGATCACCACCGGCTACCTCGACCACGCCGACACGATGATGGCGATGTACCCGGGCGACGAGTACGTCGACTGGGTCGGCTACAACCAGTACAACTACTTCCGCTGCCACGACACCGGCTGGCGCACCTTCGCCCGGACCCAGGACGTCACGCACGCCTGGATCCGCGAGCACATCTCCCGGGACAAGCCGCTGATGCTCTCCGAGTTCGGCACCGCCGCCGATCCGGACCGCCCGGACCGGCAGGCCGAGTGGTACGCGCAGGTGCCTTCCGTGCTGAAGCGACTGGACGGCGTCAAGGCGGCCCTGCAGTGGAACTACCGCGACCCCGGGCCCCACTGCGACCTCGCCCTGGCCAACGACGCGGCCTGGGACAGCCTGCGCACCGCGGTCGCGGACCCGTACCTCAACCAGCCGCTGGAGTAGCCGGTGTCCTCCGAGCGACCGGCTACTTCACCACGACGTTGTCCCCGGACGACGTGGACGGTCCGGTGGTGGTGTTGCCGTAGTACACCCAGCGCCACGTACCGGTCGTGGAGGCCTTCACGGTCGTCCTGAGCTCACCCGAGCCGTTCGCGTACACCTTCTTCACCGTGCTGTAGGAGGCGGTGCCGGCCGGCTTGAACTGCAGGCTCACCAGGCGGCCCCCGTAGGAGGCGTACTTCCTGGCCTCCCAGTCGGCCCGCGTGACCTTCCCGGTCACCGTGATGGTCCGGCCCTTGTCCACCGGCTCGGGCGAGGCGTTGACGGTCAGGCGGGAGTTGCGCTTGACGTGGACCGTCAGATCCTCGTGGTCGGTGTCACCGCCGTCCCCCTTGAAGTGCACCCGGGCCGCGACCTTCCAGACCCCGGCCTCGCTGTTGCGCATGTCCCACACGCTCGGGTCGAAGTACATCGTCTCGTCGAAGTCGCAGACGCCCGCGCTCACCTTGTTGCAGTCGCTGGTCTCGATGGCGTGCCACAGCTCGTCCCCGTTGTCGCGGTAGAGGTACACCGCCGGGTACTCCCACGCCCGCGTGGTCGCCATCCGGAAGGAGGCGGGCACCGCGACCTCCTTCGACACCCCGATCACGACCGGCTTGCCGCCGTTCACCTGGACACGGGTGAACGCCACCCCGCCCTCGGCCGCCCCGGCCGGCACCGCGGCCACGGCCGTGAACACCGCCGCCGCACCACCGGCGACGGCGACTCTCCAGACCTGCTTGCCCACCTGATCCCCGATCTCCGTACGGAAAGGCGCCGGAGGCTCATCCCTCCGGCGCCTTACAGACGACCGGCTCCCCTACGGGGTTGTACACCCGCACATCACGATGCGGCCTCGGTCAGCCCGCGAACTCCGGGCCGCGCACCGCCGCCCGGGCCCGCCGGTACCAGCGCCAGGCGATCGTCCTCGGCCCGTCCCGGTACGGGGCGATCCGGGCACCCGCCCCCGCCAGCCAGCCCTCCACGTCGGCGAGGGTGTGGGTGCGCCGGACGATGAGCCGTGCGATGCGGTGGGTCTCGTCGCGCTCGGAGCTGAGCGCGTGCCGGACGGCGGTCGCCGTCTCGTAGCCCGCCCGGGCCGACATGGCCCGTACGCGCGGGCTGTTGTAGCCGTGCGGGTAGGCGAGGTGGCGCACCTCGTGCCCGAGGGCGTCCTCCAGCACCGCCTTGGACGTGCGGAGTTCGTGGGCCAGGTCCTTCGCGGACAGGGTGTCGAGCTGGGCGTGCGTGACGGTGTGACTGCCGATCTCCATGCCGGAACGTTCCAGCTCCACGGCCCGGTCCAGGGTCATCATCGCGGCGGGAGGCAGCAGACTGCGGCCGCCCGGGGTGATGGCGCCGGTGGTCAGATAGGCGGTCGCGGGCAACTCCCGCCGCGCCAGCGCCTCGGCGGTGGGGCCGGGCAGGTCGGCGAACCCGTCGTCGAAGGTGAGCAGCACGGGCCGCGGCGGCAGCGGTGCCCGCCCGGCCAGGTGGTCGGCGAGCGCGCTGATCGTGACGGGCGTGCGCCCGCTGCGCACGACGGCGTCCAGATGCGCGGCGAACTGCTTCGGCGTCACCGTGAACTCGGCGATCCAGTCCGGCGGATCGTCGCACACGCAGTGGTAGAGGAAGACCGGGATGACCGCACGGCCACCCGCCCCGTCCCGCCCCCGGGCCCTCCCACCGGCCCGTGAGCCGTGCTCCGCCGACGCCGCGTGCCCTGTCCCCTCCCGCGGGCCGGGCTCCGCCGACGCCGCGCCCCCCGCCCCGCCTGGCGTCTCCGGTCTCCTCCGGTCCCCGCCGCCCGTTGTCATCTCGCCCCCCGCACCGCCGTACGAAGCACCCGCCGCGCCCTGAGGTAGCCGAGCGGGCCGTAGAGCATGCCCCTGCGCTGCAGCCGGGACAGCCGTCGCGGCCACGGGTGGGTCCGCACGTCGTGGTCGCCCGGTGTGCCGCCGCCGTGTGTCTCGCGGACGGCCGTCAGCGCACGGGCGTGGGCGAGGCCGCGCGGCAGCCGCGCGAGGAACGCCGGCAGCAGCCCGGGCCGGTTCACCAGGACCGCCGTGAGGTAGGCGGTGAGCCCGGCCCCGTAGCCGTAGGCCTGCGTCTCCAGGTCCCGCCAGGTCTCCCGGTGGTGGTGCCAGACCAGGGCGTACGGCGTGTAGTGCAGCCGGTGGCCCTGGGCCAGGACGCGGACGAAGCCGTACAGGTCGTCGCCGCCCCGGGCGGCCGTCCCCGCCCCGGTGGCCGGGTCGAAGCCGCCCACCTCGCGCAGCACCCGCGTCCGGAACGCCATGTTCGCGCCGGAGCCGAACCGCCCCGCCGTGAACGGGAACAGCGGCTCGTCGCCCGGGGGCCTCGCCGGGTCGTACGTCCTGGGGGTGAAGCCCTTGGCGAAGCCGCCGTGGCTCTCCAGCAGCACCTGGGCCGGCGTGGTGAGCCGCGCGGGCAGGATCAGGCCGGTGGCGCAGCCGAGCCGGGCGTCCGCGGCGAACGGCGCGGTCAGCTCGGTCAGCCAGCGCGGGTCGGCGACCACGTCGTCGTCGGTGAAGGCCACCACCTCGCCCGCCACGGCGGCCAGCCCCGCGTTGTGCGCGGCTGCGAGCCCCGGAACGGGCTCGCAGACGTACCGCACGCGTTCGGCGTACTTCCGCTCGATCAGCTCCCGGGTCCCGTCCGTCACGGGCGCGTTGTCGACGACGACGATCTCGAAGCGCGGATGGTCCTGCGCCAGCAGGGAGTCCAGTGCCCTGGCCAGTTGCCCGGCCCGTTCCCGCGTGGCCACGACGACGCTCGTGAACGGCGGCTCCCCGGACCGCTCCGGCTCCTCGCCGGGTGCCGCCGCGCACTCCACCGCCGCACGGGCCGCCAGCACGGCCTTCGGGTCCGCCCCCTCGGGAACCCGTCCGAGCAACGTGCCCACCGGCCGGCCGCCCTTGCGCACCAGCACGAACACCTCCCCGGACGTCACGGGCAAGCTGCCCGGACCCGGGACGAGCACCGCCTCCCCGGCGCCGAGGTCCAGCTCGGCGACCTGCACCGCCCCGATGGCCAGGAACCGCCGTATCTCCTCCCGCGCACGTGCCGTACGGGCCATGCGCCCTCCCCCCACTCGTGTCAGGTACGGCGCAGCCGGGCCGCGCCCTTCAAGGTCCGCGCCGCCAGTGCCGCCAGCCGCGGCCGGGCGCGGACGAAGCCGTGCGCGCGGCGTACCGGCTCACGGCGCAGCCAGTGCAGTGCCGCGCCCGCCCCGGGCCGCAGCACCGCGCCCTCGTACACGGGCAGTTCGCCCGTCTTCAGCGCGTCCTTGTACTCGGCGGCGCCCCGCCCCAGATCGAGCGTGGTGATGCCCTCGGCCGCCGCCGCCTCGGCCATGCGCAGATGCAGCACCAGACCCGGCGAGAACTTGGCGAACTCCGGGTCGTACGCCGGGAACCAGCAGGCCAGGACCGAGGCCGAACGCAGTCCGAAGTGCGCGGCGACGGGCCGCTCACCGGCGTACAGTACGGAGAGCGTGCCGCTGCACTGCGCGGCCCGGGTTTGGGCCAGCTGCCCGACGAGCCGGGTGATCCACTCCTGGGCGAACCGGTCCCGGCGGCCGGTCCTGCGGTACTGCGCCGACTTCCACTCCATGAGCGTGCGCAGCGCGGCAGGGTCGCGTTCGTCGAACACGAACCGCAGCTCGCCCGTCTGCCGGCCCAGCCGGCGCTCCTTGGCCAGGGTCGTCTTGAGGAACTTCGGCGACTGGCCGCGCAGCACCGACTCGTAGGTCTCGTAGCCCTTCTCCACGTCGATGACGAACGTGGCGTGTTCCTCGGCCGCGTGCCCGACGAACAGCCGCTGCTCCGCCTCCAGGTTGTCGAAGGCGAAACTCGACAGCGAGCAGGCCCGCAGCAGTTCGCCCGTCTCCAGTGCCAGACCCGGCCGCAGGACGGCGCCCTGGGCGTCGGAGACACCGAGCCCGATGGCCCGGCCCTGCCCCAACGGGCCCCGCTCGTACGGCAGGAAGCCGGCCGGCTCCGCCCCTTCACGCACCACGGCGACGCGGGCCTGCGGCCTCACCCGGCCGACGGCCTCGGTGAACTCCGGTTCCATGAAGGGGTTGCGCGGTGCCCGGGAGGCGGCGCGCAGCGCACGCCAGCACTCCCGCTCCTCTTCGCCGAGCTCCCCGGGCCCGGCCACACGAATGCGTCCACTGCTCAACCCGACCCCCCGATCAAGTCCCCCCTGGACACATGGAAGGTACCGCCCGGGACGGTCCCTCGGGTAGGTAGCGGAGCATGTTGTTGCCAATCGGTGCAGAGGCCTTCAACCGGGCAATCGGCGTCCGTCGCGCGATGAAACGCAGGGGCCCGCTGTCCGTATTCTCTGATCATGGCCGCACCCCTCGCATATTCGCTCATCGCCACCGATCTGGACGGGACGTTGCTGCGCGGCGACGACACCCTGTCCGACCGGTCCCTCGCCGTGCTCGCGCGGGTGGCGGACGCCGGTGCCCAGCACCTCGTGGTGACGGGCCGCCCGGCGCCGAGAGTGCGGCCGCTCCTGGACGACCTGCGCTGCACGGGGCTCGCGGTGTGCGGGCAGGGCGCGCAGGTGTACGACGCCGGCGCGGACCGGCTGCTGTGGTCCATCACGCTGGACCGGGAACTCGCGGAGACGGCCCTCGGCAAGATCGAGGCCGAGGTGGGGCAGGTGTACGCGGCGGTCGACCAGGACGGCGTGGACGGGCTGACGCTGATCGAGCCGGGCTACCTCATGCCGCACCCGACCCTGCCGGCCGTCCGGGTCGAGCGGCGCGACGACCTGTGGGGGGAGCCGATCAGCAAGGTGCTGCTGCGCCACCCGTTCCTGTCGGACGACGAACTGGCGGCGACGGCCCGGTCGGTGGTCGGCTCACTGGCGACCGTGACCATGTCCGGTCCGGGCACGGTGGAGTTGCAGCCGTGCGGGGTGACCAAGGCGACGGGGCTGGCGCTGGCCGCCGAGCATCTGGGGCTGCGGCCCGCGGACACCCTGGCCTTCGGTGACATGCCCAACGACATCCCGATGTTCGACTGGGCCGCCCGCGGGGTGGCGATGGCCAACGCCCATCCCGAGCTGAAGGCGGTGGCCGACGAGGTCACCGCGTCGAACGAGGACGACGGCATCGCCGTCGTCCTCGAGCGACTGCTGGGCGGGGCGGCTCAGTACGGGCCGTTGACGTTGTCGATCGAGCCGTAGCGGTCGGCCGCGTAGTTGCAGGCCGCCGTGATGTTGGCGACCGGGTCGTACGGGTCGAAGGGGGTTCCGTCCACGTGGTACGCGGCGAAGGTCGGGTCGATGACCTGGAGCAGGCCCTTGGACGGGGTGCCCGCGACCGCGTTCGAGTCCCAGTTGTTGATCGCCAGGGGGTTGCCGGACGACTCGCGCATGATGTTGCGGTGGATGCCGTCGTAGGAGCCCGGGATCCCCTTCTGCGCCATGATGTCCAGCGCCTCGCGGATCCAGCCGTCCAGGTTGTCCGCGTAGGTCTTCGTGGCGGCCTGGGTGGCCTGGGCGACACCGCCGGCGGGCTTCGCGGCCGACTGGGTGGCGGGCTTCGCGGCCGGCTTGGCCGGCGCCGACGACTGGGTCGCCTTCTTCTCCGGGGCGGCGGCCTCGGCGCCCTTCACCTTCAGCTTCAGACCCGGGTGGATCAGCTTGGGGTTGTCGCCGACGACGGAGCGGTTGTCCTTGTACAGCTGCTTCCAGCCGCCCGAGACGTCATACGTGTCCGCGATGCGGTAGAGCGTGTCGCCCTTGGTCACGGTGTACGTGAGCGACTTCGCGGGCTGGGCGGCCTGCGGCAGGACGTGCGCGGCGGGCGCGCTCTGCGGCTCGGCGGCGACGGCGTTCACCGCGCCGAGGAGCGGGAGGGCCAGGGCCGCCCCGCCGGTGCCGGCTGCGACGACACCACGGGTGATCGGGTTCTTACGGGGGCGACGGTGCGTGCCTCGTCCGGGCATGGCGATGTTCCTCTCCGGCGCCTGCGAGGTGAGCTGTCGGGTTCGGGCCGGGAGGTGCCCGGCCGCGTACGGCACCGTGTGCCGTGCGCGGCTTCACCCCGAGCCGTTCCGCTGTGCGGACCGGCGACTTACCTGGGTCCCCCGCTCCTGCCCTGCGTGAGTGATCGGTGGATGGGTGCCCGGACGGTGGCAGGATTCGGCGTCCGCCGGACAGGGCGGGAACGTATGCGAGAGCACATGTCGGGAACAAGCACGGGAGTCACATATGGCGCTTGTTGACCTTGGTGGACCGGTATGGGGCAGCTTGATCCTTTGCTTTCGCCAAGGCTCAACTCGCTTGAGGGGGAAGGGTGTAGGGGCCGCGTTCCGGGTGCCGTCGTGAAAGGGTGGGCGTGATTCAACTCACTGATCACGACTCCGAGAGCAATGTGCACAACTGGGATTCGCTTCCCTATGTCGGCAAATCGGGCATAGGGTGCTACCTCCCGGTAAGTCGATAAATGTCTGCTCTTATGACCTGATCGAAAACATTGCGGTCCTGATCGGATACCGCCCGGCCTGTAACCATGGGCGCTGGCGGTGATCGAAACGTGACCGGATACGCTGACTCGAGTGAGGGCAGCGACCTATCGACAATGCGCGTAGCACCGCCAGACACCAGCAGACAGGAGACCCCTCGTGACCGACGTCGGGCCGTTCGGGCTGAGCGTGCGGGACCAGGCTCTGGAAGCCGACGTCCAGGCCGGACTGACGGCTGTCGAGGAAGGCTTGCTCGAGGCCACCAAGAGCGAGGTGCCCTTCATCACGGAGGCCGCCCAGCACCTGGTGCGCGCCGGCGGCAAGCGGTTCAGGCCGCTGCTGGTGATGCTCGCCGCCCAGTTCGGCGACCGGTACGCGCCGGGCATCGTGCCCTCGGCCGTCGTCGTGGAACTCACCCACCTCGCCACGCTGTACCACGACGACGTGATGGACGAGGCCGCCGTGCGCCGCGGCGTGGAGAGCGCGAACACCCGCTGGGGCAACTCCGTCGCGGTCCTCACCGGCGACTTCCTCTTCGCCCGCGCCTCGCACATCCTGGCCGACCTCGGCCCGGAGGCCGTGCGGGTGCAGGCCGAGGCGTTCGAACGGCTGGTGACCGGGCAGATCCTGGAGACCGCCGGACCGCAGGACGGCCGCGACCCCGTCGAGCACTACCTCGACGTGCTGGGCGGCAAGACCGGCTCGCTGGTCGCCGTGTCCTGCCGCTTCGGCGCGATGATGTCCGGCGCCGACGAGACGGTCGTGCACGTGCTCACCCAGTACGGCGAGCGGCTCGGCGTCGCCTTCCAGCTCGCGGACGACGTCCTGGACATCGCCTCCGACTCCCACGAGTCCGGCAAGACCCCCGGCACCGACCTGCGCGAGGGCATCCCCACCCTGCCGGTGCTCCGGCTGCGCGAGCGGGCCGCCCGGCTCGGCCTCGCCGAGGACGTCGCCCTGTGCGAGCTGCTCGACTCCGACCTCACCGACGACGCCCGGCACGCCGAGGCCCTGCGGCGGCTGCGCGCCCACCCGGCGCTGGAGCAGGCCCGCCAGGACACCGTCCGCTACGCCCAGGACGCCCGCTCGGCACTGGCACCGCTGCGCGACTGCGCCGCGAAGACGGCGCTGCTGGAGCTGTGCGACGCCGTGGTGCACCGCGCCGGCTGACCCCGCCCCTCCCCGGACCCCTACGGGTCGGGGGAGAAGCCGCCCCCGCGTGTCATACCCCAGCAGTACGCGGAGTTGAGCCCGCGGTCTGACGTATCCGCCCGGCCGATTTGGTCAGATGGAAACCACGGAAGACACCACTCCTCACCTGTTCGGGTGAGAATGGCGGCTCACGGACGAGTGCGTGGACGACACGGACGGCCGCCGCCGACCACGGAGGTAGGGCACACATGGCACCGTACGCATCCGACGACAGCACGACCGGCGGGGAGGCCGACGAGCGGCAGTCCCGGCGGCGCAAGGCCGCTCGCTACGTCGTCCCGGTCACGGTGATCGGGGTGGCGGCCGCGACGATCGGCCTGGTCCCGGCGCTCGCCGACTCCGGCGACCCCGACCTGCCGGACATCACCGCCCAGCAGCTCGTCGAGAAGATCGCGAAGTCGGACGTCGAGCAGCTGTCCGGCACGGTGAAGATCACCACGGACCTCGGTCTGCCGAACCTCGGCGGCCTGGAGTCCGGTCTGCTCTCCGGCGCCGCGGGCGGCGGCGACGGTTCCTCCGCCGACCCGACCGCCAAGCTCACCGAACTGGCCTCCGGCACGCACACCCTGCGCGTCGCCGCCGACGGTCCGGACCGGCAGAAGCTGTCCCTGGTGGAGAACGCGGCCGAGTACAGCGTCATCCACAACGGCAAGGACGTCTGGGCCTACGACGGCAAGTCCGGCGAGGTCTACCACGGCACCGGCCCGCAGAGCCCGAAGGCGGAGAAGGAGCAGCCGCCCGCCACGCCCAAGGACTTCGCCGAGGAGGTGCTGAAGGCCGTCGACGACACCACCTCCGTCACGGTGGACGGCACCGCCCGGGTCGCCGGCCGCGACGCCTACAAGCTGGTCGTCGAGCCGAAGCAGTCCGGTTCGACGGTCGGAGCCGTCACCGTGGCGGTGGACGCGAAGACCGGCATGCCGCTGAAGTTCACGCTGGTTCCCGCGAGCGGCGGTTCGGCCGTCGTGGACGCCGGCTTCACCAAGGTCGACTTCTCCCGGCCGGCCGCCTCCACCTTCGACTTCACCCCGCCCAAGGGCGCGAAGGTCACCGAGGAGAAGGACGCCGGCAAGGAGTTCGGCCAGGGCGTCGAGGAGCACGCCCGCAAGGGCGGACACGCCCCGGAGTCCGGGAAGGACCTCGGCGAGGGTCCCGGCGGCATGAAGACCATCGGCGAGGGCTGGAACGCCATCGCCACCTTCGGCACCGGCGGCGAGGGTGTGCCCTCCGGCGCGGCCGGCGGCGACCTCGGCGGCTTCGTCGACTCGCTCGGCGACAAGGTCACCGGCGCGTTCGGCTCGGGCACGGTCTTCTCGACCCGCCTGGTCAACGCCCTCGTCACCGACGACGGCCAGGTCTACGTCGGCGCGGTCACCAAGGACGCGCTCGTGAAGGCGGCCGACGCGGGGAAGTGACCCGCCACGCGCGCCGGGAGACCGGGAGCACGAGGCCGGGGACGTCGCAGGCGCCGGGACGTGAGCGTCCCGGCGCGCACCGTCCCCGGCTTCCGTGTCCCCCGGCCGCGCACCCGGCGCTCACGTCTCGTACAGGAACCGCGCGAGCGGAGCCTCCTGGGCGAAGAACGTCTTGGCCCGGGCCAGCGCCTCGGTGTCGGCCAGCACATCACCGGGCTTGCTGCCGTTGCCGAGCAGCACCCCGCCGAACCGCATCCCCATGTACGCGGCCGAGTTGTGCAGCGTCCCGATCAGCGGGTCGGCCACCACCTGCTCCTCGTGCGCGAGGGCGGTGACGCCCCAGAGCGTCCGTCCGGCCAGGGTCTCCCTGAAGTCCAGGCCGGGCGTGCGCAGCCAGCCGGACCAGTAGTCCAGGTAGCGCTTGGTCTGCGCCGAGACCGAGTACCAGTACAGGGGCGAGACGATCACGATGTCGGTCGCGCCGAGCGTGGCGTCGAGCAGCAGCGCCACATTGCCCTCGGTCGGCCGGACGTGGTCGCTGTCGTGCCGCAGGTCCTCGAAGTCCGGCACCGGATGGGCGGTCAGGTCGAGCCACTGCTGTTCGGCGTCGGCCGGCAGCTGCTCGGCGGCCCGGCGGGCCAGCAACGCGGAGTTCCCGTCGGAGCGGGCGCTGCCCAGGACGAAAAGGAAGCGGCGGGTCATGGCTGTTCCCCCTGAATGATGGGCGTAGGTCAATTACAGGCGCTTGCATCATATGCGTGCGCAAGTAAATCCGCCAGGGTCTCGTCCGGGGCCGGGTCGGTGACCGGCCCGGGCCTGCGCCTCCCGCGCCACGGCCAGCAGCAACGCCTCCCGCCCGTGCGGTGCCACCAGCTGCAGCCCGGCCGGGCAGCCGTCGCCGCCGAACCCGGCGGGCAGGCTCAGCGCCGGATGCCCGCTGAGGTTGAACGCCCAGGTGAGGGAGGTGGAGTAGCGGTCCCCGGGTCCCTCGTGGCCGTGCGGTGCCGTCGGGGCGGTGGGGGTGAGCAGCAGCTGCGCTTCGCCGAACAGCCCCGCCAGCCGCCGGTCGTTCCGGGCCCGCACACGGTGGGCCCCGTCCGCCCCGGGACCCGGACCACCCGCCGGCCGCCCGGTCCCGGCCGCCCGCAGCGCGAGCCACGCCGGCCCCGGGTCGGCGAGCTCCACCGGCACCCGCGGCCGTACGAGCCGGACCACCCCGGCCGCCACGAGCCGCTCCACCGCCGCCCGGGCGAGTGCCACCGGCTCCGGGTCGGGCGCGGCGAAGCCCAGGCCGGGGGACCAGACGGCGGTGACGGGCAGCGCCACCGCGGGCGGCGGCGGCTCCCCCGACACCACTCGCCACCACAGCTGCGCGTCCCGCGCCGAACGGGCGAGCACGCCGGGGGCGGCGAGGCCCGTACGGTCGGTGGAGGGCAGCCGTCCGTTCGTCGCCTTCAGCCCGAGGACCCCGCACCACGCCGCCGGGATCCGCACCGACCCGGCCCCGTCCGCGCCGGTCGCCAGCGGCACCAGACCGGCCGCCACCGCCGCGGCGGCCCCGGCCGAGGAACCTCCCGGCGTCCGGTCCGCGCGCCACGGATTCACCGTCCGACCCCGGGCCCCGAGCCCCCAGGTCTGCCACGGCGTCCCCGGCCCGGGCACGGAGGTCGCCCCCACGACCACGCACCCGGCCTCGACCAGCGCCTTCGCGGAGCGCAGCCCGTGACGGCCCTTCACGGCGACAGGGACACCGGCGAGTGGGAGGGGCGGTTCGCCCGAGACGCCGCCCCCGTCCAGCAGCGCGTCCACCTCCGCCGCCCGGCGCAGTGCCTCCTCGTGCCACACCTCCAGGAACGCGCACAGGTCCGGGTCGGCCCGCTCGATCCGGCGCAGTGCCGCCGCGGCCACGCCGGTGGCGCGCAGGCGCCGGGAGCGTACGGCCGCCGCGATCCCGGTGGCGGACGGGGGAACGGCCGTCAGCGCACCGCTCCGGTGAGGCGGGCCAGGGCCTGTGTCTCGCGGGGCGGCCCGCCGGGTTCGCCGAGCCGCCAGGCCGTCACCCACGGCACGCGGTACACGTCGATCACCGACTCCAGGGATCTGACGCGCTGGGCGAGCGGGCGCGGCAGCCGGCCCGGGGCGTCCGCCACGAGCACGACGGCGTCGAGGTCGAGACCCGGCGGGGCCTGCCCGCGCCGGAAGGCCTCCACCGCCGCGGCGGCCGAGCCCAGACCGGCCGCGTGCGTCCGGGCGACCAGCAGCACCGAGCGCGGGGCGCCCGCCCCGGGCCAGGAGCGGCCGCTGTCGTGGCCGCCGTAGACCGCGGCGAGGGTGGAGACGCCCGCCCCGCCGTGCGTGCCGACCCAGGAGAAGCTCCGCGGCGCCGCGCGGTCGTGCGGAGGCTGCGGCGCTCCCGGCCCGGTCGCGGTCACCGGGCCGCGCAACCAGATCTCCGGCCCCTGTCGCCCTGTGGGCATGCCCCTCTCCTCCCTCGTGTGTTCGGTGCCCGCACCCTGCGGAACGATCCCCTCCGGCAGGCGTTGTCCTTGGGACGAGCCTGTGACACCGCGGTGACGTGAGAAGCGTGGGCGAGCGGACACACTCGACAGTAGGTGTACGACGCCGAGTGAGGGGACGATGTCTCGACTCAGCCGCGAGAAGAAGCGGGAACACAAGCAGGCCGTGCGCGCGGCGACCCCGGCGACGCCGATCGAGGTCCACGTCCCCCGGGCGGGGACGGGCTCCCCGGCGGGTCCGGGCGGGGCGTCCGACGGCGCGTCGGTCGGCGGGGTCCCGGTCTTCGCGGCCCCCGGCGAGGAGATCCAGCGAGCCGTGCTCGACCGGCTCCACCACATCGCCCTGGCGACCGGGCATCCCGTGCTGGCCACGGTCGACGACGAGCGCATCGGCTACGTCGTCCCGCTGCGCGTGGACCCGGACGGCTCCAGCCACTTCACGGCCGAACCCGTCCCCAGGACACCGGAGCGGCAGGCACCTGTTCCCGGAGTGCCGGAGCGGCAGGGGCCTGTTCCCGGGGCGTCGGAGAGGGCGGTTTCTGTTCCCGGGGTGCCGGGGATGCAGGGGCCTGTTTCCGGGGCGCCGGAGCGGCAGGGGCCTGTTTCCGGGGCGCCGGAGCGGCAGGGGCCTGTTCCCGGGGCGCCGGGGAGGCCGGTTCCTGTTCCCGGGGCGTCGGAGCGGCAGGGGCCCCTTCCCGGGGCCGCCGAGCCGCAAGGTCCTGCCGGCGTGACTGCCGAGCGGCAGCCCGGGCGGGGGGACAGCGCGACCCACGTCCTGCGTCCCGCGCCGGAGCGGGGCGCCGCCCCGACGTTCCCCCTGCGGGCCGTGCCCGAGGCGCAGCCGGCCGGCGAGTCCGTCCCGACCTTCGAACTGCGCGCCGTACCGCAGGACACGCCCCCGGCCCCGCCGTCGGCCCCCGGCACCGTCGCACCCCCGACCGGTTCCTTCGGCCCGCCCCCGGCCATGGAGGCCAGGCCGCTGCCCGTCCCCGAGGACCCTCCGGCGCCGCGGCCCGTGCCGGTGCCCGAGGCCGCCCTGCTCGCGGCCGACCCCGACCCCAAGCCCACCCCGCCGCGCGGTTTCGACGCCGTCGCGGAGGCCGTGCTCGGCGACGAGCCCCTCACCGCCCCGGGTGACCCGAACGCCCCCGCGGTGCTCGCGGAGCCGGTCGCGCGGATCAACGAGGCGGTGAAGGAGGGCCGGATCGACGCGGCGGCGGACCTGGCGGAGCAGACCGTCGCCCGGGCGTCCGGCACGCTCGGGCCGGAGCACACCGAGGTGCTCCGGCTGCGCGAACTCGGTTCCTACATCGCGTACTTGGCGGGTGATCCGCTCCGGGCCTTCCGGATGTCGCTGGACCTGGCCGCCGCCCGCCGCCGCACCGGTGACGCGGAGGGCGCCTACGGCAACGTGCGCAGCGCCGCGACCGCCTGGCGGGCGGTGCGCGACGCGGCGACCGGGCTGGAGCTGGGGCACGAACTGATCGCCCTGTGGACCGAACTCGCCGCCGAGGGCGGCGCGGCCGCCGAGGAGATCGAGGAACTGGAGTCGGCCCGTGCCCGCATGGGCCGTCTCACCGCACGCGCCGGCGGCGCCTAGGCGGACCGGCCCGCGGCTGCTACTCGGACAGCTCCCACACCGCGTACGCGAGGGCGTCGCTGTTGCGGTTCAGCGCGGTGTCGTTGATGTTGGCGGTGGTGTCGCAGGAGGAGTGGTAGCACCGGTCGAAGGCCCGGCCCGCCGTACCGCCCCACTTCGCCGCCTGCGCCGACGTCATCGTCCGGCTCGCCCCGGTGAACAGCCCGCCCACCGGAACGCCCGCGCTCTTGAAGGGCGCGTGGTCGGAGCGGCCGTCGCCCTCGGTCTCGATCTCGGTGGGGACGCCGATGCCGGTGAAGTAGTCCTTGAAGGTCTTCTCGATCGCCGGGTCGTCGTCGTAGACGAAGTAGCCCGGGTTCGGGGAGCCGATCATGTCGAAGTTCAGGTAGGCGCTGATCCGTGAACGGTCGCCGGTGGTGAGCCGGTTGACGTAGTAGCGGGAGCCGACGAGGCCGAGTTCCTCGGCGCCCCACCAGGCGAACCGCAGGTGCTTGGTGGGCTTGTACTGGGCCCGGGCCACGGCGAGCGCGGTCTCCAGCACGGCGGCCGAGCCCGAGCCGTTGTCGTTGATGCCGGGACCGGAGGAGACGCTGTCGAGGTGTGAGCCGGCCATCACGACCTGACTCGTGTCACCGCCGGGCCAGTCGGCTATCAGGTTGTAGCCGGTGCGGCTGGAGGCGGTGAACTGCTGGATGGTGGTGGTGTACCCGGCCGCGTCCAGCTTGGCCTTCACGTAGTCCAGCGAGGCCTTGTAGCCGGTCCGGCCGTGCGCGCGGTTGCCGCCGTTGGCGGTGGCTATGGACTGCAGCTGGGACAGGTGCGTCTTGACGTTCGCCACCGGTATGTCCGGCGCGGCCGCCGCTCTGGAGGGAGCGGAGGACGCGGCGTCGGCCACGGCACCGCCGGTCAGGAGCATGGCTGTTGCCATGCCGCCCGCGGCGACGGTGCGCGCGGAAACGGAGAGCTTCATGTGGGGACTCCGGATTCCGTCGGGAAGCCGTGGGGTGTCCACGGGCAGCCCGGAGTGAATGGGGTGCCCAGATGGTGAAGCTGGGACTGACTTTCCGTCAAGACCGGTAATCGGCCACAGAGTTGGGGAAGCCGGTCACGTCACTGGACGCAGAACTCGTTGCCCTCCGGGTCCGCCATGACCACCCACTCACCGCCCTGTTCCTTCACCCTCCGCAGCACACTCGCCCCCAGCCCCTCCAGCCGCGCGACCTCCTCCTCGCGCCGCCCTTGGCCCGGGTGCAGGTCGAGGTGGAGCCGGTTCTTGACCGTCTTGGCCTCCGGCACCCGCTGGAACAGCAGCCGCCGCCCCAGCCCGGTCCCGCTCTCCTCGTCGACCGGGTCCCCCGGGTGGCGCACGGCGACCAGGTCCCGGAAGGCGCGGCGGCCGTGGAAGGAGACCGTGGCGTCCTCGGGCAGGGCGCCGAAGCCGAGCAGCTTCTCGATGAGGGCGCTGTTGTCCTCGACCTCGTAGTGCAGGGCGGCGGCCCAGAAGTCGGCCTGCGCCTGCGGGTCCCCTGCGTCGACGACGACCTTGAAGTGGACGGGGGCCGGGGATGTCGGTGTCTGCGTCATGGAACCACTTGTACTGGCCGGGTGAGCGAACGCGCCGCCGGATCGCCGGATCCGTCCCCCGACCCGACCCTGGTCCCGGCCCGGGGCAAGCCCTTCCGCCTCGACCCCGGCGCGCTGTGCCTGGAACTGCCGACCCCCGGCGGTCCCGGCGCCTTCGCCCGCTGGGAGGTGCAGCACGCACCCGCCGGCCTGGTCGCCTGGGCGGAGCGCAGCAGGCTGCCCGACGGGCTCCATGCCACCGTCTCCGCCGCGCAGCCCCGGCGCGCCCGCGCCCCGCGCGACGCGCTGTTCCCGCTCACCGCGGACCGCGCCCACGGCCGTCCGCCCGCGCGGCGCTCAGGGCCGTCCGCCGTGCGAGGCCCACGGCCGTCCGCCGTGCGAGGCCCACGGCCGTCCGCCCGCGCGACGCCCACGGCCGTCCGCCGCGCGAGGCCCATGCTTCTCCTCCCGGTGCTGTTCCGTCCTGGCCTCCAGGGACGGGATGGCCGGCCGGTCCCGTCGCTGCCCCGGCGCAGCTCGCGCGTATCTCGGTTGCGCGAGCGGTCCTCGGCGGGGGAGTGTGGATCCATGGGCACGCGTGCCTGGGCGCTGCTGCTCGTCCTGTGCGGAACGATCTTCCTCGAAGGCATCGACGTCGCGATGATGGCGGTGGCGGTCCCGGCCGTCCGCTCCGATCTCGGCCTGACCACCGGCACCGCGGCCTGGGTGATGACCGCCTACGTCCTCGGCTACGCCGGCTTCACCCTGCTCGGCGGCCGCGCCGCCGACCTGCTCGGCCGGCGGCGGATGTTCCTGCTCTGGCTGACCGTCTTCCTCGCCTTCTCGGGGCTGGGCGGCTTCGCCACCGAGGGCTGGATGCTTATCGTCGCCCGGTTCGTCACGGGCGTCGCCGCCGCCTTCATGACCCCGGCCGCCCTCTCTTTGATCACCACCTCCTACGAGGAGGGGCCCGCACGCAACAAGGCCCTGCTGATCTTCGCCGGGACCGGCGCGGCCGGGTTCTCCCTCGGCCTGGTGATCGGCGGGCTGCTCACCGAGCTGGGCTGGCGCTGGGTGTTCTTCGCGCCCGTGCTGCTGGCCGCGGCCCTGCTCGCGGCCGCCGTCCGCCTGATCCCCCGGCGCGACGCCCCGCCCTCGCGCCGGCGCACCTTCGACCTGCCCGGCGCGGCCACCGCGGCGGGCGCCATGCTGCTCGCCGCCTACACCGTCGTCCGCCTGGAACACGGCCTGCACCAGTGGCCGATCACCCTGGCCACGGGCCTCACGGCGCTGCTCCTGGCCGCCGCCTTCGTCGTGGTCGAACGACGCTGCCCCGACCCGCTCGTCCGCCTGGGCATCCTGCGCCAGGGCCCGGTCGTCCGGGCCGACCTGGGGGCCCTGCTGTTCCTCGGCGCCTTCTTCGGCTTCCAGTTCGTCGTCACGCTCTACCTGCAGGAACTGCGCGGCTGGTCGTCCACGGAGACCGCGCTCGCCCTGCTGGTCATGGGCATCGACGCCGTCCTCGCCCCGACCCTCACCCCGCGACTGGTCGCCCGCTTCGGCAACGCCCGCGTGATCGTCGGCGGCTTCGCGCTGGCGGTGGCCGCCTACGCGCTGTTCCTGCCGGTGGGCATGGACTGGTCCTACGCGATGATGTTCCCGACCCTCTTCCTGTCGGGCCTCGCCTTCGCCCTGGCCTACGGCCCGCTGACCATCGCCGCGACGGACGGGGTGAGCGCCTCGGAGCAGGGCCTGGCCGGCGGACTGCTCACCACGGCGACACAGTTCGGCTCCGCCATCGGCATCTCCGCGGTGACGGCCGTCTACGGCCTGGCGTCCACCGGGTCCGGCCCCGAGGAGACGCTCTCGGCCTTCCGAGCGGCGCTGTCGGTGCCGGTCGCCCTGGTGGCGCTGGGCGCCTTGATCTCCCTGGTGAGCGCCCGGGAGGCGCGGCGGGCGGTGCGCAACGCGTCCCAGGTGAGCAGCGCGAGCGCCAGCCACACCAGCGTGAACCCGGCCCAGCGCTCCGGCGGCATCTCCTCGTGGAAGTAGAGGACGCCCAGCAGGAACTGGAAGACCGGCGTCATGTACTGCAGCAGACCGATGGTGGACAGGGGGATGCGGATGGCGGCCGCGCCGAAGCAGACCAGCGGGAGCGCGGTGACGATGCCGGCCGAGGCCAGCAGCGCCGCGTGCCCCGCGCCCTCGGTCGCGAAGGTCGACTCGCCCCGGCCGCCCAGCCAGATCAGGAAGACGAGCGCGGGCAGGAACTGGATCGCGGTCTCGGCGGCGAGCGACTCCACGCCGCCGAGGTTCACCTTCTTCTTCACCAGGCCGTAGGTGGCGAAGGAGAAGGCCAGGGCCAGGGAGATCCACGGGGGCCGGCCGTACCCGACGGTCAGGACGACCACCGCGGCGCAGCCGGTCCCGACGGCGGCCCACTGCACCGGCCGCAGCCGCTCCTTCAGCAGCAGCACGCCGATGGCGATGGTGACCAGCGGGTTGATGAAGTACCCGAGCGAGGCCTCGACGACGTGCCCGGAGTTGACGGACCAGATGTACAGGCCCCAGTTGATCGTGATGACCGCCGCCGCGACCGTGATCAGCCCGAGCTTGCGCGGCTGCCGCAGCAGCTCGCCCGCCCAGGCCCAGCGGCGCAGCACGAGCAGCGCGGCGCCGACGAAGACCAGCGACCACACCATCCGGTGGGCCAGGATCTCCACCGCGCCGGCGGGCTTCAGCAGGGGCCAGAACAGGGGCACCAGGCCCCACATCCCGTAGGCCGCGAAGCCGTTCAGCAGTCCTATGTGCCGCTCACCCCTCGGCTTGCCGGTCACGGGCCCCTCCTTCGCGCCTTGCGTGTCTCCGCGGACGACGGTAACGCCGGTGGCCCCCGGCTGTCATGCCCGTATCGGCATACGGTCATGACAGTCCGGGGGCGCGGCGGCGCGGGGCCCGTGAGCGTGGTGACGAGCCCGGGTGTCAGCCGTCGAGGGCCGTGGCGAGGGCCTCGGAGAGGGGGGTGGTCGGGCGACCGATCAGCCGGGACAGGTCGCCGCCGGGGACGACCAGCTCGCCCTGCCCGATGGAGACGTCGACCCCCGCGAGGATCTGCGCGAAGGGCTCGGGCACGCCCGCGCCCGTCAGGACGGTGACCAGGGCCTCGGGGGAGACGGCGTGGTAGGCGATGTCCTTCCCGGTCTGCCTGCTCAGCTCGGCCGCGTACTCGGCGAAGCTCCAGGCGGTGTCGCCGCCCAGCTCGTACGCCGTGTTCTCGTGTCCTTCGCCGGTCAGTACGGCGACGGCCGCGGCGGCGTAGTCGGCGCGGGAGGCGGAGGAGACCCTGCCGTCGCCCGCGGCGGCGACCACCGCGTCGTGCGCCAGCACCGGGGCGAGGTTCTCGGTGTAGTTCTCGTGGTACCAGCCGTTGCGCAGCAGCGTGTAGGGCACGCCGGAGTCCAGCAGGGCCTTCTCGGTGCCCCGGTGGTCGTCGGCGAGCGCGGCGGTCAGGCTGCTGGGCGCGCTGGTGTAGGCGAGCAGGGACACACCGGCCGCCCTGGCCGCCTCGATGACGACCGTGTGCTGCTGCACCCGGCCCTTGTCGAACTCGTTGCCCGACACCAGCAGCACCTTGTCGCCCGCCGCGAAGAGGCCGTCGAAGGACGCCGGGTCGTTGTAGTCGGCCACGGCGATCCGCACACCGCGCTCCGCGAGGCCGGTGGCCTTCTCCGGGGTGCGTACGACGGCCGTGATCCGCTCGGCGGGGACCTTCTCCAGCAGCTGCTCCACGACGAGGCGGCCGAGGTGCCCGGTGGCTCCGGTGACGACGATGCTCATGGGATGACTCTCCTTGTGGGGTGTGATGTCACTAACCCTAGGAGCGGCGCTTACTTTTCGTAAGTACCCACTTTGAAGTAAGGTACTGGCATGTCAGTAAGTGATCGCGGGGATGAGACCCTGTGCCCGCACCGGCTCGTCCTGGAACACGTCACCAGCCGCTGGGGCGTACTCGCCCTGATCGCGCTCCTGGAGCGGTCGTACCGCTTCAGTGAGCTGCGCCGGGCCGTCGGCACCGCCGGGGGCCGCGCGGTCAGCGAGAAGATGCTCACGCAGACGCTCCAGACCCTGGAGCGGGACGGCCTGGTCCACCGCGACGCCAAGCCCGTCATCCCCCCGCGCGTCGACTACTCCCTCACCGCCCTCGGCCGCGAGGCCGCCGAGCAGGTCCGGTCCCTGGCGAGCTGGACCCACCGCCGCATGGACGACGTGGAGCAGGCGCGCCGGGCGTACGACGAGGCCCGGGCCGCCTCCTAGCGGTCCCGGGCCTCGCCGGAGTGCTCTTCGGCAGGGTCAGCCGACGACGGTCCAGGTGTCGCCGCCCGCCAGCAGGGCCGCCAGATCGCCCTTGCCGTGCTGCTCGATCGCGGTGTCCAGCTGGTCGGTCATCTGCGTGTCGTAGACGGGCCGGTCGACCGAGCGGAACACACCGATCGGGGTGTGGTGCAGGGTGTCCGGGTCGGCCAGCCGGGACAGCGCGAAGGCCGTGGTCGGGGAGGGGGCGTGCGCGTCGTGGACGAGGACCTGGCCCTCGTTGTCCGGCGTCACCGCGACCACCTTCAGATCCCCGGTCAGCTGGTCGCGCACGACGCCCTTGGCCTGGTCGGCGCCGAAGCGGATCGGCTGCCCGTGCTCCAGGCGGATCACGGCCTCCTCGGCCTGCTGCTTGTCCTTCAGGGCGTCGAAGGCGCCGTCGTTGAAGATGTTGCAGTTCTGGTAGATCTCGATCAGGGCGGTGCCCTCGTGGGCGGCGGCCTGGCGCAGCACCTCGGTGAGGTGCTTGCGGTCGGAGTCCACCGTGCGGGCCACGAACGACGCCTCCGCGCCGATGGCCAGCGACACCGGGTTGAACGGGGCGTCCAGCGAGCCCATCGGCGTCGATTTGGTGATCTTGCCGACCTCGGAGGTGGGCGAGTACTGGCCCTTGGTCAGGCCGTAGATGCGGTTGTTGAACAGCAGGATCTTGAGGTTGACGTTGCGCCGCAGGGCGTGGATCAGGTGGTTGCCGCCGATGGACAGCGCGTCCCCGTCACCGGTGACGACCCACACCGACAGGTCCCGGCGGGAGCCGGCCAGGCCGGTGGCGATGGCCGGGGCGCGGCCGTGGATGGAGTGCATCCCGTAGGTGTTCATGTAGTACGGGAAGCGCGAGGAGCAGCCGATGCCCGAGACGAAGACGATGTTCTCCTTCGCCAGGCCCAGCTCGGGCATGAAGCCCTGCACCGCGGCGAGGATGGCGTAGTCGCCGCAGCCCGGGCACCAGCGCACTTCCTGATCGGACTTGAAGTCCTTCATCGACTGCCTGCCCTCGGCCTTGGGGACCAGGGACAGCGCCTCGACGGTGCGGGTGCCTGTCGTGGACGTCTCAGCCATCAATGGCCTCCTTCAGCGCCGCGGCGAGCTGCTCCGCCTTGAACGGCATGCCGTTGACCTGGTTGTACGAGCGGGCGTCGACCAGGTACTTCGCCCGGATCAGCGTGGCGAGCTGCCCGAGGTTCATCTCGGGGACCACCACCTTGTCGTAACGCTCCAGCACCGCGCCCAGATTCCGCGGGAAGGGGTTCAGGTGACGCAGGTGCGCCTGCGCGACCGACTCCCCGGCCCTGCGCAGCCGCCGCACCGCCGCGGTGATCGGCCCGTACGTGGAGCCCCAGCCCAGCACCAGGGTGCGGGCGCCGTCCGGGTCGTCGACCTCGACGTCGGGGACGTCGATACCGTCGATCTTGGCCTGGCGGGTGCGGACCATGAACTCGTGGTTGGCCGGGTCGTAGGAGATGTTGCCCGTGCCGTCCTGCTTCTCGATGCCGCC
>NZ_JBVHPJ010000016.1:0-155446 GCF_055567995.1 Streptomyces sp. NPDC026246 | reverse complement strand
TGGTACTGCAGGGGGGACCCTGTGGGAGAGTAGGACGCCGCCGAACAATTGTTGGGAAAACCCCCGCATCGAAAGATGCGGGGGTTTTCTGCGTTTCAGGACTGCTCCATCAGTTTCGCGAGGATCGCTCGTTCCCGGTCGGTCAGGGCAGGCGGCGCGTGGGGCTGCGGGCCACGACCGGCCTCACCGGTCGCCACCGCGCGATGCTCGTCCGGGTGGGGGCCGCGGTCGTCGGACCGGCGGCGGTAATCCGGGTGAGGGGTGTCGTACCCGGGTACTACCGTGGCCGTATGAGCTATGTGATCCGGTCCGTTCGTGCTGATGAGTGGCCCGCGGCCAAGGAGCTGCGGCTCGCGGCGCTCCGGGACCCGGTGGCGCACCTGGCCTTCCTGGAGACGTACGAGGAGGCCGCGGCCAAGCCGGACGCGTTCTGGCGGGAGCGGACGGCGGGGGCCGCCGAGGGGGCCGACCGGGCACAGCAGATCATCGCCGAGGCGCCGGACGGGCGGTGGGTCGGGACGCTGACCGTGCTGGTGGAGGAGCCCGGGACGACCGACTGGGCCGGGTTTCCGGTGGAGCGGAAACAGGGGCATGTCGTCGCGGTCTTCGTACGGCCCGAGGAGCGGGGGAGCGGGCTGACCGAGGTGCTGTTCGACGCGGCCCTCGAGTGGGCGTGGGGGCGGGGTCTGGAACGGGTGCGGCTCATCGTGCACGAGGACAACGGGCGGGCGCAGCGGTTCTACCGGCGGGCCGGGTTCTCGCCGAGCGGGCTCACGGTGCCGCTCGGGGACGCCGGGGAGCGGGAGTTGGAGTTCGTGCTCGAGCGGGAGTGACCCTCGCGGGAGTGAGGGGACGGTGTGCCCGGGGGCCGGTCCGGTGCCGGCCCGGCCGGGTCGCTACACCGGCAGTTCGTCGTGGGGCCAGCGGGACCTGCCCTGTTCGGCGGACCGGAGCAGGGCCAGGGTCGGCAGGCCCCGGTCCGCTCCGGTGGCCAGCAGCTCCGGGAGCTGGGGGAGCGGGGCCACGGCGGCGACGTCGTCGAGGACGAGCGTCATTGGTGGGTCGAGGCGACCGGCCGATGACCGTTCGGCCATGTGCCGGCCGCGCTCGACCACGCTTGAGACGAGGGCCGTCAGGAAGGGCATCGCGCCCGGGTTCGTCCTGGGGTCCTCGATGGATTCCCCCACCACGTAAAGCGTTCCCCCTTCGTGGACGAAGGAATCCAAGGCGAGGGCATCATTTCGGTTGGGAGTGCAGGCCTCGCGGATATTGACCGTGGAGAGGGCCGCCAGGGCACGGGTCGTCAGCTGCTGGGCCACGTCGCGGCGTTCGGGGTGGGCGGTGAGGGCCCCTTCGAGTTCGCCGGCGGAGCCGGGGGCCGCCTTGGGGCTGGTGCGCAGGATGCGTACGGCGTCCTGGATCTGGGTGCCCTGGGACCAGCGGTGGACGTGGCGGACGGTGCGGCCGTCGATGGCGGCGGCGTGCAGGTAGCTCCGCAGCAGGGTGGCGGCCGTGTCGCTGACCGCCTGGTCGAGCTTGGCGGTGGGGCGGACGGGGGTGAGGAGAGCGGTGGCCCGTGCGGCTGCCGTGTCCCGGTCCTCGCAGCCGGTGGTGGGGGACCAGTGCAGGCGGGCCGGGGTGTCGCAGAGGTGGGCCGGGTCGTAGAGGTGGGTGGGGCCGAGTTTCGACCTGGCGTCCTTCGTCTCCTGCCAGAGGGCGGGGTCGGAGGTGACGACCAGGGCGGGGCCCTCGGCGTCGCGTACGGCCTGGGCGGCGGTGGTGCGGCGGGTTTCCCTGGGGGCCACGAAGACCTTCGTCCATCCGCCGGGCCCCGCGCCGGGCCCTCCTCCGGGTCCTCCGCGGGCGAACAGCGGCGCCGGGGCGGTGGGGGCCGTGGCCCGGCGCGGTGGGGGCAGGTCGTGGGGGCCGGTCTGGGCGGCCGGGGCCGGGGTGGTGGCGGGTTGCGCCGCCGGGGCCGGCAGGTCGGTGGCGGTGGGTGCCGGGGTGGGTGACAGGTGCGGGACGGTCGCCGGCAGGTCGTGGGCCGGGGCGCCCGGGACGCCGTGCCGGGCCGCGTCGGGTACGTCGTGCTGTGCCGGGGCGGTGTGGGCCGCCGGTACGTCGTGTCCTGCGGCCGGGGCGCCGGGCCGGGGCGTCGCCGGTACGTCGTGGTGGGCCGGGGGTGTCGCCTCGTACCGGTCGTCCGCCGCCCTCGCCTCGTCGTGGCGGCGTTGGGCGCGGACCGCTCTCCAGCGGGCCAGAGTGCCCATCGCGAAGACGGTCAGGACGAACAGCAGCATCAGCTGGCCGATGAACAGGCCCCAGAAGAGGCCGTAGCCGGAGAGGTCGCCGGGGGGCGTGGCGGGCCAGGCGCCGGTGATGTCCTGGGGGTGGGCGATGAGTTCGCGCATGGCCAGGGGCGTGCGCGTGAAGGTGACTCCGGACGGCCAGGAGCCGTGGGCGAACAGGCCGGCGAGGCCCGTGGCCGTCCACACCAGCAGGGTCGTGCCGAGGAGCAGCGCGAGTATGCCGATCAGCAGGCCGTCGGGGATGCCGCCCTGGGTGTCCCGCCGGCTGCGGGGGTCGTCCGGTCTCACGCGCCGCCCCTTACGCCACCGTCGATTCGGAGTCGCCCAAGTGGTGTTCCACGAAGGCCGCGGCCCGTGCCTCCGCCTCGCGCTCGGCGGCGCGCAGGGCGTCGTCCGCGTGGTCGATGGAGGACTCGGTCATCGCACGGTCGGTGAAGACCAGGGGGCGTTCGGTCTCGGTGATCAGGTGTTTGACGACCTGGACGTTGCCGTTGACGTCCCAGACGGCGATGCCCGGGGTGAGGCTCGGGATGATCTCGACGGCCCAGCGGGGCAGGCCGAGGACACGGCCGGTGGCTCTGGCCTCGTCGGCCTTCTGGGCGTAGATCGTCCTGGTCGAGGCCATCTTGAGGATCGCCGCGGCCTCCTTGGCGGCGGCGCCGTCGACGACGTCGGACAGGTGGTGGACGACCGCGACGAACGACAGACCCAGCCGTCGGCCGAACTTCAGCAGGCGCTGGAACAGCTGTGCCACGAAGGGGCTGTTGATGATGTGCCAGGCCTCCTCGACGAGGAAGATGCGCTTCTTCCGGTCGGGGCGGATCCAGGTGTGCTCCAGCCACACGCCGACGATCGCCATGAGGATGGGCATGGCGATGGAGTTGCGGTCGATGTGGGACAGGTCGAAGACGATCAGCGGCGCGTCCAGGTCGATGCCGACCGTGGTGGGGCCGTCGAACATGCCGCGCAGGTCACCGTCGACGAGCCGGTCCAGGACGAGCGCCACGTCCAGGCCCCAGGCGCGGACGTCGTCTATGGCGACGTTCATGGCCTCGGCGGACTTGGGCTCGGGGTGGCGCAGTTGCTCGACGATGTCGGTGAGGACCGGCTGGCGGTCGGTGATCGTCTCGTTGACGTAGGCGTGGGCGACCTTGAGGGCGAAGCCGGAGCGTTCGTCCAGGCCGTGGCCCATGGCGACCTCGATGATCGTCCGGAGCAGGGCCAGCTGGCCCGTGGTGGTGATCGCGGGGTCGAGCGGGTTGAGGCGGATGCCCATGTCCAGGGCCGCCGTCGGGTCCAGGCGGATGGGAGTTATCCCCAGCTCCTGCGCGATGAGGTTCCACTCGCCGACGCCGTCCTCGCCCTGGGCGTCCAGGACGACGACCTGGCGGTCGCGGAAGCGGAGCTGGCGCAGGACGTACGTCTTCTCCAGCGCCGACTTGCCGTTGCCGGACTCGCCGAGGACCAGCCAGTGGGGGGCGGGCAGCTGCTGGCCGTAGAGCTGGAAGGGGTCGTAGATGTAGCCCTTGCCCGAGTAGACCTCGCGGCCGATGATGACGCCGGAGTCGCCGAGGCCGGGGGCGGCGGTCGGGAGGTAGACCGCCTGGGCCTGGCCCGTGGACGTGCGCACCGGGAGCCGGGTCGTCTCGACCTTCCCGAAGAGGAAGGACGTGAAGGCCTCGGTGAGGACGGACAGCGGATCCCGCATCAGGTCCTACCTCCGGATGCCGGTGGCGAAGGGAAGGGTGTTCACGAAGGCGCGGTGGTGCTCGCGGTCGCACCATTCGAGCTTGAGGTACGACTTTCCGGCCGAGGCCCTTATCGTCCGCTTGTCGCGGGCGAGGGCGTCGGGGGAACGGGAGGAGACGGTGATGTAGCCGACGAGGTTGACGCCGGCGGCGCCGCTGGCGAGGTCCTCGCCGCGCTGGTCGAGCCGGGAGTGGGCGGCGACGTCGCGCGGGTCGACCGTGCGGTTCATCTTGGCGGCACGGGACGCCTCGGCCGCGTCGTTGGTCTTCTCGGTGAGCATGCGCTCGATGGCGACCTCGGTGGGTTCGAGGTCCATGGTGACGGCGACCGTGCGGATCACGTCCGGGGTGTGGACGAGCAGCGGGGCGAGGAAATTGACGCCGACGGGGGTCATCGGCCACTCCTTCACCCAGGCCGTGGCGTGGCACCAGGGGGCGCGGGTGGAGGACTCGCGGGTCTTGGCCTGGAGGTAGGTGGGCTCGGTGGCGTCCAGTTCGGCGGGCCAGGCGTTGCGCTTGGTCATCGCCTGGATGTGGTCGATGGGGTGGTCCGGGTCGTACATGGAGTGGATCAGCGAGGACAGCCGGCTCTGGCCGAGCGGCTGGCGGACGCGGATGTCGGCCTCCTGCAGGCGCGAGCAGATGTCGGTGAGCTCGCGGGCCATGACGACGGCGAGTCCGGCGTCGCGGTCGACCTTGCCGCCGTGGGCGCGGGCGGCCCGGGCCATGGCGTTGGCCTCGGCGGCGAGCTCGCGGTTGTAGTGCATGCAGGCGACCAGGTAGGCGCGGTGCTGCTCGCTGCTGGTCGACACCATGGACTGGAGCTGGTCGTAGGACTCCTGCAGCCAGGGCAGGGACCTGTCGTCCCCGCGGACGGCGACGTCCTTGGCGTGGGCGTCGGGGTCGGCGGGGAGGGTGCGGGCGAGCATCTGCAGGCGGGTGACGAAGCCGTCGCCGTTGGCCACGTGCTTGAGCAGGGTGCCGAAGCGGTCGACCAGGGCCTCCTGGTCCTCGCTGTCGCGCAGGCCGACGCCGGGGCCCTCGATCTCGATGGCGGCGGTGACGGTCTTGCGGTCGGCGTGCAGCAGGACGGCGATCTCGTCGGGCCCGAAGGGGGCGGACAGCCAGGTGATGCGGCCGATGCCGGGGGGCGGGCCGACCTCGATCTCGCGTCCGTCGAGGCGGGTGCCGGCCTCGACGGCGGTGGAGCGGTAGCTGGAGTTGCGCTTCAGGGTCCGCTTGTAGCTGCGGTTGATCTCGAACCACTTGTAGAACGTGCGGTGCTTGTACGGCACGTACACCGCGGCCAGCGCCAGCATCGGGAAGCCGGCGAGCAGCACGATGCGCAGGGACAGCACGGGGACGAGGAGCCCGCACATCATGCCGAGGAACGCGCCCACGACGATGAGGGCGATCTCGCCCGTCTCGCGGTTGCGGCCGATGATCGCGTTCGGCCGGGCGCGGCCGATCAGATACGTACGGCGGGGCGTGACCGGATGGGACATGTGGGACTCGGTCGTCAACGCCCTTCACCTCCCGTGCGGTTGGTACTGCTGTTGCGGGTGTTGCCTGCGTGGGGTGTGTTGACGGGGCTGCCCGAACGGGGTGCGGGTGCGGCGGAGGGGACAGTTCCGCCGCCGCCGTTCGAGGGGCGCGTGCTGTGCGCGGCGACCCCGCCGGATGCGGGGTTGCTGGGGCGGGGGGCGGCGGACTGGCCGCCTCCGCCGTGGTGGTCGGCGCGGGTGCTGTGGGTCTTGATGCCCTGCGCGACCAGGGACGCGGGGGAGCTGATGACGGCCGCGGCCTTGCTCTCGGCGCCCTGCATGATGCGGTTGTTGCGGGAGCCGGCGATCTCGTCGCCGAAGCCGGGGACGAAGCGGTAGATCATCGCGCTGGCGAAGATGGCGAGCAGGATGATGGCCAGGCCGGAGACGACGGCGGAGAAGGCGTCGGGGCCGTCGTCGGCGGAGAGCGCGCCGGCGAGGCCGAGCACGATCACGATGACGGGCTTGACGAGGATCACCGCGATCATGATGCCCGCCCAGCGGCGGACGTGGCCCCAGAGGTTCTTGTCGACGAGGCCGGCGTAGACGACGGTGCCGAGGAGGGCGCCGACGTACAGCAGGGCCGCGCGGATGACGAGTTCCAGCCAGAGCACTCCGGCGGCGAGGATGCTGACCAGGGAGACGACGATCAGCATGATCGGGCCGCCGCCGATGTCCTCGCCCTTCTTCAGGGCTTCGGAGAAGGTGCCGAAGAAGGCGTCGGTCTGGTCGCCGGTCGCCTTCGCGAGCACCTGGGTGATGCCGTCGGTGGCCGAGACGACGGTGTAGAGGATCAGCGGGGTGAAGGCGGAGGCGAGGACGGTCAGCCAGAGGAAGCCGACGGCTTCGGACAGGGCGGTGCCGAGGGGGACGCCGCGTACCGCGCGCTTGGCGACGGCCAGGATCCACAGCACGAGGGTGAGGATCGTCGAGGCGGCGAAGACGACGGCGTACTGCTGGAGGAACTTGGGGTTGGTGAAGTCGACGTTGGCGGTCTCCTGTACGGCGTCGCTGAGCTTGTCGACGGTCCAGGAGGCGGCGTCGGCACAGCCTTTGGCGAGGGAGGAGAGGGGGTCGAGGGCCGAGGTGGGGTTGATCCGGTTGGTCCCCCCACCCCCGCCTCCACCGCTCCCGGTGTCGCCTTCGCAGATCTCGCGGGCCCTGCCGGAGAGCAGGGAGCAGTTGTCGCTGCTGGGGCTGGGTGTCGGCGTGGGGGCGGCGGCCGCCCGGGCGGCGAACAGGACCAGGGCGGTCTGGACGGCGGTGAGGGTTGCGGCGACCTTCACTGCACGGCGCGGGCTACCGGGCATATGTGAACCCTCCGAACTCCTCGGTGGCCTTGGAGATGGCGTCCGACGTCGACACCTTGTTGTCGCCGTTGACCGGCGCGGGGCCGTCCTTCTGGGCGAAGCTGTCGACCTTCCAGTCGCTGTCCTTCCAGCGCAGTTGGAGGGTCATGGTGAACCAGTCGCTGGTGACGGGGGTCTGCGAGGCTTCCCCGGTCATTCCGTAGACGCCCGTGCACCAGACTTCGACGGTGGCGGTGCCACCGGAGTAGTCGGTGGTCCTGGTGCCGACCGGCATGGTGCGGGAGACATAGGTGCTGCCCTTGGGCGCGTCGCCGTTCTCGTCCAGGCCGACCTTGGTGAGGAACGCCTTGTCGTAGACCCGGTCGAGGGTGCTCTGCAGCTCGGCGGCCTTCCCGGCGTCGAAGACCTGGCGTACGATCCCGGGCCGCCGCGCGGGCTTGAGGATGTCGGCGGACACCAGGACCACGGCGTAGTTCGCGGCGGCGCTCTCGGCCCCCTCCTGGTCCTGTGCGAAGCCGGACGGGATTCCCTCGGCCGATTTGGTCTCGACGGGTCGCTTCCCCGAAGGGGCCGTTGCCGCTGTTTCCGGTTTGTCCGTGCTGCCGTCGGCGTCCGACGCGTCGCCGTCGCCCCGGTTGGCGAACGCGATCGCGGCGATCAGGAGGACCACCACGCCGACGACCGTGACCAGGCTGCGGGACGAGGAGCGGGGGCCGCGGCGCGGCGTGCCGTAGGGGTCGGAGTCCGTGTCGGGCAGGCGGGTGCGGGTCTGGCCCGTGCCGCCGTAGCCCCCGGAGGACTCCCGTTCGTCACCGAGACTCATGCCGCGTACGCCCCCTCGACGTCGTGCGGAAACACTTCGTACCGGTCGCAGTGCACGTACTCCACGTACGACGGTAGCCGTGCTGGTTCCCGCGCGGGCGCGGTGTGGTGACTCGACATCAGGGAAACGCAACCTCAGCCGGTGGGCACGACGGGCGGGTGGGGTGGGCGGGGGAGCCGGGCGTGCCGGCCGGGACGGACGGTGCCCGGCCTACACGGCCATGCCGTACACGATCGTGAACAGCGTGCCCAGGGAACCGATGATGAAGACGCCGGTCAGGCCCGCGATGATGAGGCCCTTGCCCTGCTCCGCGCTGAAGGTGTCCCGCAGGGCCGTCGCCCCGATGCGCTGCTTGGCGGCGCCCCAGACGGCGATGCCGAGACAGATCAGGATGGCGAACGCCATCACGACCTGGACCATCGTCTTCGCCTCGGTGCCCAGGCTGCCGAAGGGGCCCCAGTCCGGAGCGATCCCGCCGATGATGGTGTTGATGTCTCCCTTGTCGGCCGCAAAGAGCATGTAAGTCACCGCCCCTGGTGGGTAGTTCCGCATCCCCTGCGGGCATGCAGAGGTCAGGCATCATTCTCGCCGACAATGATGCCGTCGTATGTCGACTTGGCGTCATTGATGGACGGGTTTCGTACGAAAACCTTGCCACCGTTTCGGTGCCGGCCCGGGAGGGGGACGGCGAACGGTGTACGAAGGATCGTATGGTCACTCTGTGTATCACGGCGGGTCACCCCGGGCAATGAGGTGGGAGCGGAACCTGGTGTGTGGTTCCGTCGTTGTGCCCTCCTGCGGCCTTGCTCACCTTCACGGACGGTTTCTGACGGCTGATCGGGTGAGGGTCGCGCCGGTGCTTCCCGGATGAAGGCTACCCGCCACGGCCCGGCTCGGCATGTGGCCGTGACGGTGCGTCACGGAGCGGCGGGCGGGCCGGGGGTGGGTCGGTGGCCCCGTGGGTGTACTCCGGGCGGCGGTGGTGCCGTGGTCCGTCGGCGTGATGCGGCCGCCCGGGGTCAGCGGGGCTTGAGGCCGTGCAGCAGGAGGTGGACGAGCTCCTCGATGCCGTCGAGCGCGCTCGCGGGGTCGAGCATGCCGCTCGATGCGTAGGAGGCGATGCCCTGGAGGGTGGCGCCGGTCAGCAGGGTGATGTGGTGCGGGTCGCCCGCGACGATCTCGCCGCGTTCCTGGGCGTCGGCGATGACCCGCTCCAGGGAGCCCACGGTCCGGTCGACGGCCGCGGTCAGCTGCTCGGAGGCGTCCGGCTCGTGCTTGCGGGCGTACATCAGCTCCAGCAGCTCGCCGTGGTCGATCGCGAAGGCGAGGTAGGCCCGCGCCAGGACGGTCAGCCGCCGCTCCAGCGGGAGCGCCGGGTCGTCGGCGCTCTCCAGGGCCTGGCCGAGCCGGTCGTAGCCGGTCAGTGCCAGGGCGTTGAGCAGGGCCTGCTTGTCCTTGAAGTGGCGGCCGGGCGCGGCGTGGCTGACGCCGGCCTCCCGGGCCAGTTCGCGCAGGGACAGCGCCCCGGCCCCCTTCTCCCGCAGGGTGCGTTCCGCGCCGGCGAGCAGGGTGGAGCGCAGGTCTCCGTGGTGATAGGGGCGGCTGTCTGGCATGTGCGCCATCGTAACTCGATGTTGGCGGCGTCGACATTGTTGTCATTGACAGCATTGTTGACGGCGCCTACATTCGATTCATGGCTGAGAAGACGGACCTCCAGAGCAACGAGACCTTTCGCGCGGACCGCCTCCCGGACCTGTCCGGGCGGACCGCCGTCGTCACCGGCGCCAACAGCGGCATCGGGCTCACCACGGCCGACGCGCTGGCCCGGGCGGGGGCGCACGTCGTGCTCGCGGTGCGGGACACCGACCGCGGACGGGCCGCCGCCGCCACCGTCCGGGGCAGCACCGAGGTGCGCCGGCTGGACCTGGCCGACCTGTCCTCCGTGCGGGCCTTCGCCGAGGCCTGGCGGGATCCGCTGCACCTGCTCGTCAACAACGCCGGCGTGATGATGCTCCCGCAGCAGCGCACCATAGACGGCTTCGAGACGCAGTTCGGCACGAACCACCTCGGGCACTTCGCCCTGACCAACCTGCTGCTGCCGCACCTCACCGGCCGGGTCGTCACCGTCTCCTCCGGCGCCCACCGCTGGGGCCGCGCCCGGATCGAGTTCGACGACCTGAACCTGGCGTCGCGCTACACCCCGCAGCGCGCCTACGCCCAGTCCAAGCTGGCCAACCTGCTGTTCACCCTGGAGCTCCAGCGCCGGCTGACCGCGTCGGGCTCCGCGGTCCGCGCCCTGGCCGCGCACCCGGGCTACGCCTCCACCAATCTCCAGAACGGAACGGCCAACCCGGCGGTCCGGGCCCTGCTGCGGCTGGGCAACCGGTTCCTCGCCCAGGACGACAGGGCGGGCGCCCTGCCCACCCTGTACGCCGCGACCCAGGACCTGCCCGGCGCGAGCTACGTCGGCCCCGACGGACTCGGCGAGATGCGCGGCGCCCCCACCCTGGTCGGCCGCTCCCGCGCGGCCGGCGACCCGCTGACGGCCCGGCGGCTGTGGACCGTCTCGGAGGACCTGACGGGCACGCGCTACCCGCTGCCCGGTGGGGAGCGCCAGGGGAGCGTCTGACGTACATCGGACGGCGGCGGGCCGTCCGTGCCGTCTTGATGCGCCGTGCGCGCCCCCGCCGTGCCGCTCGTGCCGCGGCCCGTACCGGCCGCGCCGGCCGTTCCCCCGTCCGCCCCGACTCCCCTCCCCGTGATCATTCCTGTGCGGGGCGCCCGCCTCTACACTGGCTCGCGGACTCCTGGGCTGTGAGGGGCGGTTGACGGTGCGTAAGGCATGGATCCTGGCGGGCGTCGCCATCAGTTCCGCCCTCGCCTTCGTGATGCTGCTCGTGATCGGCGTCTACCTCGTCGCCGGAAACGTCGTCAACGGCCTGGGCGGCGGGGCGAAAGCGCTGGCCAAGGGGTCGGTGCCCGCCGCGTACGAGCCCCTCGTGCGGCAGTGGGGCAACCTCTGCCCCGCCATCAGCCCCGCGCTGCTCGCGGCGCAGCTGTACCAGGAGAGCGGCTTCAACCCCCGGGCGCAGAGCCACGCCGCCGCGCAGGGCATAGCGCAGTTCATCCCCGGCACCTGGGCCAGTCACGGCATCGACGGCGACGGGGACGGGGACCGTGATGTGTGGGACCCGGCGGACGCGATTCCCTCGGCGGCCTCCTACGACTGCGAACTCGCCTCGTACGTGAAGAAGGTTGGCGGAAATCCGACCGAAAACATGCTGGCCGCCTACAACGCGGGGGCGTACGCGGTCATCAAGTACGGGGGCGTGCCGCCGTACAGCGAGACGCGGAACTACGTGAAGCGGATCACCACCCTCTCCGAGAGCTTCGCCGCGCCCGTGGGCCGGGTCGATCCCTCGCAGCAGGCCGCGGGTGCGATCGAGTACGCGCAGAAGAAGCTCGGCACGCTGTACCTCTGGGGCGGCACCGGCACCCCTGAGCAGGGCGGACGCTTCGACTGCTCCGGGCTCACCCAGGCCGCGTACGCCAGCGTCGGCGTCAAGCTGCCACGGGTGGCCAACGACCAGTACAACGCGGGGCCGCACCCCGCGCGGGACGAACTGCTCCCCGGCGACCTGGTGTTCTTCTCGGACGACCTGACCAATTCCCGGGCCATCCGGCATGTCGGCATTTATGTCGGCGGTGGGTACATGATCGACGCGCCGCGGACCGGTGCGGTCATCCGGTTCGACCCGATCGACACGCCCGACTACTTCGGGGCCACCCGCGTCACCGAAGATGGCGCGAAAGCGCTGCCCACCGCGGTGTGAACCGAGCGTGAACCCACCCCCTGAGCTGCGACGACGTATCTCTCTTCGATAACGTCTGCGTGATCATTCGGTGGAGTGTGGAACGTATCAACGAGGACCATGCGTTCCTGATGTCGTAGCCGAGCAGACGTCAGGAAGCGCGTGTCACGCACGCGTGCAGCGGAAGCGGATCTACAACCCACGGGGGTGGCAAGGCACGGCGCACGCACGGGTGCGCCGCCAAGACGACGAAGGGGCCGCAGCACCATGGCTGGACTCGCCGATTCCGGGTCGAACCCCGACGTCGACCTGCTCTACGACATCAACGGCCTGGCCAAGGCCGCCCCACCGTGGTTCGACCGGGTCATGGAGTACGTCGGTGAGTACGGGCTGCTGCTCGCCATCGTCGCGCTCGTGCTCGGCTGCTGGTGGTCCGTGCGGCGGCGCGGCGGCGAGGACGCGGCCTCCACGGTCGCCGCGCTGGTCTGGGCGCCGCTGGCCGCGGGCGTCGCGGTGCTGGTGAACGTGCCGATACGGGGCTTCGTCGAACGGCCCCGGCCCTTCCTGGACCACCAGGGCCTCGAGGTGCTCGTCCAGGGCAAGACCGACTACTCGTTCGTCAGCGACCACGCCACGCTCGTGATGGCCCTGGCGGTCGGACTCTTCGTCGCCAACCGCAGGTTCGGGCTCGTCGGACTGGTGCTCGCGCTGTTCGGCGGGTTCATCCGGGTCTACATGGGAGTGCACTACCCGACGGACGTGGTGGGCGGTTTCGCGCTCGGCACGGCCGTGGCCCTGCTGCTGTCGCCCGTCGCCATGGCCCTGCTGACGCCGCTGGTGAAGGCGGTCGAGCGGTCGCCCCGCGCGGGGTGGCTGGTGCGGGCCCGGGGAGGGGCGTCCGGCCGGGACACCGTGATCCCGGAGGCGCGCACCGACCGCACCTCCGAACGCGACCTGGCCGCCTAGAGGCGGCCCCGGGCGGGGCCCGGGGTCACAGTGCCTGGGGGTGGGTGAAGAAGCGGTCCGGGTCGTACTGCTTCTTCAGCTTGGTCAGCCGGGTCGCCGCGTCCCCGTAGTACGCCGTGCGCCAGTCGGTGAGCGTCGGGTCCGTGTAGTTCTGGTAGGCCGCGCCGGAGGCGTGCGGGCGCATCGCCCGGTGGGCCGACGCCAGCCAGTCGCGGGCGGTCGTGCCGCTCGTCCCGGCCCGCCAGGCGCCGATGTACTGGGCCAGCATCCGCGAACGGCGGTGCACGAACGCCGTGGCGGTGGGGGAGACGCGGTTCACCGCGCCGCCCAGGGCCGTGAGGGCGATGCTGCCGGTGCCGCCGCGCACGGACGCGATCCCGTCCAGCAGCGTGCGGATGCCGGCCGCGGACAGCGAGCGGTCGAAGAAGTCCGAGGCCGCCGCGTACGTCTCGCGACCCAGAGCCCCCTGCGGTGAGCGGCCCGGCGTCGTCCCGGGCAGATGGCACTGCGCGTCCGTCGGGAACGAGGAGCAGCCCGCGTACACCTCCATCGACTCCTCGTACGAGCGGCGCTTCAGGGAGACGCTGCGCGCCGGGGCACCGACCCGGTCCGCGAGACGGTCCACGGCGTTCTTCAACTCGCCGTAGGTGCCCAGGGAGAAGGCGGCCACCGAGACGGTGGGCGTGCCCCCGGCGGCGTTGGCCAGGTGCAGGGACGACCAGATCTCGTCGGGCTGCGCGGGGCCCCACTCCTGCCAGGCCCGCACCACCGCCGCCGCCCTCGACCAGGGCCACGACAGGTACGCCGAGACACCCTGGGGCGCCGGGTGGGTCTTGAAGTGCAGCTCGGTCACCACGCCGAAGTTGCCGTTGCCCGCTCCCCGCAGGGCCCAGAACAGGTCCTTGTTCTCACGGGAGTCCGCGGTGAGCTGCTTGCCGTCCGCGGTGATCAGTGTGGCCCGGGTGAGGCTGTCGCAGGTCAGGCCGTAGGCCCGGGAGACCACGCCGTGACCGCCGCCGAGGGTCAGCCCGGAGACCCCGACCGTGGGGCAGGAGCCCGCGGGGATGGTGACGCCCTTCGCGGCGAGGGCGCGGTAGACGTCGATGAGTTTGGCGCCGGCGCCGACGACCGCGCTGTCGCCGGAGGCGCGCACGCGGTTGAGCTTCGACACGTCGAGGATCAGCCGGCCGTCGCCGGAGGACCAGCCGCCGTAGGAGTGGCCGCCGTTGCGGATCGCCACGCGCAGGGAGTGGACCCGGGCGTAGGCCAGGGCCGTGCGGATGTCGTCCGTGTGGGAGACGTAGGCGACGGCTGCGGGGCGCAGGGAGTCGAAGCGGGTGTTGTACAGCTGACGGGCCGTCTTCCAGGCCGCGTCGCCCGGGCGCACCAGGGGGCCGTCCAGATCGCGGGCCAGCGCGGACCAGTCGGCCGCGGTGGACTTCGAGGCCGTGGTGGTGCGCGGGGTGGCGGCCGGGGGCCCGGAGCGGGGGCCCGACGGGGTGCAGGCGGTGCTGAAAGGGGTCGCGGCGGCGGCGATCGCCGCGGTGCCGGCGGTGAGGACTGTGCGCCGTTCCATGGGGCCTCCCGGTGGTTCCTCCGTGGGAGACGGGGGGAGGGCGGCGGGGGTTCCATGCCGGAGCGCACAGCGCACAGCGCACAGCGCACAGCGCACAGCGCACAGCGCACAGCGCACAGCGCACAGGCAGGGCGCGTTGCGCGGGTGGCGGGGGGCAGCCGTGAGCTTCAGCCCGTCGCGTGGCGTTCCGCGTCCGTGCGGGCCTGGCTGCGGGCCCGTCGTGCCGGGCCGTACCAGCCGCAGGTGCACCGGGCCATGCAGAAGCGGCCTTTCTCCTGGGTCGTCGTGCGGTGTTCGAGGAGATCGGGGTCGGGCTCCGGCCCGTCCTGCTGCGCCACGCCGACCACGTTACCCACCCCGGGTGACGTGCTCGGGTGCCGGGCGGTGGGCGCCCGCGTGACGAGGGCACATACCCGTCGTTAACCGGAACAACAGGGGGCCCGTGACGGACGTACCGGCTGGGGGTAGGCAGGCGATGACTGGGCGGCAGCGGGATCGGTGGCGCGGGCGGACGGGAGCGGCTCTCGTCGCGGCCGGGATCGCGGCCGCGACGGGGCTGGGTGCGGGCGGGTGCGCGGGCGGGGACGCCGTCGCCGGGGATTCCCGGGGCGGGGACGCGGTGGCCGTGCTGCGCGGGGCCGCCGACCGGCTGGTGGACGCGGGCAGCGCCCGGACCCGGACGTCGATGGAGATGGCGGCCGGCGGGACGCGGGTGACGATCCGGGGCGCCGGGGTGTACGACTTCCGCCACCACACGGGCCGGCTGACGGTGCTGCTGCCGCCGGACCCGGCGCAGCCCACCGGGAGGCGGCCCATCACCGAGCTGCTCGCGCCGGGCGCGCTGTACATGAAGAACCGGGGCGCCGGTGTCCCGCCGGACAAGTGGGTGCGGGTGGACACCCGGACCCTGACCGACGGCAACCTCGTCACCGGCGGGGCCACCGATCCGTTCACGGCGGCGGAGGTCCTGCGCGGGACGCGGACGGCGACGTACGTGGGCGAGAGCGAGGTCGCGGGCACGGCGGTGCGGCACTACCGGGGGACGGCCGACCTCGGCGCCGCGGCCCGGCGGGCCTCCGACGGCAGCGCGGGCTCGCTGCGCGCGGCGGGCAAGGGGTTCGCCACGGCGGAGGTCCCCTTCGACGTCTACCTCGACGACGAGGGGCGCGTCCGCAAGGTCCGCCACCGCTTCAGCTTCCTGAACGGGCAGCAGAAGAACCCGGTGGCCGTCGCCTCGACCACGCTGCTCTACGATTTCGGCGCTCCGGCGCGTGTCCGGCTGCCGGAGGGCGGCGACATCTACGCGGGCCGGATCGCCGAGCAGTGACCGGCGCGAACTAGCCCGTCCGTGCCATGCGCGGTGTGTGCGCCGCTCCCTACTCTAGGAAGTCGGTAACGGCAGAGACGAGGTGACGCGCGTGGCTCCGGTCGGCGGTACGGCAGTTCAGGACCACGTGGCCCTCGCCGAGATCGAGCTGTGCGGCGAGCTCATCATCGCCGCCTCGGCCGCGCAGGAGCGGCTCAGCCTGGAGAGCATCGACGAGGTGCTGAACGTGGCCGAGGAGCGCGCAGCCTCCGGGCGCTGAACGGCAGGGCCCGGGTCAGGTCCGCAGCATGCGGGCGATCGCCTGGGTCGCCTCCTTCACCTTGGCGTCGATCTCGTCACCGCCCTTGAGGGCCGCGTCGGCCACGCAGTGCCGCAGGTGCTCCTCCAGCAGTTGCAGCGCGAAGGACTGCAGGGCCTTGGTGGAGGCGGAGACCTGCGTGAGTATGTCGATGCAGTAGACGTCCTCGTCGACCATGCGCTGCAGGCCGCGGATCTGGCCCTCGATGCGGCGCAGCCGCTTGAGGTGCTCGTCCTTCTGCTTGTGGTACCCGTGCACCCCGTGGTCGTGGTCGGTCACGGCGTCCGCGCCGGTGGTGTCGGCGGTGCCGTGGGTGACATGCGCGACATCTGTCGTGTCGGTCACGTCGGTCATCGCGTCCTCCTGGTGGGCAGTGCGCCGACATATACCCCTACTGGGTATATGGTACCGAAGTTTCCCGGGTATACGGGCCTGGGGCCGCCCCCGTGCTCAGCACTGTGCCCGATGGGCGACACTGGTGGGCGGCCCGATAGCCGTGGCCGGATGTTGCGCCTAGCATCAGCCTGACCGAAACCGAAGCACCCCGAGGACCCCACGTGCGCTTTCGTCTGACCCCCAGGGAGACGAGCTTCTACGACATGTTCGCCGCCTCCGCGGACAACATCGTCACGGGCTCGAAGCTCCTGATGGAACTGCTCGGGGCGGACTCTTCCGCCCGGGCCGAGATCGCAGAGCGTATGCGGGCCGCGGAACACGCAGGTGACGACGCCACGCACGCGATCTTCCACCAGCTGAACTCCTCGTTCATCACGCCGTTCGACCGCGAGGACATCTACTCCCTCGCCTCGTCCCTCGACGACATCATGGACTTCATGGAGGAGGCCGTCGACCTGGTCGTCCTCTACAACGTCGAGGAACTGCCCAAGGGCGTCGACCAGCAGATCGAGGTGCTGGCGCGCGCGGCGGAGCTGACCGCCGAGGCGATGCCGCACCTGCGGACGATGGAGAACCTCACGGAGTACTGGATCGAGGTCAACCGTCTGGAGAACCAGGCCGACCAGATCCACCGCAAGCTGCTCGCGCATCTCTTCAACGGCAAGTACGACGCCATGGACGTGCTGAAGCTGAAGCAGATCGTGGACGTGCTGGAGGAAGCGGCGGACGCGTTCGAGCACGTGGCGAACACGGTGGAGACCATCGCCGTCAAGGAGTCCTGAGCCCTTCATGGACACCTTCGCGCTGATCGCGACCATCGGGGTCGCGCTCTTCTTCACGTACACCAACGGCTTCCACGACTCGGCGAACGCCATCGCCACGTCCGTGTCCACGCGGGCGCTGACGCCGAAGGCCGCGCTGGCGATGGCCGCCGTGATGAACCTGGCCGGCGCCTTCCTGGGCTCGGGAGTCGCCAAGACCGTCAGCGAGGGGCTGATCCAGACGCCCGAGGGCTCGAAGGGGATGGGCATCCTCTTCGCCGCGCTCGTCGGCGCGATCACCTGGAACCTCGTCACCTGGTACTTCGGCCTGCCCTCCTCGTCCTCCCACGCGCTGTTCGGCGGCATGGTGGGCGCGGCGCTGGCCGGCGGCACGACGGTCTACTGGCACGGCGTGCTGGACAAGGTCGTCATCCCGATGTTCATCTCGCCGGTGGTCGGCCTGATCGCCGGTTACCTGGTGATGACGGCCATCCTGTGGCTGTTCCGGCGCTCCAACCCGCACAAGGCCAAGCGCGGTTTCCGCATAGCCCAGACGGTGTCCGCGGCCGGCATGGCCCTCGGCCACGGTCTGCAGGACGCGCAGAAGACCATGGGCATCGTGGTGATGGCCCTCGTCATCGCCGACGTCGAGGACTACGGCGACCCGATCCCGGTGTGGGTCAAGATCGTCTGTGCGGTGATGCTGTCGCTGGGCACCTACGCGGGCGGCTGGCGCATCATGCGGACCCTGGGCCGCAAGATCATCGAGCTGGACCCGCCGCAGGGCTTCGCCGCGGAGACCACCGGCGCCTCGATCATGTTCACCACGGCGTTCCTGTTCAAGGCGCCCATCTCCACCACCCACGTGATCACCTCCGCCATCATGGGCGTGGGCGCCACCAAGCGCGTGAACGCGGTGCGCTGGGGAGTCGCCAAGAACATCATCCTGGGCTGGTTCATCACGATGCCGGCCGCCGCCCTGGTGGCCGCGGCGTCCTTCGGGATCGTGAACCTGGCGTTCCTGTAGGACGCCTGCACCGCCCGTACGACGCGAGAGGGCCCGCCCCCGGGAGTGGGGGCGGGCCCTTTTTCGGCCTCGCGGTGGCACCGCCATGCAGCACCGCGAGGAGCAGGGGGGCGGTCAGCCGAAGCGGCCGGAGATGTAGTCCTCGGTGGCCTGGACCGACGGGTTGGAGAAGATGCGCTCCGTCTCGTCGATCTCGATGAGCCGGCCGGGCTGGCCGACCGCCGCGAGGTTGAAGAACGCCGTGCGGTCCGAGACGCGGGCCGCCTGCTGCATGTTGTGCGTCACGATGACGATCGTGAAGCGCTCCTTGAGCTCGCCGATCAGGTCCTCGATCGCCAGCGTGGAGATGGGGTCGAGGGCCGAGCAGGGCTCGTCCATGAGCAGGACGTTCGGCTCGACCGCGATGGCGCGGGCGATGCACAGGCGCTGCTGCTGGCCGCCGGACAGACCCGAGCCGGGCTTGTTCAGGCGGTCCTTGACCTCGTTCCAGAGGTTCGCGCCCTTGAGGGAGCGCTCGACGATGTCGGCGAGCTCGCTCTTCTTGTAGTTGCCGTTCAGCCGCAGGCCCGCCGCGACGTTGTCGAAGATCGACATCGTGGGGAACGGGTTCGGCCGCTGGAACACCATGCCGACCTCGCGGCGGACCGACACCGGGTCGATGCCCGTGCCGTAGAGGTCCTCGTCGTCCAGGAGCACCTTGCCCTCGACGCGGCCGCCCGAGGTGACCTCGTGCATGCGGTTCAGGGTGCGCAGGAACGTCGACTTGCCGCAGCCGGAGGGGCCGATGAACGCCGTCACCGAGCGCGGCTCGACGGTCATCGAGATGTCCTCGATCGCCTTGTGGGAGCCGTAGTAGGCGGTCAGTCCGCTGACGTCGATTCGCTTGGCCATTGCTTCTTCACTTCCAAGTGTCTGGGGGTCGCTGTGTGGCCCCGCGCGGTGGTAGCCGCAGATTGACGCTTCAGCGACCGGTGCTCGGGGCCTTCCAGCGGGCGATGCCGCGGGCCACCAGGTTCAGGAGCATCACGAAGGCGATGAGGGTCAGCGAGGCCGCCCAGGCGCGGTCGTACGCCGCACCGGAGCCCGCGCTGTTCGCGTACTGCTGGTAGATGTACAGCGGCAGCGAGGCCTGCGCGCCCTCGAAGGGGTTGGCGTTGATGAACGCGTTGCCCCAGACCAGCAGCAGCACCGGGGCGGTCTCGCCGGTGATGCGGGCGATGGCGAGCATGATGCCGGTCGTGATGCCGCCGATGGAGGTCGGCAGGACCACCTTCAGGATGGTGCGCCACTTGGGGACGCCGAGCGCCAGGGAGGCCTCGCGCAGCTCGTTCGGGACGAGCTTGAGCATTTCCTCCGTGGAGCGGACGACCACCGGCATCATCAGGATGGCCAGGGCCAGCGAGCCGGCGAAGCCGAAGGGCTGCATGTCGAACATCAGCATGAGGCTGAGGATGAACAGGCCCGCGACGATCGACGGGATGCCGGTCATGACGTCGACGAAGAACGTGATGGCCTTGGAGAGGTTGCCCCGGCCGTACTCGACGAGGTAGATCGCCGTGAGCACGCCGATCGGCGCGGCGATCACCGTGGCGAGTCCGACCTGCTGCAGGGTGCCGAGGATGGCGTGGTAGATGCCGCCGCCGGGTTCGGTGTCGGCCACGACGCCCATGGAGTGCGTCAGGAAGTAGACGTCGAGGACCTTCACGCCGCGCACGACGGTCGACCAGACCAGCGAGGCCAGCGGCACGACGGCGAGCAGGAAGGCGACCCAGACCAGGGAGGTGGCGATGCGGTCCTTGGCCTGCCGCTTGCCCTCGACGGCCGTGGCGATGGCGTATGTGCCGACGACGTAGAGGATGGCGGCGATCAGGCCCCACTGGACGCGGCTGTGCAGTCCGGCGGCGAGGCCGATGCCGATCGCGAGGGCGATCGAGCCGCCGGCGATGGCGTAGGGCGACCACTTGGGCAGGCGGGCGCCGCGCAGGGTGCTGGGGCCCTTGGGGGTCAGGGTTGCGGTGCTCATGCGTTGGCCCCCGAGTACTCCTTGCGGCGGGCGATGATCGCGCGGGCCGCGCCGTTGACCAGCAGGGTGATGACGAACAGGACCAGGCCGGAGGCGATCAGCGCGTCGCGGCCGAACTCGGTGGCCTCACCGAACTTGCTGGCGATGTTCTGGGCGAACGTGCCGCCGCCCGGGTCCAGCAGGCTGGCCTGGATGTCGAAGGTCGGGGAGAGCACCGTGGCGACGGCCATGGTCTCGCCGAGGGCGCGGCCGAGGCCGAGCATCGAGGCGGAGATGACGCCGGAGCGGCCGAAGGGGATGACCGCCATGCGGATCACCTCCCAGCGGGTGGCGCCGAGCGCCAGCGCGGCCTCCTCGTGCATCTGCGGGACCTGGCGGAAGACCTCGCGGCTCACGTTGGTGATGATCGGCAGGATCATGATCGCGAGCAGGATGCCGACGGTCAGCATCGAGCGGGGCGCGCCGCCCTCCCAGGAGAAGACGCCGGTCCAGCCGAGGTAGTCGTCCAGCCAGCCGAACAGGCCGTTCATGTGCGGGACGAGGACCAGGGCGCCCCACAGGCCGTAGACGATCGACGGCACGGCGGCGAGCAGGTCGATCACGTAGGCGATCGGGCCGCGCAGCCGGCGGGGGGCGTAGTGGGTGAGGAACAGGGCGATGGCGACGGCGACCGGGACCGCGATGACCATGGCGATGATCGAGGAGACCACCGTGCCGAAGGCCAGGACGGCGATGCCGAAGTTCGGCGGGACGAGGTTGGTGTCCCACTGGAAGGTGGTGAGGAAGTTGCCCTCGTCCTTGCTGATGGCGAGGGTCGCCCGGTAGGTGAGGAAGACCGCGATCGCGGCCATGACCACCAGCAGCAGGATGCCGGAGCCGCGGGAGAGGCCGAGGAAGATCCGGTCTCCGGGCCGGGTGGCGCCGCGCGTGGCGCGCTTGTCGATCGCCGGTTGTGAGGCGGGGGGAGGTGCGTCGGTTATCTGTGTGGGTGTGCCCATCGGGTTCTCCGGTCTGCGGAGCCGTACGCGGGGTACGGCCACTGGCGGCGGTGCACCGGACGGTGCGGCCCGGTCCCGGGGTGGGGGCCGGGCCGCACGCGGGTCAGCTCAGGCTCTCGATGGTGGTGCGGACCTGGGCGATGATGTCGTCGGGGATCGGCGCGTAGTCGTTCTCGGCGAGGATCTTCTGGCCGTCCTCGGAGGCGATGTAGCGCAGGAACGCCTTGGTGCCGGGCAGCGTGTCGGACTTGTTGCCCTTGTCGCAGACGATCTCGTAGGTGACCAGGACCATCGGGTAGGCGCCCTCGGCCTTGGTGGCGTAGTTCAGGTCCAGGGCGAGGTCCTTGCCGGTGCCGACGACCTTGGCCTCGGAGATGGCCTTCGTGGCGTTCTCGACGGTGGCCTTCACCGGCTGGGCGGCGCCCGTGTCGAGGTCGACGGTCTTCAGGCCGTCCTTGGCGTAGGACAGCTCGAAGTAGCCGATGGCGCCGTTGGTCTGCTTCACCTGCTGGGCGACACCGGAGGAGCCGGAGGCGGACTGGCCGCCCTTGGCCTGCCAGGTCTTGCCGCCGTCGTAGGGCCAGTCGCTCTTGGCGGTGGCCATCAGGTACTTGGTGAAGTTGTCCGTGGTGCCGGAGTCGTCCGAGCGGTGGAACGCCTGGATCTTGAGGTCCGGAAGCTTCGCGTCGGGGTTCAGCTTCTGGATCGCCTTGTCGTTCCAGTTGGTGATCTGGTTGTTGAAGATCTTCGCCAGGGTCGGGGCGTCCAGGACGAGGTTGTCCACGCCGTTGACGTTGTAGCCGACCGCGATCGGGCCGCCGACCATCGGCAGGTCGATGCCCTGGCCGCCGGAGCAGACCTTCTTGGAGGCGGTGACCTCGTCGGGCTTCAGCGCCGAGTCGGAACCGGCGAAGGCCACCTGGCCCTGGGTGAACGCGGTGACGCCGGCGCCGGAGCCGCCGCCCTTGTAGTTGATCTGCAGGCCCTGGCAGGCGGCGGTGAACTGCTTCACCCAGGCGTCGATGGCGTTCTTCTGCGCGGAGGAGCCGTCGGCGAGCAGCTGCCCCTTGGCGTCGTCGCACTTGACGTTGCTCGGCGCCGCGGCGTTGGAGGAGCCGCCGCCGTCGCTGTTGCCGCCGGTGTCGTCGGAGCCGCACGCCGTGAGGGCCAGGGCGCCGGAGACGGCGAGAGCACCGAGAGCGAGGGCCCGCCGGTTCATGCGCTGAAGCTTCACTTGAGTTCCTTCCGGGAGCCGCCGTCCTGAATTCGGCGGCGTGCGAAGTCTGAGTGACGCGGACGCGGACCCGCTCGCTTGGCGCGGCTCGCGTCGGTAAGGCCGAAATTAGGCAGATCAGGTGAAGGAGCCGATGGCCGCACATGAACGAGGGGTGAACCCCTGTCTAAGGCCTGGTGAGGTAACGGAATGCTCACGGGGAGGGCACGCCGGCATGCCGTTCCGGCGGACGAAAACGGACGTTCCGGTCAGTCGACGGTTCGGTCGGTCGACGGGTCGGTCAGCCGGCGGTCTTGTCAGCCTGCGGTGCCGGGCAGCCGCAGCGCGGTGAGCAACTCGTCGACCAGGAGCCGGTCCTGGGGCCGGGTGAGCCGGTCCCGGGCCGCGCCGGGAGCCAGCCACAGCACCCGGTCGACCTCGTCCGACGGGGTGAACGCGCCGGACACGGCCTCGGCGGCCCAGTACCGGACCTGCTTGGGACGGCCGCCCGCCAGGTAACGCAGGGTGGACAGCTCCGGGCCCGGCACGGCCCGGCAGCCCGTCTCCTCCGCGACCTCGCGCAGTGCGCCGGCGAGGGCCTCCTCGCCGCGCTTGAGCTTCCCCTTCGGCCACGACCAGTCGTCGTATTTCGGCCGGTGGACCAGGCAGAGCCGCAGCTCGCCGCCGGCGGGGGAGCGGCGCCACAGCACACAGCCGGCCGCCAGGACCGTGCCGTCCCCGGGAGTGCTCACGCCGTTCACCGCCTCCTGTCGCCCGGCCCGGTCATGACGCGCCGACGGTTGTCATGACGCGCCGACGGTCTCCTTCTGCCAGGCCTGCTGGAAAGCGAAACGTGCCGCCTCCACCTCGTGCCGCTGATCGGCGTGGAGCACGCCGAGCGCGTACGCCGTGGCCGGGGCGATCCGCGGCGTACGGGCCGCCTGGGCCGCCGCCGCTGCCGCCTCCGAGGCGTCCCGGTGCAGGTTCAGCGCCTGGCCCGCGGCGAGCAGGCGCAGGTCGACGACGGCGTTGCCGCGGGGGCCGCTGACCGTCTCACGGGCGTAGCGGTGCAGGCGCAGCAGCAGACGGACCTGGTGCCAGGGGGCGTCCTGGGGGTGCGCCACGGTGTCGGGGGACAGCCCGTGGACGAGGGCCGCGGCGTTGTAGGGGCTGCCCGCGGTGACCAGGGGCAGGGCGCTCACGGCGTCGGTGAGCCGGTCCTCGGCCGCCACGGCGAGGGGGCGCAGGTCGCTCGTGGCGGCCGGGCCGGTGAGGGGGACCTCGCTGGCCAGCACGGCGACCTTGTCGGCGACGGCGTGGAAGCGGCTGCTGCCCAGGGCCTGCAGGGCGGTGGAGTGGGCGCGGGTGCGGGCGAGGGTGAGCTGGCGGTCGAGCAGGGCGCCCGCCTTCGCCGCCCCGACGGTGAGGTTGCCGCGTTCCGGGGCCGCGGTGGCGCCCCGGGGAGCCGCCCCGGCCGGGACGGGCGCCGCACCGGGGGCCCGGCCGCCGGGAGGCGGGCCGGCCGCGCCCGGGAAGGCGGTGGAACCCGACAGGCGGTGCAGGGCGGCCAGCAGGCGTTCCAGGCGGGCCGTGCAGGCGTGCTCCATCGCCAGGGTGCCCGACACCCAGGCCAGTTCGGGGCGCACCGCCTCGCACCAGTCGGTGTCCAGCAGGGGCTGGAAGGTGTGCAGGCTCGCGCTGATCCGGCGGGCCGAGCGGCGCAGGGCACGGGCCGCTTCGGCCGAACCCTCCGAGCCGTTCGCCCCCGCCCCCGTCTCGCGGTGCAGGCGCAGGGCCCGGAGGAACTCCGTGGCCTGGGCCCGCAGATAGCCCGCGAGGGCGTCACCGGTCGGGGCGGTCGCGACGGCCCCCGGGCGGGAGTCCGCCAGGGGCGCGGCGGTCCCGGGCCGGGGGCCCGTCGGGTCAAGGTGTCGCTGTGCCACGCCGGCGCCTCCGGGCGTCTATGAGCATCTCCTGGACGTTGCGCAGGGGCTGGCCGTCCGCGTCGGTGGCGTGCCGGGTCCACTCGCCGTCCGGGCCGAGGTGCCAGGAGGCGGTGGAGTCGGACATGCCGGTCTCCAGCAGCCGGTTCAGGGCCGCCCGGTGGGCCGGGTCGGTGACGCGGACCAGGGCCTCTATCCGGCGGTCGAGGTTGCGGTGCATCATGTCGGCGCTGCCGATCCACACCTCGGGCTCGCCGCCGTTGCCGAAGGCGAAGACCCGGGAGTGCTCCAGGAACCGGCCCAGGATGGAGCGGACCCGGATGTTCTCCGACAGGCCGGCGACGCCCGGGCGCACGGCGCAGATGCCGCGCACCCAGATGTCCACCGGCACCCCGGCCTGGGCGGCGCGGTAGCAGGCGTCGATGACGGCCTCGTCGACCATCGAGTTGACCTTGATGCGGACGTACGCGGGACGCCCCGCGCGGTGGTGCTGTATCTCCTTGGTGATCCGCGAGACCAGCCCGTCGCGCAGGGACTTGGGGGCGACGAGCAGCCTGCGGTAGGTCTCGCGGCGGGAGTAGCCGGAGAGCCGGTTGAACAGGTCGGAGAGGTCCGCCCCGACCTGCGGGTCGGCCGTGAGCAGGCCGAGGTCCTCGTAGAGGCGGGCCGTCTTCGGGTGGTAGTTGCCGGTGCCGACGTGGCTGTAGCGGCGCAGCGTCTCGCCTTCCTGGCGGACCACCAGCGACAGCTTGCAGTGGGTCTTCAGCCCGACCAGGCCGTAGACCACGTGGCAGCCGGACTCCTCCAGCTTGCGGGCCCACTTGATGTTGGCGTGCTCGTCGAAGCGGGCCTTGATCTCGACCAGGACCAGGACCTGCTTGCCGGACTCGGCGGCCTCGATGAGCGCGTCGACTATCGGGGAGTCGCCCGAGGTGCGGTACAGGGTCTGCTTGATGGCGAGCACGTCGGGGTCCCCGGCGGCCTGTTCCAGGAAGGCCTGCACGGAGGTGGAGAAGGAGTCGTACGGGTGGTGCAGCAGCACGTCCCGTTCGCGCAGCGCGGCGAAGATGTCCGGCGCGGACGCCGACTCGACCTCGGCGAGGTCGCGGTGGGTGCCGGCGACGAACTTGCGGTACTTCAGCTCGGGCCGGTCCAGCGAGGCGATGCGGAAGAGGCCGGTGAGGTCCAGCGGGCCCGGCAGCGGGTACACCTCGGCCTCGCTGATCTTCAGCTCGCGCACCAGCAGGTCCAGGACATCGCGGTCGATGGACTCCTCGACCTCCAGGCGCACCGGCGGGCCGAAGCGGCGCCGCATGAGTTCCTTCTCCAGGGCCTGGAGCAGGTTCTCGGTGTCGTCCTCCTCGACCTCCAGGTCCTCGTTGCGGGTGAGGCGGAAGGCGTGGTGCTCCAGCACCTCCATGCCCGGGAACAGCTCCTCCAGGTGCGCGGCGATGACGTCCTCGATGGGGACGTAGCGGCCGGGGGAGCTCTCCAGGAAGCGGGACAGCAGCGGCGGCACCTTGACCCGGGCGAAGTGCTTGTGGCCGGTGACCGGGTTGCGCACGACGACGGCCAGGTTCAGCGACAGGCCGGAGATGTACGGGAAGGGGTGCGCCGGGTCGACCGCCAGCGGGGTCAGCACGGGGAAGATCTGGTGCCGGAACAGGGTGAACAGGCGGGCCTGCTCCTTCTCCTGCAGCTCGCTCCAGCGGACCAGGTGGATGCCCTCCTCCGCGAGTGCGGGGGCGACGTCCTCGTGGTAGCAGGCGGCGTGGCGGGCCATGAGCTCGCGGGAGCGCGCCCAGATCATCTCCAGCACCTCGCGGGGCTGCAGGCCGGAGGCGGAGCGGGTGGCCACGCCGGTGGCGATGCGGCGCTTGAGGCCGGCGACCCGGACCATGAAGAACTCGTCCAGGTTGCTGGCGAAGATCGCGAGGAAGTTGGCCCGCTCCAGCAGGGGCGTGTTCGGGTCCTCGGCGAGTTCGAGCACCCGCTCGTTGAACGCGAGCCAGCTGCGCTCCCGGTCGAGGAACCGGCCCTGGGGCAGCTGGGGCCCGTCGTACGGCGACTCCTCGTAGGCGTCGAGGTCGGCGTCGATGTCGGGTTCCAGGTCGGACACGACGGCGGCGACGGTGTGCGGGCGGTGGGCCGCGATGGAGCCCACGGAGGGTTGCGGGTGCTGGACCTGTGCCTGGGTGTTCGGCTGGCTCATGGACCCATTCTTCCGCGCCGCGAGCATCACGGGCGCGTCGGACGGCGCGGGCGCGAGCGGCGGAGTCTCATGAGCGCTCCCGTTCCCCGCGAGCCCCATCGGGGGCGGCGACGGCTCTGGCACGGCGGGATTCATTGGCCGAGCGTCGCAAGCCCGTCTGAATCGACGGTTACGGAGACATGACGTGCGGGACACCGGGGGGCGGCCCGCCGGGGTGCGAGAGGGGCGGGTGGGGCGGTCGGGGCGTGCGGAGGTGTCGGCCCGCGCGTCCGTCCCCCCGTGGACGGACGCGCGGACCGGGCTCAGGGCAGGCGCCGGGCCAGCAGGGCGAACGCGGCGGTGGCGGCCAGGGCGGCGACGGCCAGCACCAGGGACGTCTCGACCAGTTGCAGGGGCCAGAAGTGGGACGCCGGGTGCTTGTGCATCAGCGAAGGCGTCCCGGGCGGGGTCGGCCACAGATGCGGGCGCACCTCGTCGAGCGCCCAGATCAGAGCCGCAACGGCCAGGACGGCGGCACCGAGGGCGGGCAGGGCGCGGCGCAGGACCACGCCCGCGAGGACGCCCAGGGCGAGGGCGGCCAGGGGGTGGACGGTGGCGAGGACGCCGTTGGCCTCGAAGACGCTGTCGTCGTGCCACTCGTACCAGCCGATGGCCCGGATCAGGTGGTGGTCCGAGGCCCACAGGGTGCGGTGCAGCAGGGTCAGCGCGAGGGTGCCCGGCACCAGCAGCAGGGCCGGGACGGCCAGCTTGGCGGCGAGCCAGCGGGCCGGGGTGACGGACTGGGTCCAGGCCAGGCGGGCGGTGCCGTCCTCCAGCTCGCGGCCGACCAGCCCGCCCGCCCAGGCGCCGGTGAACACCGGCACCAGGGAGAACAGGCCCTCGGCGACCGTCATCACGGTCTCGTACCGGAACATGGCGGGTCCGGGAATGTCGCAGCCCAGGGTCGGGCTGCCCTTGGTGCAGCCCATCTGCCGGTACTCGGCCCACGCGGCGTCCGCCCCCGGGCCGAGCGCCCACAGCAGCGCCCCCGCGGCCACCGCGACCAGCCCGATCCAGAAGACCAGCGCCGAGCGGTGCACGCGCAGCCCGGCGAGGAACAGCCCGCGCGACCCAGGGAACCGGGGGGCGGCGACCGGGGTCGCGTCCGTCACGGCGGTCATACGGCGGCCTCCTGCGGGTCGAGCAGCAGCGAAGGGGAGTCAGGGGAACGCAGGTGGGCCAGGACGACCTCCTCCAGGGAGGGGCGGTCGCCGTGCCGTGCGTCGCCGAGGGCACCCGCGGGCCGGACCAGGGCGGTCAGCTGGCGGCCGGTGGTGCGGGACTCGACCACGGTGTGCGGGGCCAGGGAGTCGCCCGCCCGGGCCGTGACCAGGGTGTGCGCGGCGAGCAGGTCGTCCAGCGGCCCGGCCAGCCGGACCCGGCCGCGGCCGAGCAGCAGCAGGTGGTCGCACGAGCCCGCCAGCTCCGCGACGACATGCGAGGACATGACAACCGTGGTGCCGTGGTCGGCGGCGTCGGCCATGAGCGTGGCCATCAGCTGGTGCCGCGCGAGCGGGTCGAGGTCGGCCATCGGCTCGTCCAGGAGCAGCAGCTCGGGACGCTTCCCGAGGGCCAGGGCGAGGGCGACCCGGGTGCGTTGGCCGCCGGAGAGGGAGCGGATCCGGGCGCCGGGGTCGAGGTCGCCCTCGGCCACGATCCGCTCGGCGGTCCGGGCGTGCCAGCGCCTCGGGTTGAGGTCCCGGCCCAGCCGCAGCGTGCCCGCGACGGTGAGCTGGGGGTACAGCGGCTTGTTCTGGGCGACGTACGCGAGGCGCTCACGGGCCGCCGCCGGGGTGGTGCCGAGCACGGTGACGGTGCCCTCGGTGGGGCGCAGCAGCCCGGCCGCGAGGGCCAGCAGGGTGGACTTGCCGGCGCCGTTGGGGCCCACGAGGGCGCAGACGCGGCCGGCCGGGAGCCGGAGGGAGCACCCGTCCAGCGCCGGCCGGCGGCGGAGCCCGTACCTCCTGCCCAGTCCGGCCGCCTCGATGGCGGTGTCGGTCATGCGTCCCCCTTGGTCTGTGTGAACTGCGTGTCGAGTACGGAAGCGAAAAGGGCGGCCACGTCCTCGCGCTCCAGGCCGGCCTCACGGGCCCGGGCCGCCCAGGCGTCCAGCTCCGCGCGCAGCGGGGAGTCGACGGGGGCGGCGCCCAGGGACCGGCGTACGAAGGTGCCGAGTCCGCGACGGGCCTCGACCAGGCCCTCGCGCTCCAGCTCCCGGTAGGCCTTGAGCACGGTGTTCGGGTTGATGGCGGTGGCCTCCACGACCTCGCGGGCCGTGGGGAGCCGGTCGCCCGGCTCAAGCAGGCCCAGGCGCAGGGCCTGCTTGGTCTGCTGGACGATCTGGACGTAGGTGGCCACGCCGCTGCGCCGGTCGATGCGGTATTCGACCACTGCCTGAACCACCCTTTCACTAATTGAGTAGTGAAAGGGTGGTGGAAGACTCCGGCGGAAGTCAAGCGGGGGCGCGGCTGGGATGTTGGCCGGTCCCGGCCCGCGTCGCTGTCGGAACAACCAATGGTTGTGCAGATGCTCACCAGGGTTGTTCCGCTGTCCGAGAGGCCTCCCCCGGCACAACCACATGGCGTGCCGCTAGGCTCCCACCGTGGATCTCAAAGCCGTGCGCGCCTTCGTCGCCATCGCCGATTCCGGGCAGTTCCAGCGGGCCGCCGTCGACCTCGGCCTCACCCAGCAGGCCGTCTCCAAGCGGATCGCCGCGCTGGAGAAGGACCTCGGAGTGCGGCTGCTGGTGCGTACGCCGCGGGGCGCGGAGCCGACCATCGACGGCCAGGCGCTGCTGCCGCACGCCCGGGTCCTGCTGCGGGCGGAGGAGCGGGCCGCCGCCGCGGTGCGGCCCGGGGACCGGGCGCTGCGGGTGGACGTGGTGGGGCGCCGGAGCGCCGTCGGCGGGCTCGTGCAGGACTTCCACCGGGCGCACCCGGGGATCGCCCTGGACGTCGTCACGCTGTTCGACGCGGACACGGCGACGGCGGCGGTGCGGGACGGAGCCGTCGACGCCACCTTCCGGGCCGTCACGATGCCCGGGCACCGGCTCCCCGACGGCGTCGCGGCCGTCCCGGTCCTGGACGAGCCGCTGCACCTGTGCGTCGGCCCCGGGCACGTCTTCGCCCGGGCGCCCTGGGTGACGCCCGCGCAACTGGCCGGGCACCGCATCTGGATGCCGGGGAACGTGCCGGGGACCGAGTGGCACGCGTACTACGAGGCGTTCGCCGCGGAGTTCGGGCCGGCCGTCGACACCGTCGGGCCCAACTTCGGCCTGGAGGCGCTGCTCGACACGGTCGCCGGTTCCCCGACCGTGGCGACCGTCCTCAGCGAACGGACCCCGCACGTCTGGCCGGCCGGCCACGACCTGCGGCTGGTGCCGCTGCGGGACCCGGTCCCGGTCTACCCGCACTCCCTGCTGCGGCGCACGGACAACCGGCACCCCGGTCTGGCCGCGCTCCAGGACCACCTCATGGCGACCCGTCCCCTCCCGCCGCAGGGGGAGACCTGGCGCCCGGCCTGGGCCCGGCCCACACCTACGGGAGCCGCTTCTCCCTCAGCGTGAAGGACTTGGGCTCCCCGCCCGGCTGCGGCTTGCCCTCCTTGCGGCCCATGGTCCGGTAACCGGCGTCCTCGTAGCAGGCGTTGAGCCGGGCGTTGGCCGCCGGGCAGTCCAGCCGCACATAGGTCCGGCCCGTCCCGGCCACGCGGCGCTCGGCGGCCCGCAGCAGCAGCCGGCCGGTCCCGGGCGGGGCGGCCGCCCGGTTCACCATCAGCCGGTGCACGTACCCGGCCACCGGCGGCTGCGGGCCCCAGGCGTCCTCGTCCTGCCACCACAGCTCCCAGGCGCCGGTCAGGCGCCCCTCGGACTCGGCCGGCCGGACCTCGCCGGCCGCCATGGCCCGGCGGAAGTGCTCCCGGCCCAGCTCGCCCGGGCGCCACTGACCGGTGATGCCGTGGGCCGGCATCCAGCGGGCCGCGTCGTCGCGCAGGCGGACGAGGGCCGCCAGGTCGCCCTCACCGGCCGGGCGGAAGCGCAGATCGGGCGCCCGGGACACGGCTCAGGTCTCCGTGCGGTACATGAGGTCCACCTCGTGCGTGGTGAAGCCCAGGCGTTCGTAGACCGTGACCGCCGCCTTGTTGTCGGCGTCGACGTACAGCATCGCGGTCGGCAGGCCCCGGTCCGCCAGGTGGCGCAGGCCGATCGTCGTGAGGGACTTGCCGAGGCCGCCGCCCTGCGCGCCCGGGGCGACGCCGAGGACGTACACCTCGCCGAGGCCCTCGCGCTCGTGCACCTTCGTCCAGTGGAAGCCGACGAGTTCGTCGCCGCGGAACGCGAGGAAGAAGCCCGCCGGGTCGAACCACGGCTCGGCCTTGCGGTCGTCCAGGTCGCGCTGGGTGAGCGAGCCCTGCTCGGGATGGTGGGCGAAGGCGGCGGCGTTGACGGCGAGCCAGGCCGCGTCGTCCCGGCCGGGCACGAAGGGGCGCACGGTGACACCCTCGGGCAGCACGGGCTCCGGGGCGTCGAAGCCCGTCAGGGGGCGGCGCATCTGGCGAAGTTCGCGGAACAGCGTGAGGCCGAGGACCTGGGCGAGGTGCCGGGCGGCGGAGTGCCCGCCGTGCGCCCACACGCGAAGTCGCTTGCCGGAGGCGGCCAGCAGGGCCGAGCCGAGGGCCCGCCCGTGCCCGTGTCCGCGATGCCCCGGATGCACCACCAGCTCGGCGGCGGGCGGCTCGACCTCGTCGGTGTCCTCCAACTGGGCGTATCCGACAAGCTGCCCGTCCACGGTGAGGAGCAGGTGGGACACGCCGTCGCGCTCCCCGCCCCGCAGCTGCAACCGGCCCTGTTCGGACACCGCCTGCTGACCGTCGGTCCGGGCCGCCTCGTCGAGCAGTCCGAGCACGGCATCGGTCTGCTCCGCGGAGAGGGCGGCAAGGGTCTCGATCGAGCGGGGGTGGCCGGGCCGTACGGTGTCGTCGCTGGTCATGCGTACGAGGGTACGGGGCGGCACCGGCAAATCGGCGGCAAAGAAGCAACCCACTCGTAACCATGAAAGGCCTGTCGCGCTACGCGCGTTGACTTTAGGCTGCGCGCGACGACATCACCGTCACCGCAGACCCACAGGGGGGCGAATGCCAGCCACTTCACCGGCGCATCCGGAGCGCCGGAAACGCCGTACGAACCGTTTCCTCGCGCTCACCGCCGGTGTCGTCACCGTCGGCGCGCTGGCCGCCGCGGCGCTGCCCGGCTCCGCGAGCGCCGGTGAGGACCACCGCAAGGGCGGGCACGGGCACGGCCGCTACCAGGACGTGCAGCTGCTGTCCTTCAACGACCTGCACGGCAACCTGGAGCCCCCGGCCGGTTCCTCCGGCCGCGTCACCGAGACGCAGCCCGACGGCACCACCAAGACCGTCGACGCGGGCGGCGTCGAGTACCTCGCCACCCACCTGCGGCAGGCCCGCAAGGGCGAGAAGTACTCCATCACCGCGGCCGGCGGCGACATGGTCGGCGCCTCCCCGCTGCTGTCCGGCCTGTTCCACGACGAGCCGACCATCGAGGCGCTGAACAAGCTCGACCTCGACGTCACCTCCGTCGGCAACCACGAGTTCGACGAGGGTGCCAAGGAGCTCGGCCGCCTCCAGAGCGGCGGCTGCCACCCGAAGGACGGCTGCTACGCGGACGAGAAGTTCCAGGGCGCCGACTTCCCCTACCTCGCGGCCAACGTCCTCGACGAGAAGACGAAGAAGCCGATCCTCAAGCCCTACTGGGTGTGGAAGAAGAACGGCGTCAAGGTCGGCTTCATCGGCGTGACCCTGGAGGGCACCCCGGACATCGTCTCCGCCGAGGGCGTCAAGGGCCTGTCCTTCAAGGACGAGACCGAGACGATCAACAAGTACGCCAAGGTGCTGCAGAAGCAGGGCGTGAAGTCGATCGTCGCGCTCATCCACGAGGGTGGCTTCCCGGCGTCGACGTCGTACAACTACGACTGTGACTCCCCGGGTGCGGGCGACGGCATCTCCGGGCCGATCGTCGACATCGCGAAGAACGTCACGCCGCAGGTGGACGCACTGGTCACCGGCCACACCCACAACGCGTACGTGTGCAGCATCGCCGACCCGGCGGGCAAGCCCCGCATGGTCACCTCGGCCGCGTCCTTCGGCCGCCTCTACACCGACACGACGCTGACCTACGACCGCAGGACCGGCGACATCGCCCGTACGGCCGTGAAGTCCGCGAACCGCGTGGTCACCCGGGACGTCCCCAAGGCGCCCGACATGACCGAGCTGATCGGCAAGTGGAACACGCTGGCCGCGCCCATCGGCAACCGGCCGATCGGTTACATCTCCGGCGACATCGGCAACACCGGCACCGAGTCCCCGCTCGGCGACCTCATCGCCGACGCCCAGCTCGCCCACGGCAAGCAGCTCGACCCCGGGACCGACCTGGCGCTGATGAACCCGGGCGGCATCCGCGCGCCGCTGACCTACGCGGCCAAGGGCGCCGAGGGCGACGGTGTCGTCACCTACGCCGAGGGCTTCACGGTCCAGCCGTTCGCCAACACCGTGAACCTGCAGGACTTCACGGGTGCCCAGGTGATCCAGGCGCTCAAGGAGCAGGTGTCCGGCCCGAACACGGCCGCGCCGAAGATCCTCCAGGTCTCGTCCGGTCTGACGTACACGCTGGACCTCACCAAGTCCGGCGCCGACCGGGTGGTCACCGACAGCATCAAGCTGAACGGCTCGGCCATCGACCCGGCGGCCACCTACCGCGTCGCGACGAACAGCTTCCTCGCGGGCGGCGGCGACGGCTTCCCGACGCTGGGCCAGGGCACCGGCGACGTCGTGGGCGCCGACGACCTGACCGCGCTGGAGCAGTACCTGACGGCCAACTCCTCGGCGACCAGCCCGATCGCGCCCCCGAAGGCCGACCGGATCACGATCGTGAAGTAGGTCGCATACCCGGGGTTCGAGTTGCGGGTGGGGCAGGTGCGCATGGTCGGATGGCTCGATGCGTACCCCCCACCACGCAGCTGCGCATCCCCGGCCCAACCCGTACGAGGAGCTCGCCGCCCTCGACGACGGGCCTCTGGAGCTCACCCCTCTGGAGGAGTTCCTGCCCGACGCGCCCGATGAGGGCGCCGAGGACGCCTGGGCCCCGCCGGACCACCGGCGGGGCGGCAGACGGGGTGGCCGGCGGAGCGGTCGGCGGCGGAAGAATCGTTTCGCCGTACTGCCCCTCGCGCTGAAGGCGGTGGTCGGCCTGGTCGTCGTCGCCGCGTTCGCCGCCCTCGCCGACCGCTGGGCCCTGCTCTACGCCGAGCACCGCGCCGCCGACACCCTCCAGGACCGCCTCGACCTGGCGGCCGCGCCCGAGGTGGAGATCGGCGGCTTCCCCTTCCTCACCCAAGTCGCGGGCGAGCGGCTGGAGTCGGTGACGGTGACCGTCCCGGACGTCGCCGCCGACCGCGTCTCCCTGGCGAAGGTCTCCGCCACGGCCCACGACGTCCGCCTGGACGCCGACGGCCTCACCTCCGTGCGCGGCGCGCGTGTCCCCCGCTTCGACGGGGAGGTGCAGCTGTCCTTCGCCGACCTCAACCGTGAACTCGGCGCCTCCCAGGTCGCGTTCACCGGCGAGGGCCGTGACCGGGTGCGGGCCGAGGGCACCCTGCCGGTCGCCGGGCACGATCTGCGGGTGCACGCCGAGGCCCGGATCCGGCGGCAGGGCGAGCGCGGCATCACCACCGAGATCGGCGACATGCGGCTCGACATCGGCGACCTGGCCACCTACCGGCCCGGCACCGGTCCCGCGCAGGGCCTGCACCTCACGCCCCGGGGCAGCGCCGACCTGGCCCGTCAGACCCGCAAGGCGAAGGCCCTGCTGTCCGTTCCCGCCCTCGTGCGGCGGCTCGGGGTGCCCGCGGCGACCGTGCGGGAGGCCCTGGCCGACGACGGCAAGCTCACCGAGCTGACCGGCTCCCCGCGCTTCGCGCGCCAGGCCCAGCGCCTGAACCTCATCGACCTTGCCCTGGACAACCCGCAGGTGCTGCGCCGGCTCGGCCTCGACCCGAACCTGCTCGACGCCCTGTCCGGCCTGACCCGTCCGGTCCTGGCCGAGCGGCTGTCCCTGGCGTTCGAACTCCCGGAGCCGGAGCAGGGGACCGTGCGGTTGCAGGAGGTGCGGGTGGAGCGGGACGGCATCCGGGTGCGGGTGTCGGGGTCGGGGTTGTCGGTGGGGTCGTAGCGAGGGGGGCGGGGACTCTCTCGGTTGGCACGATCGGCCTCCACCGACACGTCACTCGTCGCCGGGGTGGAGGCGCCGGCCTCGGCTGACCGCGACGCGCAGGGTGTCGTCGAGTGACTCCACGGCTCTGACGAGCGCGAAGCGAACGGCGTGTTCACCGGCCTTGCCGTCGCGCAGTACGGCCCTGGCGCCGTCGAGAACCTGTTCCGCGCAAGCCAGTTGGGCTTCCTCGACGTCGTCGGCGAGGCGGGAGAGCGTGCTGTCCGGGTCGTCGGTGCTGAGGTAACAGGCCTGGCCGTCGGCGCCCGTCCAGGGGAGCAGCCTCATGCGGACACCTCCAGGGCGCGGAGGTAGGGCCGTACGAGGGGGGTGTCCATCAGGAGGGGTTCCCCGGGCGGACGCGGGGACGGCGGGGAGTGCGGCACGGCCGGCTCCCGCCGGACGGGCCCGGCGGCGCGGTGCCGCCCCCGGGCGGGGAGCAGCAGCCGGACGAGGAAGAGCAGGACGCACTCGCAGAGTTCGGCGGTACGCAGACGCACGGAGGGGACCCTTCTCGGGCAGGGCAGGGGGAGGTCGAGCGGTGATCACCGTTCGTGCCCACATCGTCACGGACGGCCCGTAGGCTGCGGAAGTTGCCAGGTGTTGTCTGGCGGCCCAGGCAACGGGGAGGGGTGACGTGGAGGACGTCGTTGACGGCACGGACGCGTCGGGCCGGGCGGTCCTGGGACGCACGCTGAGGTTCCTGCGCGAGCAGTCGGGCAAGTCGCTCGGGCAGTTGGCCGAGGACACGGGGTACGACAAGAGCTACCTGAGCCGGCTGGAGAAGGGGGAGCGGCTGTCCAAGCGGGCGGTGATGGAGGACCTGGACAGCTACTACGGGTCCGGTGGCCTGCTGGTCCGCGAGTGGCGCGAGGCGCGCCGCGAGGTCATCAAGGACAAGTACAAGGCGTTCATGGACCTGGAGGCCACGGCACGGGTCATGTGGATGTTCCAGCTGCGGGTGCCGGGGCTCCTGCAGACGGAGGAGTACGCCCGTGTGGTGTTGTCAGGGTTGTCCGGCGCCCAGACAACGGCAGGCAACAGCGAGGAAGTCGAGGAACAGGTGGCCGCGCGGATGGGGCGGCAGGAGTTGCTCTACCGCGCTTCAGCACCGAGTGTGCGGGTGATCCTCGACGAGGGGGCCGTGCGGCGGCCCGTTCCCGACGCGAGGGTGTGGGCGGATCAGTTGTCCCGCCTCACGGACACCGCCGAACGGCCGAATGTCGTGATCCAGGTGCTGCCTTACGCGGCCGGTGTGCACGACCTCATGAACAGTGACCTCATCTTGTTGTGGCAACGGGTCGGAGATCCGGTCGCCTATGTGGAGGGCAACGGGATCGGGCAGTTGATCGACGATCCGGACCGGGTTCTGTCGTACCGCTTGTCCTACGATCTGGTCAGGGACGCGGCGCTGAGTCCGGCGGAGTCGACGGCGTTCATCAAGCGCCTTCTGGAGGAGTGCAGATCATGAACCGAGCCCTTGACCTCACCACCGCCGCATGGCGCAAGTCCTCCTACAGCGACGGGGGAGCCTCCAACTGCCTCGAAGTCGCCGACAACTACCCCGGCATGACCCCCGTCCGGGACAGCAAACTCCCCGACGGACCCGTCCTCGTCTTCGGCGCGAGCCCCTGGGCGTTGTTCGTCGCGTACGTCAGCCGGTAGGCAGGTCCTCCGGCGGCGGGACCGTCGCCCCCGGCAGCCGGACCGTCGCCACGGTGCCCCCGTCCTCCGCCGGGGACAGTGTCACCTCGCCGCCCGCCTGCTGCACCGTGCGGGCCACGATCGACAGGCCCAGGCCCGAGCCCGGCAGGGAGCGTGCGCTCGGGGAGCGCCAGAAGCGGTCGAAGACGTGGGGGATTTCGTCGGCCGGGATGCCCGGGCCGTGGTCGCGGACCGTGAGGGTGCCGTCGGCCAGGCGTACGTCGATCACGCCGCCCTCCGGGCTGAACTTCACCGCGTTGTCCAGGATGTTGACCACCGCCCGTTCGAGGGCGGACGGTTCCGCGCGGACGAACCAGGGCCGGACGTCCGCCGTGATCGTCAGGTCCGGGCCGCGCAGCCGGGCCCGCCGCAGCGCCGCCTCGACCGTGTCGTGCCAGGCGACGATCCGGGTCCGGCCGGAGTGGTGGCCGGTGTCCGGGCGGGACAGCTCCTGCAAGTCGCCGATGAGTGCGGCCAGTTCCGTCATCTGGGCCTTCACCGAGGCCAGCAGGGCCTTGCGGTCGGCCTCGGGCAGGGGACGGCCGGTCTCCTCGCTGCGGCCGAGGAGTTCGATGTTGGTGCGCAGCGAGGTGAGGGGGGTGCGCAGTTCGTGGCCGGCGTCCGCGATCAGCTGCTGCTGCAGGTCCCGGGAGCTGGCCAGGGCCGAGGTCATCGAGTTGAAGGAGTGGGACAGGCGGGCGATCTCGTCCTCGCTGTCGTCCTCCACGGGGATGCGGATGTTCAGGTCCTCGGTGCGGGCCACGTGCTCGACGGCCTCGGTCAGCCTGTCGACGGGCCGCAGCCCGGCCCGGGCGACGGCCAGCCCCGCCGCTCCCGCGCCGAGGACCCCCACGCCCGACACCAGCAGCAGGATCAGCGCCAGTTCGTTGAGCGTGGACTGGGTGCCCTTCAGCGGCAGGGCGACGACCAGGGAGTAGTCCGCGGCCACGCCCGGCCGCAGGGAGTCGTCCTTGACGACGAGGGACGTGGTCATGACGCGCAGCTTGTCGCCGTCGGTGTCGGTACCGTCGCGGAAGTGCCGCACGTTCGGGTCGGGGGCCTTGGCCACGGTCTTGTCGACACCGTTGACCTGCACCTGGGCCGTGGAGCTGGGGAAGAGGCACACCTTGCCGTCGACCCCGACCAACTGCCCGTAGCTCTTGGGCCGCGAGCCCACACCCAGCGCGTCGGACGGGGTCTGGGGGCAGGCGGCCACGAGGTCCCGGAACTCGTCCGGGTGCACCGGTCCCACCGACGAGCTGAGGTCGTCGTCGATCTCGTCGTACAGCTTGCCCTGCACGATGAACCAGCAGGTCACCGACACCGCCGCCACGGCGAACGCCACCGCCGCCGCCACCAGCAGCGCCAGGCGCGAGCGGATCGGCAGCGAGCGGAAGCGGCGGACGAGCCTGGTCACTCGGCGCCGCCCTGGCGGAGCACGTAGCCGACCCCGCGCACCGTGTGGACCAGGCGCGGTTCGCCACCCGCCTCGGTCTTGCGCCGCAGGTACATCACGTACACGTCCAGGGAGTTCGACGACGGCTCGAAGTCGAAGCCCCAGACGGCCTTGAGGATCTGCTCCCGGGTGAGGACCTGGCGCGGGTGGGCCATGAACATCTCCAGGAGCGTGAACTCCGTGCGGGTGAGCTCCACCGGGCGTCCGCCCCGGGTGACCTCGCGCGTGGCGAGGTCCATGCGCAGGTCGGCGAAGGCCAGCACGTCCTCGTCGGCCGGGCCGGCCGCGCCCACGGCCGCCGCGTAGGAGCTGCGGCGCAGCAGGGCGCGGATCCGGGCGAAGAGCTCGTCCAGTTCGAAGGGCTTGACCAGGTAGTCGTCGGCGCCCGCGTCGAGGCCGGTGACGCGGTCGCCGACCGTGTCGCGGGCGGTGAGCATCAGGATCGGAGTCGTGTCGCCGGCGGCGCGGATGCGGCGCGCGGCGGTCAGCCCGTCCATGCGCGGCATCTGGATGTCGAGGACGACGAGGTCGGGGCGGTAGGCCGCGGCCTTCTCCAGGGCGTCCGCGCCGTCGACCGCGACCTGCGTGCCGTACCCCTCGAAGGCCAGGCTGCGCTGGAGCGCCTCGCGTACGGCCGGCTCGTCGTCGACGATCAGGATGCGCTGGGTGTCACGGTCGCCGTCTGCGGGGCTCATGGGCGGGGGGTCCTCGGGTGTGGTGGGGCGGGGGTGCTCTGACGTTCTCAGCGTCGCACGACTGGGCGCGGGGCCGGGCGCCCTCCGTCCGGCGGAGGCATCAGTCCGTCGAGCCCGCCCGCAGCTTCGCGAGGTCGGCCTTGACCGTGTCGATCGGGATGGCGAAGCCGAGGCCCACGCTGCCCGCGTCGGAGGACGAGGAGGCCTGACTGGTGGGCGAGTACATCGCGGAGTTGATGCCGATGATGTTGCCGTTCATGTCGATCAGCGCGCCGCCGGAGTTGCCCGGGTTGAGGGACGCGTCGGTCTGGAGCGCCTTGTACGTCGTCGTGTCGTTGCCGGTGTCACCGTTGAACTGACGCCCGCCGAACTCGAACGGCCACTGACCGTCGCCCTGCTGGGGCTGCTGCTGGTCCTCCTCGGTCGGGACCGTGACGTCGCGGTCGAGGGCCGAGACGATGCCGCTGGTCACCGTGCCGGACAGGCCCTCGGGCGAGCCGATCGCCACGACCTGGTCGCCGACCTGGACGCCGGCCGCGTCGCCGAGCGTGGCGGCCTTGAAGCCGGAGCCGTCCTGCACCGCGATCAGCGCCAGGTCCTTCTTGCTGTCGGTGCCGACGATCTTCGCGGAGTACGTCTTGCCGTCGCTGGTCGTCACCCGGATCTTCGAGGCGCCGGAGACGACGTGGTTGTTGGTGACGATCTCGCCGCCACTGGTGATGATCACGCCGGAGCCGGTGGAGGACCCGGCGTTGGAGTCGGCGCTGATCTCGACGATGCTGGGGCCGACCGCCTTGGCGACCCCGGCGACCGTGCCCTTCTGGCTGGAGGGCACCACGTTGGTGCTGGTGGAGCTGGAGGCGACGGTGTCGTTGCCGGCCAGCTCCTGGATGCCGTAGGCGGTGCCGCCGCCTATCGCGGCCGCGACGATCGCCACGGCGGCGAGCAGGGCCACGGGCCCGCGGGTGCGCTTCTGCGGAGCGTGCGCCGGGGCGTACGCCGGCGGGGGCGGCCACTCGGGGTTCACCGGGGCCTGCTGCTGACCCTCGTAGGGGTTCGGGTACTCGCCACTGCGGTGGAAGCTCTCGGTCATGGCATCGAGCGTGCAGCCCGACCATGAGAGCTTCCTGAGTGCTCACTGAGAAGCCCGACAGAAGTGCGTATGCCCGATATAAAGGCGCCGCGGGTGGGGCCGGGCGGGTTACGCGCAGCCGCAGGAGTGGCGGACCACCAGCCGCGACGGGAAGACCTTCAGGCGCTCGCGCCGGGACCCCGCCACCCGCAGTCCGTCGTCGAGGACGAGGTCCACCGCGGCCCGGGCCATCGCCGGACGGTCCGAGGCGATCGTGGTCAGGGGCGGGTCGGTCAGTGCCGCTTCCTTGATGTCGTCGAACCCGGCCACCGCCAGCTCGCCGGGCACGTCGATGCGCAGTTCGCGCGCCGCACGCAGCAGGCCGATCGCCTGGTCGTCGGTGGAGCAGAAGATCGCCGGCGGGCGGTCGGGGCCGGACAGGATCTTCAGGGCGGCCTGGTAGGCGTCGTAGCGGTTGTAGAGGGCCTCGAAGAGGCGGCCCTCGGTGGGGATCCCGGCGTCGTCCATCGCGCGGCGCCAGCCCTCGACGTGGTCGGAGACCGGGTCACCGACGGCGGGCGTCTCCGCTATGCCGCCCATACAGGCGACGTACGCGTGGCCGTGCTCCAGCAGGTGCCTGACGGCCAGCTCGGCGCCGCCGAGGTCATCCGTGGTGACGGCGACGTCGTCGATGGCCTCGGGGCGTTCGTGCAGCAGCACCACCCGGGCGTCCCAGGCGTCGATCTCGGCGGCGGCCAGGTCGTTGAGCGCGTGGCTGACGAGGATGAGCCCGGACACCCGCATGCCCAGGAAGGCGCGCAGGTAGTGGACCTCGCGCTCGGCCACGTAGTCCGTGTTGCCGACGAGGACCATCTTCCCGCGCTCGGAGGCGGCCTGCTCGACCGCGTGCGCCATCTCCCCGAAGAAGGGCTGGCGGGCGTCCGGGATGATCAGGCCTATGAGGTCCGTGCGCCGGGACGCCATCGCCTGGGCCACCCGGTCCGGCCGGTACCCCAGTTCCTTGATCGCGGCGAGGACACGCTCGCGCGTGGCCGGGGCGACCGGCCGGGGTCCGTTGTTGATGACATAGCTGACCACGGCAGTGGAGGTCCCTGCCAGCCGCGCCACGTCATCCCGAGTCACCTTGGCCACGCGCGGAGTCTACGCGGATATACCCGCTCCGGGCAGGGCGTGAAGGAGGGTCCGTACGATATCCCGACCGCCGTCCGGGCGACGCCCTCGTGCGGGACGAGACCCAGGTCGGCGACCGGATGCGCCCCTCACGCCCGGCTGCGTGCCTCGACGGCGTCCAGCGCGGCCGACTCGTCCGGCTTGCCCGGTTTCGCGGCGGTGGCGGCCTTGGCCTTCGCCTCCTCGGCGGCCCGCTCCCTCTTCTCCGGCTTCTCCGGCTTCTCCGGCGTAACGAATCGATAACCCACGTTCCGCACGGTGCCGATCAGCGACTCGTGCTCGGGGCCGAGCTTGGCGCGCAGCCGCCGTACATGCACGTCGACCGTGCGCGTGCCGCCGAAGTAGTCGTAGCCCCACACCTCCTGCAGCAGCTGGGCGCGGGTGAAGACCCGGCCCGGGTGCTGCGCGAGGTACTTCAGCAGCTCGAACTCCTTGAAGGTCAGGTCCAGCACCCGGCCCTTGAGCTTGGCGGAGTACGTCGCCTCGTCGACCGACAGGTCGCCGTTGCGGATCTCCATGGGGGAGTCGTCGCCGCCGATCTGCTGCCGCCCCATGGCCAGCCGCAGCCGCGCCTCGACCTCCGCGGGCCCGGCGGTGTCGAGCAGGACGTCGTCGATGCCCCAGTCGGCGGTGACGGCGGCGAGACCGCCCTCGGTGACGACCAGGACCAGCGGGCAGCCCGGCCCGGTGGAGCGCAGCAGCTGGCACAGGCTGCGGACCTGCGGGAGGTCCCGGCGGCCGTCGACGAGGATGACGTCGGCGCCGGGGGTGTCGACGAGGGCGGGGCCCTCCGCGGGGGCCACCCGCACGTTGTGCAGGAGCAGGCCGAGTGCGGGGAGCACCTCCGTCGACGGCTGGAGGGCGTTGGTCAGGAGCAGCAGAGAACTCATACGTCTGGTTCCTCCTCGGTCCCTGCGAGGACGCTGGTTGGCACAGCACGGGCTCTGCGATCCCGAAGGCCCCGTACACCTGCGGTTTCCCGCGTCGTATACAACGCTTCCGAAAGCACAAAAGGACCCGGGGGCAACGCTGCCCGAGTCCTCTGCCCAGCAGAATAGCCCACATGAGCTCTGGTCCGGCAGGTCATGTGGCGCGTTCCACCGATCGTCCGCATCCCGAGACGGCCGCGGGAACACCCGTTCGCGGGCCGTCGCGGACGTTTCTGCGGACGTCCGACGGGGTGACGATCGACGCCCTCCACGAGCCGGGAGCCGCCGCGTCCGACGCCGCCGGTACGCCCTCCGGCCACCTGGTGTTCGTCGTGGCGCACGGCTTCACCGGGGCCGTGGACCGGCCGCACGTGCGGCGGGTGGCCCGGGCCTTCGCGCGGTACGGCGCGGTCGTCACCTTCTCCTTCCGGGGGCACGGCGCCTCCGGCGGGCGGTCGACCGTCGGCGACCGGGAGGTGGCGGACCTGGCGGCCGCCGTGCGCTGGGCGCGGGAGCTGGGGTACCGCCGTGTCGTGACGGTCGGGTTCTCGATGGGCGGCTCGGTGGTGCTGCGGCACGCGGCGCTGCATCCCGGCGACAGCGGCGCGGTGGTGTCGGTGAGCGCCCCGGCCCGCTGGTACTACCGGGGAACCGCCCCGATGCGGCGGCTGCACTGGCTGGTGACCCGCCCCGAGGGCCGCGTCGTGAGCCGCTACGGGCTGCGCACCCGCATCCACCACCGCGACTGGGACCCGGTGCCGCTGTCGCCGGTGGAGGCGGTGCCGAGGATCGCGCCCACGCCCCTGCTGATCGTGCACGGCGACGCCGACGGCTACTTCCCGCTCGACCACCCGCGCATGCTGGCCGCCGCGGCCGGTGACCAGGGCGAACTGTGGCTGGAGCCCGGCATGGGGCATGCCGAGAACGCGGTCGGCGAGGAGCTCCTGGACCGGATCGCGGCATGGGCGGTCCGGCGGTCGGGCTAGCCTGACGGGGTTCACCGTCGGGTGGACCCGTGCGAATGTCGATGTGAGTCCGCTGCGACTGTGCGATTGAGGAAGCAGATGCCAAAGGTCACGGTGCGCTACTGGGCCGCCGCCAAGGCCGCGGCCGGAGTGGCCGAGGAGCCGTACGAGGCCGCCACGCTCGCCGAGGCCCTGGCCGGCGTGCGCGAGCGGCACCCCGGGGAGCTGGAGCGCGTCCTGCTGCGCTGCTCGTTCCTGGTGGACGGCGACCCCGTGGGCACCCGCGGGCACGAGACGGTACGGCTGGCCGACGGCGGCACGGTCGAGGTGCTCCCGCCGTTCGCAGGAGGGTGACGATGACCGACCAGCCGTACAACGGACACGACGGGTACGACGGACAGGACGGCTACCGGCCCTACGACTCCTACGGGCACCAGCCGCAGCACCAGGCGCAGCAGCAGCAGCCGCAGCACCAGGCGTGGCCGGGTCAGGGGTACCAGGGGTACGACGACCCGCAGGCCGCGCAGCAGTACACGCAGCAGTGGCAGGGGCAGACCTGGGAGACGCAGACGCAGCAGCCGGTGTCCGCACCGGCCCCGGCGGAGACGGCGTACCCGGCGCAGTCCGGGTATGCCCCGCCCGACGGCCCGGTGGCCGCCGGAGCCCCGGGCGGCGCCGCTCAGGCCGCCCCCGAGTACGGCCCGGCCACGGTCGGCGGCAACACCCGCCTCACGGACGCGCAGCGGGCCCGCGCGGAGGGGCGCTCGCCGATCATCGAGCCGGGGATGCAGCCCGCCGCGCTGACCGCGCTGCTGGGCCTGCTGCTGGCCGGTGCGGCGGCGGTCGGGACGTACGCGCTGCTCGTGCCGCTGGTCGTGCTGCAGGCGGTGACCGCCGCGGGCTGGTTCCGGCTCAACGGCATGTGGCCGGCGCGGCAGGGCATCGCGCTCGGGTTCGCCGGGGCGCTGGCGGCGGACGCCGCGCTGCTCGCCTCGGACCGGTCGCCGGCGGCGATCCTCGGGGCGCTCGGGGTGTGGGTGCTGCTCGCGCTGGTGCTCCAACTGCGCTCGCACGCCGATCCCGACGAGCGGATGTACGGGCTGATGGCGACGGTCGCGGCCTCGGCGCTGGCGATCGTGGCCGGCGGCTACCTCGCCGCCGACGCGGACGCCGTGACGGTGGGCGCGGTCGCCGTGGCGGTGGCCGTCCTGGCGCGGGCGCTGCCGCTGCCGACCCCGGCGTCCGTGGTGGTGGCGCTGCTCGCGGGCGCGGGTGGCGGCGCGGCGGCCGGGGCGATGACGGACCTGGGCACGCCGGGTGCGGTGCTGGGCGCGGGAGCGGCGGTGTGCGCGCTGATCGGGCACCGCGCCGCGAGCTACGACTACCCCTCCCGCTTCGTCCACTTCACCGCGGGCGTGGCCCTGCCGCTCGCCGCGGCGGCCCCGGCGGTGTACGTCCTGGGCCGGGCGCTGGGCTAGGGGGGTTCCCTCCCCCGGTTCCCTCCCCCCACGATCTGCCGCCCGGACCGGCCCCGCCCGGCCTGTCACAGATGATCGACAATCCGGCGGCCGCCCTTGCTCGCGGAGTTACGCTCACGCCAGGGACGGCCGCCCGGTCGTCGAGGGACGCCGTCACAACCGCCTAGGTGGGGGAAACACCGCATGCGCGCACTGCGAATACTGCTGATCTTCGTCGTGGTCCTGGGCGGCCTGTTCGTGATCGCCGACCGCCTCGCGGTCAACTTCGCCGAGGACGAGGTCGCCGACCGCCTGAAGTCGACCGAGAATCTGTCGTCGACCCCGGACGTGAGCATCAACGGCTTCCCGTTCCTCACCCAGGTCGTCGGCGGCTCCCTCGACGACGTCGAGGTGGGCATCGAGAACTACGAGGCCGCCGCCGGCGACGGCGGCCGCAAGATCCGCATCGACGACCTCCAGGCCGACATGAAGGGCGTCGAGTTCTCCGGCGACTACAGCTCCGCCACGGCGGCCACCGCCACCGGCACCGCGACCATCGCCTACGACGAACTGCTGAAGACCGCGAAGGTCGAGCCCACGCAGATCGCCCCGGGCGTCACCGCCAACGTCGTCGGCCTCTCCGACGGCGGCAACGGCAAGATCAAGGTGGCCGTCGAGGCCACCGTCCTCGGCACCAGGCTGCCCGAGCCGGTCGCCGTGCTCAGCACGGTGACGGTGGTGGACGGGACGGTGCGCGTGAAGGCCGACGGCCTGCCGAAGTTCGCCGGGGTGAACCTCGCGGAGAACCGGGTGCGCACCATCACCGACTTCCAGCAGAAGATCGACGGCCTGCCCGGCGGCATCGAGCTCGACAAGGTCCAGGCCGCCCCCGACGGCGTCGAGATCTCGGTGAAGGGTTCCGACGTCCGGCTCGCCGGGTAGCGGACCGGCACACCGTTCCCACCAGGGCTGTCCGGTGGGCGAGACGGCGGCGTCCGCAGCGCAGATGCGCCGGACGGACCGGCCCGGGCGGAACCCGTGCGGCGAGCGGCTCGACGGCTCAGTGATCCCACATGGCGGATCATCCCGTCTCAGCATGCGACACGCCGGTGACATGGCCGCCCTGCCGTCCTTACGATCGAGGCCATGAAGCGACAGGCGGATCTCACGAAGCGGCGGGCAGTAGACCTGTGCCGCGTCGCCGCCATGCTCTGTCGCACCTTCTGAGCGACCGCGCCGGCCTGCTCGCCGGTGCGCGCATCCCCGCCGCCCTGCATCAAGGGCACCCGTGCGCCGCCCCCGACACGGACGCGCGCCCGCAGACCTCGCACGCCCCGCCGTAACTGCCCCGGAGGAGAAAGAGCATGAGCCGCAGCGACGTCCTGGTAGACGCCGACTGGCTTCAGGAGCACCTGGACGACACGGACCTCGCGATCGTCGAGGTGGACGAGGACACGTCCGCGTACGACAAGAACCACATCAAGAACGCGATCCGCATCGACTGGACCCAGGACCTGCAGGACCCGGTCCGCCGTGACTTCGTCGACCAGGAGGGCTTCGAGAAGCTCCTGTCGGAGAAGGGCATCGCCAACGACCACACCGTCGTCCTCTACGGCGGCAACAACAACTGGTTCGCCTCGTACGCGTACTGGTACTTCAAGCTCTACGGCCACGAGAACGTGAAGCTTCTGGACGGCGGCCGCAAGAAGTGGGAGCTCGACGCCCGCGAGCTGGTCCCCGGCGACGAGGTGCCCGAGCGTCCGAAGACGGACTACAAGGCCAAGGCCCAGAACACCGCCATCCGCGCCTTCCGCGACGACGTCGTGGCCGCGATCGGCGCGCAGAACCTGGTCGACGTGCGCTCGCCCGACGAGTTCTCCGGCAAGCTGCTCGCCCCGGCCCACCTGCCGCAGGAGCAGTCCCAGCGCCCCGGCCACGTGCCGAGCGCCCGGAACATCCCGTGGTCGAAGAACGCCAACGACGACGGCACCTTCAAGTCGGACGAGGAGCTCAAGGCCCTCTACGAGGCGGAGAGCGTCGACCTGGCCAAGGACACCATCGCCTACTGCCGCATCGGTGAGCGCTCCGCGCTGACCTGGTTCGTGCTGCACGAGCTGCTCGGCGTCCAGAACGTCAAGAACTACGACGGCTCCTGGACCGAGTACGGCTCCCTCGTGGGCGTGCCGATCGAGCTCGGCGCTGCGAAGTAAGCGAACCCGACCGACCTCTCCAGACCCCCTTCAGGAGTACGACATGTGCGGTGCGAAGGCCGGCGGCCCCGACGCCTCGACGATCAAGCCCGGTGAGACCACCATCCAGGGTCAGGTGACCAAGGACGGCGAGCCCGTGGTGGGCTACGTCCGCCTGCTGGACTCGACCGGCGAGTTCACGGCGGAGGTGCCGACCTCGGCGACCGGACAGTTCCGCTTCTACGCGGCCGAGGGCACCTGGACCGTCCGTGCCCTCGTGCCCGGCGCCAGCGCCGACCGCACGGTCGTCGCTCAGCAGGGCGGACTGGCCGAGGTCGCGATCGCCGTCTGACGGCCAGGTCCTCGAGGGGCCGCACCCACCGGGTTGGACGCCTGGGGTGCGGCCCTTCGGCGCGCCCGGACCTACGCTGGAGGCATGTACGCACGGAGGCGGCGGACGTACTTCGCGATGATGGGCCTGTGCATCGGCCTCTTCGTCCTGGCCTGGGGTGTCGTGCGGCTGTGGTCCGTCCCCGTGGCCGTCGGGATGTGCGTCGTCGCGATGGTCATCCCGCCCGTGGCGGCCATGGTCGCGAACCGGCGCGGGCCCGAGGACCGCTGGTGGGACGACCCGTCCGGAGATCCCACGTCCGACGAGTGGTGGGAGGAACTGGACGGCAAGAAGCGTCCGAGGTGAGCGTCTGCTCAGTGGCCGGGTGGGCGGCGTCTCAGTAGACGAGGGCCTGCGTGCCGTCCGCCATCGCCTCCTGGACGAAGACCTGCGCGCCCGCGATCCGCACGCCCTCCAGCACGTCCTTCTCCGTGATGTCGCGGCGGGCGGCGCACTGCGTGCACAGCGTGACGCGGCCGGCCGCGAGGATCGAGTCCAGCAGGTCCGGCAGCGGGGCGGCGTGCGGCAGCTCGAACTCGGCGGCGCGGCCGGGGAGGGCGAACCAGGCGGACTCGCCCGTCAGCCACAGGGAGACCTCGACGCCGCTCGCGACGGCCACCGCCGCCACCGTGAACGCCTGGGAGCACCGCTCGGGGGCGTCGGCCCCCGCCGTCACCTTGATCACCAGCTTGTTCGCCATAGCCGGAATCGTAGTGCGCACAGGGCCCGCGTAAGCTGGCCTCGGCCCTGTGCAACCGTTCGCACCCCCGCTCAAGGAGCACCCCGTGGAGCTTTTCTTCGAAATCCTGTTGGTCCTGGTCGCCGTCGGCGTCCTCGCCTTCGCCGGACTGACCGTGAAGAAGCTGTACCAGGGCCAGCGCTGACCCCCGTCTAGGAAGTTCCCATGATCGAGATCCCGTCCGACCTCCACAAGGACCTCGTCCCGCTCGCCTTCCTGCTCGGCAACTGGGCGGGTGCCGGCGTGCACGACTTCCCCGGCTCCGAGAAGTGCAACTTCGGTCAGGAGGTCGCCTTCACCCACGACGGCCGGGACTTCCTGGAGTACCGCTCGCACACCTGGGTGCTGGACAACGACGGCAACAAGGTCCGCCCCCTGGAGTCCGAGCACGGCTACTGGCGCATCGACGCCGACCGCAAGGTCGAGGTCACGATGACCCGCGACGACGGCGTCATCGAGATCTGGTACGGCGAGCTGGCCGACAAGAAGCCGCAGATCGACCTCGTCACGGACGCGGTGGCCCGCACGGCCTCCGCCCAGCCCTACACCGGCGGCAAGCGGCTGTACGGCTACGTCAAGAGCGACCTGATGTGGGTCGGCGAGAAGCAGACCCCCGAGGTCGAGCTGCGCCCCTACATGTCGGCGCACCTGAAGAAGGTGGTCACGCCGGAGGAGGTCGAGCGCTGGGCGAAGGCCCTGCCCGACGACATGCCGGACGACGGCATCGCCTTCTTCAAGTAGGCGCCTCGTGGAGCGGCCGGACGGCTTCCCGTCCGGTCCGCTGCGAGTCCGCCTAGACTCTGGGGTGTGGTGAGCACCGACTGGAAGAGTGATCTGCGGCAGCGCGGTTACCGGCTGACCCCGCAGCGGCAACTCGTGCTCGAAGCCGTGGACACCCTGGAGCACGCGACCCCCGACGACATCCTCGTGGAAGTGAGGAAGACGGCGTCGGGGGTCAACATCTCGACCGTCTACCGGACGCTGGAGCTCCTGGAGGAGCTGGGCCTGGTCAGCCACGCCCACCTGGGCCACGGGGCGCCGACGTACCACCTGGCGGACCGGCACCACCACCTCCACCTGGTCTGCCGGGACTGCCAGAACGTGATCGAGGCGGACGTGTCCGTCGCCGCGGAGTTCACGGCCCAGCTGCGGCAGACCTTCGGGTTCGACACCGACCTGAAGCACTTCGCGATCTTCGGCCGCTGCGAGGACTGCACCCTCAAGGCTTCAACTACCGAGTCGTAGGCTTACGGACATGAAGAGCCCCCTGCTGACCCTGCCCGGCGCCGTCCCCGCCGAGGGCGTGGACGAAGGCGTCGCCGCCCACTACGGCGACCTGTTCCGTGAGCAGCGCGCCCTCGCGGACGGCACCGGCTTCGTCGACCTCTCGCACCGCGGGGTCGTCACCGTCACCGGCGACGACCGGCTGGCGTGGCTGCACCTGCTGCTCACCCAGCATGTCAGCGAGCTCCCGGCGGGCCGGGCGACCGAGGCGCTGATCCTCTCGGCGAACGGCCACATCGAGCACGCCCTGTACCTCGTCGACGACGGCACGACGGTGTGGGCCCACGTGGAGCCGGGCACCCAGGAGGCGCTGATCGCGTACCTGGAGTCGATGAAGTTCTTCTACCGCGTCGAGGTCGCCGACCGCACCGGCGACATCGCGGTCGTGCACCTCCCGGCCGGCTCCATCGCCGAGGTGCCCGACGGCGTGGTCGTCCGGGAGACCCCGTACGGCCGGGACCTGTTCCTGCCGCGCGCCGACCTGGAGGCGTACGCCGCGCGGTCCGGTCCGCCCGCCGGGCTCCTCGCCCACGAGGCGCTGCGCGTGGAGCAGCACCGGCCCCGGCTCGGTTTCGAGACCGACCACCGCACGATCCCGCACGAGCTGGGCTGGATCGGCTCGGCCGTGCACCTGCAGAAGGGCTGCTACCGGGGCCAGGAGACGGTCGCCCGGGTGCAGAACCTGGGCAAGCCGCCGCGCCGCCTGGTCTTCCTGCACCTGGACGGCAGCGAGGTGCACCTGCCGCCGGCCGGCACCGAGCTGCGGCTCGCCGACGACACCCCCGACGGCCGGAAGATCGGCTTCATCACGACCTCCGCGCGTCACCACGAGCTCGGCCCGGTGGCCCTGGCCCTGGTGAAGAGGAACGTGGCCGTGGACGCCCCGCTGGTCGCGGGGGACACGGCTGCGGCCCAGGAAGTCGTCGTCGAGCCGTAGGACTTGTAGATCTTTCGGGTCAGATTTCGATCAGCACGGTGAACGGGCCGTCGTTGGTCAGTGATACACGCATCGCCGCCCCGAACCGGCCCGTCTCCACCGTCGCGCCGAGGGAGCGCAGCTGCGCCACCACCTCGTCGACGAGGGGCTCGGCGACGTCGCCCGGGGCGGCCGCGTTCCAGGTGGGGCGGCGGCCCTTGCGGGCGTCCCCGTAGAGGGTGAACTGGCTGATCACCAGCAGCGGGGCGCCCGTGTCGCTGCACGACTTCTCGTCGTGCAGCAAGCGGATCGACCACAGCTTGCGGGCCAGCTGGGCGGCCTTCTCCTTGGTGTCCTCGTGCGTGACGCCGACCAGGACGCACAGTCCCTCGCCCTCGATCGCGCCCACGCTCTCGCCGTCCACGACGACGCTCGCGCCGTCCACCCTCTGCACCACTGCTCGCATGCGTCCATCATGCAGGGCGGTGACTTTCCCGCCTCACGCGGTGGGCGCATGGCTCGAAAGAGTGGTTTGCGCGGGCGCCAACAGGCAGCGCACGGACGTATTTTGCTGCTTAACCGCCCATCTGGGGTCTATCGGGGGCACTCGTTCCCATAGCGGCCAGTCGGGGTGGCACGATGCATTCACACACCGGTCGAGGGGACGGTCGAGGCACATGAGCACATCGAGCACCGGGCAGTACCCGGGCGCTGCCTGGTCGACGTACACGGGGGTCGGGGCGCCGGAGTACCACCGGCCGCCCGTCCAGCGCACGGACAGCCCGCAGCTGCCTTCGGACACCCCCGTGCGCGACCTGACCGCGCTGAGCCTGGCCGAGCTGCGCGCGCTGCGCCGCGAGGCCCAGCGCGACGAAGCCGACCTCAGTTACGTGCGGCGGCTGCTGCAGGGCCGGATCGACATCCTGCGCGCGGAGCTGGACCGGCGTGCGCCGGAGGGCACGACGTGTGTCGCCGCGCCCCAGGAGGCCTCCGTCGTCGAGCGGCTCGCGGAGATCCTGCGCGACGCCCCGGCCTCCAGCCGTTCCTCGGCCCGCCACCTGACCGTGGGCGCGCCGCAGGGCGAAGAGTACCGGCGGCTGGCCGCGGAGACGCTCGGCGAGGTCGAGCTGTCCGACCTGGGCGCGCGCACCGACCCGGAGCTGACCTCGGGCATCGGGCGCCTGGAGCGCTACGAGCAGCAGGTCTCGCGCCGCCGCCGGCGGCTGCAGCGCACGGCCGACGAGTGCAGCACGGAGATCGCCCGCCGGTACCGCGAGGGGGAGGCGCACGTCGACGACCTGTTGGCCTGAGCCTTCGGGGGACTGACCGGGAGGGCCGGACGGATATTCGCACGACACCGGCCGGCCCGCCGCCTAGCGTGAGTCCATGACCTCCCTCGACCGCGCCGACGGCATCGACGTACGCCCGATCACGGAGACCGAGTTCGCCGCCTGGCAGCGCGCCGTGGGCACCGGCTTCCTGCGGGCGCAGGCCCTGTCCGAGGAGGAGGTGGAGGCGCGGCGCCGGGTGTTCGTCCCCGGGCGGTACCTGGGGGCCTTCGACGGTGACCGGTGCGTGGCGACCTTCCGCTCCTTCGACCAGCGGCTCACGGCCGTCGGCGGGGCGAGCGTCCCGGCCGACGCCGTCTCGGGCGTCACCGTGACGGCGACCCACCGGAGGCGCGGTCTGCTCTCCCGGATGATGGCGCAGGACCTGGCGGCCGCGAAGGAGCGGGGGGACGTCGTCGCCACCCTGATCGCCGCCGAGTACCCGATCTACGGCCGGTTCGGTTTCGGCCCGGCGACCTGGACGGCCGAGTGGACGGTCGACGTGCCGCGGGCCGGAGTGGACGCGCGCTGGGCGGGCCCGGCGGACGGCGGCCGGATCGACCTGGTGGACGGCGAGGACGTGCGCAAGCTCGGGCCCGAACTCCACGAGCGGCTGTGCCGCACCCGGCCCGGCGCCATCGACCGCGACGAGCACTGGTGGAAGGTGAACACGGGCGCCCTGCGCGCCGACCCGTCGTGGAAGACGCCCTTCTACGTCGTGTACCGCTCGGCGTCCGGCGAGGTGGAGGGCATGGCCGCCTACCGGGTGGACGACCACTGGGGTGACGCCAAGCAGCCGTTGAACACGGCGAGCGTGGACTGGCTGACCGGCGTGACCCCGCGGGCGGAGCGGGCCCTGTGGCACTACCTGTGTTCCATCGACTGGGTCGTCACGGTCAAGAGCGGCTGGCGCGCCCCCGACGACCTGCTGCCGCTGCTGCTGCCCAACCCGCGGGCGGCCGCCGTCACGACGCTGTCCGACTGGCTGTGGGTGCGCATCCTCGACGTCGAACGGGCCCTGCAGGCGCGGACGTACGAGGGCGAGGGCGCGCTGGTGCTGGAGGTCGCCGACGTGGACGGGCTGACCGGTGGGCGCTACCGGCTGGAGGCCGGCATCGCCGGGGCGTCCTGCACGCCGACCACCGAGAGCGCCGATCTGGCGCTGGGGCTGGGGGAGTTGGCGGCGTTGTGGCTCGGGGACGAGTCGGCGGTGCGGCTGGCGGCCCTGGGGCGGGTCGGGGAAGAACGAGCGGGCGCCGCCCGGAAGGCCGACGCCCTGCTGCGCACGTCCAGGCGGCCGTGGTGCCCGGACATGTTCTGAGGTGTCTCCCTTCTGCCGGCGGACAGGACCCGCATCCGTAGCGAGCTGTTCGGTTGTGGTGGTCGTGCCGTGTCCTCCTCGGGCCGTCCGGGACTCCCGGCTCCCCTCCGGAGGGGAGCCCCCACGGCGATGACGCGCCGGCCAACCGCTTCAAGGTCCGACCAGGTCGCGGAAGTTGGCAGCCAACTTCACTGTACTTATCTCCGCCTTGAAGCGGCTCATAACCACCTTTCCGTGAACTGCCGCAAGATGGCGGGAAGTTGTACCGTGCAGCTGTGGACCCGGAACACGCCTCCGCCACTGGGCGGAAGAGGTCGCAACGGCCACAGCGGACACATCACGACGTGGCCGACGCGCTGCGTGCCCGCATCAGGTCGGGGGCGCTGCGGCCGGGTGCGCGCATGCCCACCCAGGCGCGGCTGGCCGAGGAGTTCGGCGTCGAGCGCGGGGTGGTGCGCCAGGCGCTGCGCGTGCTGCAGTCGGAGCAGTTGCTCACCAACGTCTCCAAGGGCAGTCCGGCGACGGTGGCTGCCGATCCCGTCCGGGCCCTGACCGGCCCGGAGGCCCCGCCGCTGCCCACGACGGTGACGCTCGCGCCCCGGATCGCGCGCGCCTTCGCCGCCGAGCACGTGGAGATCGACGCGGTCTGCCTGACCTCCGTCTCCCTCACGCTCGCCATCGGTGAGCCACTGCGGGAGATCCACGCCGGCCGGCTGAAACCGGCCAGGGTCGACGTCCGGGTCCTGCTGCCGAGCCGGGACATCGACCTCGCCTTCCCGGTGCCGGTCGCCGGGCCGCGCGGGGACGGCCCGGTGCACGAGCGCTGGCTGACCATGCGCAACGCCCAGGGCCAGGTCCTGCGGCACAACCTGCTGGCGCTGCGCTCCACGCACGGCATCGACGTCCGCGTCACCTTCCGCGCGCTGCCGTTCACGCCGCCGGTGAAGCTGTACCTGCTCAACGGCAGGGAGGCGCTTTTCGCCTACTACACGCTGACGCGCCGGGAGGCCGAGATCGGCCGGGAGCAGCTGGAGATGTACGACGCCCAGGGCACCCGGTCGATGCTGTTCTCGTTCCGGCAGGGGGCCGGGTCGCGCGACTCGGCGTTCGTGGAGCAGTCGCACCTGTGGTTCGAAGCGCTGTGGGAGACGATCAGTTCGGAGCTGGCGCTCAGCGGCTGACGTCTCCCACGGGGGTGTCGAGAGCGGTGCGGTGGTTCACAGGGCGGGTCCCGTCATGAGCAGCGCGAGCACGACGGCTCCCGCGGAGCTGACCGCCGGGCTCTTGGCCTTGATGCCGACGGTGAGCAGGAGGAGACCGACGATGCCCGCCGGTCCGTACTTCCACTGGACGAGTTGCTCGAAGGCGATGACGAGGACCGCGGAGAGGAGGGCGAGGGCAGGCATGTTCTTTCCCCCTTCGGGCTTCCGGGGCGGGAGGGCGGGAGGTGGTGACGGATGGTGCCGGGCGGTGCGGGGCGGTGCGGGCCGACTTTCGGAAGCAAAACTTCCGCCAACTCGCTCAAGTTGGCAACCAACTATGCTGAAGTTGTCCCCGCTTGGCGGCAGGGTATAAACAACTCCCCGACAACTCCCGTTAGATAGAGCAGGGTTGTAGCGTTTGGTCGTGACCCAGGAGAACGTCGCAGTGAACGGCAGCAGCAGACGGGCCTCGCCCCAGGAGATCGCCGGCATCCTGCGGGACCGCATCCGCGCCGGGGAGCTCAGGGCGGGCGACCGGCTGCCCACCCAGGCCGAACTCGCCGAGGAGTTCGGCGTGGAGCGGGGAACCGTGCGCCAGGCCCTGCGGGCGCTGCAGGAGGACGGACTGCTCACCCACGTCAGCAAGGGAAGCCCGCCGAGGATCGCCGAACCGGGCCCGGCCCGGGACGAGCCCCAGCCGACCATGGTGGGACTGGCCCCGCGGCTGACCGAGGCGTTCTCCGCGAGGACCGTCCGCGTCGACGTCGTCTGCCACACCGCGGAGACCCTGATGGTCGCCCTCGGCGAGCCGCTCCGCCTGATCCACGAGGGCCGGATCCGCCCCGAGTCGATCGACGTGCGCATCCTGGTCCCGTCCCGGGACATCGAGCTGGCCTTCCCGGTCCCGGTCGACTCGCACGACCAGGACGACTCCGTCCACCAGCGCTGGCTGGCCATGCGCAACGCCCAGGGCCAGGTGCTGCGGCACAACCTGCTGGCCCTGCGCTCCACCCACGGCATGGACGTCCGGGTCCGCTTCCGGGCGCTGCCGTTCACCCCGCCGGTGAAGCTGTACCTCCTCAACGAGGAGGAGGCCCTGATGGGCTACTACATGCTGACCAGGCGCGAGGAGGAGTGGGAGAGCCGGACGCTGGACATGTACGACGTCCTCGGGTCGCGGTCCCTGCTGTTCTCCTTCACCCGGCGGGCCGGCCGGCGGGACGCGGCGTTCGTGGAGGAATCCCAGAAGTGGTTCGACGCCCTCTGGGAAACCATCACCACGGACCTGACACTCTCCTAGTGACTTCTGATACGCAGCAGACTGGTTCGGTGACGATCCAGACCGAGAACGATCCGGACGTGCTCCGTACGCTGATCGAACGCGCCCGTGTGGTGCTGTGGGACTTCGACGGGCCCATCTGCCGTCTGTTCGCCGGGCATTCGGCGGAGCGCGTCGCCGGCGACCTCGTCTCCTGGCTGGAGGGCCGAGGGCTGCACGGCCTTCTCACCGACGCCGAGCGCGCCTCCCTGGACCCCCAGGTGGTCCTGCGCGCCGTGGACCGCAGGCACCCCGGCAGCGACCTCGTCGCCGAGCTGGAGGAGCGCCTGACCCAGGAGGAGCTGCGGGCGGCGTCCTCGGCGATGCCCACCGCGTACGCGGACCCGCTGATCCGGACCTGGACGGCGGTCGGGTCCCGGTCGGCGGTCACCACGAACAACTCGCCCCGCGCGGCCCGCACCTACCTCGAGAGCCGCGGTCTGGCCGACTGCTTCGCCCCGCACCTCTACGGCCGGACGCAGGAGCTGCGGCACCTCAAGCCGGACCCGCACTGCCTGAACAGGGCACTGGAGGCGATGGGGGCCGCCCCGGCGGACGCCCTGATGATCGGTGACACCCCCTCCGACCACCTGGCGGCGCAACGGGCGGGCGTGCCGTTCCTGGGCTACGCGCGCACCGAGGACAAGGCCAAGGAACTGCGGGCGGCCGGGGCGGGGACGGTGGTGGGAACCCTGGAGACGCTGCTGCGCCTGCTGCGCGGCTGAGCCCGGCGGCGCCCCGCCGCCCCCGCGCCACCGCCTCCACCGCCGTTCAAGTGTGCGCTGGTTAGCTCACACCGGGGGAACCCGCGTCCCACCTGCCCGGTTTTCCGCCGCGGGCGCGGCCGGCGGGAGTAGATTGCGTCCCCTCTCATCCCATCTCTCACCCCATCGGTACCACCGGAACAGGCTGAACCAGCACATGACATCCTCGTCGGTCACCGGTGCTCGAGGGCGGGCGGAGGGGATGAGCGGCGACCCCAGCCTGGTCAGGGGCCCGCTCAAGGGCTACCACCACGAGACCTACGTGCTCGCTCCGCCGGGTGGGACGCGCGCCGTGAAGTTCCGTGAGCCGCGGGCCGAGATCCTCTGGTTCGACCGGAGGTGCTTCCGGTCGGAGGAGGAGCTGCTCACGGCTCTGCGCCCGCACGTCAGCCGCGTCCCGGACGTCGTCGACGTGGGCGGCATGCCCCTCCAGGCCTTCATCGAGGGGCGCACGCTCGGGGAACTGCGCCGTCCGGGGCGACGCGTCCCCGGGACCGTGTGCGACCAGATCCTGGACCTCTTCGGCGACCTGGTCCGGGTCACGCCGGACATGCTCGACGTCGAGCGGCGGTGCGAGGACGACGACCGGGCCGAGGACGGGGACACCGACGGCTTCCTCGAGCGTCTGATCGTCTTCGTCGAGGAGCAGGTGTACGCGAGGAACGCACCGGCCTTCGCCGGGCTCTTCCACGCCCTCGGTCTGTCGGACGAATCGTTCAGCCGGCTCAGGAAGCACGTGCTCGGGCTGCGGCGGCGGGGCTTCTGCCTGCTCCACGCCGACCTGCACCGGGAGAACCTGATCCTCGACCCGGCCGGGCGGCTGTGGGCCATCGACTGGGAACTGGCGATGCTGGGCGACCCCCTGTACGACCTGGCCACCCACCTGTACCTGATGCGCTACCCCGCCGACCAGGAGCGCCGCACGGCCGCCGGGTGGCGGCGGGTCGTCGAGCGGTGCGCTCCGGGCGCCTCGAACGGCTGGGAGGAGGACCTGCCGCTGCTGCTGGACTTCAAGCGGGCGCAGTCGGTGTTCACGGACGTCGTCCGGGTGGCGCTCTCCCTGCGCGAGGAGGGCGGCATCGACCGGGTGGCCCTGCCCACAGCGGCCGGACGGCTGCGGGCGATCCTGACCGCCGCCGCATCACCGCTGGGGCTGACGCGGGTGCCGAGCCGTGCGCAGATCATGACGGCCCTGGTCCGCTGGCACGGGGACGGCGAGGCCGCGCCGGGCGAGCACTCCCTGCCGGCCGCGCCGGACGTGTACTGACGCGGAGTGCATAGGCTCCCTCCCATGAGCGAGCCCGGCCTGCGTGAGCGCAAGAAGCAGCGGATGTACCGCGTCGTGTCGGACATCGCCGTCCGGCTCTTCCTGGAGAAGGGGTTCGACGCGGTGTCCGTCGCCGAGGTGGCCGCCGCGGCGGAGATCTCCAAGCCGACGCTGTTCCGGTACTTCCCCGCCAAGGAGGATCTGGTGCTGCACCGGATCGCCGACCACGAGGGCGAGGCCGCGCGCGTGGTGCAGGCGGCGCAGGAGCCGCCCGTGGCGGCGCTGCGGCGGCACTTCCTTGCGGGGCTGGACCGGGAGGACCCGGTGACCGGGCTCAACGGCCACCCGGACGTACTGGCCTTCCACGCGCTGCTCTACGGCACGCCCTCCCTCGTCGCCCGCGCCCACGGCCACCAGGAGCGGTCGGAGGCGGCCCTCGCCGACGCGCTCGGCGGCGACCTCGACGCGCGGCTGGCGGCCGGGCAGATCATGGCCGTGCTGCGGGTGCTCGCGCTGGAGAACTGGCGGCGGATCGCGGCCGGCGAGTCCGTCGCGCAGGTGCGGCCGGACGCGGTGGCGGCGGCGCGGCGCGCGTTCGGGCGCCTGGCCGAGGCCATGCCGCCCCACCTCCGGGACGGCACACCCTCCGCTACTCGGTAAATTTTTTAACTCGGTCACGTTTTGGCGTACGCTCGTCGGCATGACGTCGACCGAGCCCGCCCTGCAGCACGTCCTCGACCGCGAACGCGCCCACCATGAACGCTGCCGTGCCGCCCTGACGGCCATGGTCGAGGGCGCCGGCGAGCAGGTCGTCGCCGGCGAGGACGTCTCCGCGTCCGGGGCCGACGCCGAGGTCCTCGGCTTCCGGCTGCGCAGCCGGGCCAAGGCCCTGCGGGAGCTGCCCGAGGGGCCGTTGTTCTTCGGTGCGCTGCACGGCGAGGAGGGAAGGCTGCACATCGGGCGGCTGCGGATCTCCGAGCATCCGGCCGAGCCGCCCCTCGTGGTGGACTGGCGCGCACCCGTCTCGCGCGCCTTCTACCAGGCCTCGGCCCGCGACCCCCAGGGCGTCGCCGTGCGCCGGCGGTTCGGCTGGGCGCCGGGCAGCCGGGGCGACTCCGGCGACCTGACCGGCCTGGAGGACGAGCACCTGGCGCGGGGCGAGACCCGGTCCAGCGAGATCGTCGCCCGGGAGATCGAACGGCCCCGCGTCGGGCCCATGCGGGACATCGCCGCCACCATCCAGCCCGAGCAGGACGACCTCGTCCGCGCCGGCCTGGCGGTGTCGGTGTGCGTCCAGGGGGCTCCGGGCACCGGCAAGACCGCCGTCGGACTGCACCGGGCCGCGTACCTGCTCTACACCCACCCGCAGCGCATCCGGCGGGGCGGTCTGCTGATCCTCGGGCCCAACCGCACGTTCCTGTCGTACATCGCGGAGGTGCTGCCCGCCCTCGGCGAGAGCGGGGTGCGGCAGGCGACCCTGACCGAGGAGATCGCGCGCTGCCCCGTGCGGGGCACCGACGACGATGCCGCGGCCGCGGTCAAGCACGACGCCCGCACGGCCGAGGTGCTGCGGCGGGCGCTGTACGCGCGCGTGCGTCCCGAAGGGGCCGGACCGCTGGCCGTGCCGGACGGCTCCTACCGGTGGCGGGTGCCGGAGGCGGAGCTGGCGGGGATCGTGGCCGGGGTGCGCGAGGAGGAACCGCCCTACGGGGTCGGGCGGGAGCGGGTGCGGGCGAGGATCGTGCGGTCGCTGCGGGAGCAGGCCGAGCGGCGGGCCGGGCCGCCCACCAACGCCTGGGTGCGCCGCGTCGAACGGGCCCGGCCGGTGTCCGCGTACGTCGACGCCGTCTGGCCGCGGGTGCGGCCCGAGGAGGTGCTGGCCGGGCTGCTCGGTGACCCGGACGCGCTGGCGGCGGCCGCCGACGGGCTGCTCGACGCCGGTGAGCAGCGGGCGCTGCTGTGGGCCCGGCCGCCCCGGTCGTGGAAGTCGGCCCGCTGGTCGGAGGCCGACCTGGTGCTGCTCGACGAGGTGGCCGGGCTGATCGGGCACCCGGAGGGCTACGGGCACGTCGTCGTGGACGAGGCGCAGGACCTGTCCCCGATGGAGTGCCGGGCCATCGCCCGCCGGGCCCGCTTCGGCTCCCTGACGGTGCTGGGCGACCTGGCGCAGGGCACGACGCCGTGGGCCGCGCGGTCCTGGCCGACGGTCCTCGCGCACCTCGGGAAACCCGAGGCGCCGGTGATCGAGCTGACGACCGGGTTCCGGGTGCCGAAGGCGGTCGTCGGGCTCGCCAACCGGCTGCTGGAGCGGCTGGACGTGGACGTGCCGGCGGCGCGTTCCCTGCGCGGTGACGGGGAACTGACGGAGCGCCGGACCACCGCGGACGGCGTGCCCGGGGCCGTCGTGGACGCGGTGCGGGACGCACTGGGGCGGGAGGGGTCGGTCGGGATCGTCGCGGCGGACGCGGACCTGCCCCGCGTGCGGGCCGCCCTGGAGGCGGCCGGGGTCGCGGCGGCGGACCCGGACGCACTCGGCGCACGGGTCTCCCTCGTGCCCGCCCGGCTGGTCAAGGGCCTGGAGTACGACCACGTCGTGGTGGTCGAACCGGCGGCGATCGCCGAGGCGGAGGAGCGCGGCCTGCACCGGCTGTACGTGGTGCTGACCCGGGCGGTGTCGCGCCTGGAGGTGGTGCGCAGCAGGCCACTGCCGTTCGGGTCGTGACGGACGCGGGGTGCCGCCGCCCGGTCCTGCTCCGCCCCGCCCGGTTCTGCTCCGCCCGGCCCGGTCCTGCTCCGCTCAGTCCTGCTTCGCGAACGCGCCCTTCGGGCCGAAGGCCGCTTCGGCGAAGCGTTCGCCGATGCGCCGGTGGGTGTCCGCGTCGGGGTGGACGTGGTCGGGCAGGGGCAGCTCGGCCGCGTCGGAGGCGCCGTAGAGGGTGAGGCCGTCCAGGTAGTGCAGGTGGGGGTCCTCGGTGGCGCGCTGGGCGGCGATGCGGGACAGCTCCTCGCGGATCACCGTGAGGGTCAGCTTGCCCGTCGCCGTCTCGGCCGGGTCGCCCATGGCGGCGAACACCATGCGGCCCTTGCCGATCTCCTCGACGTCCGGGGCGGTCGGGCCCGGGGTGTCCTCGTGGATGGCGCAGTGGATGGGGGAGACCAGCAGCAGCGGGGTGTCCGGATGGCCCTCGCGGATGGTGTCCAGGAACCCGTGCACGGCCGGACCGAAGGCACGCCGGCGCATCACGTCGTGGTTGACGACGTTGATGCCGATCTTGACGCTGATGAGGTCGGCCGGGGTGTCGCGCAGGGCGCGTGCCGTGAACGGGTCGAGCATCGCGCTGCCGCCCAGGCCGAGGTTGATCAGCTCCACCCCGCCGAGCGACGCGGCGATCGCCGGCCAGATGGCCGTCGGGCCGGCCGCGTCGGACCCGTGGCTGATCGAGCTGCCGTGATGCAGCCACACCCGGCGGCCCCGGTCCGGCAGCGGCTCCACGGGCGCGTCGGTGCGCAGGGCGACGAGTTCGGTGGTCTCGTTGTGCGGCAGCCAGATCTCGACGTCCTTGTCGCCCTCGCGCAGTCCGCTGAAACGGACCGTGCCGACCGGGCCGTGCGTGACCTCGCTCTGCCCGGTCTCCAGGTCGACCAGGAGGCGGTTGCCGCCGCTCACGGAGGCCTGGCCGGCCGGGCGGCCGTCGACCAGCAGGTCGTACCGGCCGTCCGGGCGGGCGGGGAAGCCGGCGTAGTCGCGCTTGGTGCGCAGCGTGTCCAGCTCGACGGCGGTCGCGGACGTACGGAACGCCAGCCGTACGCCGGAGGGCTGCGCCTCGGCCATCGCCAGCTGGGCGTCGGTGTTCTGGGCGCGGGCCCGGGCGGGCAGCCGGTGCGGCAGCAGGCCGTGCTCGGTGCGCTCCAGGTCGAGGGCGCCGCGCAGCAGGGCGGCGGTGATCGGCGTGGTGATCCAGTCGTGCTCGGTGTGCATGGTGTCAGCCTCGGGGATCCGTAGGGGGCGCGGGCCAGTTGCGCAGCAGCGTGTCGAGGGCGTCGAGGATCCGGGCCCAGGTCGCGTCGGTGTCGGGGGCGCTGTGGCTGAACCCGCCGCCCAGTTCCAGGCTCACGTAGCCGTGGAAGACGCTGCCCAGGAGCCGGACCGCGTGGGTCTGGTCCGGTTCCGTCAGGTCGTAGCCGCGCAGCAGCGCCCGGGTCATCCGGGCGTGCCGGACGCCGGCGCTCGCGGCCGCCGTCTGCGGGTCGAGTCGCAGCTGGGCCGCCGCGTAGCGGCCGGGGTGCTCCCGGGCGTAGTCGCGGTAGACGTTCGCGAGGGCGGTCAGGGCGTCCTTGCCGGAGCGTCCGGCCAGGGCCTCGGCGGCCCGGTCGGCCAGTTCCGACAGGGCGAGCAGCGCGATCCGGGTCTTCAGGTCCTGGGAGTTGCGCACGTGCGAGTAGAGGCTCGCGACCTTCACGTCGAACCGCCGGGCCAGTGCCGAGACGGTGACCTGCTCGAACCCGACCTCGTCGGCCAGTTCGGCGCCCGCCTCGGTCAGCCGCTCCGGCGTCAGTCCCACACGCACCATCAGCGCTCTCCCTTCTACCTGAAGAGAGTGTGCCCCTGCCTAAACCCTTTAGGCAAATTCCCTCTGCTCTCGCGCATCACTTCTGCTCTCGCGCATCACCTCCGCTCTCGCCGGCCGCGGCGGGTCTTCCCCCACGGCTTGAGGACCGAGATGACCGTCATGAAGACATAGGCGGACAGCGACACGATCGGGCCGAACAGCACGTCACCGGCGTCCGGCAGCGGTCCGCCCGCGGTGACGGCGGCGACCGCGGAGTTCACGCCGGGGCGCAGCGCGAAGACCGTGGCGGTGACCGTGGCGAGGGTCAGCCAGAACTTCGTGGAGACCCACCGGTACCGGGCGAGGCCCCACTTCGTGCCCAGCGACAGCGCCAGTCCGCTGAGCAGGGTGAGGAACGCGGCGGGCAGCAGCAGCCAGTCCGCGAAGAGCTTCATGGTCCGCACGCAGGCCTCCACGGTCGCGGCGGAGCCGGTGGTGGCCGCGGTGGCCCCGAGCGCGAGCAGCCCGAGCGTCAGCCCGAGCCAGCCGGCGGAGGCGACGACGTGCACGCAGAGCAGGGCCCGGCGGGCGGGCCGGGACAGTTGCGGCGCCGGGCCCGGCGTGCGGGCCGGCTTCGGCGGTGCCGGCCGTGGCGCCGGCTTCGGGGCGGTGTCCATGCGGCCCACGCTGCCGTGCGGCGGCGCCCGGGGCGTCTGCCGGCGGGAGTATCCCGGTGTACCGGGATCGGCGTACGCGCCGCGCGTGCGGGCGCCGTCCCCTACCTTCACGGCATGACCGAGCCGTCCTACCTCACCGCCGTCCGGCACTCCTACGACACCGTCGCCCGGACCTACGCCGAGCGCGTGCCGCACCCGCAGTCCCTGGACCCGGTGTCCCGCGCGATGCTGGCGGCCTTCGCCGACCTGGTGCGGACCCGGGGACCGGTCGCCGACCTGGGCTGCGGCCCGGGAAAGGTGACGGCGCACCTGGCCGCCCTGGGCATCACGGTGTTCGGCGTGGACCTGTCGCCGAGGATGGTCGAGCTGGCCCGGTCGGCCCATCCGGAACTCCGTTTCGAGGTCGGCTCTATGACGGCCCTGGACATCGGCGACGGCGAACTGGCCGGCGTCTTGGCGTACTACGCGACCCACCACACCCCGCCCGCGCAACTCCCGGCCGTCTTCGCCGAGTTCCGCCGTGTCCTCGCCCCCGGCGGCCGGCTCCTGCTGGCGGGCCACACCGGCGACGGCGAACACCTGCGCCCGACCCGCGCCTACGGCGGCCATCCGGTGTCCTACGAGTCGTACCTGCTGCAGCCGGACCGCATCGCCGCGCTGCTCCAGGACGCGGGGCTGGTGGTCACGACCCGGCTCGTACAGGAACCGGAGGGCACGTCGACCCGCCGGACGGGCACCTTTCTGGCGCACAGGCCGCAGGGGTGACGGCACGGACGCGTCGTGGCCGCGGCACGGCCATGGCGAACGCCCCCGCGTGGTGTGGCGCACTTTTGCAAGCAGGTGCTTGCAATAGTTAGCGAGGTGCTGCAGTGTGGGGGCATGGCAACGCTCAACGTCGGCAATCTCGGTGACTACCTGCGCGAGCAGCGGCGCAACGCGCAGCTGTCGCTGCGGCAGCTCGCCGACGCCGCCGGGGTGTCCAACCCGTACCTGAGCCAGATCGAGCGCGGGCTGCGCAAGCCGAGCGCGGAGGTGCTGCAGCAGGTCGCCAAGGCCCTGCGCATCTCCGCCGAGACGCTGTACGTCCGGGCCGGCATCCTCGACGCCGAGCGCGACCGGGACGAGGTCGAGACGCGTGCCGTCATCCTCGCCGATCCGACGCTGAACGAACGGCAGAAGCAGGTGCTGCTGCAGATCTACGAGTCCTTCCGCAAGGAGAACGGGTTCACGGGCGGCGACGGCTCCGACGGCGGCACCGTGCCCGACGGGTCCCCGGTGCTCGGCGTCGTGGACGGCGACGGCCCGGCCGGGGCGGCGAAGGAGGCGGACACGCCCCGCGGCGACGGCGACGGCGGCATACCGGTGGGCGGTGGCGGCCGTTCGCCCCGGCGCAGACGCGCCGACGACAGCGGTGCCTCCGCCCGTACGACCGGCGGCGCACGTGCCCGCCGCCCCCGCGGGACCGACGGCGGTACGACCGCCGGCGGCGACACCGATCCGCAGCAGACGGCCGGCTGAGCCGGACCAGGGCACCGGCCGCCCCCTGCGGATCACACGAACCCTCAGCGAACCCTCGAAGCGACACAGAATCCGGGAGGACCATCACCATGGCCATCACCGACGACCTGCGCAAGACCCTCAGCGACCCGACCCCGCTCTACTTCGCCGCGGGTACCGCCGACCTCGCCTTCCAGCAGGCCAAGAAGGTGCCCGCCCTGGTGGACCAGCTGCGCTCCGAGGCTCCCGCGCGGTTCGACGCCGTGCGCAACACCGACACCAGGGCCGTCCAGGAGAAGGCCTCCGCCCGGGCCCGGGAGGCCTCGGCCCGCGTCAAGGAGACGCAGGAGAGCCTGCAGAGCAAGGTCACCGGGTTCATCGGCTCCGTCGACATCAAGAAGCTCGGCAGCAACCTGGACGCCGACCTGAAGAAGCTCGGCGAGAGCGCCCAGGACCTCGCGCTGCGCGGCGTCGGCGTGGCCGCCGAGTACGCCGTCAAGGCCCGCGAGACCTACGAGAAGGTCGCCGAACACGGCGAGCAGGCCGTGCGCACCTGGCGCGGGGAGGCCGCCGACAGCATCGAGGACGTCGCCGAGGGCGTCGAGGAGCTGGCGATCGCGGTCGAGCCGAAGCGCGAGCCGGTCGAGGTCAAGGAGGAGCCGGCGAAGCCCGCCCAGGTCATCGCCTCCGAGGCCAAGGCCGCCGCGGCGAAGAAGACGCCCGCCGCCAAGAAGACCCCGGTGCGCAAGCCCGCCACGGCGAAGAAGACGACGCCGCCGGCCAAGTGAACCGCAGCCGCCGACGCGGGCCGGGCACCCTGGGGGTGTCCGGCCCGTTGTGCGGGTACGGTGACCGCGTAGGGACGAGCCGAGCCAGGTGGTGGACGTTGTGCTGATGCAGGGCTTCCAAGGGTTTCTGTGGCTGCTGAACGTGGCGTTGACCGTGTTCAGCGCCTTCGCGCTGATCGACGCGGCGGTGCGCCGGGAGGACGCCTATCGCGCGGCCGACAAGAAGACCAAGCCGTTCTGGCTGATCGTCCTCGGGCTCGCCCTCGTCGTGAACCTGCTCTTCCCGATCCTGTCGTTCCTGCCGATCATCGGCCTCATCGCGACGATCGTGTACATGGTCGACGTGCGGCCGGCGATCCGCGCGCTGCCCGGCGGCGGCCGCAGCCACCGTGGCTCCAGCAGCGACGGCCCGTACGGCCCGTACAACGGCGGCCGGTAGACCACCTGCGGCTCGCGCCGCGGCCCGCACGCGGCCGCCCGGCCGTATGCCCCTACGGCACCCGGTCCAGCAGCAGCACCGCCACGTCGTCCGTCAGCTCGCCGCCGTTGAGGTCCCGGACCTCGTTCACCGCCGCCTGCAGCAGCTGCTCGCCCCGCAGTCCCTCGGCGAACTGGCGGCGGACCATCTCCGTCATGCCCTCCTGGCCGAGCCGCTCGCGGCCCTCACCGATGCGGCCCTCGATCAGGCCGTCGGTGTAGAGCATCAGGCTCCACTCGGCACCCAGCTCCACCTGCATCCGCGGCCACCGGGCCCGGGGCAGCAGGCCGAGGGCCGGGCCGTTGTTGTCGTACGGCAGCAGCCGGGCCGGCCGGCCCGGGCCCGCGAGCAGCGGGGAGGGGTGGCCCGCCAGGCACAGGCCCGCGCGGCGGCCGTCGGGCGCGATGTCCACCGTGCACAGGGTCGCGAAGATCTCGTCGTCGGCCCGCTCGTGCTCCAGCACCTGCTGCAGCGTGCCCAGCAGCTGGTCACCGCACAGGCCCGCCAGCGTCAGCGCGCGCCACGCGATGCGCAGCTCGACGCCGAGGGCGGCCTCGTCGGGGCCGTGGCCGCAGACGTCGCCGATCATGGCGTGCACCGTGCCGTCGGGGGTGCGGACGACGTCGTAGAAGTCGCCGCCGAGCAGGGCCCGTGAGCGGCCCGGGCGGTACCGCGCGGCGAACCGCAGCGGGGAGCCCTCCAGCAGGGGCGTCGGCAGCAGGCCGCGCTCCAGACGGCGGTTCTCCTGGGCCCGCAGCTTGCCCTCCGCGAGCCGGCGCTCGGCCGACTCCGAACGCTTGCGCTCCACGGCGTAGCGGATCGCGCGGCTGAGCAGCCTGCTGTCCAGTTCGTCGCGGAAGAGGTAGTCCTGGGCACCCACCCGCACCGCCTCCGCGCCGCGCTCGGCGTCGCCCGAGGCGGTCAGTGCCAGTACGGCGTGCCGGGGCGCGAGCTCCAGCACGTGCTTGAGCACGGCGAGCTCGTCGTCGGAGTCGCTGCGGCCGGGCGCGGGCAGCGCGAGGTCCAGCAGGATGCAGTGGACGTCGTCGGTCAGCAGCCGCGCGGCCTCGGTGAGGTTGCGGGCCGTGCGGACGCGGATCGGCTTGCCGGCCTCGTCGAGCATGTCGGGCACGATCGGCGAACCCGCCGGATCGTCCTCGATCAGCAGCAGCGTCAGATTGGTGTGGGCGGTGTGCTCCACCTTTTTCGTGGTGTTCCCGGCGGTGTCCGGCGTGCGGGCCGCGCCCGGGGTGTCCGTGACGGACTCCTCGGCGGATCCGCCGCACGGGGACGCGGCCTGCGCCTGACCACTCTCCGCGGCCGGGATCGCTCTCTGCCGCGGTATGGGTACGGGCATCGTCTTGGGTTCCTTCCCTCCCCCCGAGGGCATGGCGGGGCGAGGGACCTCGACCCACCGACGGGGACCATAGCGGGTGTCGGCGCCGCAGTGGAATGGTGCGAGCCACGGCCCTGGGTGATCGGCCAGTGTCATATGCCGCGATATGTACCGCAGTTGGACAGCCCTGGCATGCTGCGGCAATGACGAACGTCACGTCGGCGCTTGGCCGGGTGGGGTGTTCGGGGTGCGGTGGGTCACGTGGGCCAGGTCACGGGCGGTGCGCCGGTGTCCGATATCCGGTGTCCGGTGCGCCGGCCCGCCCCCCCTGGGCGGCGTCAGCCCGCGTCCGGGCGGACCACCCCGAGGATCGGCATGGTTCCGGCCCCCGCGACGGTGATGTCCCGCCCGGGCCGGGGGGCGTGCACGATCGCCCCGTCGCCGATGTACATCCCGACGTGGCTCGCGTCACCGAAGTAGATGACGAGGTCGCCGGGGCGCATGTCCGCGATGTCGACGTGCCGCAGCCGCTTCCACTGCTCCTGCGAGGTGCGCGGGATGCCGCGGCCGGCGGAGATCCAGGCCTGGGACGTCAGCCCCGAGCAGTCGTAGCTCTTCGGGCCCTCGGCGCCCCACTGATACGGCTTGCCGATCTGGGCCGTGGCGTAGGCGACGGCCTTCTTGCCCTGCGCGGAGGCCTTGGCGCTGATCTCGGACACGGCACCGGAGTCGAGCCAGGCGGTCTGCGCCTTCTTCGCGGCCTCCTTCTCCAACTCCGCGAGGCGCTCCCGCTCCTCCTCCTGAAGCTCCGATTCGAGCCGCTCCGCCTGCGCGATCTGCTTCTCGATCTTCTTCTGCGCGGCGGCCTTCGCCTTGCGGCCCGCTTCCAGCTTCTTCCACTGGGCGGAGGCGTCCTTCGCGTACTGCTCCAAATCCTGTTGGACACGCGACAGTTCGCCGAGCAGTCCCTTGGTCGCGTGGTGGCCCTGGCGGACCCGGCCCGCGCCGTCGAGGAAGTCCTGCGGGTCGTCGCTCAGGACGAGATGCGCCTCGGGAGGCAACCCGCCGCCGCGGTACTGGGCGGCGGCCGCCGCTCCGGCACGGGCCTTGAGCTGCCGGAGCCGCTCCTTGCCCTCGACGATCTTCTTGGCCAGCTTGACGACCTCTTCGGACTGCTTGTCGGCCTTCTCCTCGGCGGCGTTGTACTCGTCGGTGGCGCGCGCGGCGGCGCGGTAGAGCCGGTCGAGCCTCTCGCGCACGGCCTCGAGGTCCTTGCCGGGCGGGGGCGCGGGCACGGGGGTCGCGCTCGCGGTGGGTGCCGGGGGTTCGGGAGCGGCGAACGCCGTGCCCGGTCCCGCCAGGACGGTGACCGCGCAGACCACGGTCACGGCCGTCGCGATCAGGCCACGCCTGCCCGTACCCATACTCCAGCCCCCAAACTGATTAACCGTCAGTAACAAGCGGTCCGCCTGGGATGCTGCCACGTCCTGGCGCGAAACGACAGAGGCAGTACTTCCCGCCGTCCTCGCGCCGGTATGCCCCGGCATGGCGATCCCCCCGCCTGTGTGACGAACGACTCACCGAGATCGTTCCACCGTGGCCGGATCAGGTGCGGGGTGCCAACGCCTCCCAGCGCACGGTCACTTCGCCCTGCCGCCAGCGTGCCGGGCCGTCCGTCACCGGCCAGTCGGCCGTGAGGTCCCGGACCGTGCGGATCCAGCGCTGGCGGGCCCCGTACGACGCGTACGGGGCGGCGGCGGCCCAGGCGCGGTCGAAGTCGCGCAGGAAGGCGTGCACCGGCTCGCCCGGGACGTTGCGGTGGATGAGCGCCTTCGGCAGGCGTTCCGCCAGGTCGGAAGGGCGTTGCAGCGAGCCCAGCCGCGTGGCGAAGGTGACCGTGCGCGGGCCCTCGGGACCGAGCGCGACCCAGACGTGCCGGCGCCCGATCTCGTCGCAGGTCCCCTCCACCAGCAGCCCGCCGCGCGAACCGGTCACCGGGTCGGCCGGGGCGAGCCGCCCGCACAGCCGCTCCCACACGCCCGCGACCTCGGCCTCCTCGTACTGCCGCAGCACGTTCGCCGCGCGGATCAGCAGGGGCCGCTGCGGCAGCGGGATCTCGAACCCGCCGTGCCTGAAGACCAACCCCGGACGCTCGTAGGGCCGGGCCGCGGCGACCCGGGCGGGCTCGATCTCCACGCCCACGACCCGGGTGCGGGGCGCGGCCGTACGCAGCCGCTGCAGCAGTTCGACGGCCGTCCAGGGCGCGGCCCCGTATCCGAGGTCGACGGCCACGGGGTCGGCGGCACGCCGCAGTTCCGCGCCGTGCGCGGCCGCGATCCAGCGGTCCATGCGGCGCAGCCGGTTGGGGTTGGTCGTCCCGCGCGTCACCGTTCCCACGGGGCGGGCGCCCGTACGGGCAGTCATGGCTACGAGGGTATGCGGCTGCGCGCGGTGGCCCGGGGTGGCCTGCGGTGGCCCGAGGTGGTCCGGGTGGCCCGAGGTGGTCCGGGTGGCCCGCAGTGGCCCGGGGCGGCCTGCGGTGGCGCGCGGTGGCCTGTCGCCGACCCGGCCGCCATGGTGCGACGCGGAACAGGCCCCGGGCCCCGGGCCCCGGGCCCCGAGCCCCGAGCCCCGGGCTCCGGGGTCAGCGGGCCGGGGTCAGGGATCCGGGGTCAGGGACCCGGGGTCGGTGACGCGGCATCCGGTCGAACGGTTGAGCGAGATCAGTAATGGATCGGCAAAATGCGGCGCAGCAGGAATGGGAATCCCTCGCTCCCGTGTTGCACCCGCTTGGAGGGCAGAGCGCACCCTCCGGCCGGTATGCCCGCAGCCAAGGAGGATCGCCCCGTGAGCCAGTACATCGGCAGGCTCGGGCGGCGCTCCGCGCCCGGGCGCCTGCGGCTGCACCGCAGGCCCCGCCGGGTCGCCATGCTCTCCGTGCACACCTCCCCGCTCCACCAGCCCGGCACCGGCGACGCCGGCGGCATGAACGTCTACATCGTCGAGCTCGCCCAGCGCCTGGCGGCCCTGGGCATCGACGTGGAGATCTTCACGCGCGCCACCGCCGCCGCCCTCCCGCCCACCGTCGACCTCGCCCCCGGCGTCCTGGTCCGGCACATCGACGCGGGTCCCTACGAGGGCCTCAACAAGGAGGACCTGCCCGCCCAGCTGTGCGCCTTCACGCACGGTGTGATGCAGGCCTGGGCCGGCCACCGGCCCGGCCACTACGACCTGGTCCACTCCCACTACTGGCTCTCCGGCCACGTCGGCTGGCTCGCCGCCCAGCGCTGGGGCGTGCCCCTGGTGCACGCCATGCACACCATGGCCAAGGTCAAGAACGCCAACCTCGCCGACGGCGACAGCCCCGAGCCCGCCGCGCGGGTCATCGGCGAGACGCAGATCGTCGCGGCCGCCGACCGCCTCATCGCCAACACCGAGGAGGAGGCCGGCGAACTGGTCCGGCACTACGACGCCGACACCGCCAAGGTCGCCGTCGTCCACCCCGGCGTGAACCTCGGGCGCTTCGCACCCGCCGACGGCCGCGCCGCGGCCCGGGCCCGGCTGGGCCTGCCCCAGGACGCCCTGATCCCGCTCTTCGCGGGCCGCATCCAGCCCCTCAAGGCCCCCGACGTGCTGCTGCGCGCCGTGGCCGTGCTCCTCGACGAGCGTCCCGAGCTGCGCTCGCGCATCCTCGTGCCGATCGTCGGTGGCCCCAGCGGCAGCGGCCTCGCCAAGCCGGAGGGCCTGCAGAAGCTCGCCGCGCGCCTCGGTGTCGCCGACGTCGTGCGGTTCCGCCCGCCGGTCGGCCAGGAACAGCTGGCGGACTGGTTCCGTGCCGCGTCCGTGCTGGTCATGCCCTCCTACAGCGAGTCCTTCGGCCTGGTCGCCATAGAGGCCCAGGCGGCGGGCACCCCTGTGCTCGCGGCCGCGGTCGGCGGCCTGCCGGTCGCCGTGCGCGACGGCCACACCGGCTTCCTCGTCCAGGGCCACAACCCGGCCGACTACGCACGCGTGCTGCGCGCCTTCGCCGACGACCCGCACCTGGCGTCCCGGCTCGGCGACCAGGCGGCCCGGCACGCCCAGTCCTTCGGCTGGGACACCGCGGCCGCCGCCACGGCCGACGTCTACACGGCCGCGATGCAGTCCCACCGCCGTCGCGTACGCTCGCTGCATGGGTGAAACCGATCTGGAACAGCGTGCGGCGCAGGTCATCGAGGCAGTGTTCAAGGACGCCGAGCTGGAGTGGGAGAGCCCCGAGCCCGGGACCTACGTCGCCCAGCTCCCCGGCAGCCGGAAACTGAAGACGACGGTCTCCCTGATCGTCGGCCGCCACTCCCTCTCGCTCAACGCCTTCGTCATCCGCCACCCCGACGAGAACGAGCAGGGCGTCCACCGCTGGCTCCTGGAGCGCAACCTCAAGCTGTACGGGGTGAGTTACGCCGTCGACCAGCACGGCGACGTGTACGTCACCGGCCGCCTCTCCCTGGCCGCCGTCACCGCCGACGAGATCGACCGTCTGCTCGGCCAGGTCCTGGAGGCCTCGGACGGCAGCTTCAACACCCTGCTGGAGCTGGGCTTCGCCTCGGCGATCCGCAAGGAGTACGACTGGCGGGTGTCGCGGGGCGAGTCCACGCGGAACCTGGACGCCTTCACGCACCTGACGCAGCGCCCGCAGCGCTAGGGCCTCCGGCGGTAACGCCCGGGCGGCACGCCCACCAGCCTGCGGAAGTGCCGGGTGAGATGCGACTGGTCGTAGAACCCGGCCGCCACCGCCACCTCGCCCGGGGAACGCCCCTCCAGCAGCAGCCGCCGCGCGCGACCCACCCGCAGCGACGTCAGGTACTGGTGCGGCGCGATGCCGTACGCGGCGCTGAACGCCCGTACCAGATGGGCCGGATGGGCGCCCGTCAGACCGGCGGCCTCCCGCAGGCCGATGCCCTCGACGACCCGCTCGTCCAGCAGCTCACGCAGCCGGCGGGCGAGGGCGGGGTCGGCCGGGCGTGACCTTCCGTCCTCGCCCCGCAGATGCTCCCGCAGCCGCTCCCCGACGAACAACAGCCTGCTCTCGGCCTCCAGTTCCTCACCGGACCGCAGCAGCGCGCCGTGCACCTGCCCCACGCGCCGCCGCAGCAGCGGATCGCGCAGGTCGGGCCGGTCGACGGCGGCGCCGATCAACTCGTCGCCCAGGTACGTCCCGTCCAGGTACAGCACCCTCTTGCGGAAGCCCTCCGGGCTGACGGGGGAGCCGTTGTGCGGTACGTGCGGCGGCAGCAGCGACACGGTGTCGTGCGGGGTGCCGTGCTCGTGCCGGTCGAGGTCGTAGCGCACGGCACCGGTGTCGACGATCAGCAGCGTCCACGCGTCGTGGACGTGCATCGGATACGCGTACTCGGTGAACCGGGCGTGGAAGACCTCGACGACACCGCTGACGGGGGGCCGCCAGGCGGAGACGATCCTGGAGGACTCGGAGGCCATGCAAAGAACGTACAAGACCCCGGCCGGACCCGCCGGGCACGCTCGGACCATGGACACCGCACCGATCACCGCAGCGGACACCCCCGCCCCGGACACCCCCGCACCCGCCACCGCGCCCGTCGCCTCCGGGCCGATCCGCTTCGACACGAAGATCGCCGTGCTGCTGCGCGACGACCTGGAGCCCTGGCAGCGGCTGAACGTCACGGCCTTCCTGGTCAGCGGACTGGGGACGCACCTGCCCGAGGTGATCGGCGAACCGTACGAGGACGCTGACGGCGTGCCCTACCTGCCCATGTTCCGCCAGCCCGTCCTGGTCTTCGAGGCCGCCAAGGAAACCCTGACCGCCGCGCACGCCCGGGCCCTGGCCCGCGCCCTGCCCCGCGCGGTCTTCACCTCCGACCTCTTCGGCACGGGCAACGACCGGGACAACCGCGCGGCCGTCCGGGCGGTCCCGACGGCGGAACTCGACCCGGTCGGGCTGGCGGTGTACGGCCCGAAGAACGCGGTGGACAAGGTGCTGAAGGGGGCGCGGATGCACCCGTGAGCCTCCGGACGCCCCGTGGACGGCCGCCGCCGGCGGACTACGGCGTGCAGGCGGCGGCGATCGACAGGCTGTTCTCGTACAGGTGGTGCCGGGTGATCCGCCCGTCCTCCACGGTGAGCCGCAGGGCGAACGGACCCGAGAACGACTTCCCCGTCGCCCGCACGGTCCCCGACAGATGCCCCGTCAGCACGGCGTCGGGCCCGTCCACGAGGATCATGTCGACCGAGGCCCGGGCGTCCTCGGGCACCGTGTACCGGGCCAGTTCCTCGCCCTGAGCGGCACATTCGGCGGCGGTCGACCGGGGCCGGATCCACGGCACGCCGGGGTTCTCGGCCAGCACCCAGTCCACCTCGTCGGCGAACAGGGCGGTCAGCCCCGCGGTGTCCCCGGCGAGCCGCAGCGCGAGGAAGCGCTGCACGACGGTACGGGTGGCGTCTGCGGTCGTGGTGGTGCCGGTGTTCGTCGTCATGGGGACAGCGTGCAGCGGACGGGGGCGACGGGTCGATGACGTCGGAGGTAAAGCGGCCCGCACCGCGCTCTCACTGTCCGACCCGGCCGTCGATGCGTTCGCGCAGCAGGTCGGCGTGGCCGCAGTGCCGGGCGTACTCCGCGATCTGGGCCACGAGGAGATCGCGGAGCTGGTGCCGGCCCCCGGGCTCGGGACCGAGGTCGGAGTGGCCGGCGTTGCCGGCGGAGAGATCGGTGGCACCGGCGAGGTAGCGGTCGGTGCGCGCCACCTCCGTACGCCACTGCTCCCAGGCGGCGTCGACGGTCTCCTGGTCGGGCGTCGCCCCGTTGAAGTCGCCGTCGCGGTCCTCGTCGGTGCGGTACAGCCGGGGCGCGTCCTCACCGGCCATGACCCGCCGGAAGTGCCGTTCCCCCTCGGTGAGATGCCGCACCAGCCCGAGCAGGGACATGGTCGACGGCGGCGCGGAACGCGACGCCATCTGCTCGGCGTTCAGCCCCGCGCACTTCATCTCCAGGGTGAGGCGGTAGGACCGCAGATAGTCGAGCAGGATCCCCCGCTCGTCGACCGGCTCCTCACCGCTCTCCCGGGGATCGTCGTCCGGATCCACCCACATGTCGGGATAGACGGTGGCCCGAGTCCACCGCCCCGCCGCCCCGCCCTGGCCCTGCTCACCGGTGTCCATCCCGGCATGGTGGACGACCGGCGCCGCCCCCGCCACCGAATTTCCCCGAGCCCGATCGCAGGGCGCCCCCCCGACACACCGAAAAGCCCCCGCCCCGCGAAGAACGGGACGGGGGCTCCATGGCGTTGCCTTACTTCTTCTTGCCCTGGTTCTTGACCGCCTCGATCGCCGCCGCGGCCGCCTCCGGGTCCAGGTACGTGCCGCCCGGGTTCAGCGGCTTGAAGTCGGCGTCCAGTTCGTAGGACAGCGGGATGCCCGTCGGGATGTTCAGGCCCGCGATGTCCGCGTCGGAGATGCCGTCCAGGTGCTTGACCAGGGCCCGCAGCGAGTTGCCGTGGGCGGCGACCAGGACCGTGCGGCCGGTCAGCAGGTCGGGGACGATCGCGTCGAACCAGTACGGCAGCATCCGGACGACGACGTCCTTCAGGCACTCCGTGCGCGGGCGCAGCTCAGGCGGCAGCGTCGCGTAGCGCGGGTCGGCGAACTGGGAGTACTCGGCGTCGACGTCCAGCGGCGGCGGCGGGGTGTCGTACGAGCGGCGCCACAGCATGAACTGCTCCTCGCCGAACTCGGCGAGGGTCTGCGCCTTGTCCTTGCCCTGCAGGGCGCCGTAGTGGCGCTCGTTCAGGCGCCAGGAGCGGTGGACCGGGATCCAGTGGCGGTCCGCGGCCTCCAGGGCCAGCTGGGCCGTGCGGATCGCACGCTTCTGGAGGGACGTGTGGACCACGTCGGGCAGCAGGCCGGCGTCCTTGAGCAGCTCACCGCCGCGGACCGCCTCCTTCTCGCCCTTCTCGTTGAGGTTCACGTCCACCCAGCCGGTGAACAGGTTCTTCGCGTTCCACTCGCTCTCGCCGTGGCGGAGGAGGATCAGCTTGTACGGTGCGTCGGCCATGCCCCAGAGCGTAATCCACGGTTTCTCCCGTTCGCCCGGCTGCCCGGCAGGCGGACGCCTGAGCGGACGCTTGACGGGATCTGTTAATTCGGTGGCTGCCGGAGATCCGCCGCTTGTAACGTGCCGCTACTGCGAGCGCCACTTACACCGGGGGAGACCATGCCGTACGCCATGCGGGCCCGACGTGCCGTACGGGAGACGGTCTCGGGACTGCCCCGCGCCTTCTGGTGGCTGTGGACGGCCACGCTCGTCAACCGGCTCGGCGCGTTCGTCGCCACGTTCATGGCGCTGTACCTGACCCTCGACCGCGGCTACTCCGCCACGTACGCGGGTCTGGTCGTCGCGCTGCACGGGCTCGGCGGGGTCGTCTCCTCACTGGGCGCCGGCGTGATGACCGACCGGCTGGGCCGGCGGCCCACGCTGCTCATCGCCCAGGCGTCGACCGCCCTGTCGGTCGCCCTGCTCGGGTTCGTGCGCGACCCGGTGGCGATCGCGGGCGTGGCCTTCCTGGTCGGCATGGCGAGCAACGCGTCGCGCCCGGCCGTCCAGGCGATGATGGCCGACATCGTCCGGCCCGAGGACCGCATCCGTGCCTTCTCCCTCAACTACTGGGCGGTGAACCTCGGTTTCGCGGTCTCGTCGATGGCCGCCGGGTTCATCGCGGAGGTCAGCTACCTGGCCGGCTTCCTGATCGAGGCCGGGATGACGATGGCCTGCGCGATCCTGGTCTTCCTCCGGCTGCCGGAGTCCCGGCCGGCAGCGACGGTGGGGACGGCCGCGGCCGGCCCCGACTCCTCCGTCAGCCTCGCCACCGTGCTGCGCGACGGACGCTTCATGAGCGTCGTCGGGCTGTCGTTCCTGGTCGCGCTGGTCTTCCAGCAGGGGGCGGTGGGGCTGCCGGTGGCGATGGGTCAAGCGGGCTTCACCCCGGCCGAGTACGGCACGGCCATCGCGGTCAACGGCCTGCTCATCGTCGTGCTGCAGATCCCGGTCACCCGGCTCATCGAGCACCGCGACCCGCGCCGGCTGCTGGTGGTCTCGTCCGTCCTCGCCGGGTACGGCTTCGGGCTCACGGCCTTCGCGGGGTCGGTCGGCGTCATCGCGCTGACGGTGTGCGTGTGGACGCTCGCCGAGATCATCAACGCGCCGACCCAGACCGGCCTCGTCGTACGGCTGTCCCCGGCACACGGCCGGGGGCGCTACCAGGGCATGTACACGATGTCCTGGTCCGTGGCGGCGCTCGTCGCCCCGCTGATGTCCGGATACGTCATCGACCGCTTCGGGCCGGAGTGGCTGTGGGCCCTGTGCGCCCTGGTCGGCACGGCGGCCGGGGTCGGGTACGGCGTGCTGATGCGACGCCTGCCGGAGGAGAAGCCGGCGACGGTCGTCGAGGGCGCACCGGGGCTGCGTCCCCAGCCGGAGGTCGGCGCCGGGTGAGCCGGGCGCCCCGGGGCCACTCGCATGGCGGGCGGGCATCGTCCGCCACGCGAGGACCCCTCGGAGCCCCCTCGTCCGGGCCTTACTCGACCCGCAACGGCACCGGATGGATCTCGTCCGCCTTGTGGCCCGCCCGCTCGTGGATGCGCTGGACCGCCTCCGCCGAGGGTGCGTCCGACAGGCAGTAGACGAGTCCCGACTCCGGGTCCGCCCAGGCCGCCTCGAAGTGCACCCGTTCCTCGCCCTCGATGGCGAGGTCCGCGTCGTGGGCCTCACGGAGCTGGTCCGCGGTGATGCCCTTCATGCTGTGGTGGACGTCCATGAACTTGGCCATGGCCCGGCCTCCTTCCCTCGACCCCCCGGAGCGGCGTCCGCGTCCCCCTCCATGCTCCGCCCGTCCGCTTCCGGCGGCGACCCGCACAGCCGAAGGGCCCCGGTGCGTGGCCGGGGCCCTTCCGCCGACGCGGCGTACGAGGTGTCAGGAGTCTGCGGCCGCCGGTGTCAGCCGCACTGGCAGGGGCTGCCCGACTGGCACCCGCAGCCGCAGCCCGAGCCACAGCCGCACGCGGCGATCAGGGGCAGCTTCCTCAGCTCGGCGGGCTGCTCGGTCTCGCGCTGCTGCGTGGGGTCGGGCGTGGTGCCGGGGGTTTCGGCCATGAGTCCCTCCTCGAGGCTGGTGCCTGTGCCCATTGGATGCCCGTTCCGCTGGGCGCATCAACGGCGCACGGAGGCGCCCGCACCCCCCGGCCGATCCCCTGCCGCCCCGTTCACGCCCCTCGGCCGGGCCGACGCCGCAGCGGTACGGCGGCGTCAGGCGCTCTCCGCCGGCGGCACCGCCTGGATCTCCGGCTGCACGTCGGTCTGGATCTCGTCCGCGTGCTCACCCGTCACCAGGTACACCACCCGCTTCGCGACCGACACCGCGTGGTCGGCGAACCGCTCGTAGTAGCGGCCGAGCAGTGTGACGTCCACGGCCGTCTCGATGCCGTGCTTCCAGCGGTCGTCCATCAGGTGCTGGAAGAGCGTGCGGTGCAGCAGGTCCATCGCGTCGTCGTCCTGCTCCAGCTGCAGGGCCAGGTCGACGTCCTTGGTGATGATGACCTCGGCGGCCTTCGCCATCAGGCGCTGGGCGAGCTGGCCCATCTCCAGGATGGTGGCGTGCAGGTCGCTCGGGACCGCGCGCTCCGGGTAGCGCAGGCGCGCGAGCTTCGCCACGTGCTGGGCCAGGTCGCCCGAGCGCTCCAGGTCGGCCGACATCCGCAGCGACGTGACGACGATGCGCAGGTCGGTCGCCACCGGCTGCTGCCGGGCCAGCAGGGCGATGGCCCGGGCCTCCAGGTCGTGCTGGAGCTCGTCGACCCGCTGGTCGGCCTCGATGACGTTCTCGGCGAGCTTCAGGTCACCGTCGAGCATCGCGGTCGTGGCGCGCCCGATCGCCGACCCGACCAGCCGGGCCATCTCCACCAGACTGTCGCTTATCGAGTCCAGTTCCTCGTGGTACGCGTCCCGCATCAGGTTCCCTCTCGTGCGTCTGTGTCGGGGGGTCCAAGGGCCGGGGCCCACCGGACGGCCGGCGGTACGACCGTCGTACGACCGACGATCCGAACCCCACGCTCCCACGTTCCGACCCGTACGCGTCCGTTTCCGTCATCCCACGTGAACCGGTACTGGCTCCAAGGTGAACTCTGGGCGACGAGTGTTCGAGCTCGCAGCCCGACGGCTGTGGAGGGCACCCGACCCATGCCTAACCTGGGGGCATGGACGTGAACGCGGCGGTCGCCGCAGCGGCAGCGATCGCCGGTGTGCTCACCGGCGTCATCGCCATGCTGGCGTTCCGCTGGAGCGAGCGCGAGCAGAAGCGCCACACCCGCACCTCCCTGCACACGGACGCGGTGCTTCCGCCCGGCGTGGACACGGTCCTGTCGGTCCTCAGGTCCTCGGCCGTGGTGCTCGACGAGGCCGACGCCGTCGTCAAGGCCAGCTCGGCGGCGTACGCCCTCGGTCTGGTCCGCGGCGGCAGGCTCGCCGTGGAGCCGATGCTGCAGATGGCGCGGGACACCCGGCGGGACGGAGAGATACGCCAGGTCGAGCTGGACCTGCCACGGCGCGGCACCGGACGCGGAGAGGCCCTGGCCGTCTCCGCGCGGGTCGCGCCGCTCGGTTCCCGGCTGGTGCTGCTGCTCGTGGAGGACCTGACCGAGGCCCGCCGCATCGAGGCGGTCCGGCGCGACTTCGTCGCCAACGTCAGTCACGAGCTGAAGACGCCGGTGGGTGCCCTGTCCCTGCTCTCCGAGGCCGTCATGGACGCCTCCGACGATCCCGAGGCCGTCCAGCGGTTCGCCGGGCGCATGCAGATCGAGGCCACCCGGCTCACCAATCTGGTGCAGGAGCTCATCGACCTGTCGCGCGTGCAGAACGACGACCCGCTGGAGGACGCCGAGCCGGTCCGGGTCGAGGAACTGGTCGCCGAGGCCGTCGACCGCTGCCGGCACCAGGCCGGCACCAAGCAGATCACCATGGCCTCCAACGTCTGGACGCCGGACGGGCCCGTGGCCGAGGGCGGTCCCGACCTGCGTGTCTGGGGCAACCGCGGCCAGCTCGCCGCCGCCCTCGGCAACCTCGTCGAGAACGCCGTCAACTACTCGCCCGCCCGCACCCGCGTCGGCATAGCGGCCCGCAGGGTGCAGGCACCGGGTGGGGAACAGATCGAGATCGCCGTCACCGACCAGGGCATCGGCATCTCCGACAAGGACAAGGAGCGCATCTTCGAGCGCTTCTACCGCGTCGACCCGGCCCGCTCCCGTGCCACCGGCGGCACGGGGCTCGGGCTGGCGATCGTGAAGCACGTGGCCGCCTCGCACGGCGGGGAGGTCTCGGTGTGGAGCGCCGAAGGCCAGGGTTCCACCTTCACACTGCGGCTGCCGGAGGCCGCTGCGGCCCGCGACCGCGCACATCAGCAGCCCGCCCGGGACGAACGCGCGGCAAGCGCGGGCCTCGACGAGGAGGCCGGGCGGTCCACCCCCACATCCCCCGAATCAACCGCGTACGCAACGCTTCCCGCCCCGGAGGTCCTTCCGTGACCCGTGTGCTCGTCGTCGAGGACGAGGAGTCCTTCTCCGACGCCCTGTCGTACATGCTCCGCAAGGAGGGTTTCGAGGTCGCCGTCGCGACCACCGGGCCCGACGGACTCGACGAGTTCGAGCGCAACGGCGCCGACCTCGTCCTCCTCGACCTGATGCTGCCCGGCCTGCCGGGCACCGAGGTCTGCCGCCAGCTGCGCGGCCGCTCCAACGTCCCGGTCATCATGGTGACCGCCAAGGACAGCGAGATCGACAAGGTGGTCGGCCTGGAGATAGGAGCCGACGACTACGTCACCAAGCCGTTCTCCTCGCGCGAGCTGGTCGCCCGCATCCGGGCCGTCCTGCGCCGCCGCGGCGAGCCGGAGGAGGTCACCCCGGCCGCCCTGGAGGCGGGCCCGGTCCGCATGGACGTCGACCGGCACGTGGTCACCGTCGGCGGCACCAAGATCGACCTGCCGCTGAAGGAGTTCGACCTGCTGGAGATGCTGCTGCGCAACGCCGGCCGGGTGCTGACCCGCATGCAGCTCATCGACCGCGTCTGGGGCGCCGACTACGTCGGTGACACCAAGACCCTGGACGTCCACGTCAAGCGGCTGCGCGCCAAGATCGAGCCGGACCCGGGTGCCCCGCGCTACCTGGTGACGGTGCGCGGCCTGGGCTACAAGTTCGAGCCGTAGACCGGCCCCGGCAAGGACGCGAAAGGGCGGGACCTCTTCCCAAGAGGTCCCGCCCTTTCGCGTGCCACGGCTGTGCCGTCCGGCTCAGTGCCCGGCGCTCGCGCTCGCGGAGGCGGCGTCGGTGGGCGTGCCGGAGGCGTCGTCCCCGGCCGGCTTGTCGCCTGCGGCGGGGCTCTCGTCACCGGCCGGCGAGCCCGAGGCGCTCGCGGACGGCGAGTCGGACGGAGCGGCCGAGCCGGCCGGCCCGGCCGGGACCTCGTCCGGGCCCCACTCCTTGAAGTAGTGCTCGGCGGGGACGACGAAGGCGCTCAGGCTGACCTCGCCCGTCTTGCTGAAGGTGAAGGTGATCTTCTGGGCGTTGCCGTCCTGCACGGCCTCGCGGCTGCTCGGGAGCATCGCCGTGGCGTTGTCCTTGCCGCCCACGATCAGCGAACCGCCGGGTGGGATGCTGAGGCTGCCGCCCTTGGCCGGCTTGAGCTCGGCGGTCTTGCCGGTGCCGGGCAGGGTGATGGACTCCAGCGTCTGGGCGGTGCTGCCCTCGTTGAAGAAGGTCGCGGAGACGGCGGCCGGGCCGGTGGACTCGAGGTCGGGCTGCGTGATCACGACCGCGTTCTGGATCTTGATGTCACCCACGCTCGTGGCCGCGTTGTCCGGCTTGATCTCCAGGGTCTGGGCGTTGTTGCCGGCTCCGCACGCGGCGAGCGAGGCGATCGAGAACGCGATGGCGGCAGCGGCGAGGGCGCCGCGTCGAAGGCTGCTGCTCACGGCGGCGGCAACTCCTTGATCTCGAGCGGAGCGGCCGGTGAAGCCGCCCTAAGGGTCTGTCAGCGGGCCTTAGGTTACCGAGACGTTCCCGTCAGGCCGCACCCGACCCCCCGGCACCCGTGATCCCACCCGGTTGTCACATCTGTCTCGTGCGTCACAAGTGACCCGGCGGTCGCTTTGGCGGCGTGCTCGTCCGGCATTCACATAAGAAGCCGCCGGCGGCCGCACGGATTTTCCGTGAAGGAATGCGGAACCGTCCGGGAATTGATCACCGAGGGCCGGCCGGGTGACCCGGTGATCAATTGGGGAATCGGCCGGAACCCCGCGCGGGCCGCCGAACGGAGTAGCGGAAGTCGATCATACGGAACCGGACATATGGGGATGTTCGCCCGTCTGGAGGGCGCTCCGGATGCGTGTAACGTACGCGTTTCGCTCACCCCGGACAGCCGCTCCCACCTGCGAATACCTTCTTCCGCTCCCTGTCCGAAGCACGTTCGTGTCGCAGTTGTCAAGCCCCGAGATATGCCCTGACCTGCGAAAACGCCATTCAGTAGACGCCGTATCCGTGTTACCCTGGATAGCCACGGAAGGGGTACCTGTCACATGACGTTCAAGGTTGGCGACACCGTGGTCTATCCCCATCACGGGGCCGCGCTGATCGAGGCTATCGAAACTCGCCAGATCAAAGGCGTGGACAAGACCTACTTGGTGCTGAAGGTCGCCCAGGGTGACCTGACGGTACGTGTGCCAGCGGACAATGCGGAGTTCGTCGGCGTGCGTGATGTGGTCGGTCAGGACGGGCTGGACCGGGTCTTCGAGGTGCTGCGCGCGCCGTACGCCGAGGAGCCCACGAACTGGTCCCGTCGATACAAGGCAAACCTGGAGAAGCTCGCCTCGGGCGATGTCATCAAGGTCGCGGAAGTGGTGCGTGACCTGTGGCGTCGTGAGCGCGAGCGTGGACTCTCCGCTGGTGAGAAGCGCATGCTCGCCAAGGCCCGCCAGATCCTGGTGAGCGAACTCGCTCTCGCGGAGAACACCAACGAGGACAAGGCCGAGGCCCTGCTCGACGAGGTGCTCGCCTCCTGAGGCGAAGCCTTCGCTCAGCATTCAGCTGATCGAGGCTGCACAGCCGATCAAGGCTGCACAGCGAAATGCCGCGGTGCCCGATGACGAATTTCCTGTCGCCGGGCGCTGCGGCATGTTCGTACCCCGGCGGCGATGCGCCGTGGCGCCGGAATGTGTTATCACTCACGGTCCGGTACTCGGTGTGCCGGGCCCGGGCAGCCGGCTCGACCAGCGTCACGGAAGGGTCCGGTCGAGCGCGTCGCGCCCGGCACTGTTCCAGGCCATACCCACGCCGGGCCAGCACACAAACCTGACAGGAACCGATGTCTGACGATTCGCGACCCACACCGCCAGCCGCCCCCGCCGCGGGCCGTACGGCGGCCGTGATCCCGGCCGCCGGCCGCGGTGTACGGCTCGGCCCGGGCGCCCCCAAGGCGCTGCGGGCGCTGGGCGGAACGCCCATGCTGATCCACGCCGTCCGGGCCATGGCCGCCTCCCGCGCCGTCTCCCTGGTCGTCGTGGTGGCCCCGCCCGAGGGCGCCGCCGAGGTCAAGTCGCTGCTCGACGCGCACGCCCTGCCCGAGCGCACGGACTTCCTCGTCGTCCCCGGCGGCGCGACCCGCCAGGAATCGGTCAAGCTCGGCCTGGACGCCCTTCCCCCCGGCCTCGACATCGTCCTGGTGCACGACGCGGCCCGGCCGCTGGTGCCGGTGGACACCGTCGACGCCGTGATCGAGGCCGTACGCGACGGCGCCCCGGCCGTGGTCCCGGCGCTGCCCCTGGCCGACACCGTCAAGCAGGTCGAGCCGGCCGCCGTGCCCGGCGAGCCGGAGCCGGTCGTCGCCACGCCGGAGCGCGCGCGGCTGCGGGCGGTGCAGACCCCGCAGGGCTTCGACCGCGACACCCTCCTCCGGGCGCACGAGACGGTGACCGGCGAGGTCACCGACGACGCGGGCATGGTCGAGCAGCTCGGTCTCACCGTCGTCGCCGTCCCCGGCCATGAGGAGGCCTTCAAGGTCACCCGTCCCCTCGACCTGGTCCTCGCCGAGGCGGTCCTGGCCCGCAGGAGGCTCAACGATGGCTTCTGAGAGCGTCCCGCTGCCGCAGGTCGGCATCGGCACCGACATCCACGCCTTCGAGGAGGGCCGCGAGCTGTGGTGCGCCGGCCTGAAGTGGGAGGGCGAGGGCCCCGGGCTCGCGGGCCACTCCGACGCGGACGTCGTCGCCCACGCCGCCTGCAACGCCCTGTTCTCCGCGGCCGGACTCGGTGACCTCGGGCAGCACTTCGGCACGGGCCGCCCCGAGTGGTCCGGCGCCTCCGGCGTCACGCTGCTGACGGAGGCCGCCCGCATCGTCCGCGAGGCCGGCTTCCGGATCGGCAACGTCGCCGTGCAGGTGGTGGGCCCGCGCCCGAAGATCGGCAAGCGCCGCGACGAGGCGCAGAAGCTGCTGTCCGAGGCGGCCGGTGCGCCGGTCTCGGTCTCGGGCGCGACCACGGACGGGCTCGGCTTCCCCGGGCGGGAGGAAGGGCTGATGGCGGTGGCCACGGCGCTGGTGGTGCGCTCGGGCTGAGGGCGCCGGGCCGGGGCGGGCGCGCGCACCGATGTCACGATCGCGTGCGCCCCGTGGGCAAGGTCCTGAGGCACACCGCGCGGCCCACTACCCTGGAGGCGTGACTATTCGCCTGTACGACACCAGCGCCCGGCAGATCCGTGACTTCTCCCCGCTGACACCGGGTTGCGTCTCGATCTACCTGTGTGGCGCCACCGTGCAGGCGGCCCCGCACATCGGGCACATCCGCTCCGGCCTGAACTTCGACATCATGCGCCGCTGGTTCGAGTACCGCGGCTACGACATCACGTTCGTGCGGAACGTGACCGACATCGACGACAAGATCATCGCGAAGTCGGCCGACCAGGACCGCCCCTGGTGGGCCATCGGCTACGAGAACGAGCGCGCGTTCAACGACGGCTACCGCGCCCTCGGCTGCCTGCCCCCGACCTACGAGCCGCGCGCCACCGGCCACATCACCGAGATGGTCGAGATGATGCGCGGCCTCATCGAGCGCGGGCACGCCTACGTCGCCGACGGCAGCGTCTACTTCGACGTCCGCTCCTTCCCGGAGTACCTGGCGCTGTCCAACCAGGACATCGACGACCTGCGCCAGCCCGACGAGGGCGTCTCGGGCAAGCGCGACCCGCGCGACTTCGCCATGTGGAAGGCCACCAAGCCGGGCGAGCCCGACTGGGAGACGCCCTGGGGCCGCGGCCGCCCCGGCTGGCACCTGGAGTGCTCGGCGATGGCCCACAAGTACCTGGGCTCCGCCTTCGACATCCACGGCGGCGGCCTCGACCTGGTCTTCCCGCACCACGAGAACGAGATCGCGCAGGCCAAGGCCTACGGCGACGACTTCGCCCGGTACTGGGTGCACAACGCCTGGGTCACCATGAGCGGCGAGAAGATGTCCAAGTCGCTCGGCAACTCGGTCCTGGTCAGCGAGATGGTCAAGCGCTGGCGCCCCATCGTGCTGCGCTACTACCTCGGCACCCCGCACTACCGCTCGATGATCGAGTACAGCGAGGAGGCCCTGCGGGAGGCCGAGTCGGCGTTCGCGCGGATCGAGGGCTTCGTGCAGCGCGTGGTGGAGAAGGCCGGCGCCGTCGAGCCCGCGCGCGAGGTGCCGCTCGCCTTCGCCGAGGCCATGGACGACGACCTGGGCGTGCCGCAGGCCCTCGCCGTCGTGCACACCACGGTGCGCCAGGGCAACAGCGCCCTGGCCGCCGACGACAAGGAAGCCGCCGTGGCCCGGCTCGCCGAGGTCCGCGCGATGCTCGGGGTGCTCGGCCTCGACCCGCTGGACCCGCAGTGGGCCGGGGAGGGCGACCGGGGCGACGACCTGCACGGCGTGGTCGACACGCTCGTGCGCATGGTCCTCGACCAGCGCGAGGCCGCCCGGGCCCGCAAGGACTGGCCGACCGCGGACGCCATCCGCGACCAGCTGGGCCAGTCCGGCCTGGTCATCGAGGACAGTCCGCAGGGCCCGCGCTGGAGCCTCGGCCCGCGCTAGCCAGGCCGCGGCCGGAAGATCGATTGTGCCGCCCGGGCCTCCGGGCGGCACACTTCATAGACGTACGCAGTTCACCGCCTCACGGCGACAGCAGAGACAGGTAGGTCATGGCAGCCAACAACCGCCGCATGTCCGGCAAGAAGGGCGCGCAGGTCGGCAGTGGCGGCCAGCGGCGCAAGGGCCTGGAGGGCAAGGGCCCGACCCCGCCCGCCGAGATGCGCAAGGGCCACAAGAAGAACCGGGTGGCCAACGCCAAGGCGCGGCAGACGACCCGCCGCCCCGCGCCCCGCGGCCGTGGCGGCAAGTCGTCCTCCGAGCTGGTCGTCGGCCGCAACCCGGTCTACGAGGCCCTGCGCGAGGGCGTGCCCGCCTCGACGCTGTACGTCCAGCAGTTCATCGACAACGACGAGCGCGTGCGCGAGGCCCTGCAACTGGCCGCCGAGCGCGGCGGGATCAACCTCATGGAGGCACCCCGCCCCGAGCTCGACCGGATGACCAACGGCCTCAACCACCAGGGCCTGGTCCTCCAGGTCCCGCCGTACGAGTACGCCCACCCCGAGGACCTGCTCGACGCGGCCGCCGACGAGGGCGCCGACCCGCTGATCGTCGCGCTGGACGGCGTGACCGACCCGCGCAACCTGGGCGCGGTCGTGCGCTCCGTCTCCGCGTTCGGCGGGCACGGCGTGGTGGTGCCCGAGCGCCGGGCCGCCGGGATGACGGCCGGTGCGTGGAAGACGTCCGCCGGTACGGCCGCCCGGACGCCCGTGGCCCGCGCCACCAACCTGACGCGTGCGCTGGAGGCGTACAAGAAGGCCGGTGTCGTGGTCGTCGGTCTCGCCGCCGACGGTGACGTCGAACTGACGGAGCTGGAGGCCCTGCAGGGGCCCGTCGCCATCGTCGTCGGCAGTGAGGGCAAGGGGCTGTCCCGACTGGTCGGGGAGACCTGTGACGTCCGGGTGCGGATCCCGATGCCGGGCGGCGCCGAGTCGCTCAACGCCGGTGTGGCGGCGGGCATCGTGCTGTACGAGGCGGCCCGGCGGCGCGCCTGAACAGGCGTCCGCCACTTCACCTGTGCGGGGTAATTCCCGGGTCGTCGGGGCGACGAGGACAAGCTTGACGGGGTCCGGACAGATCCGGCGGGTCAAAGCAGTGTCCTAACCCGACGTCACTCGGTTAGATGAGTGTGGACACCAGAACACCCCGCACTCCCACGGGGGACCGCTCGTCGGGACTCGACGACGCTCCCGCGCTGAGCATGGTGAAGGTGCCGAGCGACCCGGCGCAGGTCATCGTCAATCACGCGAGTTTCCGCGTGCAGTTGGGCGTCTCGACGCGTCGCGTCCAGTCCCCCCGGGTCGCACGGCACCTGACCGCCACCGAGGACACCGCCCGCATCCCCGCCGCCACCGCCGGGGGCGCGGCGGACGGGGCCGCCGCCCGCCGCCGGCCGGTCGTCTGGAGCGGCAGATCCGCCCCCGACGACACCGGCGCGCACCGGCTGCTGCAGGCGGTCCGGCACGGGAGCGTCCCGCACGCCGACGAGCCCGCGGCGGACGCCGGGGCCACCCAGGTCATCGACCGCGTCGGCCCGGACTACGGCACCTCCGGGTACCAGGGCGCCGGTTACGCCGGCACCGGCTACCCGGGCGACGGCTACCAGGACGACCTCGTCCAGACCGTCGAGACCCCGGTCGTCGGCCCTCAGCGCACCCACGACCAGGCCGACGGCACGCGACTGCTGCCCGCCATGCGCACGGTCGGCAGCGCCTACGACGAACCCGGCTACGACCAGCCCGGTTACGACGAGCACGGCTACGACGAGCACGGCTACGACGAGCGCGGCTACGAGGACACGGAGTTCGAGGACTCCGTCGACGACGAGACCGGCCGGCGCGGCAGGCGCCACGGCGACGACCCTGCCCGGCACGCCTACTACCCGGGCCGCCGGATGAACCTCGGCGTCGTGCTGCTCCCGCTGCGCGTCTTCCTCGGCTTCATCTCCATCTACGCCGGCATGGGCAAGCTGTGCGACCCCGTCTACTTCGACGGCGGCAAGCGCGGCTCCATGGTCAAGTGGCTCAACACCCTGCACCCCTGGGAAGTCGCCGAGCCGCTGCGCCAGTTCGCCCTGGAACACCCTGTCGGCTCCGGCCTGGTCATCGCCTTCGCGCAGGTGGTCGTCGGCGTCCTGACGGTGCTGGGCTGCTGGCAGCGCGTCGCCGCCTGCCTGGGCGCGCTGCTCTCGGCGGCACTGCTGGTCACCGTCAGCTGGAAGAGCGTCCCGGCCTACGAGACGCCCGACATCATCTACCTCGCCGCCTGGTCGCCGCTGATCATCGCCGGCGCGCCCGTCTACTCCGTCGACGGCCGCCTGGCCGGCAGCGCCTGGCGCCGGCTCGGTCCCCGCGCCGACATCTGGGACCTGCGGCGTTACGTGCTGCGCCGCGGCGCGCTGGTCACCGCGGTCGCCACGGGGCTCACGCTGCTCGTCGGCTCCCTGCTCGGCGGCGCCGTCCGCGACGCCGACCGGGTCGTCGTCCCGGGCCCGGGCGAGGCCCCGCGCAACGAGCTGCCCGGCTCCCCGCTGCCCGGTGAGCCCGGCGGCAAGCGGCAGGAGAAGAAGCGCACCCCGTCGGCGTCCGTCTCCCCCACGCAGGGCGCCACGGCCGGTTCGGCCAGCCCCAGCGCGGGCACCACGACGCGGCCGGGCGCCACGCGCGACACCGGCACGGTCACGGGCGGCTCGCCGAGCCAGACCCAGGGCACCGGGGGCCAGGCCCCGCCCCAGCGGTCCACTCCGCAGAACCAGGCGCCGAGCACCACGTCGGGCCCGACCTCCGGCGGCGGCACGGCCACGGGCGGCACCGGCTCGACCGGCGGCTCCGGCAACGACGGCGGTGGCTCCACCGGCCGCCCGGGCCTGGTGGGCGGCCTCCTCGGCTGACCCCCACGCGCCCGAACGGCAAGGCCCCGCACCCGGAGGTGCGGGGCCTTGCCGTCCATCGGGGCTGTCCGCGGGCGGCCGTCCGCGGGCGGGCGAGCGCGGGTGGACGCGGCGTGCCGGGCCGGCTGCGCCGGGGGCAGCGGCCCGGCGACGACGTGTGCCGGGTGCGGCCGGCCCCGGTCAGCGGCTCAGGGCGGCCAGTTCCTTCGCTGCTTCCGTCAGGTCCTTCGCCGTGTCGATGGCCCGCCAGTAGGAGCCCTGGGGGATCGTGAAGCCGGCCAGGCGCCGGTCACGGGCGAGGTGCGGGAACGTGGTCCGCTCGTGGTCTCCCCGGTGCGGCAGCAGCTCCGCGAACTCGGGGGAGAAGACGTAGACACCGGCGTTGATCTCGAAGGTCGACGGCGGTGCCTCGATGAAGTCGGTGATGCGGCCGAACCCGTCCGTCTGCACGGCTCCCCACGGCAGGCGGGGCCGCGCGAGTGCCAGCGTGGCGACGGCGTCCCGCTCGGTGTGGAAGTCGGCCATGTCCCGGAGCGAGAACCGCGTCCAGATGTCCCCGTTCGTGGCGTACCACGGCTGGTCGGGGTGGGGGAGGTGGGCCGCGGCGTACTTGAGGCCGCCGCCGCGCCCGAGGGGCTCCGGCTCGACGACCGTCGTCACGGAGACGGGCAGCTCGGCCGTCTCCAGCCACTTCTGCAGGACCTCGGCGAGGTGGCCGCAGGAGACCACCACGTCCGTCACGCCCTCCTCGGCGAGCCAGGACAGCTGATGGCCGATGATCGGAGTCCCCGTACCGGGGATCTCGACCATCGGCTTGGGCCGGTCGTCGGTGTACGGACGCAGCCGGGAGCCCTGGCCGCCGGCCAGAACGACGGCTTGAACGGGGCGGGACGCGGCGTTCGGATCGCTCATGGGACCGAACTTTACGTGGCGTCCCGCCCGGGAAAGCGGCTGACGACCGTTCCCGTCAGCCGTGACGGACTTCCCACCCGGTGGCAGGGCGGTGTGCTCAGCGGTGCGCGGCCGCGACGCCCGTGGCGAAGGCGGTGTCGCAGACCGGTCGTGCGTAGGACTGGGCGCGGGTCGGGCCGTAGACCCGCACGGCGGCCTGGCCGAGGGCGCGGGCGATGGAGGCGCAGTGCTTCGCCAGGGACGGGCGGCCGTTGACGGCCTGCTGGAGGTGGGTGAGCGCGACGCCCGGGTCCTCCTCCTGCAGTTCGGTCAGCAGTCGGTCGCGCAGGACGTCCTGAGGGGCGCGCTTGACGGTGCGGGGCGTCCCGACGGAGGTGTCCGCGGCGGTGAGCACCGGGTCGGTGGTGTTCCCCGACCAGTTGACTCGGGTGACCGCGAGGGTCCCGGAGAGAACCAGGACGACGGGCAGGACGAATGCGAGGGTGCGGCCGATCCGGCGGGCGGGGCCCCGGCCGCGTCGCGTCTGAGGGGTGCTGGAGTGCTTCACGCGTGTGAGGGTAGCGCCCGGTAGTGGTTTGTAGACATTTAGTCACCGGTTCGGGGGATGAGGAAGTGCCCCTTCGTGGGTAGTGGGTTGACGCACAGCGCTCGAAACGTCCGTTCTGCCGGGGTATTTGTCGACAACGTGAGAGGGCCCCGCAGCGGTCTGCGGGGCCCTCTTCGTCAAACCGGGTGAATCACCCGGAGTCGTGCGTTCGCCAGAGGTCAGTCGGAGAGGCGCTCGCCCGTGGAGGTCGAGAACACGTGGGTCTCGCCGGAGCGCGGGACGATGTGCAGCTGGCTGCCCTTCTCCGGCACCTCGCGGCCGCTGACGCGGACGACGAGGTCCTTGGACTCGTCGCCGACCTGGGCGGTGCCGTAGACGTAGGCGTCGGCGCCGAGCTCCTCGACGACGTTGACGGTGACGGCGAGACCCAGCTCGGCGTCGGGACCGGCCACATCGAAGTGCTCGGGGCGGACGCCGACCGTGACGGTCTTGTCGGTGGTCGCGGAGATCGCGTCGCGCTGGACCGGCACGACCGACTTGCCGAACTTCACGCCGCCGTCGGTGACCGGCACCTCGACGAGGTTCATCGCCGGGGAGCCGATGAAGCCGGCCACGAACAGGTTGGCGGGCTTGTCGTACATGTTGCGCGGGGTGTCGATCTGCTGGAGCAGGCCGTCCTTGAGGACCGCCACGCGGTCGCCCATCGTCATGGCCTCGACCTGGTCGTGGGTGACGTAGACGGTGGTGATGCCCAGGCGGCGCTGGAGCGAGGCGATCTGCGTACGGGTGGACACGCGGAGCTTGGCGTCCAGGTTGGACAGCGGCTCGTCCATGAGGAAGACCTGCGGCTCGCGCACGATGGCGCGGCCCATGGCGACACGCTGGCGCTGACCGCCGGAGAGCGCCTTCGGCTTGCGGTCCAGGTACTCCGTGAGGTCGAGGATCTTCGCGGCCTCCTCGACCTTCTGCCGGATCTCCGCCTTGTTGACGCCGGCGATCTTGAGCGCGAAGCCCATGTTGTCGGCGACGGTCATGTGCGGGTACAGCGCGTAGTTCTGGAACACCATGGCGATGTCCCGGTCCTTCGGCGGCAGGTGGGTCACGTCGCGGTCGCCGATGCGGATGGCGCCGCCGTTGACGTCCTCGAGCCCCGCGAGCATGCGGAGCGAGGTGGACTTGCCGCAACCGGACGGGCCGACGAGGACGAGGAACTCGCCGTCCTCGATGTCGATGTCGAGCGCGTCCACGGCGGGCTTGGTGGAACCCGGGTAGATCCGGGTCGCCTTGTCGAACTGCACAGTGGCCATGGTGAATGGACCCCTTCTACCGGCAGGAACGTGCCGGACGATCCGAGTAGGAAGGTGGTGCCACGACGGTGTTCCGTTGTGGTGTAGTCCACGCGTGTGAACTGGCTCAGGACGGTACCTGCCGTTCACCTGGTCTGTCAGTACTTCGGAGGCTGTGAACTTCGCGGAAATTTTCGACGGGGCCCGGGACGGACCTGGGTACACTGCTCGGGCACGTACGGGGCCGCACCCCGCACCCGCCTCCTTAGCTCAGCTGGCCAGAGCAACGCACTTGTAATGCGTAGGTCGTCGGTTCGAATCCGACAGGGGGCTCTCGCCCGCCCGGGCCGGATGCGTTCCGGCCCGGGCGTTTCGCTGTTCCCGGCCGGGTGCCGTCAGGCCCCGCGCGCAGGCGATGGGCGATCTCCAGTCGGGCCGGGTCCGGAGGGCGGCCGTCCTCGATGTCCCACGGGGCGTTCTGCAGGAGGCGGCCCAGGGTCCAGGCGCGGGCCCTGCCCCGGCCGTCCCGTCATGTCCGGCGTCGGCTCACGGCTCCAGGACCACCTTTCCCGTCGTGCCGCGGTTCTCCAGCGCGCGGTGGGCCGTCGCCGCCGCGGCGAGGGGGAAGCGCTGGACCGCCGGGACGAGGCGGCCGTGCGCGGCCTCGGCGAGGGCGCGCAGCTCCAGGGTGCGCAACGGGTCGGGGCCGCCCGCCCGGCCCAGCATCACCGGGCCGAGGACCTGCTCGGACACCCCGTCGACCAGGTAGGGGCCGCCGCCCAGGATGCCTTCCCCGGACCAGCCGAAGACGATGTGCCGGCCGCCGGGCCCGAGCAGGGCGACGGCCTCACGGGCGACGTCGCCGCCGACCCCGTCGAAGACGACGGTCGCGGGGCGGCCGCCCAGCTGGGCGCGCACCTTCGCCGGCCAGGACCGGTCCGTGTAGTCGACGGCCAGATCGGCGCCGCCCTCCCGGACGCGGGCGGTCTTCTCCGGCCCGCCCGCGAGCCCGACGACGGTGGCCCCGGCGTTCTTGGCGTACTGCACGAGCAGGGTGCCGATGCCGCCGGCCGCGGCCGGGACGACGACCACCGAGTCCGGGCCGAGCTCGGCGAACTGCAGGACGCCCATCGCCGTACGCCCCGTGCCGATCATGGCGACGGCCTCCGCGAAGTCCAGCCGCTCGGGGATCTCGTGCAGGCGCTCCGCCTCGGTGACGGCGAGTTCGGCGTAGCCTCCGGGGACGAAACCGAGGTGGGCGACGACCCGTTTGCCCAGCCACAGCCGGGCGACCCCCTCGCCCAGCGACTCGACGACCCCGGCGACCTCGCGGCCGGGGATCGTGGGCAGGGGCGACGGTTCGCCGGCCGGGCCGCCGCGCATGCCCTGGCGCAGGGCGGCGTCCAGCAGGTGGACCCCGGCCGCGCGGACGGCGATCCGGACCTGGCCGGGGCCGGGCCGGGGGTCCTCGACCTGCTCGTAGGTGAGGTTCTCGGCGGGGCCGAAGGCGTGCAGGCGTACGGCGTGCATACGGGACTCCTCGTGTCGTCGCGGGCTGCGCCCCAGCCTCCGACCTCAAGCTTGCTTGAGGTCAAGCTCGTGCCGGCCGAGGGCCAGGGAGACGGCCGTGAGGGCGCTGTTGAAGGAGACCTCCGAGAGCACGCCGGGGGCCGCGACCTGGTCGCCGGCGAGGTAGACACCGTCGCCCCGGTCGACGGCGGGCCGGTCGCGCCAGCTGGTGCCGGGCGGGTCGACGGCGCCCGTCCGGCCGTCGGCCACCGACGTGCGCCGCCAGGTGACCCGGTCGCGCCAGCCGGGGAAGCCCAGGTCGAGCAGTTGCTCGGCGCGGGCGGTGCCGTCCGCCTTCGCCTCGTGCGGGGCGAGCGGGATCTGCCCCTGGATCAGCTGTTCCCCGGCCGGGGCGAGACTGCGGTCCTGGGCGGTGAACCGCTCGATCCAGCCCGGGGTGTCGAGGTCGGACACGGCGAAGGCGTCGCCGCGCCGGGTGCGCACCGCCAGGTCGACCAGGGCGGTCCGGCCGCTCGGCCAGGTCAGCGAGTCGTCGCCGAGCAGGCGCCGCGCGGCGGGCAGGGAGGTGGCGACCACGACCGGGGTGTCGGTGGGGAGCGTGTCGACGCGGGAGAGGGTCTCCACGCGCACCCCGAGGTTCCAGGCGTGGGCGGCCATCCGGTCGATGACGCTGGCCCAGCCGCCGCGCGGGTAGTGCGCCTCGGGCGGCAGCTTGGTGGCACGGCGCAGCCGCTCCTGCACGAACGCGGCGGACAGGGAGCCGGGGTCGTGGTGGAACAGGGCGACCGCGGAGTAGTGCGCGGCGGCCCGGGCGCCCTCCTCGCCCGCGATGCCGGTCGCCCAGGTCAGGAAGTCGGCGTCGACGGGTGCCTCCCGGCCGGTCCGGCGCAGCAGCTTGAGCATCGCGAAGGGAGGGGTGCGGCGCAGCGCGCCCTGGTGCCGCAGCCGGAGCCGGGCCGCCTCCAGGGGCGGGATCGGGGAGAGGGGCCCGATGAGATCGCGTTGCCGGAGCCAGGCCCAGTGCGGGCCGCCGTTGTACAGGGCGTGCGGCCCCTCGTTGGTGCGGTAGGGGCCCTCGGCGGTACGGGCCCGGCCGCCGAGGGTGTGGTGGGCCTCGTGGACGGTGACCTTGGCGCCCGCCTCGGCGGCGGTGATGGCGGCGGTCAGTCCGGCGAAGCCGCCGCCGACGACGGTGATGCGGTGCATGGCTGGGGGTCTCCCTCGGGTCGCGGTGGCCTTCCTGGCCGGGGTGGCCCTGCGGGCCGGGCCGGCCTTCGGGGAGTACGACGGGCCGGGGGCGCCGGGATGTGACACGACCGGTGTCCGCACGGATGGGGGCGGGTTGTCAGTGGCGGGGTGCAGCATGGGGGCATGGCGAGGAGAGCGGCGGGCGGAGTGAAGGGAGCGCGGCGGCCGGAGGTCCGGCTGCCGTCGCTGGAGCCGTTCGGCGGCGGTGGCCTGGAGCCGGACGGGGATTACGACGGGCTGGGGTTCGACGGGGTGGACCTCGGCGGGCAGGACGGGTCCGGTGCGCGGTTCATGGACTGCGCGCTGACGGGGTGCGCGCTGGACGAGACGCGGCTGCGGCACGCCCGCCTGCTGGACTCGGTGCTCAGCGGTGTGCGCGGGGTCGGCACGGACCTCGCCGAGGCGACCCTGCGGGAGGTGGAGCTGACGGACGCCCGCCTGGGCGGGCCGCAGCTGCACGGGGCGGTGCTGGAGCGGGTGCTGATCCGCGGCGGCAAGATCGACTACCTGAATCTGCGCACGGCCCGGCTGAGGGACGTCGTCTTCGAGGGGTGCGTGCTGGTCGAGCCGGACTTCGGCGGGGCGCGTCTGGAGCGGGTGGAGTTCGTCGACTGCGTCCTGAAGGGCGCCGACCTGCACGCGGCGACCCTCGTCGACGTCGATCTGCGCGGGGCCGCGTCGGTGGAGATCAGCAGCGGCCTGGACCGTCTGTCGGGCGCGGTGATCAGCCCGGCCCAGCTGCTGGACCTGGCTCCCGCCCTGGCCGCGCAGTGGGGGATCAGGGTGGAGGGCTGACGGAGGCGGTTCGAGGACGGCCTGGGACGAGTCGCGCCGCCGGCCTCACGACACCCGCGGGAAGCGGGACTGGAGGGTCCAGATCGCCGGGTTCTCGGCGAGGTCGTCGTGGAGGTCGGTGAGGTCGGCGATCAGGTCGTGCAGGAAGTCCCGCGCCTCGCGGCGCAGCTCGCGGTGGGAGACGGTGAGCGGGGGTTCCTCCGGACGCATCCAGTCGGCCTCGATGTCGACCCAGCCGAAGCGCCGCTGGAAGAGCATCCGGTCCGTCGACTCGGTGAAGTCCAGCTCCGCGCGCTGCGGCCGGGAGGCCCGGGATCCGGCCGGGTCCCGGTCGACGCGCTCGACGATGTCGCACAGGGCCCACGCGAAGTCGAGCACCGGCACCCAGCCCCAGGACGTGGAGACCTCGTGGTCGGTCCTGGTGTCCGCCAGGTAGACGTCACCGCAGAACAGGTCGTGGCGCAGCGCGTGGACGTCCGCGCGGCGGTAGTCGGTCTGCGGCGGGTCGGGGAAGCGGTTGGAGAGGGCGTAGCCGATGTCGAGCACGCAGGTGATGGTGTCACGCCGCCATAGGATCGCGATCGTGGCCCGTTCTGCACGTGGTGTACCCGTCCTGCTCGCCTGCGTCCTCGCCCTCACCGGATGCGGCGGTGGGGTGCACGGCACCCCGGGCGGCTCCGGCGTACGCGACCCGTACTTCCCGAAGGCGGGCAACGGCGGGTACGACGTGCGCCACTACGGCCTGCGCCTCGCCTACGAGCCGGACACGCACCGCCTGACCGGGACGGCCACCCTCACCGCCCGCGCGAGCGAGGACCTCTCCGCCTTCAACCTGGACCTGCTCGGCCTGGAGGTCGGCGAGGTCACCGTGGGCGGCCGCCCGGCCCGCTTCAACCGCGCGGGCCAGGAACTCACCGTCCGGCCGCGCGACGACATCCGCCGGGGCGGGGCCTTCCGCGTCACCGTCCGCTACTCGGGGGTCCCGCAGACCGTCACCGACCCCGACGGCTCGCAGGAGGGCTGGCTGCGCACGGCGGACGGGGTGCTCGCCCTGGGGGAGCCGACGGGGTCGATGGCCTGGTTCCCCGGCAACCACCATCCCTCCGACAAGGCCGCCTACGACCTGACGGTGACCGTGCCGAAGGGCCTGCGGGCCGTGTCCAACGGGGAGTTGCGCGGCGAACGCACCGCCGGCGGCCGCACGACGACCCGGTGGCACATGGGGCGGCCGATGGCGAGCTACCTCGCCACGCTCGCGATCGGCCGCTTCGACGTCGACCGCTCCCGCACCCCGGCCGGGCTGCCCGTGTACACGGCCGTGGACCCCGCCGAGGCGAAGGCGAGCCGGCCGGTGCTGCGGCGGCTCCCGGAGGTGCTGGCCTGGGCGGAGCGGCGGTTCGGGCCGTACCCCTTCTCCTCCACGGGTGCGATCGTCGACCGGGCGCCCGAGCTCGGCTACGCCCTGGAGACGCAGACCCGGCCGGTCTTCCCGGGGGCGCCCGATCTGACGCTCCTCGTCCACGAACTGGCCCACCAGTGGTACGGCGACTCCGTCTCGCCGGAGAGCTGGCGGGACATGTGGCTCAACGAGGGGTTCGCGACGTACGCGGAGTGGCTGTGGGAGGAGGAGCACGGCGGGAGGAGCGCGCAGCAGACGTTCGACGCGTTGTACTCCGGCAGCTACTTCGCCACCGAGGAGGAGGCCGAGGAGCTGTGGGCCTTCCCGCCGGCCGAGCCGCCGGACGCCGCGCGGATCTCCGACCCGCCGGTGTACTGGCGGGGCGCGATGGTGCTGCAGCAGGTCCGCCGGACCGTCGGCGACGCGGCCTTCGGGCGGATCCTGCGCGGCTGGGCCGCCGCGTACCGGTACGGGAACGCCGGCACGGCCGACTTCACCGCCTACGTCGAGCGGCAGGCGCCCGGGACGGACCTCGGCCCTGTCTGGCGGAACTGGCTGTACGGCGAGGGGAAGCCGGAGCGGGCCTGAGGCGCCCGCTCAGGGGGTGCTGAGGGCCTTGCGCAGGACGGTGCAGGGGCGGCCCAGCTGCCGGTCCTCGCGGTGGCCGATCGTCTCGTAGCCGAGGGAGGTCCAGAAGGCGAGGGCCCTGGTGTTGCCGGTGAGGACCGCGAGGCGCACGGCGGTGCGGCCCGCCGCGCGGAAGCGGTCCTCGACGAGGGTGGCCAGACGGCGGCCGTGTCCCTGGCCCTGCAGGGCGGCGTCCACCATCAGCAGACCGATCCACGGGTCGGGGTCGGCCGGGTCGGGGTGGTGGGCGAGGGTGACGGCGATGCCGACGAGGCGGCCGGAACTGCGGGCGAGCAGGACCTCGGTGCCGGGCTGTTCCCCCTCCTCGGCCAGCGCGGCCGCGACCTGCTCGGGGCGGATGTCGTGCGGGTCGGGGAAGTCGCCGCTGAGGGTGTGGAAGGCGGTGTTGGAGGCGTAGAGGGCGGTCAGCTCCGCGAGGAGGGAACCGCTCGGGGGAGCCGGGGGCAGGGGGGCGAGGATCACCCGGGGAACGTATCCCGCGCGGGGAGGGCTTCGCGTCGCCGGAGGGGCTCAGGTGCCTCGTCCGTGCGGGGGAGGGGGCGGTGGCTTGTCGCGCAGTTCCCCGCCCCTGAGCGGGGAGCCCCCCGGGCCGGTTGTCGTCGGCCCGGGGGACTCCGCTCACGACGCTAGGGCGTCCGTCAGACGTTGACGCCGAAGTCCTGGGCGATGCCGACCAGGCCCGAGGCGTAGCCCTGGCCGACGGCGCGGAACTTCCACTCCGCGCCGTTGCGGTACAGCTCGCCGAAGACCATGGCCGTCTCCGTCGCCGCGTCCTCCGACAGGTCGTAGCGCGCGATCTCGGCGCCGCCGGCCTGGTTGACGATGCGGATGTAGGCGTTGCGGACCTGGCCGAAGTTCTGGCTGCGGTTCTCGGCGTCGTAGATCGAGACCGGGAAGACGATCTTGTCGATGTCGGCCGGGAGGGCGGCGAGGTTGACGTTGATCGCCTCGTCGTCGCCGGCGCCCTCACCGGTGCGGTTGTCGCCGGTGTGGACGATCGAGTTGTCCGGCGTCTGCTTGTTGTTGAAGAAGACGAAGTGGGCGTCCGAGTAGACCTTGCCCTGCGTGTTGACCGCGATCGCGGAGGCGTCGAGGTCGAAGTCCGTGCCGGTGGTGGTGCGGACGTCCCAGCCGAGGCCCACGGTGACGGCGGTCAGGCCCGGAGCCTCCTTGGTGAGCGAGACGTTGCCACCCTTGGACAGGCTTACAGCCATTGTTGGGAGTCCCTTCCCTCGTGTGCGTACGGCAAAGAAGCTACAGCTACCCCCATGAACGCGGAGAGGGGTACGCGAGGTTCCAGGTCCTTTACTTTCTTTACCCTGGATTATTCGGGTGACGTGGACGGGACAGGAGCGGGAACATGGACGGCATGTCCGGTCCCCATGTCATCCGCGGCTCCGTCTCCCTGCCCGAGGCCGAGCTCATGTGGCGTTTCTCGCGGTCGTCGGGGCCGGGCGGGCAGCACGTCAACACCAGCGACTCCCGGGTCGAGCTGAGTTTCGACCTGGAGCGGACCGAGGCGCTGCCGGAGGTGTGGAAGCGGCGGGCGCTGGAGCGGCTGGCCGGCCGTCTGGTCGACGGTGTCGTCACCGTCCGGGCTTCCGAGCACCGCTCGCAGTGGCGCAACCGCGAGGCGGCCGCCGTGCGCCTGGCCGCGCTCCTGGCCGAGGCCAGCGCGCCACCGCCCAGGCCCCGCAGGCCGACCCGCGTCCCGCGCGGCATCAACGAACGCCGGCTGCGTGAGAAGAAACAGCGCTCGGACACCAAGCGCGGCCGCTCCGGGCGGAACTGGGGCTAGCCGGACCACGCCGGCGCGTCGGGCCGGGGCGAGCACGCCACGGTCCGGTCGCGGGAGACGGCTATCGGTCCAACTGCCGGTAGCGGCCGCGGAAGTACGTCAGGGGGCCGCCGTCCGCGCTCGGGGTCCGGGCCGTCAGGACGCGGCCGATGACCAGGGTGTGGTCTCCGGCCCGCACACGCTGCTCGGTGCGGCACTCCAGGACCGCCAGGGCGCCGCCCACCAGCGGCGACCCGGTGTACTCGCCGCGGGTGTACGGGATGTCGGCGAACAGCAGGCGGTCGCTGACCCGGCCCTTCATCGCGAACCGGCCCGCGATGTGCCGCTGGCTCTCGGAGAGGACCGACACCGCCCACAGGTCCTGCTCCTCCAGCAGCTCGTCCATGCGGGAGCCCTCGCGCAGGCTCACCAGCACCAGGGGCGGGTCGAGGGACACCGACATGAAGGCCGTGGCGGTCATGCCCACGTCCTCGCTGCCCGGGGCCGCGGGGTCGTCCGGGTCCAGCGGCGGCTCCTGCGCGGTCACCAGGACCACGCCCGAGGCCAGCCGGGACATGGCGGCGCGGAACTCGTCGTTGCTCACCCCCTCAGGATGCCCGGAGGCGGACGACGGCATGATCGCGGACGGGGCGGCGGGAGTGTTCGGCACACCCGGAACGCTAATCGCCGACCTCGGCGCCGCGCATCGGGCTCCCGCCCGATCACGGTCCTAGGACTCCCGGCGGACGTCCCGGACGGTGGGCAACACCATCTGCGCGACAGCCTCATGAATAGATGTGTGCAACGAGATGAACTTTGTGCTCGGTAGGCGCACGTGAAAAACGCAGAAACTCCACTCAATTGTTCAGGTTTGCCTGTGACTTGAGTCACAAGAGGCAGGAATTGTTGACCCTGTGTACCGAGTGGGCAGCGCGCTGTGATTCAGTGGCGAAGGAAGCTGCCAGGACCGTACGCCGATGAAGACCCTTGATTCTTGATTCGCTGCGAGGTACTCGGGGGGAGGGCGAGCATGGAGACCGAGTCGGAGCCGTATGTCCGCCTTGCGTCCCTGCGGCAACTGCACCAGGTCATGGCCGACATGAACACGGCCCGCAGCCTGGCGGACACCCTGCAGACCGTCGCGGAAGGCGTCGTCGCCGCCCTCGGGTACGAACTGGCGTGTGTGAACCTCGTCCGGCCGGACGGTGACCTCGTCGTCGCGGCCTTCGCCGGGAACCCGGCCGCCGAGGCCCTCATCACCGGCCGCGTCGGCTCGCGCGACTCCTGGGACCGCCGCCTCGGCATGGGCGAGCACTGGGGCGACCTGGTGTTCATACCCCACACCGAGGGCTGGGTCCTCGACGACGACGACGTCCCCCAGTGGTACACCGACGGTCCCGCACCCCGCTTCGAGGACGAGTGGCACCCGGCCGACCGCCTCTTCGCCCCCATGTACGCGCCCGGCCCGCAGGGCAACGCGGCCTGCGGCGAGCTGATCGGGGTCCTGTCCGTGGACCGCCCGCGCAACGGCCGCCGGCCCGGCGCCTGGGGCCGTGAGGCGCTCCAGATGTACGCCTTCCAGGCCGCCATCGCCATCAGCAACGCGCGTCTGCGTGCCAACATGCAGCGCGCCCTGGTCCGCCTGGAGCGCGAGCAGCAGGCCCTGCGGGCGAGCGAGGAGAGCTTCCGGCAGGCCTTCGAGTACGCCCCGTCCGGCATGGCCATCGCCGAGATGGGCGGCGACCAGCACGGCCGGATCCTGCGCACCAACGACGCGCTGTGCCGGCTGCTGGGCCGCCCCGCCTCCGCGATGCGCCGCTACTCCTTCTCCGACCTGGTCCACCCCGAGGACATCGGCACCCTGCTGCGGACCTCCGCGGAGGGCGGTCGCGCCGAGCTCCGCCTCGGCCGCCGGGACGGCACGTACGTCTGGGTCAGCCTGCGCAACAGCGTGGTCGCGGACGCCGCCGACGGGCCGCGCTTCCTGCTCACCCACGTCGAGGACATAGAGGAGCGCAAGCGCCGCGAGCTCCAGCTCGCCCACCGCGCCTCGCACGACTCCCTCACCGGCCTGCCGAACTCCGCCGAGCTGCGCTCCCGGCTGTCGGCCCGCCTGTGCCGGCGCGCCACGCCCCCGTACGCCGCCGTCGCCGAGTCCCACGACGCCGCCTACGGCCACCCCGCGTTCGACGCGGTCGGCACCGGCTTCGACTTCCCGGCGGGCGGCGAGCCGTACGACGCGTTCGACCACCACGTGCACACCGTCGCGCCGGACGGGGACCACGACGACGGCACCAAGGGGCTCGCCGTCCTCTTCTGCGACCTGGACGGCTTCAAGTCGATCAACGACCGGTTCGGGCACAACGCGGGTGACGCGGTTCTCATCGAGGTCGCTCGGCGGCTGAGCAACGGCGTGCGCGACGGCGACACGGTCGCCCGGCTCGGAGGTGACGAATTCGTCATCCTCGCCGACGGGCTCGGCCGCGCCGACGCGCAGGACCTCGCGGTCCGGCTGCGCAACGAGATCATCCAGCCCATCCGCGCCGAGGGGCGGGCCGTCCGCGTGGGCGCCAGTTTCGGCATCGGATGGGCACACTGTGGAATGACGGCGGACGAAGTGTTGAAATCCGCTGACGAGCGGATGTACGTCGAGAAACGATCTCGTCCCAAACAACACAGACGCGCGGGGTGATCCCAGGTCAGCGAGTCGGTGCGGTCTGAGTCACCCGTTCGGGTCCCTGGGAGCGGGTAGGCTCGCTGTCTTACGACCGGAACGTACGCACCGCTTTTGACTGAGGAGACCAAGGGATGACGCCCGGCAACAACGGCGCGAGCACGCCCGAGGACGACGACCCGTTCGGCTATCTCTACGCCGACGGGCAGGCCAACGGAGCCCAGCCGCCGTCCGGGGGCTACGGCTACCCGAACTCGGTCAACCGGGTGCGGACGGTCGGCACCCGCCCGTACGGCCAGCAGCAGCCGCAGGCGCCCTACGGGCAGGCCCCGCAGCAGCAGGGCGCCTACGGCCAGCCGAACGCGCACTACGCCGCACCGGAGACGCTGCCCGGGGGTGCTCCCACCGCCCAGACGGCGATGCACTCGGGCGGGCACGGGGGGCACGGCGGCCGGGGTGGCCGCGGGCCCAACACCAAGGGGCTGCTGATCGGCGCGATCGCGGTGGTCGCCGCGGTCGTCATCGGCATCGGCGTGGCCATGCTGGGCGGCGACGACGACAAGGGCGACGAGGGCGGCGGCCCGAACCCGGCGCCGACGCAGACGGAGGACTCCAAGCCGAGTCCGTCGGCCAGCAAGGGCGACGACAGCGAGGCGGAACTCCCGACGATCGACGCGAAGGCCCTGCGGCTCGGCCCCGGCCTGTCGACGGCGTCGGAGTTCAAGGGCGCCAAGGCCGACGGCGGCGTCTATGTGACGGGCTTCAACCAGGTCGGCGCCAAGGTCACCTGGTCCGTGGACGGCATCAAGAAGGCCGACAGCTACCGGCTGTACGTGCGGTACAGCACTCCCGGCACGGACGCCGACGCCACGCTGGTGGTCAACGGCCAGGCCGAGAGCCGGCCCGTCAACATGGAGAACTTCGGCGGGACGCCGAAGGGCGACTGGGAAAAGGGCTGGAAGGACACCTGGTCCACCGTCCGCCTGACCAAGGGCACGAACACCATCGAACTCGTCTGCAACGAGGGCAACAAGTGCGACGCGGTGCTCGACCAGATGTGGCTCACCGACGAGCAGGGTTAGATCAGGCCGCGCTGGCCTCCGTCGTCACCGCGACCGTGGCCAGCGAAGTCTCGTAGGTCCGGGGGTCGTACTCGCCGGCCACCGGTGAGGTGACCGCTGCCGCCGCCAGGGCCGCCGCCCGGGTCAGGCGGTCCGGCCACGGGAGGTCCTCCAGCAGACCCGACAGCAGGCCCGCCACCACCGCGTCGCCCGCGCCCGTCGGGTTGCCGCGGAGCGCGGACGGCGGCGTGGCACGCCAGCGGCCCTCCGGGGTGAGCGCGAGCAGGCCCGCCGGGCCGAGGGAGGCGACCACCGCGCCCGCGCCCCGGCGCCGGGCGTCCTGCGTGGCGCGCAACGGCTCGTGGGAGCCGGTCAGTTCGGCCAGTTCGTCGGCGTTCGGCTTGATGATGTCGGGACGGGCCGCCACACCCCGCCGCAGCGGTTCCCCGCTGGTGTCGAGCAGGACCGGGACCCCGGCGGCCCGGGCCGTGCGGACCAGGGCCGCGTACGCCCCCACCGGCACGCCCGGTGGCAGGCTGCCGCACAGCGCCACCGCCGAGGCGCCGGCCAGCAGATCCGCGTAGGCCGCCTGGAAGGCCGACCACTCGGCGGGCAGGATCGTCGGGCCCGGTTCGTTCAACTGTGTGGTGTCGCCGGTGCGTTCGTCGACCACGGCGACGGTGCGACGGGTCGCGCCCGAGATCGGGACCAGCGCGTCCACCACGCCCGGCACCGTCGCGAGTCCTTCCCGGACCACCCGGCCGGTCGCGCCGCCGGTGAAGCCGGTCACCGTGACCTGGTGACCGAGGGCCGCGAGGACCCGGGCCACGTTGACGCCCTTGCCGCCGGGGCGTTCGGTCACCTCGGTGACACGGTGGGAGGTGTGCGGCCTGAGGGACCGCACGCGATAGGTGATGTCGAGAGCGGTGTTCAGCGTGACCGTGAGTATCACCTCGGCCGACCTCCCCCGAGAAACGCGCTTGTCGCCGTGGACTTAACCGAAAGCCCGATCATGCCAAAGAGACGGCGGCCGGCCCAGTCCCGGACTCGGCCACCGTCTTCCGACTGCGGGACGGATCAGCCCAGTTGGGGACCGACCACCCATTCGCCCCGGCGCATCACGCCCTTGAGGTCGAACGCGGCGTCCAGGAGCAGCAGGTCGGCGGACTTGCCGGGCTCCAGGGAGCCGACCGTGTCGGCCATGCCCAGCAGGCGGGCCGGAGTGGTGGACAGTGCCGTCACCGCGTCCTCGACGGACAGGCCGTCGACCGTGACGGCCCGCTTGAAGGCGCGGTCCTGGGTGAGGGTGGAACCGGCGATCGTGCCGTCCGCCACCAGCCGGGCCACGCCGTCCGCGACCTCCACCTCCAGCGGGCCGAGCCAGTAGCGGCCGTCGCCGAACCCGGCCGCGTCCATCGCGTCGGTGATGAACGCGACCCGCCCGGCGCCCGCGTGGTGGAACGCCAACTGGAGGGCCGCGGGGTGCAGATGCGTACCGTCGTTGATCAGCTCGACGGTGATCCGCTCGTCCTCCAGGAGGGCGGTGATCGGGCCGGGGGCGCGGTGGCCGAGCGGGGGCATGGCGTTGAACAGGTGCGTGGCGACCGTGGCGCCGGCGTCGATGGCCTCGACGGCCTGCTCGTAGCCGGCGTCCGTGTGGCCGATCGCGGCGATCACGCCGTGTTCGGCGAGGAGGCGCACGGAGTCGAGGCCGCCGGGCAGTTCGGGGGCGAGGGTGACCATCCTGGCCTGCCCCCGGCTCGCGTCGAGCAGCTTGCGGACCTCCGCCGGGTCCGGGTCGCGCAGCAGTTCCTCGGAGTGGGCGCCCTTGCGGCAGGGGGAGATGAACGGTCCCTCGAAGTGGATGCCGGCGATCTCGCCCTGCTCGGCGAGTTCGCTCAGCAGGCCCGCACGCCGGGTGAGGAAGTCCATGTCACCGGTGACGGTGGAGGCGACCAGGGTGGTCGTGCCGTGCATGCGGTGGGTGTGGATGCCCTTGAGGATGTCGTCGACCGAGCCGGAGGTGAAGGAGGCCCCGCCGCCGCCGTGGTTGTGGATGTCGACGAAGCCGGGGACGACGTAGTGGCCGGTGACGTCGATGACGTGGGCGTTCTCCGGTGGGGCGGCGGCGATGCGGGTGCCGTCGACGGTCAGTCGGCCGTCTTCGACGGTTCCTGTGGGGAGGACCACCGTCGCGCCGGAGAGGACCGTGGGGAGTCCGGCCGTGGCGGGGTGCGGATGCACTGTGGCTGGTCGCGCAGTTCCCCGCGCCCCTGGGGCAATGGCCATCAGGGAGTTACCTCCATGCGGTCGGTTCGGTCGAGGAGATCCCAGGCCAGGAGCCCGGCGCCCAGGCATCCGGCGGCGTCGCCCAGGGCCGCCGGGACGATCGACGGCTCCTTCTGGAAGGTGATGCGGCTGCGGATCGCCTCACGCAGGGGCGTGAAGAGGGTGTCCCCCGCCTCCGCCAGGCCGCCGCCGACGATCAGGACGCGCGGGTCCAGCAGGGTCAGGGCCGTGACCAGCCCGTCGGCCAGGGCGTCCACGGCCTCCTGCCAGACCGCTGACGCCCCGGGGTCGCCGGAGTCCACCGCCTTGGCGCAGTCCGCCGCGTCCGCGCCCGGGGTGCCCGAGGCCGCCGCCCACGCCTCGCTGACGGCCGCCGCCGAGGCGAACCGCTCCAGGCAGCCGCGCTGCCCGCACGGGCAGGGGGCGCCGCCGGGGCGTACGACGACGTGGCCGATCTCGCCCGCGAAGCCGTGCGCACCGGCCTCGACCCGGCCGTCGACGCCGATGGCGCCCGCGATGCCGGTGCCGAGCGCCACGAACAGGAACCGGTCCGCGCCCCGGCCCGCCCCGACCCGGCCCTCGGCGAGCCCGCCGGTGCGCACGTCGTGGCCGAGGGCGACGGGGACGCCCAGCCGCTCGGTGAGCAGGTCGCGCAGCGGGACGTCGCGCCAGCCGAGGTTCGCCGCGTAGGCGGCGACGCCCCGGGCCTCGTCGACGATGCCGGGGACGGCCACGCCGGCGGCGGAGGCGGGCGTGCCGAAGCGCTCGGTGCCGTACGCGTGCAGCTCGGCGGCGAAGTCGACGATGGCCGCGACGACCGCGTCCGGGCCGTGCGCGCGGCCGGTCGCCCGGCGGGCCCGGTGCAGCACCTCGCCCCCGGGTCCGGCCAGGGCGGCCTTCATCCCGGTGCCGCCCACGTCGAGGGCGATGACATGTCTCACGGGGACAGTGTGACCCGGGGACCCGCAAGAGGTCTAGTCCACTCACGTGGTGTAGACCTTGTTCCGGATATCGAAAAGTCTCGAACGGCGGCGACGCCAGGGTGGGGAAGAACAGCGGTGCAGCGGCGGCGGATGGCAGGAACGGTCGCGGTGGTGTCCGCACTGGGCATGACGGCGGTTCTCGGCGGCTGCGGGGCCTCGGACGGCTCGGCCGACGTCACGCTCAGGCTGGTCGCCGCCGACTACGGCGACAGCGCCGCCAACAGCTCGAAGAAGTACTGGGAGAAGCTGGCCGCGGAGTACGAGGCCGACCACCCCGACGTGGACGTCGACGTCAGCGTCTACTCCTGGAACGACGTCGACCGCAAGGTCAAGGAGATGGTCGCGGCCGGTGACCCGCCGGACCTGGCGCAGATCGGCGCGTACGCCGACTACGCGGCGCGCGGCCGGCTCTACAAGGCCGACGAACTGCTCTCCATACCCGTGCAGGCCGACTTCCTGGGGCAGTTGGCCGCCGCCGGGCAGGTGAACGGTGTCCAGTACGGCATGCCGTTCGCCTCCTCCACGCGGGTCCTCTTCTACAACAAGTCCCTCTTCGCCAAGGCCGGCATCACTCCGCCCGAGACCTGGGACGAGCTGGCCGAGGACGCGGAGAAGCTGAAGGCGAAGGGCGTGAAGTACCCCTACGCCCTGCCCCTCGGGCCGGAGGAGGCGCAGGCCGAGACCATGCAGTGGATGCTCGGCGGCGGGGGCGGCTACACCGACACCGCCGGCAGCTACGGCATCGACTCCCCGGACAACATCGGCACGTTCACCTGGCTGAAGGACGAACTGGTCGGCAAGGGCCTGACCGGGCCGGTCGCGCCGGGCAAGCTCAACCGGGCCGCCGCGTTCTCCGCGTTCGCCGAGGGGGAGGTCGGCATGCTGACCGGCCACCCCTCGCTGATGAAGATCGCGGAGAAGAAGGGCGTCGACTACGGGATGGTGCCGCTGCCGGGCAAGGACGGCAGGAGCCGCTCCACCCTCGGTGTCGCCGACTGGATGATGGCCTTCCGCAAGAACGGTCACCGCGACGCGGCCGGGGACTTCCTCGACTTCGTCTACAGCGAGAAGAACGTGCTGGCCTTCTCCCGTGAGTACGACCTGCTGCCGGTGACGAACTCGGCGTCCGCGACCATGGCCGCCGCCGCCCGGGACAAGCACCTCAGGCCGTTCCTGGAGGAACTGCCCGCCTCCGAGATCTACCCGGTGGGCAAGACGTCCTGGGCCGAGGTCAGCGCGCAGGTCAAGCAGCAGATCGGCAAGGCCGTGGCTCCCGGCGGCAGCGTCTCGGGCGTGCTGGGACACCTCCAGGCGTCGGCGAGCCGGGCGGAGAGCGCGGAGTAGCGCGGAGGGGCGCGGCTGTCGGTGGCAGGGGTTACGGTGCCGGGCATGGACGAGGAGAGCGGCGGCGGGACGGGGCTCGGGCGCAGGGAGCGGGACATCCTGGCGCTGGAGGGGCGTGGCTTTCCCGGTCCGGGTGCGAAGGAGCGGGCCATACGGGAGGAGCTGGGTCTCGCGCCGGTCCGCTACTACCAGCTCCTCAACGCCCTGCTGGACGACCCTCGGGCTCTCGCCCATGCGCCGGTGACGGTCAATCGGTTGCGGCGGGTGCGGGATCGCCGTCGGGCGGAGCGCTGACCTGGGGTCGGCCGTCGTCCGCGGGTGCGTGGTGGATTTCGCGCAGTTCCCCGCGCCCCTGAGGGTGCCCGTGGCTGTTCGTCGTCTGCGGGTGCGTGGTGGTTTTCGCGCAGTTCCCCGCGCCCCTGAGGGTGCCCGTCGTTGTTCGTCGTCCGCGGGTGCGGCGTGGCTTTTCGCGCAGTTCCCCGCGCCCCTGAGGGTGGTCCTTCAGGCGATGCGGTCGGCCAGGGCTTGCAGCAGGTGGACCACGCCCTCCGGGCCGTTCACCACCACGTCCGCCCGGTCGCGCAGTTCCGTCACCTCGTCGCTGCCGCTGCACACCAGCAGGCCCGGGGTGCCCTCCGTGCGGAGGGTGTCCACGGCGGCGTAGGCGGGCAGGTCGCCGAGGTCGTCGCCGGCGTACAGGACGCAGCCCGCGCCGATCTCGCGGGCGAAGCCGGTCAGGGCGACGCCCTTGTCCATGCCGGGCGGGCGCAGTTCCAGGACCATGCGGCCGGGCTCGACGATCAGGCCGTGGCGGGTCGCCAGGCCGGTGAGCGGTTCGCGCAGGGCCTCGAAGGTGCCCTGCGGGTCGGCCGCGCGCCGGGTGTGCACGGCCACGGCCCGGCCCTTGTCCTCCACCCGGGCCCCGCTGCCCGCCAGCAGCCCGGGCAGCTCGGCGCGCACGGCGTCGACCCCCGGGTGCGCCGGCGGGGCGGTGACCTCTCCGGTGCGGGCGTCCCAGCGCTCGGCGCCGTAGTGCCCGAGGACGACCAGGTGCTCCAGACCGGGCGCGTCCGCGAAGGCGCCGTTGCGCACGGCGACCTCGGCCGGCCGGCCGGTGATCACCGCGACGGCGGCCACCTTCGGCGCGAGCGCCGCGAGTGCGGACAGGGCCTCCGGGTGGGCCCGGGCCTGGTCGGGATCGGCCACGATCGGCGCGAGCGTCCCGTCGAAGTCGAGGCCGATCAGGGCCTTGCCGGGGCCGCCCAGCAGGGCGTCCAGGCCCTTGTGCCCCGCCTCGGTGACGGGGACGGGCAGCGGCTGGGAGGCGGGCGTGGTGCTCATCGGCCGCTCAGCCCCTCAGCGCGTCGAGCTGCTCGACGAACCAGCGGGCCGGCGGCAGAGCCGTGGCCGCCGCCGCCAGGCGCTTGCTGCGTTCGGCGCGCTCCTCCGGGCGCATCGACAGGGCCTCGTGCAGGGCCTCGGCCGTGCCGGTGACGTCGTACGGGTTGACCGTGATCGCGTCCTCGCCCAGCTCCTCGTGCGCCCCCGCCTCCCGGGACAGCACCAGCGCGCAGCCCCCGTCGGAGACGACCGGGACCTCCTTGGCCACCAGGTTCATCCCGTCGCGGATGGGGTTGACCAGGGCCACGTCGGCCAGCCGGTAGGCGGCCAGGGAGCGGGCGAAGTCGTCCTTGACGTGCAGCACGACCGGCGTCCAGCCCGGCGTGCCGAACTCGGCGTTGATCTCGTCGGCCAGGCGCTGCACCTCGGCCGTGTAGTCCCGGTACACCGCGAGGTCCTGCCGGGAGGGGTAGGCGAAGGCCACGTGCACCACGCGCTCGCGCCACTCGCCGTGGGCCTGGAGCAGCCGCCGGTAGGCCAGCAGGCCGCGCACGATGTTCTTCGACAGCTCGGTGCGGTCGACCCGGACGATGGTGCGGCGGCCCTCGCCGATCTCCTGCCGCAGCGCGGTGATCCGTTCCTCGACGTCCGGCTCGTGGGCCCGCTCGCGCAGGAAGTCCGCGTCGGCGCCCAGGCCGTGCACCCCGATCCGCGTGCCGCCGAGACCGCCCGCGAACCGCTCGGCGCAGGCGGTGAACGCGTCCGCCCAGCGCTGGGTGAGGAAGCCGAGCCGGTCCGCGCCGAGCATGCCGCGCAGCACCTGCCCGGCCACGTCGTCCGGCAGCATCCGGAAGTACTCGGGCGGCGCCCACGGCGTGTGCGAGAAGTGGCCGATCCTGAGGTCCGGGCGCAGCTCGCGCAGCATGCCCGGCACCAGCGTCAGGTGGTAGTCCTGCACCACGACCGCCGCGCCCTGCGCCGCCTCCTCGGCCAGCGCCTCGGCGAACGCCCGGTTGTACGTCTCGTAGGACGCCCACTGGCGGCGGAACTCCGCGTCGAAGACCGGCTCCAGGGGAGTCTGGTAGAGCATGTGGTGGACGAACCACAGCACCGAGTTGGCGATGCCGTTGTAGGCGTCGGCGTGCACGTCGGCCGGGATGTCCAGCATCCGCACGCCCTCCTCGCCGACCCCGCGGGCCACCGCCGCGCGGTCGCCGTCGGACAGCGCCGAGCAGACCCACAGGGAGTCCGCGTCGGAGCCGATCGCCGAGAGCCCCGAGACCAGTCCGCCGCCGCCCCGTCTGGCGTTCAGCGAACCGTCGTCACCGACCGTGTAGGAGACCGGGCCGCGGTTGGAGGCCACCAATACCCGTGCAGAACCGTGCGTCGAACCCATAGGCCTCAACCTAGCCCGGCCTGTAAACGCTCAAACGTACGGACCTGCCGCGCCCGGCCGAAAACAGCCCGGGTCAGGCGGCCCGCCGCGCCTGGTACTCGGCGATCTCCACCATCGGCGGGCGTTCCTCGGTGTCCACGGAGTACGTCCGCGGTTCGAAGCCGTCCCCGGTCCGCTCGAACTGGGTGAGGGACGGCCGGATCAGATGCCCCCGGGCCAGCCGCAGCTGGGCCGTGCGGTAGATCTCGGCGGCCATCCGGCCGAGCGCCTGCCCGTCCTGGTGCCGGTGCTTGCGCACCCCCAGGTCGACCTGGCCGAGCGCGTCGAGGCCCGCCAGGTGCAGGGCGTCGACGAGCACGCCCAGTTCGACGCCGTACCCGACGGGGAAGGGCAGCTGCTCCAGCAGGGAGCGGCGGGCCGCGTACTCGCCGCCCAGCGGCTGCACGAACCCGGCGAGCCGCGGCCAGTGCATGTTGAGCAGGGGGCGCGCCATCAGCTCCGTGACCCGGCCGCCCTGCCCGGCGGCGGCGCCGAGGGGACGGTCGTACATGCCCTTGACGAGCTCGACCTCCGGGTCGGTCAGCAGCGGGCCCACGATGCCGGAGACGAAGTCGGACGAGAACTCCCGCAGGTCCGCGTCGACGAAGCAGACGATGTCGCCGCGGGTGACCAGCAGCGAGCGCCACAGCACCTCGCCCTTGCCGGGCAGGGCGGGCAGGCGGGGCAGGATCGCGTCCCGGTGCACCACCGTCGCGCCCGCGGCGGCGGCCACCTCGGACGTGCGGTCGGCCGACCCCGAGTCGATCACGACCAGCTCGTCGACGAGCGGCACCCGCAGCATGAGGTCGTGGCGGATCGCGGCGGCGATGTCGCCGACGGTCTCCTCCTCGTTCAGGGCGGGCAGCACCACGCTGACCGTGCGGCCCGTGCGCTGCTTGGCCGCCAGGAGGCTGTGGAGGGGACGGTCGTGCACGGACCAGGAACGGGCGCTCAGCCAGCGCTCGACTTCTTCCAGCACCGTGGCTGCTCCTTGCGTTCTCTCGGCGGGACGAATGTGACGCGTCTCGCGGTTCGGACGACTATCTCAACTGTCCTGGTCGTCGGTTACAGTCTTGAACAACGCGGATGACCCTCGCATGTCCGGGGTCGCCCGCCGCCTACAACCACATACAGCTCATCCAGAGGGGCAGAGGGAAACGGCCCGATGAAGCCCCGGCAACCCTCCAGTCGGTTCTCGTAGGTCACTGCTGACCACTCCGCGAGGCTCCCGGCTAGGGAAGGTGCCAAATCCGTCTCACGGCGAGATGCGTCGTGAGGAAGATGAGGAGAAAGGGCCTCGCCTCACATGGCTGTGCAGACTGTTGCAAGCACCACGAACTCCACCGTAGACCTCGGCCCGGCCGCCGCTCTGAGCTGCCGCGAGTGCGGTCACCGCGTGCCTCTCGGCCCGGTCTTCGCCTGCGAGGAGTGTTTCGGCCCGCTGGAGATCGCCTACGACTTCTCGGCCTACGACACCGAAGAGCTCCGCAAGCGCATCGAAGCGGGACCCGCGAACATCTGGCGCTACGCCCCGCTGCTGCCGGTCCCGGCGGACGTGGCGGACAAGCCGAACATCAACCCGGGCTGGACCAAGCTGGTCAAGGCCGACAACCTGGCCCGCGAGCTGGGCGTCGACCCCGGCAAGCTGTTCGTCAAGGACGACTCCGGCAACCCGACGCACTCCTTCAAGGACCGGGTCGTCGCCCAGGCCCTGGAGGCCGCCCGCGCCTTCGGCTTCACCACCCTGTCCTGCTCCTCCACCGGCAACCTGGCCGGCGCGGTGGGTGCCGCCGCCGCCCGCGCCGGCTTCCGCTCGTGCGTGTTCATCCCGCACGACCTGGAGCAGGGCAAGGTCGTCATGGCCGCGGTCTACGGCGGCGAGCTCGTCGGCATCGAGGGCAACTACGACGACGTGAACCGCTTCTGCTCGGAGCTGATCGGCGACCCGGCCGGTGAGGGCTGGGGCTTCGTCAACGTCAACCTGCGCCCCTACTACGCGGAGGGCTCCAAGACCCTCGCGTACGAGATCTGCGAGCAGCTCGGCTGGCGGCTGCCGGACCAGCTGGTCGTGCCGATCGCCTCCGGCTCGCAGCTCACGAAGATCGACAAGGGGCTGCAGGAGCTGATCAAGCTCGGCCTCGTCGAGGACAAGCCGTACACGATCTTCGGTGCGCAGGCCGAGGGCTGCTCGCCGGTGTCGACGGCGTTCAAGGCCGGGCACGACGTGGTGCGTCCGCAGAAGCCGGACACGATCGCCAAGTCCCTGGCGATCGGCAACCCGGCGGACGGGCCGTACGTGCTGGACATCGCGCGGCGGACCGGTGGTGCGGTGGAGGACGTGACGGACGAGCAGGTCGTCGACGCGATCAAGGTCCTGGCCAGGACCGAGGGGATCTTCGCGGAGACCGCCGGCGGGGTGACCGTGGGCGTGACGCGCAAGCTGATCGCGAACGGGGTGCTCGACCCCACGAAGACCACCGTGGTGCTGAACACCGGGGACGGTCTGAAGACGCTGGACGCGGTGGCGGGCACGGGGCTGACCGCGACCATCCGGCCCAGCCTGGAGTCGTTCCGGGATGCCGGGCTCGTCTGATCGTTGTTCGCTGCGGGCCGGTGGGGGCCGGTCGCGCAGTTCCCCGCGCCCCTGAGGGTGCGCCCCAGCCGTAGCTTCGACAAAACCGGAGGTCATGTTCCGATGAGCGTCACCGTTCGCATCCCCACCATCCTGCGCACCTACACGGGCGGGCAGGCCGAGGTCGCCGCCGAGGGCGCGAACCTCGGGGAGGTCATCGCCGACCTGGAGAAGAACCACACCGGGATCGCCGCCCGGGTGCTGGACGACCAGGGCAAGCTGCGGCGGTTCGTCAACGTGTACGTCAACGACGACGACGTGCGGTTCGAGCAGGGTCTGGAGACGGCCACGCCGGACGGTGCCGGAGTGTCGATCATTCCGGCTGTCGCCGGCGGCTGAATCCGGCCGACCGGCTTGATTGTTACCTTGAGTAATGCCGGTCACCGAGCGTGCATCGAATTGCCCTCACCGTGAGAGAAGCGGAGGGGGCAATTCTGTGTGATTGAGCGCGGTACAGTTGGGGAACGCGTTCCGGATCCACCGACCGGAACCCTGAATTCCTGCCGCGAGCCCGACAAGATGTAGCCAAAGTGTGCGCGTCTTTCGCGGCTTTTGTTCTTTTTGTGTGGCCCGACTTGCCCTGAATTCGGGCGAATTCTCCCCACATTCCGGACCCTGAGCGTCCAGAATTCTCGTCCGATTGACCTGTTGCAGACGGCAGTTGGACAGATACATTCAGCCGCGGTCGACGCGTTCCGGCGCACGCCCCCAACCGTGGGGGGTGAGGTCTGACCCGGATCCGCGAAGTGTGGATCTGTGCAAGGGCCAGTAATAGGGGAGTTAGGCATGGCTCAGGGCACCGTCAAGTGGTTCAACGCGGAGAAGGGGTACGGCTTCATCGCGGTCGACGGTGGTGCGGATGTTTTCGTCCACTACAGCGCGATCCAGATGGACGGCTACCGCACCCTGGAAGAGGGCCAGCGGGTCGAGTTCGAGATCTCGCAGGGCCAGAAGGGGCCGCAGGCCGACATGGTTCGCGTCTCTGCCTGAACGCGCACCACGACCAAAAGCTCACGCGACCGGTCTTCGCAGAAGGGTCCGCATCCCCCGGGGTGCGGGCCCTTCCGCTTGCCCGGGAGGCGCGCGGGGGCGTGTTCGCGGGCGGGCTGAGCGCCCCATCCGCTCCGGGGGGCGCTTGCGCCCGCCCGTCACCCGACCGCCACCCCTCGATGAGCACCCGCTGCGCGGGCGCGCCTTGCACTCTGGGGGGTCGAGTGCTAATCATTGGCGTTAGCACTCTGAAGGTGAGAGTGACAACGTAAGGACCGGGTCGGTGAGGCCCGCAGGCCGAAGTGGGAAGGAACCACGAGGCCGGCGAGCCGTCCGTCGCGGGCGCGGGCGCGGTCCTGGAGTCATCACCCCCAGTCCTGGAGGGACCACTTCACATGGCCAAGATCATCGCGTTCGACGAGGAGGCGCGGCGCGGCCTCGAGCGCGGCATGAACCAGCTCGCGGACGCCGTGAAGGTGACGCTCGGCCCCAAGGGCCGCAACGTCGTCCTCGAGAAGAAGTGGGGCGCGCCCACGATCACCAACGATGGTGTGTCCATCGCCAAGGAGATCGAGCTCGAGGACCCGTACGAGAAGATCGGCGCCGAGCTGGTCAAGGAAGTCGCCAAGAAGACGGACGACGTCGCCGGTGACGGTACGACCACGGCGACCGTCCTGGCCCAGGCCCTGGTGCGCGAGGGTCTGCGCAACGTGGCCGCCGGTGCCAACCCGATGGCCCTGAAGCGCGGTATCGAGAAGGCCGTCGAGGCCGTCTCCGCCGCCCTGCTCGAGCAGGCCAAGGACGTCGAGACCAAGGAGCAGATTGCCTCCACGGCCTCGATCTCCGCCGCCGACACCCAGATCGGCGAGCTCATCGCCGAGGCGATGGACAAGGTCGGCAAGGAAGGCGTCATCACCGTCGAGGAGTCCCAGACCTTCGGTCTGGAGCTGGAGCTCACCGAGGGTATGCGCTTCGACAAGGGCTACATCTCGGCGTACTTCGCCACCGACATGGAGCGTATGGAGGCCGTCCTCGACGACCCGTACATCCTGATCGCCAACTCGAAGATCTCCAACGTCAAGGACCTGCTCCCGCTCCTGGAGAAGGTCATGCAGTCGGGCAAGCCGCTGCTGATCATCGCCGAGGACGTCGAGGGCGAGGCCCTGTCGACCCTGGTCGTCAACAAGATCCGCGGCACCTTCAAGTCCGTCGCCGTCAAGGCCCCGGGCTTCGGCGACCGCCGCAAGGCGATGCTGCAGGACATCGGCATCCTCACCGGCGGCGAGGTGATCTCCGAGGAGGTCGGCCTCAAGCTGGAGAACGCCACGCTCGACCTGCTCGGCAAGGCCCGCAAGGTCGTCATCACCAAGGACGAGACCACGATCGTGGACGGTGCCGGCTCCGCCGACCAGGTCCAGGGTCGCGTGAACCAGATCCGCGCCGAGATCGAGAACAGCGACTCGGACTACGACCGCGAGAAGCTGCAGGAGCGCCTGGCGAAGCTCGCCGGCGGTGTCGCGGTCATCAAGGCCGGTGCCGCCACCGAGGTGGAGCTCAAGGAGCGCAAGCACCGCATCGAGGACGCCGTGCGCAACGCCAAGGCGGCCGTCGAGGAGGGCATCGTCGCCGGTGGTGGCGTGGCCCTGCTGCAGGCCTCCCAGGTCTTCGAGAAGCTGGAGCTCGACGGTGACGAGGCGACCGGCGCCAACGCCGTGAAGCTCGCGCTGGAGGCCCCGCTGAAGCAGATCGCCGTCAACGGTGGTCTCGAGGGCGGCGTCGTCGTGGAGAAGGTCCGCAACCTCACCGTCGGCCACGGCCTGAACGCCGCGACCGGTGAGTACGTCGACATGATCGCCGAGGGCATCATCGACCCGGCGAAGGTGACCCGTTCCGCGCTGCAGAACGCCGCCTCCATCGCCGCGCTGTTCCTCACCACCGAGGCCGTCATCGCCGACAAGCCGGAGAAGGCCGCCGCGCCGGCCGGCGGCGGCATGCCGGGCGGTGACATGGACTTCTGATCGACCCGGTCGATCGCGTCCTTTCCGAGGGCGGCATCCCCTGTTCCGGCAGGGGGTGCCGCCCTTCGGCGTGTGCGGGATCACAGGGCGCGCGGGATGGCGCACCGGGACGGAGTGGTTGAACCTAAGGACCTATGCGTATGCACATACTGACCGGTATGCGCGTACTGTCCGGTATCCGAAGGAGCCCCCACGTGAGCGACGCCGCCTCCCGCGCAGCCGACATCCTGTCCCGGCCCGTGACCCTGAACGGCCTGACCGTCCCCAACCGGATCGCGATGGCCCCGATGACCCGCATGTTCTCCCCGGGCGGCGTGCCCGGTGAGGACGTCGTCTCCTACTACGCGCGCCGCGCCGCCGCGGGGGTCGGCCTGATCGTCACCGAGGGCACCTACGTCGGGCACGAGTCGGCCGGGCAGAGCGACAGCGTGCCGCGGTTCCACGGCGAGGAGCAGCTCGCCGGCTGGGCGAAGGTCGCCGAGGCCGTGCACGCCGCGGGCGGCACGATCGTGCCGCAGCTGTGGCACATCGGCATGGTCCGCAACCAGGGCGAGCCGCCCGTCGCCGACGCCCCCGCCGTCGGCCCCTCCGGGCTGCGCATCGGCGCCGACGAGCCCACCGGCAAGGCCATGACCCAGGCCGACATCGACGCCGTCATCGGCGCCTTCGCCGAGGCCGCCGCGGCCGCCGAGCGCATCGGCTTCGACGGCGTGGAGCTGCACGGCGCCCACGGCTACCTGCTCGACCAGTTCCTGTGGGAGGGCACCAACCGCCGCACCGACGCCTACGGCGGCGACCGGGTCGCCCGGGTCAGGTTCGCCGCGGAGATCGTCGCGGCCGTCCGCGAGACCGTCTCCGCCGACTTCCCCGTCATCCTCCGCTACTCGCAGTGGAAGCAGGAGGCCTACCGCGCCCGCCTCGCCGAGACGCCCGAGGAGCTGGAGTCGATCCTGACCCCGCTCGCGGCCGCCGGCGTCGACGCCTTCCACGCCTCCACGCGCCGCCACTGGGTCCCCGAGTTCGACGACTCCGACCTCAACCTCGCCGGCTGGACCAAGAAGATCACCGGCAAGCCCGCCATCACGGTCGGCTCGGTCGGCCTGAACGGCGTCGACTTCCTCAAGTCCTTCCAGGGCCAGGGCGCCGAGGTCGGCGACCTCGACAACCTCCTCGACCGCCTCGAGCGCGACGAGTTCGACATGGTCGCCGTCGGCCGCGCCCTGCTCCAGGACCCCGAGTGGGCCCGCAAGGTGCTCTCCGGCCGCTTCGAGGAGCTGGCCCCCTACGACCCGGCCGCCCTGAAGACCCTCAGCTGAGCCGGCCGGGCACGGGGTGCCCGCACCCGCTCGCGACGGCCGGAGGACACTGAACGGGCGCCAGTCCGACGGCACTTCGTGAGGAGACCCCACATGACGACGTCCGAGCCCCGCTTTCCGACGGACGGCCCGCGGTCCGCGCCGGTGGTGCGCACCACCGCCGGCGCGGTCCGCGGCCGCAGGGAGGAGGAGCTCGCCGTCTTCCGCGGTGTTCCCTTCGCCGCGCCCCCGGTCGGCGAGGACCGTTTCATGGCGCCCCGGCCCGCCGCGCCCTGGGACGGCGTGCGGGAGGCCCACGCCTTCGGCCCGCCGCCCCCGCAGGACCTCGGCCTGATGGGCGGCCCGGGCCTGATCGACGTGCCCCAGGGCGACGAGTGGCTCACGGTCAACGTCTGGACGCCCGAGGCGGATCCGGCCGCCCGCCGTCCGGTCATGGTGTGGATCCACGGCGGTGCCTACAAGCTCGGCCACGGCGGCAGCCCCGGCTACGACGCCCGGCACCTCGCGGCCGACGGCGACGTCGTGGTCGTCACCCTCAACTACCGCGTCGGCATGGAGGGTTTCGCCGCCGTCGAGGGCGCCCCCGCCAACCGGGGCCTGCTCGACCAGGTGGCGGCCCTGGAGTGGGTGCGGGACAACATCGAGGCGTTCGGCGGCGATCCGGGGCTGGTCACGCTGTTCGGCGAGTCCGCCGGTGCGGGTTCGATCGCCTCGCTGCTCGGCATGGACCGGGCCGCCGGCCTGTTCCGCCGGGCGATAGCGCAGAGCGTGCCGGGCACGTTCTTCTCCGCCGAACTCGCCGCCGACATGGGCCGCGCCCTCGCCGCCGAGCTGGGTCTGCGCCCGACCGTCGCCGACCTGTCGGCGGTGGACCCGCGGCGGCTGCCCACCGCGGGCGAGACGCTGAGCGCCAAGATGACCCAGTACGTCGACCGCTGGGGCCAGGCGGCCCCCACGGTCACGCCGTTCGCCCCGGTCGTCGACGGCGACGTCCTGCCGCAGACCCCCTGGCGGGCCCTGGCGGCCGGAAGCGCCCGGGACGTGGCTCTGATCGTCGGCCACAACCGCGAGGAGTACCGCCTCTTCCTCGCCATGGCCGGGCACCTGGGCGGGGTCGGCGAGGAGCGGGCGGCCTCGGCCCTGCGCCTGTTCGCCCCGGGCGGCGAGCAGTCCTACCGGGACGCCTTCCCCGGTGCCGGTGCGGGCGAGCTGTACGAGCGCGTCCAGACGGAATGGCTGTTCTCCATGCCCTCCCTGCACCTGGCCGAGGCGCAGCGCGCGGGCGGCGGCACCGCGCACGTCTACGAACTGACCTGGCCCGCCCCCGGCAGCGGCGGCGCGTTCGGCGCCTGCCACGGCCTGGACATCCCGCTGCTGTTCGGCACGTACGGCGCGGACCTGGGGGCCCTGCTGTTCGCGGGCGCCGAGCCGTCCGCCGAGGCCCGGGCGCTGTCGGCCCGCTTCCGCTCGTCCTGGTCGGCGTTCGCGCGCACGGGCGACCCGGGCTGGCCGGTGTACGACGAGCGGCGGCTGGTGCAGGTGCTGGACGCGGAGCCGGTGGTCGCGCCGTACCCCGAGGAGACGGCCCGGCGGCTGTGGGAGAACCACGAGTTCCGGCCGCTGCCGCTGCTGTGAGCGTCTAGAGGTTGCCCATCGGCTCGATGTCGACGCGCACGGGCGTGCCCCACACGCGCAGCACCTCGTAGTCGGTGAACTCGTGCACCAGGCGGTACGCCATGGCCGCCCGGGGTGCGCGGCGCTGGGCCGCGATGTACAGCTCGGCCTCGCGGCGGTCCCGGCGCGGGGTGCCGCACAGCTGCCAGCTCTGGCCGTTCCACAGCTCCGGCAGCCAGCGCTGCTGGGGCTGGGGGCGGTCGCCGCGCACGCCGTAGCGGGTCTGGACCGGCTCGCTCTGCGGCTGGTACGGGGCGGGGCCGTTGAACTCCGCCCGGCGGGCCGCCCTGCGCCGGGTCTCGCACAGCAGGCACAGGTCCGGGGCGGCCTCGTCGACCGGCCCGTTCGGGTGCTCCGGGCAGCGGGTGCTGGGCGCGGCGTTCGAGACGCTCTCCTCCAGCAGGTCCAGGGCCCGCCGCAGATCCGCCCTGACCTCGTGCAGCTTGGCGTCCGGCGAGTCGGTGGTCAGGGCCTCGCCGTGCTCACCGAGCAGACGGAGGGCACGGCCGAGTGCGGTCAGCTGGGCGTGGTTCATGCTCCCCATTGTCCTCCGCCGGCCGGTGCGGCTCTCAGGCCGGCCGAAGGGGGGTGAAGGGGCGATGACGTACGGATGATCGAAAGGTGTACAACCAAACGGCCCTGATCACCGTCTAACAGGCGTATCGCGCGTACACCCCGGCGTCCGCCCCACCGCACGCCGCCCGGAATGCACGTCTGCCCGAGAGAAAGCCTGTCCATGACGTTCCGTTGGCTGTGCGGTGTCCTGCGTGTGCGCGGGAAGACCGACCTCCTGCTCGTGTTCCTGTTCGCCGCCGGCTTCGCCGCACTGCCCGTCTTCGCGCTGCTGCCGTCGCTGTGGGGCTTCGCCGCGGCCTCGCTCGTCACCTACGTGGCCGACGAGGTGCTGCACGCCCGTGCTCCCGCCTTCGTGCGGCGGCTGGCCGCGCTGCAGCTCACCCGTACCCTGCGGTTCGCCGTGCGCACGGTGATGCTGCTCGCGCTGGCGGAGCGCATGGACGCCCCCGACACCGTGCTGGTCGGCGCGCTGGCGGTGTTCAGCCTGCACTTCACCCTGGTGATCCTGTACTCGGCCGTGCACCACGCGATACGGCGGCGCCGCGTGCTGCCCGTGGTGGTGCGCAACCTCGACATGAGCGGGGCGGGCATCCCGCAGTCCCCGCCCGCCTTCCTGTACCGGCGCTTCCTGCGCAAGCTGCTGCATCTCGACCTGCCCGCGCACGCGGGGCTGCTCGTCGCGCTCGCCGCGGGCGCGTGGCAGGCCGCCGGGACCGGGTTCGCGCTGACGGCCGGGCTGACGGCGGCAGCCGTGGTGGCGCTGCTCGGTCAGCTGCGCCGGGCCCGCCGGATGCCCGGCCGGGACGAGGTGATCGCCGAGGTGAACCGGCAACTGGCCGGGTACCGCCCCGAGGTGGCCCTGTACTTCAGCTTCGCGTCCGTCTCGCGCGACTTCATGTACCAGGTCAACATGTGGATCGAGACGCTGGAGCAGCTCGACCGCCGGCCGCTGATCGTCCTGCGCGAGCGGGCCTCGTTCCGCTTCCTGAGCCGGACGCGGATCCCCGTGCTGTGCGTGCCGAAGGCGGACGACGTGGCACTGCTGGAACTGCCCGAGCTGCGGGTCGTCCTCTACCCGGGCAACGCGGGCAAGAACGTGCACATGCTGCGCGTCGCCGAGGCCAAGCACGTGTTCATCGGGCACGGCGACAGCGACAAGCTCGCCAGCAGCAACCGCGTGAGCAAGGTCTACGACGAGATCTGGGTGGCCGGCCGGGCCGGGCGCGACCGCTACCAGCGGGTGCGGCACGCCATCAGCGACTCCGCGATCGTCGAGGTGGGCCGCCCCCAGCTGTCGTCGATCCGGCTGCACGCCGACCACGTGCCGGGGCCGCTGCCGACCGTGCTGTACGCGCCCACCTGGGAGGGGTGGAGCGACGACGACTGCCACACGTCCCTGATCCCGATGGGCGTGAGGCTGGTCGAGAGGCTGCTCGCGGAGAACGTGCGGGTCCTCTACAAGCCGCACCCGCTCACCGGCAAGCGCTCGCCCGCCGCGGCCGAGGCGGACCGGGCCGTGCGGGAGCTGCTGAACGCCGACAACGAGCGGCGGGACGCCGAGCGGGCGCAGTCCGCGATCGCCGAGGCCCGGCCGCGCATGGACGAGATCCGCGACCGGCTCGCCGAACTGTCCGGGCGGCTGCCCGGCGACGACGCCCAGCAGACGCGCGAGGCCCGCGTCCCGGGCCCGGACGGCGAGGCCGAGTGGCACGAGCTGCGCGCCGAGTGGCACCGCCTGTTCTGGGCGAGCCGGGGGCCCCTGCGGCACGAGGTGGTCACCGGTCAGCTGCCGACGCTGTACGCGTGCTTCGACCAGGCCGACATGCTCGTCAGCGACGTGTCGTCCGTCGTCGCGGACTTCGTGGCCAGCCTCAAGCCGTACGTCCTGACCAACGCGAACGACCTGCCCGACGCGGACTTCCGGGCGGCCTACACCACGGCCGGGGGCGCCTACCTCCTCGACCGGGACTGCACCCGGCTGCCGGAGATCCTCCGCTCGGTCCGCGAGCCCCGGCACGACCCGATGGCCCCCGAGCGCCGCGTCCTCAAGGAGTACGTCCTGGGCCCGGACCACCCGACGTCGATGCAGCGGTTCAACGCGGCGGTCGAGGCCCTCGCCGCCAAGGCGGAAGCGGAGCGGGAGCAGCCGCAGGAGGAGGAGCGGCGCGTCGCGGTGGTGGTGTCCGGTCCGACGGTGCTGCTCACGTGAGTCCCCGGCGGTGACGGCCCGGCGGCACCGACGGCCGTCACCGGGGCCGGGCCGTCACCGGGGCCGGGGCGGGGCCCTCAGGCGGTGCCGTCCTCCGGCCCGCCCTGCGCGTGTGCGCCCAGGGCCGCCCGCAGGTGCCCGCCGGACTCCTGGAGCAGGCGGGCCGCCGTCGGTGCGTCCACGTCGGCCAGGATCGTGAGGATCGCGTTCTTCACCTCGCCGTCGGTGGCGGTCAGCGCCTCCTCGATCTCCTTGTCCTCGGCGCCCGTGGCGAGGGCGACGATGCGGTGGGAGCGGGCGCGGAGCTTGTCGTTGGAGGCGCGGACGTCGACCATCAGGTTCCCGTAGGTCTTGCCCAGGCGGATCATCGTGATCGTCGAGAGCATGTTCAGGACGAGCTTCTGGGCGGTGCCGGCCTTCAGGCGGGTGGAGCCGGTGAGCAGCTCGGGGCCGACGACGACCTCGATGCCGTGGTCGGCGGCGGCCGCCAGGGGGCTGCCCGCGTTGCAGGACAGGCCGACGGTGAGGGCGCCCCGCTCCCGGGCGTACCCGACCGCGCCGATCGCGTACGGGGTGCGGCCGGAGGCCGAGACGCCGACCACCGTGTCGTGTGCGGTCAGGCGGAGCGGCTCCAGGGCGGCCCGGGCCAGTTCCGGGGAGTCCTCCGCGCCCTCGACCGAGGTCACCAGGGCCTGCGGGCCGCCCGCGATCAGCCCGACGACCCGGGACGGGTCGGTGTTGAACGTCGGCGGGCACTCGGAGGCGTCCAGGACGCCCAGCCGGCCCGCGGTGCCCGCGCCCGCGTAGACGAGCCGGCCGCCGCGGGCCATGCGCCCGGCGACCGCGTCGATCGCGGCGGCGATCTCGGGCAGCCGCGCCGCGACCGCCCCGGCCACGCTCGCGTCCTCGCCGTTCATCAGCCGCGCGATGTCCAGTGTCGGCAGCCGGTCGACCTCGGCGAGCTCCGGCCGGAAGGCCTCGGTGGTCAGGGTCGCCAACTCGGCTCGGACGTCACGGGGTCGGGAGGCGGAGGTCATGGACGGCTCTTTCCGTGTGCTTCCGGTGCTGGGCGGGGCGGCCTGCTCAGGAGCGGTGCCGGTGGGCCAGCGCCTCGTACGACGCCGACAGCGCCGGCGCCGCCGACTCGTACGTCCGCTGCGCCACCCCCACGAACAGGCAGTCCACCACGAGGAGCTGTCCGGTCCGCGACGACATGGCCGCCGGACGCAGCTCGCTCTCCCGGGCGGTGGACGTGGTCAGGACGTGGTCGGCGTACTGGGTGACGGGGCCGTGCGGGCGGCCGGTGATGGCCACGGTCGTCGCGCCGCGCTCGAAGGCCACCCGCAGCGGCTCGATGACGTCCCCCGTCGACCCGGAGTGGGTGACGGCGATCGCGACGTCGCCCGCGCGCAACTGCACGGCGTTGGTGACGGCCAGGTGCGGATCGCTGTGTGCGTGCGCCATCAGCCCTATGCGCAGCAGCTTCTGTGTGAGGTCCTGGGCCACCAGCCCCGACGCCCCGACGCCGTACACGTCGGTGCGCCGGGCCGCGGCCAGCGCGGTGACGGCCGCTCCCAGCTGCGCCGTGTCCAGGCCCGCCGCGGTGTCGGCGAGGGTCTGCTGCTCGTCGTAGGCGAGCTTGGCGACGACGTCGGCGATGGGGTCGTCGACGGCGATGTCCGTCGTGATGGCCGGGGCCCGGCCCGACTGCTGCTGCGCGGCGAGCCCGGCCAGGGCCAGCCGCAGGTCGCGGTAACCCGGATAGCCCAGCAGCCGCGCGGTGCGGACGACGGTCGCCTCGCTGGTGCCGGTGAGCTCGGCGAGGCCGGTGACCGTGAGCGCCGCGCAGCCGGCCGGGTCGCCGGCGACGGCCTCGGCGACGCGCTGCATGGAGCGCGTCATCGACGGGCCCAGCGTGCGGACCTTGGCCGCGAGGGCCGCGGGGGCGGGCGGTGCGCCCAGCGTGCCGCCGGGGCCGCCGCGGTCCCGGGCGAAAATTTCCTTCACGTCGCGGGTCACCCCTGAAAGATATTTTCGGGGCGGCGTGCGGGTCAAGAGTGCGCACAATGGGTGCATGGAACCCATCAGCCCTCTGGAGCAGGCGCTGCACGCCGCGCGCGCCCTCGTGCTGGCCGACCTCGTCGCGGGACGCGTCGCCGAGGCGGACGTCGTGTCGCTGGTCGAGGAGTCCGTGGTGCAGCGGCGCTGGTGGGTCGAGCAGTGGCCGGAGGGCGCGCGGTACGTGGCCGGGCTGGTCGCGCAGGACGTGCAGGACGCCCTGCTGGAGCGGTACGGCCGCTGGCCGCTGTGCCCGGTGTGCGGCACGGGCCAGCCGCACGCGCTGGACGTCGAGCCGGAGTTGGGGCCCGATCCGCACTGGGTGTGCAGTGAGGCGGGCGTGAAGGTCGCCGCGGTGGGGTCGCTGGGCGAGGCCCTCGGCGATCCGGCGTCCTCGTGAGGTCCGCGTGACGCTCTACATAGACCCGCCGGCCTGGCCCGGCCACGGCCGCCTGTGGTCGCACCTGATCAGCGACGTCTCCTACGACGAACTCCACGCCTTCGCCGAGCGCCTGGGCGTGCCCCGCCGCGCCTTCGACCGCGACCACTACGACCTCCCCGCCCAGCGGTACGCGGACGCGGTGGCCGCCGGTGCCGTGGAGGTGCGCAGCCGCGAGGTGGTGCGGCTGCTGCGCGAGGCGGGACTGCGCCGGCCCAAGGGGCGCTATCCCTCGCGGGGTTCGCGCAGCTCGTAGGTCAGGTGCTCGGGGTCCTCGGCGGCCAGGGTGAAGCCGGCCCGCGCGAGGACGTTCTGCGACGGCGTGTTGCCCCGTTCGACGTTCGCGACGACGGTCCGCACCTGCGGCCGGTCCAGCGCCCACCGCGACAGCGCGCGCAGCGCCTCCGTCGCGTGGCCGTGGCCCCGGGCGCCCTCGACCAGGTCGTAGCCGACCTCGACCCGTCCCTCCGCGTCCGGTACGCCGTGGAACCCCATGGCGCCGAGCGCCCGGCCGTCCTCGCGGCGGACCAGCACGTACATGCCCCACTCGGGCAGGTGGACGCCGTCCTCGTACTGCTTGTGCACCAGCCCGGCGCCCACCCGGGTGCCCTCGACCGGGCCGCCCTCCAGCCACGCGAAGCCGCCGTCGCCCACCGCGGCGAGATCCGCGGCCGCCGCCGGGGTGACGCCCTGGAGGGTGAGCCGCTCGGTGCCGAGGACCAGGTTGTTGCTCCAGCGCCAGCCGGTGACCCGGGCCCGGCCGGGCAGTTCGCCGCGTCCCGTGGCCCACAGCAGCGTCCGCCAGGGGCTCTCGCCGGGCTGGACGTGCGGGAAGATCCGGGTGAGCACGAACGCGCACAGCTCGGGGGCCGGTTCGTACGCCAGCCCCAGGCCCTCGGCGACGTCGTGCGTGTGCAGCAGCACCTCGGCCACGCCCATCGCGGCGAAGCCCTCGCGGTTCGCGCTGCGGAACGGGTACGGGTGGAAGGCCCGCGCCTCGCGCGGCGTGGTGCGGACCGCGGCGGCCAGCAGCGCCCCCGTCGTGCCGATCACCCGCAGCGCGTCCGCGTTGCCCGCGCCCTCCTCCAGCACGAGTTCGAACGGCGCGTACGACTCCTGCTCCCGCCCGGCCAACTGGCCCGCGTAGGCGATCAGGTCCTCCGCGATGTGCACGGCCGTCCGCCGGCAGCTCCAGTCCAGCCGCCCGGCCCGTACGCCCTCCCAGTCCCGGCCGGTGACCGCCCCCAGCAGCCCCACGCACTCGGCGACGGCCTGCTCCACCTGTTCCGCACCCGTTGTCCACATGGCGGGCAGGCTACGAGGGATCCACGCCCGGCAGCGACAGCATTTCCAGCTCGGAGGCCAGGTTGTACCGGGCCGTGGCCTCCCACTCGGCCGCGCCGTGCGGCGTCCGGAACAGCCGTGGCAGGTCCAGGAGTTGACGCAGGATCGCGGCGCGGCCCGTGCGGAAGGCCTCGTTCGGCACGAAGTGGTACTCCTCGCGCACGGCGGCGGTGTACGCGGCGTACGCCGAGGGCGGGGCGGCGAGGACGGCCAGGTCGGCGTCGCACAGGACCTGGCCGTCGGGGTCGTCGTCGGCGGGGTCGTGGGTGACGGTGAGCCGGACCAGCCGGGCCACCTCGGCCACCTTGCCGTCCGGGACGCCCGCCTCCGGCAGGGCCCGCTCGGCCAGCCGGGCGGAGCGCTCCTCGTTCTCGGAGCGGTCGGGCAGGTACACCGCGTCGTGGAACCAGGCGGCCAGCCGCACCACGTCCGGGTCCCGGGCGTACCGCTGCAGCTCGTCGACGCGGTCCAGGACCGCCGTGAGGTGCTCGGCCGTGTGGTAGCGGCGCTGTGGCTCCTGCCAGCGGGCGAGCAGGTTCTCGGCGTAGGGCGCCGGGTCCGGCCCGCCTGCCGGGCCCCGCGCCGCCTCCAGGGTGCGGACGAAGCGGATGCGCAGGATCTCGGGATCGGCCATGGGGGCATTCTCCCGCCCCGGCGGCCCGGGCACCTAGCGTGGGGGCCATGACGACTCCTGCTGATGTGCACGACGTACGGGACCCCGAGCAGCCCGGGCGGCTGCTCGCGACGGAACGGGACGCGCTGATCCCGCTGCTGCGGGGCCGGGCCCCGGAGGACTTCGCCCGGCCGGTGGCCGCGTGCCCGGGCTGGACGGTGCGGGACGTGCTGGCCCACTGCGCGGCCGCGCTGACCCGGGCGGTGGAGGGCGGGCTCGAGCCGGGCGTGTTCTCGCCCGAGTCCAACGACCGGGACATCGCCGCACGGTCCGGCCGGAGCGACGCCGAGGTCGTGGACGAACTGGAGCGCGGGATGACAGCGGCCGGGCCGGTGATCGCGCGGGCCGGCGGGACGCTGGACGGCCTCGCCCTGGGGGAGTGGGTGCACGCCGGGGACGTACGGGACGCCCTGGGCGAACCGGGGGCGTACGGCGGGGCCGGGCTGCCCGACGCGCTGGCGCTGCTCGCCCGCCTCACGCGCGAGCGCGGGCACGTGCCGCTGCACGCCGACCTCGACGACCTGGACGAGCCGCTGCGGCTGGGGGAGAGCGGCGGGGAGCGGCCCCCGGGCCGGTTCATCGGCGACGGGCCGACCCTGGTCCGGCTGTACACGGGACGGCCGGCCGGCGACGCCGTGTTCGAGCTCGCCGGTGTGGAGGCGAAGGAGCTCGACATCTACGGGTGAGGCACCCCCCCCGGGGCGTGGGAGGCGGTGGGAATGGGCAGCGTAGTCTGTGATTGGACTAGACCTGTCATCGAACGCCGCCATGCCGACGAAGGGGCCCCATGAGCAAGCGTGCAGTCCTGGAGGTGATCGCCCTCGGCGTCGAGGACGCGGTCGCCGCCCAGGAGGGAGGCGCGGACCGCCTCGAGCTGGTCACCGACATGGCGGCCGACGGGCTCACCCCGTCGCCCGCCACCGTCGCCGGGATCCGGCGCGCCGTCGACATCCCCCTGCGGGTGATGGTCCGTCTCGCGGACGGGTTCGCCGCGGGGGACGTCGACCGGCTCGCCGGTACGGCCGCGGAGCTGCGGGAGGCCGGGGCGCAGGAGTTCGTGCTGGGCTTCCTCGACGCCGGGGGCGCGGTGGACCTGCCGGCCGTGGAGCGGGTGGTGGCCGCGCTGGACGGATGCCCCTGGACCTTCCACCGGGCCATCGACCGGGCCGCCGACCGGGACGCCGCGCGCAAGCAGCTGGACGGGCTGCCCGGGCTCGACACGTACCTGACGGCCGGGTCGGCCGGCGGGGTGGACGACGGGCTGCCCGTGCTGTTCGCGGAGGCCGGGCGGGCCGGCGAGCCGGGCTACGAGCAGCAGCTGCTGGTGGGCGGCGGACTGCGCCTCGACCACGTGCCCGTGCTGCGCGAGGCCGGCGTCGACGGCTTCCACATCGGCGGCGCGGCCCGTCCGGGCGGCTGGGACGCGCCGGTGTCGGCGCGGGCGGTGGCCGAGTGGCGCACCGCGGTGGACGCCGCCCGGCAGGCACCCGCCGCCCCCCTCGCGGCACCCGCGCCCTAGATCAGCTGCGGGGGCAGCGGTGCCGTGTGCGTGACCGTCAGGCCCGACACCGCCCGGGTGAGGGCCACGTACAGGCGGCGCAGGCCGGTTCGTTCGTCCGGTTCGCCGTCGATCACCGCGCGCGGCTCGTCCAGGACGACGTGGTCGTACTCCAGGCCCTTGGCCAGGGACGCCGGGACGAGGGTCAGCCGGGTCTCGCGGGTGGTCTCCTCGCCGGGGCCCAGATACGGGATCCCGGCCTGCTCCAGGGCCCCGGCCAACTCCGGGATCCGCGCGTCCGCCGCGATCAGGCCCGTCGAGCCCTCGTGCCGCAGCGCGTCACGGCAGGCGTCGACCACGTCCGCCGGACCGGACACCGGCCGGATCTCGAAGTGACCCGGGTTCTCCCGGATCGACACCACCGGGGTGAGGCCGGGGGCGATGTCCGGCAGCAGCCGGGAGGCGTAGGTGATGACGTCCGTCGGCACGCGGAAACCGGCCGTCAGCTCCTCGATCACCGCGTCCTGCTTGCCGAGGTGGCGCAGTGCCTCCTGCCAGCTGCGGGTCGCCCAGGGCGTCGTGCCCTGGGCCAGGTCGCCCAGGACGGTGGCGCTGCCGGTGGTGCAGCGGCGGCCGACCGCCCGGTACTGCATGGGGGAGAGGTCCTGGGCCTCGTCCAGGACGACGTGGCCCAGGGAGTGCGTGCGCTGGACCAGGTCGGTGGCCTCGTCGACGAGGACCGCGTCGGCGGCCGACCACCGGGCCGACTTCACGCTGCGCGCCGGCCGGGCCCACAGGATCGCCTTCTGCTCGTCCGCGTCGAGGATCCCCTCCGCGTGCTGGGCGAGGAACCCCGCGTCCGACAGCAGCCGCAGCACCAGTTTCGCCGGGTCGACGGCGGGCCAGATCGTCTTCACGGCCGCCTTCACCGCGGTGTTGCGGGCCACCGCGTCCTGCACGCGGTCGTCCGGGGCCTCGCCCGAGCGCTCCATCTGCACCAGCACGGCGTGCGCGATGCGCTGCGGCAGGGCCTCCCGGGCGGCGCCGTAGCGGATGTCCCGGTCGAGCAACTCGCGGACGATGTCCTCCAGTTCGTACGCCGGTACCCGCCAGCGGCGGGAGCCGCGCACCACCACGACCGGTTCGGTGGGCGGCGTGACGTGCGCGTACAGCGCCCGGCGCAGCACCTCGGCCATCCGGGCGTCGCCCTTGACGGTCGCGGCCGCCGCCTCGTCCGTGCCCCTGATCTCCACGTGGGCCACCAGGTCGTCGACGGTGGCCTGCTGCACGGTCAGCTCGCCGAGCGCGGGCAGCACCTGCTCGATGTAGTGCAGGAAGGACCGGTTCGGCCCGATGACCAGCGTGCCGGTGCGGGCCAGGCGCTCGCGGTGCGCGTAGAGCAGGTAGGCGACCCGGTGCAGGCCGACGGCGGTCTTCCCGGTGCCCGGGCCCCCCTGCACGCACACCGAGCCGGCCAGCCCGGACCGGACGATCTCGTCCTGCTCGGGCTGGATCGTCGCGACGATGTCCCGCATAGGGCCGACGCGGGGCCGCTCGATCTCCTGCTGGAGCAGCTTGCTGGTGCGAGCCGCCTCGGCCGGGTCGGAGAGGTGCTCGTCCTCGTACGCCGTGATGTCGCCGCGGGTGTAGCCGAAACGGCGGCGCAGCGCGACGTCCATCGGGTCCTTCTTGGACGCCCGGTAGAACGGCTGCGAGACCGGTGCGCGCCAGTCGATGACCATGGGGTCGCCGTCGTGGTCGTGCACATGGCGGCGCCCGATGTAGAAGCGTTCCCCCTCCGCTCCCTCGGCACGGTCGCCGCCCGGGGCGTGCAGGTAGTCGAGCCGGCCGAAGAACAGCGGGGTGTCGCTGAGGTCGGCCAGGGACTTGACGCGCTCCTCGATCTGGCGGGCCAGCACCTCGGCGTTGACCCAGTTCGCGGTGACGTCGGTGATGTCGAGGGCCTCGACGTCCTCGCGCATGGCGCGCAGGGCGGAACGGGACGCGGCGAGGTGGGAGCGCTCACGGGAGAGCGGGTCGTCGACGGGCGTGGACAAGGCGGTGCCTCCGGAGGGACCTGCTGAGGAAAGGGCGGTGATGCCGGCCGGTTTCCGTCCGGTCGGCGGCGCTCCGTGAGGGAGGCGGGCAAGAGCGGAGATCTTAGAGGAGCGGGGCCACCGCCCGCGAACGGTTTTCCGTCCCCTAGGGGATGGGCCGGGGACGCGCCCCTCCCTCTAGGGGGGAGCGTCGGCCCACGGGCGTACCCGGACGGCCCGGAGGTTCCGTCCCGAGACCGACGCGGGCTTTACGGGGCGAAACGCACCATGGAGACATGAGCGCAGCCACCCTCCACCCTGCCCCGGCACCGGGCCGTCCGCCCGGCGCCACCGCCGTGGCGGGCAGCCACCGCCACCGTCTCGGCGATGCCCTGCGCGCCGTCAAGGTCTTCGCGGGCGCCGCCTTCGACGTGATCGTCCTCGGTCAGTACGGGGAGGAGGTCGGCGTGGTCCGCCGCCACCGGTGAGCGGACCCGCGTTCCTCAGCTCCCCGCCAGCAGCTCGTCCGCGTCCATGATCCGGTACGCGTAGCCCTGCTCCGCCAGGAAGCGCTGGCGGTGGGCGGCGAAGTCCTGGTCGATGGTGTCCCGGGCGACCACGGAGTAGAAGTGCGCCTGGTGGCCGTCGGCCTTGGGGCGCAGCACCCGGCCGAGACGCTGGGCCTCCTCCTGGCGGGAGCCGAAGGTGCCCGACACCTGGATCGCGACCGTCGCCTCCGGCAGGTCGATCGAGAAGTTCGCGACCTTGGACACCACGAGCACGCTGATCTCGCCCTCGCGGAAGGCGTCGAAGAGCTTCTCCCGCTGCGCGTTGGACGTCTCGCCCTTGATCACGGGCGCCCCGAGGTGCTCGCCCAGCTCGTCGAGCTGGTCGATGTACTGGCCGATGACCAGGATCTGCTGTCCGGCGAAGCGGCGGACGATCGCCTCCGTGACCTTCCGCTTGGTCGCGGTCGTCGCACAGAAGCGGTACTTCTCCTCCGCCTCGGCCGTGGCGTACGCGAGGCGCTCGGAGTCGGTCAGGTTGACGCGGACCTCGACGCAGTCGGCGGGCGCGATGTAGCCCTGCGCCTCGATCTCCTTCCACGGCGCGTCGAACCGCTTCGGGCCGATCAGGGAGAAGACGTCCGACTCCCGGCCGTCCTCGCGGACCAGGGTCGCCGTCAGCCCGAGCCGTCGGCGGGCCTGGAGGTCGGCGGTGAACTTGAAGACCGGCGCGGGCAGCAGGTGCACCTCGTCGTAGAGGATCAGCCCCCAGTCCCGGGAGTCGAACAGCTCCAGGTGCGGGTAGACGCCCTTCCGCCGGGTCGTCAGCACCTGGTAGGTGGCGATCGTGACGGGCCGGATCTCCTTGCGCGTCCCGCTGTACTCGCCGATCTCCTCCTCGGTCAGCGAGGTCCGCTTCACCAGCTCGTGCTTCCATTGCCGCGCGGAGACGGTGTTGGTGACGAGGATCAGCGTGGTCGACTTCGCCTGCGCCATCGCGCCCGCGCCGACCAGCGTCTTCCCGGCGCCGCAGGGTAGGACGACGACGCCCGAACCGCCGTGCCAGAAGTTCTCCACGGCCTGCTTCTGGTACGGCCGCAGCGCCCAGCCGTCCTCGGCCAGGTCGATCGCGTGCGCCTCGCCGTCGACGTACCCGGCGAGGTCCTCCGCGGGCCAGCCCAGCTTCAGCAGCGTCTGCTTGATCTGGCCGCGCTCCGAGGGGTGCACGGCCACCGTGTCGGGGTCGATGCGGGCACCGACCAGCGGGGTGATCCGCTTGGACTTCAGGACCTCCTCCAGCACCGGACGGTCGGTGGTCGTCAGGACCAGTCCGTGCGCGGGGTGCTTGGAGAGGGTGAGGCGGCCGTAGCGGTCCATCGTCTCGGCGATGTCCACGAGCAGCGCGTGCGGCACCGGGTAGCGGCTGTACTGCACCAGCGCGTCGACGACCTGCTCGGCGTCGTGGCCGGCGGCGCGCGCGTTCCACAGGCCCAGCGGGGTCACCCGGTAGGTGTGGATGTGCTCCGGGGCGCGCTCCAGCTCGGCGAACGGGGCGATGGCCCGACGGCAGTCGTCGGCCTGCTCGTGGTCGACTTCCAGGAGCAGGGTCTTGTCGGACTGGACGATCAGCGGACCATTCACGCGCGGCACCTTTCTGCGGCCGGAGGGCTCGGACGGCTCGACAGCACGACGCCTCGGCCAAACGTCCAGTGTGCCTGATCCACCGCGCCAGGCGGTGTGATGTGCGCCCGGCCGCCCGGCCCCCCCGGCCCCCCGACCCCCGGCCCCCCGGCCGTCCGGCCCCCCCCGGCGGCCGGACGCCGGGAGGGGTCACCTCAGCGTGGGCAGCGCGACGTTGTTCACCAGCGGGCCCTCGACACTCACCCCCTCGGTGATCAGGGACTCCACCCCGGCGACCGGCAGGGGCAGCGGCAGCGCCGGCCGCGCGGTGGCGGCGGGCGCGGCCGTGCCCAGCAGGGCGACGGCGAACAGGACGACGGCGGCGGACTTCTCACGCATGAGTACGACGGGACCCCTTCCCTGCCGACGGTGCGAAGCGGATCAGATCTGCGGCGTCTCCAGGACGAGACCGGCGATGTCGATGCTCACCGCGGCCGCCGGGGTGGCGAGCGAACCGAACGTCATCAGCACGGCGGTGGCCAGGACGGCGGCGATACGGCGGGCAGCGCGCATGGGGACACTTCCTTTCGGGTGGCAACCGACCCGGGCCCCCTCCCTGGGGCCGGGTCGCATCAGGACACCCGGTGGCTGCCCCCGTGCCCGGCCGGTGATGCGGCGCCCCCGGCAAGGTCGCCCGAGGGTGGGACCTCCCCGGCGTGGCGTGCATGAACGCCGGTGTGCACCCGTACGGGTGAGACGCCGGGCGGTCTCAGCCGGCGTCGTCCGCGAGCTCCGCGACGCCGGTGATCCGGTGCAGCGGATACGTGCGCACTTCGTCGGCGGTGTGGTCGTACGCCGTGACGAAACCGCCCTCCACCCGGATCGGGGCGATCAGGCGCTGGCTGGCGGTGCCCTCGGCGTTGACGTAGCCGATCCACAACGCCTCGCCGGTGAGGACGGCGGCCTGCATGGTGGCCAGGGTCTCCGCCGCACCGGTGCGCGGCAGCTCGCCGTCCGCGGCCGGGGCCGTACCGGGCTTGCGCGGCGTGGTGGAGGCGAGGTCGCCGGCGCGGATCGCGCGCAGCGCGGCCGACAGGAGGGTGTCGTCGGGCACCGGCGGCCCGTCGGGGACCGGCTCGGGCGCGCTGCGGGGCGGGGTGCGGTGGGCGAGCGCGCGCGTGATCAGCACATCGCCCTCGGCGGACTCGGCGGCCGGCGCGAAGCCCATCGCCCGCAGGCCCTCCAGCAGCCCGGCCGGATCGGCCTGCGCGGCCAGCACGGTGGGGGCGAGCCGGCGCAGTCCCAGACCGCCCGCCCGCTTGTCGGCGAGGATCTCGTTGAGCACCGCCTCGTCGTCGCAGCGCACGTACGACGACGCGGCACCGACGCGCAGGTGCCCGTGTCTGCGGGCCACGTCGTCGATCAGGTAGGCCAGCGGCTGCGGCACCGGCGTCCGGGAGTGCGCGGCGAGGAAGGCGTGCAGGTCCGAGGCGCTCTGCCCGGCGTCCAGGGCCCGGCGCACCGAGCCGGGCGTGAACCGGTAGACGGTGGCCCCGCCCTTGGACTCGACGTCCGCGAGCACCCCGAGCATGTCGGCCAGCGGCCGCTGCAGGGGCCCGGGCGCCACCGCCGTCAGGTCGGCCTGGAGCAGCACGTGGTCCAGCGGCTCGGGCAGCAGCGGGGCGAGCAGCCGGGCCGCGGCCGCGGAGGCGACGGCCTGCTCGGCCGCGTTCAGGGGGGCGGGCGGAGCGGGACGGTGGTGATGGTGGACGGGCAGCTTGTCGCCCGGGCCGGACGGCTCCGCCCCGGTCTCCTTCGCCGGGCCGGGCGGCAGGCCCAGCAGGGCCCGGCCGTGGCCCGACAGGGCGCCCCGGCCCGTCACGCCCAGCAGTTCCGCCTCCGACAGCGCCCACTCGGCGAGCCGCCCGCGCAGATCGTCCTCGCGCCGGTCCCCGCGCAGAGGGCGCTCCCAGCGCAGCCGGGCGAGCACCGACGCGGCGGCCGGCGCGGCGCCCTCGGGCAGCCCGGCCAGCAGGGTCAGCACCCGGTGCCGCACCTCGGGCGCGGCCGACCGGTCGAGTCCGGGCCCGAGCGCGGACAGCGTCCGGTCCTTGGCGTCGCGCCCGCCCACCAGGCCCGCCGTGCGGGTCGCCGCGAGCCAGGCGGTGACCAGCCGTGCCCAGCGCTCGGCGGCGGGCCGCTCGCGCCACTCGTCGTGGGCGGGGGTCGCCGCGTAGCGCTCGTCGGCCTCCCCGTCCGAGGCGATCAGGCCCGCCGTGTAGGCCAGTTCCACCCAGAACGCGGCGACCGGCTCGGGCACGTCCAGCGCGACCGCGGTCCGCTTCAGGTCCCGCACGCTCAGGCCCCCGGCCCGCAGTACCGCCGGACCGCCCTCGTCCCAGTCCTTCAGCAGCTCCTCGACGGTCGCGAGCGCGGTGTACGCCTGGCCGGCCGCGGTGCTGTCCACAACCTGTGGACGGTACGCGGCGGCGGCCTCGACGGCCGGCGGCACCGGCTCGGGCGTCCGATGGGCCCGACCGCCCCGCAGGTGCAGGGCGACCTCACGCGGCAGCACCACCGTCCCGGGCGCGGTCGGCAGCAGCAGCCCGCGGTCCAGCAGCCAGCGCAGCCGGGGCGCCGGATCGGCCGTGACCTGCCCGTACGGCGGCCCCCACACCAGGCGCTCCAGCACCTCCAGCGCGTCGGCCGGGGCGCCGTCGAGCAGGGCGGCCATCCGCGCGCGGTCCCCGAACAGCCCCGACAGCGCGGTCACCGCGGAGACCGAGTCGTGGGTGGAGGGCAGCCCGGCGGCCGTGACGATCTCCTGGATCCGCCCCGGGGACATCCCCGAGGCGGCCTCCCGCACCGTGGGGCCCAGACCGGTCGGCGAGGGGTGCTGCGGCGAGGGCGACAGCAGCTCGCGCGCGGTGCGCACCAGCCGCAGCCGGTCGTCGCCGCCCCACACCAGGGCCTGCTCGCGCAGCACGTCCAGGGCGCGCGGCAGGGCCGCGACGACGGCCGGGTCCGTCTCGTCCCCGGCCATGAGCCCGAGCAGTTCCCCGTACTCCGCCGGGTCCGCGGCCACCGCCAGCGCCTCCGCCGTCTGCAGGGCGAACCGGTCCAGCCGCTCCAGGGCCCGGACGACCGAGGCACGCGTGCCCGCCCGCGTCGCCAGTTGCGTCAGGTCGGTGGGGACGGGCGTGATGAGGTCCGGGCGGCTGCGCAGGAGCGCGCCCAGCGAAGCGTCGCCCCGCGCGCGGAGCGCTTCCGCGAGGGAGCGGGGGGCCGAAGGCGTGTCCTCGGTGCTCATCCGGTCCACGGTAGCGGGTCGCCTCCGGCGCCCGGGCCGACCGTGCGGGGCCCCGCTCCCGGACGGCGGACGGGCGTTTGGCCGGGTCACCGCCGCGCGCGGTACCGTCGTCCGACGGCGTCACGCAACGGATGCGCCCCGGAGGGGACTTCGTGGGGATTGAGAGCGACCAGGTCGTTTACGAGTATCTGAGCCGCGTCGGCGACGTGGCCCAGCAGCAGCAGTTGTCCTCGGCCACCCGGATGCGCCTGGTCGCGGATCTGCGCAACGAGATCGACCGGCGCCGCGCCCGGGCCACCGTCGACTCGCCCGCCGCCGTGCGCCGCATCCTGACCCGGCTGGGCAGCCCCGACGAGGTCGTGGCGGCGGCGGCCGACGGCGGTGGCGGTGACGTCGCCGGTGCCGCGCCGGGCACCGCGCCCGCCGCCGTTCCCGTGCAGCGCGAACCCGGGCCGCGGGGCCGGGGCGAGCGGCCCAAGGGGGGCGTCCGGCGCGTCGTCCCGCGCCCCCGCCAGGCGCGGGCCGCCGAGGAGGCCCGGCCGGCCCCCGCGGAGGGAGCGACCCCGCCGCACCTGGCCGCGGCGCACGAACTCGGCGACAGCGCGGTGGAGCCGGACTGGTGGCGGGTGGACGGCACCCCGTTCGGCGTGGGTGACGAGGTGCCCGGGTTCGTGGGCGGGGTGGAGCTGCCCGACCTGCTCAGGCCGCCGCCGCAGCGCAAGCCGGAGAAGCCGGAGAAGCCGGAGAAAGCAGGACCGGACGGGTCCGCCGCGGGCACCGCCCCGGCGGTCGAGACGGCCCCCGCGGCCCCGGGGACCGGCGGCCGGCGCCGCTTCCCGCGCCTGCCCTCGTCGGGCTGGAGCAACCCGTTCCTGCTGGTCGCCGCCGGACTCCTGGTGACGGGCGCGGTCCTCGGCAACTGGTTCGTCCTGCTGCTCGGCTGGCTCCTGGCCTACGCCTCGCGCCGCCTGACCCCGGCGGAGACCAAGTGGACGGTCGCCGTCCTGCCCGGCCTGTGCGTGGCGGGGGGACTGGTCTGGCTCTGGGGCCGGATGAACGACCGCTGGGGCGACCCGGTCGCCGAGGGGCACCTGAACGACGCGGTGTCGGAGACCTGGCCGTGGGTGGTGCGGGCGGCGGCGATCACGTCGGCCCTGTTCCTCGTCTGGCGCTCCCAGCGCCGCGGATAGCCGAGGCGCTCCCAGCGCCGCGGATAGCCGACGGCGGGGCGGCCGCCGTGGACGGCTCAGCGTCCGCCGACCGCCGGTCACCGGCTGCGACCCGGGGGCCGCCACCGGGTCCGCAGGCCACGGCCTCCCTCCGCAAAGGCGGTCGCCGGCCCTTGCGGCCCAGGGCCGTCAGAGGCTCCGGGCCGGCGTCGACGGCGCCCGGGCACAATGGCCCATATGGCTGCCACCACCTCGCCCGCGCTCACCGTCGGCTTCGATCTCGACATGACCCTCATCGACTCCCGGCCCGGCATCCGGGCCTGCTACCGGGCGCTGTCGGAGCGGACGGGTGTGTACATCGACGCCGACCTCGCGGTCACCCGGCTCGGACCGCCGCTGGTCGAGGAGCTGATCAACTGGTTCCCGGCCGAGGAGGTGCCGGCCATGGCGGACGTGTACCGCGAGATGTACCCGGCCTTCGCCGTCGAGCCGACCCTCGCGCTGCCCGGCGCCCGCGAGGCCATCGCCGCCGTGCGCGAGGCCGGGGGACGGGCGATCGTCGTCACCGCCAAGTACGAGCCCAACGCCAAGCTGCACCTCGCCCACTTGGGCATCGAGCCCGACGCCGTCATCGGCGACCTGTGGGCCGAGCAGAAGGCGGAGGCCCTGCGCGAGCACGAGGCCGGCGTCTACGTCGGGGACCACGTCGGGGACGTCCGCGGGGCCCGCACGGCCGGCGCGCTCTCGGTCGCGGTGGCCACCGGCCCCTGCTCCCCGGAGGAACTGCGCGCGGCGGGCGCGGACGTGGTGCTCGGCGACCTGACCGAATTCCCGCGGTGGATTTCGGACTACCGTCCCGCGCGCGCCTGACGCCGCCCGGCCGCCACGGATCGCAGCACTCCCGCTCCGGCCATCAGGAAACCGACCGCCATGAGCATGCTCAATCCGAACATGTACGTCGGAAAGGGCGTCGTTCCGAGGAACAACGGGGCGACGGTGACCAGAGTGGCCACGGCGCCGATGAAGAAGACGACGGCTCCGGTACGGACCAGGCGGTCGCCGGGAGCGGCGGAATTCGTTTGGGTTTTGTCACGCACCCGACCAGGGTAGTTCCCAGCGCGAGGGAACAGCCCGGGTGACGTCTTGTCACCGGCTGCAAGACCATTAGCCTTGGTACCGGCGGGTCGTACGACCCGCCCGAGTGCTATCCAGAGCCGTTTCAGAAGCAGTTTTCCGACGAGTACGAGGACGAGGACAGACGTGCCCACCGGCAAGGTCAAGTGGTTCAACAGTGAGAAGGGCTTCGGCTTTCTCTCCCGCGACGACGGCGGTGACGTCTTCGTCCATTCCTCGGTCCTCCCCGCCGGAGTCGAGACGCTCAAGCCGGGCCAGCGCGTGGAGTTCGGCGTCGTCGCCGGACAGCGCGGCGACCAGGCGCTGTCGTTGACGATCCTGGACCCGACCCCGTCCGTCGCGGCGGCGACCCGCAAGAAGCCGGACGAGCTGGCCTCGATCGTCCAGGACCTCACCACGCTCCTGGAGAACATCACGCCGATGCTGGAGCGCGGCCGCTACCCGGAGAAGACCGCCGGCAAGAAGATCGCCGGACTGCTGCGCGCGGTCGCCGACCAGCTGGACGTCTGACGACCGGTCGGCCCGTCTGACGACCGGTCGGCCGCCTGACGACCGGTTGGATGTGGCGAGCCCGCCGCGGCTCAGGGGAACCGCAGCGCGTCCGGGCCGAGGGGCGGGACGAGCCCCTCGGCCGCCGCGCGGGTCAGCAGCCCGCGCACGGCCGCGTAGCCGTCCTCGCCGAGATCGGCGGTGAACTCGTTGACGTACAGCCCGATGTGCTGGTCGGCGACGGCCGGGTCCATCTCCTGGGCGTGCTCCATGACGTACGGCCGGGACGCCTCCGGGTCGTCCCAGGCGGCCCGCACGGACGCCCGGACCGCGTCGGCGAGCAGCCGCAGCCTCTCCTCGCCCAGCGACCGGCGGGCGATGATCGCGCCGAGCGGGATCGGCAGGCCGGTGGTGCGCTCCCAGTGCTCGCCCATGTCGGCGAGCTTGTGCAGCCCGTAGGTGCGGTAGGTGAAGCGCGCCTCGTGGATCACGAGCCCCGCGTCGACCTTGCCGTCCCGCACGGCCGGCATGATCTCGTGGAACGGCATGACGACGATCTCGCCGACCCCGCCGTCCAGGGTGTCCGCGGCCCACAGCCGGAACAGCAGGTAGGCGGTCGACGTCTCGCTGGGCACCGCCACGGTCCGCCCCGTGAGGTCGACGCCCGCCTCCCGCGTGAGCACCAGCGGCCCGCAGCCGCGTCCCAGCGCGCCGCCGCACGGCAGCAGGGCGTAGTCGTCCAGCACGTAGGGCAGGACGGCGTAGGACACCTTCAGCACGTCGTGCTCGCCGCGTTCGGCCATGCCGTTGGTGATGTCGATGTCGGCGAAGGTCACGTCCAGCACGGGGGCGCCGGGGACGCGGCCGTGGGCCAGGGCGTCGAAGACGAAGGTGTCGTTCGGGCAGGGGGAGTACGCGATCTGCAGCTGCTCAACGGTCATGCTGGTTCCAACTCTCCAGTACGGGCGCGAGCTTCCCGAACGCCTCGGTGAGGGCCGTCAGGGCGTCGGGGATGCGCCAGGCGGCGCGGTCGCGCGGTCCGACGGGATTGGAGATCGCCCGGATCTCCAGCACCGGCACCCCCTGTGCGGCGGCGGCCTCGGCGACGCCGAAACCCTCCATCGCCTCGGCGAGGGCGGTGGGGTGCCGCTCGCGCAGCGCCACGGCCCGGGCGGCGGTGCCGGTCACGGTCGACACGGTCAGTACGGCGCCGGCCCGGGCGCCGGTGGCGTCGGCGGCCTGCCGCACCAGGGCGGCGGGCGGCTCGTGCCGGACCGTGCCGAAGCCCAGCTCGGTGACCGACAGGAACCCGTCCTCGGTCTGCGCGCCCAGGTCGGCCGCGACGATCTCGTCGGCGATCACGAGCGACCCCGGGGGCGCCGCGGGCAGGAACCCGCCGCCGATCCCGGCGGAGACGACGAGGCCGTACGGGGTGCCGCGCAGGGCGGCGGCGGTGAGGGCCGAGGCGGTCGAGGCCGCGGCGAGCGCGGGCCCGACCCCGGCGGCGATCACGTCCGTGCCGCTGCCGTTGCCGCTGCCGTGAAGGCCCGCGGCCACCGCGTCCCGCTCCACGGGAACAGCGGTGGCGACCAGCACCCGACGGGGCTCAGCGGCAGCGATCAGGCGTCCTTCTTGAGCTTGAAGTTCCAGAGTCCCTGGGTGTCCTTCTCGCCTGCCTTGATGGACACCAGCGTCGAGTTGCCCTGCGCGCCGTACTGGGCGTTGAAGAACACGCTGCCCGGGATCGTGCGGTAGGTCTTCTTGCTGGCCTCGGTCAGCGGCTGACCGTTCATCAGGATCGTCCAGCCCTCGTCGGCGATCTCCGGGTCGACGCCGAACCGGACGGTCTCGTCGGGGTCGACGGAGATGCTCTTGATGCCCTTGTCCTTCAGGCACTGGGTGAGCGCGGAGGTCTTCAGGGACTTGCCCTCGCCGCCGCAGGTGGCCTCGGAGCTCACCGAGTCGCTGCCCACGGTCAGCGTGGCCATCGACGTCGGCTTGTCACAGGCCGACAGGACGAGCAGTCCGGCGGATACGACGCCGGCGGCGGCGACGGCGCGGCGGCGTCGCACAGCGGATTGCAACGTGTTCATGGGCGAAGGCTATCGGGCCCGCCGGTCACACCGCCCACGCGGGGTCCGGCGCGCCCGCCCCACCCCACCGCCCCGGCTCCGCCCGGTGCCCGGTCGGCTAGGCCACGCGGGCGCGGCCCGTGCCTCCGCGGCGGGCCGAGTCGATCAGGCCGCGGGCGGTCGCCAGCCAGCCGGTGCCCACGATCGCCGCGCCCACCGCGAGGCCCGCCGTGCCGTTGAGCGGCATGACGATGCCGATCGCCCCGCCCAGCACCCAGGACATCTGCAGCAGCGTCTCGGAGCGGGCGAAGGCCGAGGTGCGGACCAGTTCGGGCACGTCGCGCTGGATCAGCGCGTCCAGCGACAGTTTGGCCAGCGCCTGGGCGAAGCCCGCGATCGCGGCCAGCACGGCGACGAGGATCGCCCCGAAGAACACCGCGGCCGTGATCGCCGCGCCCAGCACGCACGCCACCACCGTCACGATGATGATCTCCGGCGCCCGCGAGCGCAGCCACGCCCCGACGGCCGTCCCGAGCGCGTTGCCCGCGCCCGCGGCGACGCCCACTATCCCCAGCGACACGGCGGCGCTCTGGCCGGAGATCGGGTGCTCGCGCAGCAGGAAGGCCAGGAAGAAGATCAGGAACCCGGTGAGGCAGCGGATGGAGGCGTTGACGGCCAGGGCGTGGGTGACGGCCGGCCCGACCGTCCGCAGCCCGGGGCGCTTGACCGGCCGGCGGTGCGGCCCGTGCAGGTGCTGCTCGTCCGCGGCCAGCAGGGCGCGGTCCTCGCCCTTGGCGGAGTCGACCTTCGGCGGCAGCGTGAACGACAGGAACGTTCCCGCGACGAAGATCAGGAAGGCGCCGTAGAGCGGCCAGCGCGGGCCGATCTGCTGGAGCCCCGCGCCGATGGGCGCGGCGATGCCGGTGGCGAGGAGGCCGCCCAGGGTGACCCGCGAGTTGGCCTTCACCAGGGAGAAGCGCGGCGGCAGCAGCCGCGGCACCACGGCGCTTCTGACCACGCCGTACGCCTTCGAGGCGACGAGAACGCCGAGCGCCGCCGGGTACATCTCCAGGCTGCCGCTGGCGACGGCGCCGGACAGCACGATCGCGAGCAGCGCCCGGGCGAACATCGCCCCGGCCATCGCGGCGCGGCGGCCGTGCGGGATGCGGTCCAGGAGGGGGCCGATGACCGGGGCGAGGAGGGTGAAGGGCGCCATCGTGATGGCGAGGTAGAGCGCGACGCGCCCGCGCGCCTCGTCGGTCGGCACGGAGAAGAACACCGTCGAGGCGAGGGCCACGGTGATCATGACGTCGCCGGCGCCGTTCACCCCGTGCAGTTCGATCAGCTTGCCGAGGCCGGACTCGCCGGCGCCGTGCGCGTGCGTGGCCTTGCGGATGCCGCGGGCGGTTCCGGTGAACGGAAAGTGCAGGGCGCGCCCGAACGCGCGGAAGGGGCCCCGACGGCCCGGCGCGTGCGGTCGGCTGGTTCCCTTGACCCCTTTCGACCCACCGGTCCCGGTGGCGCCCTGGGGCGTCTTCGCGGCTGCCACGTCGTCATAGTGCCCCGATAAGGCTGTGGCTAGTGCCATTACCGCTTGTATAGGGCCTCTGGGGTGACTGTCCGGGGGCGATCGGTGATGACCGGTCCGGTGGGTATCAGGACCGTCGGTGTACGCGAAGTGGGGCGGAAGGGTAGCGTGCGTATCTCAGCCATCCCGCAGAATGGATGAAGGACGTCGACGCGGTCCCCCGGTCCGCTCCGTCCGTCCCCGCGCCGGGAGTGGCGCACTCGTGAGACGGCGTATGGAGAGAAGCGATACCTGTGAGCGCAGCGACAACGCGAAGCCGCACCCCTGACCGTCTGTGCGCCGAGGCCGTCGACCTCGCCCGCGCCGCCGCCGAGGAGGCCGCCGCGCCGGGCATCGTCGGCGAGCACGTGGGGACGGTCTCCGAGGGGGACCGCGTTGTCACGCACTTCTTCGAGTGCCGGGAACTGGGCTACCGGGGCTGGCGCTGGGCCGTGACCGTGGCCCGGGCGTCCCGGGCGAAGGTCGTCACGGTGGACGAGGCGGTCCTGCTGCCCGGGCCGGACGCGGTGCTGGCGCCCGAATGGGTGCCGTGGAGCGAGCGGCTGCGGCCGGGCGACATGGGCCCGGGCGACCTGCTCCCCACGGACGCCGAGGACCTGCGCCTGGAGCCCGGCTACTCCGGCGAGGAGGAGCCGCCGCCCAACTCCGCGGTCTCCCACGAGATGGCCGACCTGGTGGAGGCGGAGGACGCCGACGTCACCGGGGACGGGCCCGCCCGCCTCCCGCTCATCCCCTCGCGCGGTTCCATCGCCGCCGTCGCGGAGGAACTGGGCATGCGCCGCGCCCGGGTGCTGTCCCGCTACGGGCTGCACACCGCGGCCGACCGCTGGGAGGAGGCGTTCGGCGCCAAGACCCCCATGGCCCAGTCGGCCCCCGCGTCCTGCGTCAGCTGCGGCTTCCTGGTGCCCATCGGCGGCTCCCTCGGCCAGGCCTTCGGCGCCTGCGCCAACGAGTTCTCCCCGGCCGACGGCCGGCTGGTCTCCCTCGCCTACGGCTGCGGCGGCCACTCCGAGGCCGCCGTCATGCCCCGCCCGCCGCAGCCGGCCCCGCCGGTCGTCGACGAGACCCGCGTGGACCCCTTCCCGCTCCGCCCGGCCCCGGACTCCGGCTCGGTCCCGGTCATGGCCGACGACCCCTCGGCCGACCTCGGCCACTCGTAGCCCGCCGGGGAGGCCGGCGGCGGTGCGGCCGGTCTCCTCTCAGAGCCCGAGGTAACTGATCTGGACGGTGGGGCGGTGCGCGCGGCTTCCTCTGCGCCGAACGCGTATTCCCAGGCCCAGCTGCCGCCAGGTCCGGGCGGCGGGCGATCTCGATGTCCCGAGCCCAGGCAAGGACCCATCCCCGCACCGGGCTGAGGGACTGCCACTCCACGGCCTTGGCGAATGCCTCGTCCTTCGTCCGCTGCATCTCGGGCAGGCGCTGCGGATCCACGACGGCGAGGGCGGCCCGCAGGGCGGGCACCGGGGCGTGAACATCGCGGTGGTCGTCTCCTGCTCAATGGATGGGGAATGCGTGCGTGCGGCAGGCGCGGCAGTGGCTCTCGGTCGCGGGGGCGCGGAAGGCGCGCTCGCAGGTCTCGCAGGAGCGCAGCGGGTGGCGCGGCGCGGGTGGGGCGGCCTGGGCGGTGTACGGGGGCGGGGCGGGCAGCCGGGCCGTGAGGCGGTGCGCGAGGAGGGCCGCGGCGCGGCGCAGGGGCCCGTCCGGGAGGCCGGCGGTCAGGGCGTGGCGTACGGCCGTGGGTGTGACGTCGCGCTCCAGCCAGGCCACGACGCCGGGGGCCAGATGGGCGGTGTCCGCCGCGGAGAGCAGCAGGCGGGCATCGGACCGGCGCAGGCCGGTGAGGAGGTCGGCGGCCTGCTGGTGCAGCGCGGTGGCTGCGGCGGGGGTCGGCCGGGGGACGGCGGGGAGGGCCTTGGGGGGCCGGGGCCGTCGCGACGGTTCCGGCCGGGGCCGCGGGTCGGGGCAGTCAGGCTCGGCCGGCTGTCGCCGGTGGCCCGGCTGGTTGCAGGAGATGGTGCGGGTGACGATGCGGCCGCTGGGGGTGCGGACGCGTTCGCGGCGGAGGTAGCCGTGGGCTTCCAGTTCGCGCAGGGCGGCGGCGATCCGCGTGGTGCCCTCCGTGAACCGGGCGGCCAGGCTCTTGATGTCCACGGGTGTCCCGGCGGGCAGCGACTGGATGTGGCAGCCCAGCCCGATCGCCAGGAGCGACAACTCCTCGTGCTGGGCGAGGTGGTTGCCGATCACCACGAAGCGGGTGGTGTGGCGGGTGTTCTCGTGGACGACGCCGCCCGTGCGGTGACGCGAACGGGTCGAATTGCGCTCGGCGGCTGACCGGGCGCGCGAGGGCGCGCTAGGGTTTTGGGTATCCATCGGGGAAGGGCCTTTGCTTCCTTGGTGGTCAGGCCCTCGCACTGGGATTGCCGTCCCGGCGGGGGCCGAAGTTTTTTTCGGTTGTGTGCGCTGAGCGTAGAGGTGCCGGGGGAGCGAAAATCCAGCTCAGCCGGTGATGTTCACCCGCCCGAGTGAGCGCGCGGCCCCGGGCGGGAAAGGGTGGGGCTTGGTGGGGTGCTTTCTCCCCACGTTCTTGTCCTGGAAGGCGCCGACGGCACCGGAGTCCGTGAACGCGGGTTCCGGCAACCGGCATGCCGTCACCCCGTGTGCGTCTATGGTCACTTGGGGTGTTCATCCGAGGGAGAGGTGCGGCATGACGGCGGTCGAGGCGGGGGCGGGTCGGCTCAAGAGCGAGGCGGACGAGCCGGGTTGGGAGGTCGACCCGGACGACGAGTGGGGCGTGGCGGTCATCACCACCGTCGGCAGGCAGCTGAAGCTGCGGCGTGAGGCGGCGGGGATGCGGGCCGCCGAGTTCGGCCGGGTGGTCGGCTACGGCGAGGACATGGTCTACAAGATCGAGGGCGGCAAGCGGATCCCCCGCCAGGAGTTCCTGGACAAGGCGGACGAGGTTCTGGGCGCGGGCGGACTCCTCGCGGCGGCCTGGGAGGACGTGAAAAAGGTCCGGTATCCGCAGAAGGTTCGTGCGCTGGGGAAGCTGGAAGCGCGAGCGGTCGAGATCGCGGTGTACCAGTCCAACAGCATCAATGGCTTGCTGCAGACGCCGGAACACGCGCGAGCTGTCATCGGCGCGGCACAGCCGCCCTACTCTCCGGACGACGTGGAGCGCATGGTGGCCGCACGCATCGCACGGCGAGCCGTTTTCGAGCGCGATCCGGCCCCGGCACTCAGCTTCGTCCTGGAAGAGGGGGTGGTGCGTCGGCCCATCGGAGGCACAATGGTGTGGCGTCGGCAGCTCGAACGCCTGCTGGAGGTGGGGCGGTTGCACAACGTCGTGCTCCAGGTGATGCCGATGAACTGTGAGACCCACTCCGGGACCGACGGCACGATCGAGCTGCTGAAATTCGCGGACGGGACGGCTGTCGGCCGCGCCGATGGCGAGCTCAGCGGACGGCCGACGTCGGACCCCAAACACCTGCGCATCCTTGAACTGCAGTATGGGACGATCCGAGCCCAGGCGCTCTCGCCGCGGGAGTCGCTGACCCTAATCGAGCAACTGCTGGGAGAAAGATGATCCGCGAGATCACTGCCGGGGCCTGCGAGCCGGCGTGGTTCAAGAGCAGCTACAGCAGTGGCAACAACGGTGAGTCGTGCGTCGAACTCGCCCTCACCCCCGGCACCGTCCACGTCCGTGACTCCAAGGACGCCGAAGGCCCCCGCATCAGCTTCACCCCGGGCACGTGGGCGGCGTTCGTGCCGTACGCCTCCCGGGGCTGACGCCCGGCGCACCGGGCCCGCGCCGCTCATGGCCGTCTCACCGCCCCGCCGGGGAGCGGTACCTTCGACCTCACGCCGATCAGGGCCGATGAGGAGAGTCAACGTGAGCAGCAAGTTCGTGCGCCCCGCCGCCGAGGGTGCCGACCCCTTCGGCACGGCCCGGCTGCGGCGCGGTGTCCTCGACGCCTGGGCCACCAGTCCGGCCCGGTTCCGTGAGGACGCCAACGCCGAGGAGGACCTGGTCCTGGGCGGCTACCGGGACCGGCTCGTCGTCGAACTCGCCCAGAACGCCGCCGACGCCGCGGCCCGCGCCGGGGCCGCCGGGCGGCTGCGGCTGACGCTGCGCGACGGAGTGCTCGTCGCCGCCAACACCGGCGCCCCGCTGGACGCGACGGGCGTGGAGTCGCTGTCCACGCTGCGGGCGTCCGCCAAACGCGACACTCCCTCCGTCGGGCGGTTCGGCGTCGGCTTCGCCGCCGTGCTGTCCGTCACCGACGAGCCCGCCGTCGTCGGCCGGCACGGCGGGGTGCGCTGGTCCCTCGCCGAGGCCAGGGACCTGGCCGCGGACACGGCCCGGCACAGCCCCGGTCTCGGCGACGAGGTCCGCCGGCGCGACGGCCACGTCCCGCTGCTGCGGCTGCCGTTCGCCGCCGAGGGCACCGCGCCCGACCCGTACGACACGGCCGTCATCCTGCCCTTGCGCGACGCGGCCGCCGCCGATCTCGCCGAGCGGCTGCTGCGGGCCGTCGACGACGCGCTGCTGCTCGCCCTGCCCGGGCTGGAGGAGGTCGTCGTCGAGATCGGCGACGAGGCTGCGCGCACCCTCACCCGCCGCACCGACGGCCCCTTCACCGTCGTCGACGACTCCCGCGACGGCGTCACCCATTGGCGCATCGCCGCCGCCCACGGCCCCCTCGACCCGGGCCTGCTCGCCGACCGGCCCGTCGAGGAACGGCTGCGGCCGCACTGGTCGGTCACCTGGGCCGTGCCCGTCGACGGGGACGGCGGCCCCGCCCGGCCGCGCACCAGCGCCGTGGTGCACGCCCCCACGCCCAGCGACGAGCCGCTCGGCGTCCCCGCCCTGCTCATCGCGTCCTTCCCGCTGGACTCCACGCGCCGCCACGCCGCCCCCGGCCCGCTGACCGACTTCCTGGTCGAGCGTGCCGCCGACGCCTACGCCGAACTCCTCGCCGCCTGGCGCCCGGTGTCCACCGGCGTCATCGACCTGGTGCCCGGCCCGCTCGGCAAGGGCGAACTGGACGGCGCCCTGCGCCACGCCGTCCTCCAGCGGCTTCCGCGCACCGCGTTCCTCCCGCCCGCGCTCCCTCCCCGGGAGGGCGACGACCTGCCCGAGTCCCTGCGGCCGCGGGACGCCGAGGTCGTCGAGGGCGCGGGCGCGGACGCCGTGCGGGTCCTCGCCGAGGTGCTGCCCACGCTGCTGCCCGCCGGGCTGGAACGCCGCGCCGAGCTGCGCACCCTCGGCGTCGCCCGGGTCCCGCTCACCGACGCGATCGACCGGCTGGCCGGGCTGGAGAAGGAGCCGGGCTGGTGGCGGCGGCTCTACGACAGCCTCGCCGGGGTCGACCCGGACCGGCTGTCGGGACTGCCCGTGCCGCTGGCCGGGGGTGACCCCGAGGCGTCCGGCAGAGGGGCGGGGCGGACGACGATCGGGCCGCGGCAGGTGCTGCTGCCCGGGCCGGAGACCGCCCGGATCGACCCGGAGGTCCTGGCCCGGCTGGGGCTGAAGGTCGCCCACCCGGACGCCGTGCACCCGATCCTGGAGAAGCTGGGCGCCCTGCCCGCCACCCCGCGGGCCGTCCTCACCACCCCGCAGGTGAGGGCCGCCGTCGCCGCCTCCCTGGACGACGAGGGCGGGGTCAACTGGGAGGACGACGTCCTCGACGCCGAGGAGCTGGCCGACACCGTGCTCGGTCTCGTCCGGGACGCCGGCCTGGAGCCCGGCGAGGAGCCCTGGCTCGGCGCGCTCGCCCTGCCCGACGAGGACGGCGAACCGGCCCCGGCGTGCGAACTGGTCTACCCGGGCGGGCCGTTCGCCCAGGTCATGCGGGAGGGCGAACTGGCCTTCGCGGACGCGGAGCTGGCATCCCGGTGGGGGGAGCAGCCGCTGGCCGCGTGCGGGGTGCTGGTGGACTTCGCGCTGGTCCGCGCCACCGACGTCGTCCTCGACCCGGACGAACTGGAGCCGCGCGAGGGTGACTTCGCGGAGCCGGACGACCCGGGGCTGCTGGACGCCGTCGACGTGTGGTGCGAGGACGTGCTCGACCGGTTCCCCGACAGCCCGGTGCCGCCGGTGGCGACCGAGATCGTCGCGGTGCGGGACCTGGACCTGGTCGACGAGGACAAGTGGCCGCAGGCGCTGGCGCTGCTGTCCCGGCCGCCGCTGCGGGACGCCCTGGTGCAGCCCGTGCGGATCCTGCTGCACGACGGGACGCACGAGGCCGTCCGGCCGTACACCGCCTGGTGGCTGCGCGGGAACCCCGTGCTGGACGGCCGCCGCCCGGCGGGTCTGCGCTCCGCCGGAGGGGACCGGCTGCTGCGTGGCCTGTACGACGAGGCCGACGCCACCGGCTTCGACGACGAGCAGGTGCTGCGGGCGCTGGGGGTGCGGACGTCAGTCGCCGCGCTGCTGGACGAGCCCGGCGGCGCCGCCGAACTGCTCGACCGGCTGGCCGACCCGGAGCGGGAGGTGACGGCCGCGCAACTGCACGCGCTGTACGGGGCGCTGGCCGAACTGGACCCGGACCAGGTGACGCTGCCGGACGATCTGCGCGCGGTCGTCGACGGCCGGGTGGAGGTCGTGGACGCGGCCGACGCGGTGGTCTGCGACTCGCCCGACCTGCTGCCGTTCACCAGGGGCGTGCCCCTGCTGCCCGTGCGCCCGGCCCGGGCCGCGGAGCTGGCGGAGCTGTTCCAGGTGCGGCGGCTCAGCGAGTCCGTCACCGGCCAGGTCACCTCCGAGGGTGCCGGGCACGAGGTGCCGGAGCCGGTGCGGACGCTGCTCGGGGCGCGGACCCCCGCCTCCTACGTCGAGCACGACGAACTCGTCGTGGACGGCGTGGAGATCGACTGGCGGCTGACCGACGACGGGGTGCTGCACGCGGCCACCCTGGAGGGCGTCGCCGCGGGACTCGCCTGGGCGGCGGGCCAGTGGCCCCGCCGCTTCGAGGTGGCAGCCCTCCTGGAGGACCCGTCCCGCACCGAGGAACTGGCTCGTGACCGGTGGTTCGACTGAGCCACTCACGCTCGGTCTGACTCACGCGGGGAAGCGGCGGTCCACCCATCTCCACAGGAGCTCCAGGGCGGCCGCCGCCACCGCCGCGACGGCGACGGCGGTCCACGGCATCGTCATCCCCACCAGCTTCAGCGCGAAGAAGTGCTGCAGCCACGGCACGACCAGCACCAGCAGGAACGCCCCGCCCATCGCGGCGACCAGCGCGATCCGCCACCAGGTGTAGGGGCGGGCGATGATCGCCAGCACCCACATCGACACGAGGAACAGCGTCAGCGTCGCCGCGCTGGTCTCCGCGTCCAGCGCGCCCGGCCCCGCGTAGTGCCCCCGGGCGAGGAGGTACGTGGCGAAGGTGGCCACCGCCGCGACCACCCCGCCGGGGATCGCGTACCGCATGACCCGCCGGACGAAGTTCGGCCGCGCGCGCTCCTTGTTGGGCGCGAGCGCCAGGAAGAACGCCGGGACGCCGATCGTCAGCGTCGACAGCAGCGTCAGATGACGGGGCAGGAACGGGTACTCCACCTGCGAGCACACCACCAGGACCGCCAGCAGCACCGAGTACACCGTCTTGACGAGGAACAGCGTCGCCACCCGCGTGATGTTGCCGATCACCCGGCGGCCCTCGGCGACCACCGACGGCAGGGTCGCGAAGCTGTTGTTCAGCAGCACGATCTGCGCGACCGCCCGGGTCGCCTCCGAGCCGGAGCCCATCGCCACGCCGATGTCGGCGTCCTTGAGGGCGAGCACGTCGTTGACGCCGTCGCCCGTCATCGCGACGGTGTGCCCGCGCGACTGGAGCGCCCCGACCATGTTCCGCTTCTGCTGCGGGGTGACCCGGCCGAACACCGTGCCGTCGTCGACCGCGTCCGCCATGCCGTCCTGGTCGGCGGGCAGCCGCCGCGCGTCCACGGTGGTCCCGGACAGCCCCAGCTTGGCGGCGACCGCGCCGACCGAGACCGCGTTGTCGCCCGAGATGACCTTGGCCCGCACGTCCTGGTCGGCGAAGTAGCGCAGGGTGTCGGCCGCGTCCGGCCGCAGCCGCTGCTCCAGCACGACCAGGGCGGTGGGCTCGGCGTCCTCGGTCACGCCGGGGTCGCCGAGGTCCCGGGCGACCCGGACGAGCAGCAGCACCCGCAGGCCCTGCTCGTTGAGCCGGCCGGTCTCCGCGAGCGCCGGGTCGTCGTCCGCCAGCAGCACGTCCGGCGCGCCCAGCAGCCACCGCGAGGTCCGCCCGCCGCCCTCGTCGAAGGCGGCACCGCTGTACTTGCGGGCCGAGGAGAACGGCAGCGCCTCGGTGCAGGGCCAGTCCGCCACCGCCGGGTACGCGTCGATGATCGCCTTCAGGGAGGCGTTGGGCCGCGGGTCGGACGCGCCGAGGGCACCGAGCACCTTCCGGACGTACGTCTCGTCCGCGCCCCGCAGCGGGCGCATCCCGGTGACGTCCATGCCGCCCTCGGTGAGGGTGCCGGTCTTGTCCAGGCAGACGGTGTCGACCCGGGCCAGGCCCTCGATCGCGGGCAGCTCCTGGACCAGGCACTGCTTGCGGCCCAGCCGGATCACGCCGATGGCGAAGGCGACCGAGGTGAGCAGGACCAGACCCTCGGGGACCATCGGGACGATGCCGCCGACCGTGCGGGCGACGGAGTCGTCGAAGGCGTTCTCCTTCACCACCAGCTGGCTGACGATCAGGCCGATCGCGGTCGGGACCATCATCCAGGTGACGTACTTCAGGATCGTGGAGATGCCCGACCGCAGCTCGGACTGGACGAGCGTGAACCGGGAGGCCTCCTCCGCGAGCTGCGCCGCGTACGCCTCCCGGCCGACCTTCGTGGCCTGGAACGCCCCGCCGCCCGCGACCACGAAACTGCCGGACATCACCGGGTCGCCGGGCTGCTTGACGACCGGGTCGGCCTCGCCGGTGAGCAGCGACTCGTCGATCTCCAGCCCGTCGGCCTCGGCGCACACCCCGTCCACGACGACCTTGTCGCCCGGGCCGATCTCGATCAGGTCGTCCAGGACGATCTCGGAGGTGTGGACCTGCGCGGCGGTCCCGTCCCGGCGCACGGTCGGCCGCGCCTCACCGATCACCGCGAGCGAGTCCAGGGTCTTCTTCGCCCGCCACTCCTGCACGATGCCGATGCCGGTGTTGGCGAGGATCACGAACCCGAACAGGCTGTCCTGGATCGGTGCGACGACCAGCATGATCAGCCACAGCACGCCGATGATCGCGTTGAAGCGGGTGAAGACGTTCGCCCGGACGATGTCGGCGACCGACCGGCTGCTGCGCACCGGCACGTCGTTGACCTGCCCGCGCCGCACACGTTCGGCGACCTGGGCGCCGGTCAGCCCCGTCTCGCGTGAGGTGATCGTCCCCGGCTGTGCGGAGTCGGTCCGGGCACCCGCGTCGAGATGCGTCATGCCTTCGACGGTACGTGCGGTTTTGCCGCTTCACCCGCCGAATGCGGCGAAGATCCGACCTGGGAAGGACCGGCTTCGTGCCGTGGTCGTACGGCAGTTGTACGCCGTCCGACCGCGGTGCCGCCGCCCGGCCTCAGCCGGACCGGCGGGCGGTGAGCAGCAGGTACTCCCATTGCAGCGCCGTCCCGTACTGCCCCGCCGCCAGGCCGCCGTCGCGGGCCAGGGCGACCAGGTCCCGGTCGAGGGCGGCGGCGCGGTCGGGCTCGCCGGCGAGGTTCTTGTAGACGGTGATGGTGGGGCCGTAGCGCTCCTTGAAGTAGTCGCGGAACGCCTCCGGTGTGGTGAAGCGGTCGACCCGGACCGTCCGGCGCTCGGCGCGCACGTCCGTGACCCGGTCGCCGAGGAGGCCGCGCACATGCTCCTCGTCGCCCCACAGCGGGGGCGGCTGCGCGCCCGGCGGGGGCGGCGGCGCGTAGGGCTTCATCGCGGCGAACATCCGCCCGATGAACCCCTGGGGCGTCCAGCTCAGCAGGCCGATGGTGCCGCCGGGGCGGCAGACCCGCACGAGTTCACCGGCGGACCGCTCGTGGTGCGGGGCGAACATCACGCCGACGCAGGACAGCACGGTGTCGAACTCCGCGTCGCCGAACGGCAGGGCCTCGGCGTCGGCCTCCTGCCAGGTGAGCCGCGCGCCCTGCCGCTCGGCCACCCGCCGCCCGGCCCCGAACAGCTCGGGGGTCAGGTCGGAGGCGACCACGTCCGCGCCGGCCAGGGCCGCGGGGATCGCGGCGTTGCCGGACCCGGCCCCGACGTCCAGCACCCGCTGCCCGGGGCCCACCCCGCACGCCTCGACCAGGATCGCCCCGAGCTCGGGAATGATCTCGGCGGCCAGGGACGGGTAGTCGCCCTGGGCCCACATCGCGCGGTGCTTGGCCTTCAGCGCACGGTCGACGTCGGCCGTGCTGTTCTGCGTCGTCATGGCTGCGCTCCTCACCGGTCGGGCGGCGGTGTCGCACCGACGGTCTCGGGCACGCCCGGCCGCCTCCTCCGAGCGTAGGGACGAGCCGGGGGAGTGTCTCCCCGAGGAGCGGGACGGGAAGGTCCCTATCCGGCCGGGGGCGCGGGGGCTTCCCCACCGGACGCCGAGCGCTTGATGGCGGCGTCCCGCCTGCGGACGTACCAGATGCCGATGAGGCCGAGCCCGCCACCGGCCAGGCAGGTCCACACCCACCAGGTGTGGCCGTGGTCGTCGAACCAGCGGTAGAAGGGCAGCTGCGCCAGGAAGAGGACGAACCACAGAATCGTGCCGCCGGTGATGGTGGCGACCACGGGGCCCTCCAGGGGCTCCGGCGCCTCGTGTCGGGGGGTCCACTTCGCCATGGGGGACAGCTTACGAGGCGATCAGGTCTACGCGCGGAGATGGCCGAGCCGGGCCTCATATGTTCATACTGAAACGGTTTGCGTTTGACCACTTCTCTTCGTAGGAACCACCAAATACATGTCCTCCTCGGCTCCCGCCAAGGTCCCCGCCCCTGATCAGCCGGGAGCCGGGCCCACGTACGGCGCACTCGACCGCTTCTTCCGGATCTCCGAGCGGGGCAGCACCCTGCCCCGCGAGATCCGCGGCGGTCTCGCCACCTTCTTCGCGATGGCCTACATCATCGTGCTGAACCCGATCATCCTCGGCAGCGCGAAGGACATGTACGGCCACCAGCTGGACAACGGGCAGCTGGTCACCGCCACGGCCCTGACCGCGGCGTTCACCACGCTGCTCATGGGTGTCGTCGGCAACGTCCCGATCGCGCTCGCCGCCGGTCTCGGCGTGAACTCGGTCGTCGCCCTCCAGCTCGCCCCGCGCATGTCCTGGCCGGACGCGATGGGCATGGTCGTCCTGGCCGGCTTCGTCGTGATGCTGCTGGTCGCCACGGGCCTGCGCGAGCGCGTGATGAACGCCGTCCCCTTCGGGCTGCGCAAGGCGATCTCCATCGGTATCGGCCTGTTCATCCTGCTGATCGGCCTGGTGGACGCGGGCTTCGTCTCCCGGATCCCCGACGCCGCCCAGACCACCGTCCCGCTGCAGCTGGGCGCCACCGGGCACCTCGACGGCTGGCCCGTCCTGGTCTTCGTGCTGGGCGTCCTGCTGACCCTGGCGCTGATCGTGCGCAAGGTCTCGGGCGCGATCCTGATCTCGATCGTCGCCATGACGGTCGTCGCGGTGGTCATCAACGCGGTGGCGAAGGTGCCGAGCTGGGGCCTGACCACGCCCAAGTGGCCCGGCAACCCCGTCGCCAGCCCCGACTTCGGGCTGATCGGCCAGGTCAGCCTGTTCGGCGGCTTCGACAAGGTCGGTGTGCTGACCGGTGTGCTGTTCGTCTTCACCGTGCTGCTGTCGTGCTTCTTCGACGCGATGGGCACCATCATGGGCGTCTCCGACGAGGCGAAGCTGACCGACGGCGAGGGGCAGATGCCCGGCATCAACAAGGTGCTGTTCGTCGACGGTCTCGCGGTCGCCGCGGGCGGTGCCAGCTCCTCGTCGGCGACGACCGCCTTCGTCGAGTCCACGGCCGGGGTCGGCGAGGGCGCCCGGACGGGCCTGGCCAACGTCGTCACCGGCGCTCTCTTCGCCGTCGCGCTGTTCCTGACGCCGATCGCCACGATGGTCCCGTCCCAGGCGGCGACCCCCGCCCTGGTCGCGGTGGGCTTCCTGATCCTGGCCGGGTCGGTGAAGGAGATCGACTGGGCGGACTACACGATCGCCGCGCCGGCCTTCGTGACGATGCTGATGATGCCGTTCACCTACTCGATCACCAACGGCATCGGCATGGGCTTCATCACCTTCGTGGTGCTGCGGCTCGCGGTGGGCCGGGGCCGCGAGGTGCCGCCGGCCATGTACGCGGTGGCGGCGGTCTTCGCCTTCTACTACCTGATGCCGGCGCTGGGTCTGACCTGATCGCCGTCCTCGGAGCCGGGTGAACCGTAGAACCGCTCCGTCTCCTCGACCGCGGCCTGGAACCGCTGGTCGAAGTCATCCCGAATGAGCGTCCGGACGACATAGTCCTGGACGCTCATTCCTCTTTTCGCGGCATGGTGCCGGAGCCGTTCGAGCAGGTCGTGGTCTATTCGCAGGCTGAGCACACTGGTCCCCATGACCATGAGGGTCGCGGCACCGTTCGGGGCGGTGTGTCCGGTTCCGCCACCGCGTCACTCGAACGAGTGATCTCGCAGGGCAGTGGCGGGGGTCACGGCCGGAGAGGTGTGTTACCGGTGGTCCTTAGCGAGAGTAATGAGTTAGACTAACGAACATGCCGGACCTCAGCCATGGCGACGACGTAGCCGCCGTGAACTCCCTCCGCTCCGCCGTGATGCGGCTGTCCCGTCGTCTCAAGCACCAGCGGGTCGACGAGTCGCTCAGCCCCACCGAGATGTCGGTGCTGGGCACCCTGTCCCTGTGCGGCCGGGCGACGCCGGGCGAGCTCGCCCGCAAGGAGCACGTCCAGCCGCCGTCGATGACCCGCATCGTGGCGCTGCTGGAGGCCAAGGGCCTGGTCCGGCTGGAGCCGCACCCCGAGGACCGGCGCCAGAAGGTCGTCACCCGCACCGAGCAGGCCGAGGCGATGCTCGCGGAGAGCCGCGCCAAGCGCAACGCGTTCCTGGCCTCGCTCGCGGAGAACCTCGACGAGGACGAGTGGGCGAAACTGCGCGCCGCCGCCCCCGTGCTGGAGAAGCTCGCGCACCTGTAAGCCGTATGCGCCAAGGAGGCGAACCCTTTGAGTTCGGGACCCGGAACAGCTTCCGCCCCCGCACCTGAACCCCACGACTCCCCGCCCGCACCGAAAGCCCCCGTCTCCCGGCCCGCCCGCACGTCCTCGATGTTCTCCTCCCTCCGGGTGCGCAACTACCGCCTGTTCTTCCTGGGGCAGGTCGTCTCCAACATCGGCACCTGGATGCAGCGCATCGCCCAGGACTGGCTGGTGCTCAGCCTCACCGGCTCCTCCGCCGCGGTCGGCATCACGACCGCGCTGCAGTTCCTGCCGATGCTGCTCTTCGGCCTGTACGGCGGCGTCCTCGTCGACCGGCTGCGCAAGCGGCCCACGCTGCTCGTCACCCAGACGGCGATGGGCCTCACGGCGATCGCCCTGGCCGTCCTCACCCTCACCGGCCACGTCCAGGTGTGGCACGTGTACGTCGCCGCCTTCGCGGTCGGCCTCGCCACGGTCGTGGACAACCCCGCCCGGCAGTCCTTCGTCTCCGAGCTGGTCGGCCCCGGCCAGCTGCAGAACGCCGTCAGCCTGAACTCGGCGAACTTCCAGTCCGCCCGCCTGGTCGGCCCCGCCGTGGCGGGCCTGCTCATCACCGGCGTCGGCACCGGGTACGCCTTCCTGTTCAACGGCCTGTCCTTCGTGGCGCCCCTGGCCGGGCTGCTGCTGATGCGCGCCCGCGACCTGCACGTCGCCGAGCGCGCCCCGCGCGGCAAGGGGCAGCTGCGGGAAGGCGTCCGCTACGTCACCGGCCGCCCCGAGCTGATCTGGCCGATCGTCCTGGTCGGCTTCGTCGGCACGTTCGCCTTCAACTTCCCCGTCTACCTCTCCGCCTTCGCGGACGACGTCTTCCACGCGGGTGCGGGCGCCTACAGCATGTTCAACACGCTGATGGCCGTCGGCTCGGTCGCCGGCGCGCTGCTCGCGGCACGGCGGGGCACCGCCCGGCTGCGGCTGCTGATCGTGGCCGCCATGGCCTTCGGCGCGCTGGAGGTGCTCGCGGCGACGACCCCGGCGCTGTGGATGTTCGCCCTGCTCATGGTCCCGCTGGGGCTGTTCGGCATGACCGTCAACGTCACGACGAACACCGCGATCCAGATGTCCACCGACCCGGCCATGCGCGGCCGCGTCATGGCCCTCTACATGATGATCTTCCTCGGCGGTTCCCCGGTCGGCGCCCCGATCGTCGGCTGGATCACCGACACCTACGGCGCGCGGGTCGGCCTGGCCGCCGGAGGCGCGGTGGCGGCCCTCGCCGCGGCCGTCATCGGCCTGATCCTGGCCCGGGTCGGCAACCTGCGCCTGTCGGTGGGCTGGCACGGCGGCCACCCCCGCGTGCGGTTCGTCCCCCGGGAACAGGAGCAGCTGGCCCCGGCGGCGTAGGGAGGGTCGGTCCCGGGGGACCTCGTCGCGTCAAGGACGGTCATCGCGGCGCTCCCCCTCGGCCGTACCCGTGGTCGGACCGGCCGCGCGGTACGACGATACGCACGGTGACCGGGACCGGCCCGGGCCCGCGGGCCCGGGTGCCATCGTGGACCCATGAGACTCTTCGCGGCCGTGCTGCCCCCCGACGACGTGGTGCGTGAACTGGGCTCCGCGGTCGACGGATTGCGGCGCCTTCCCGGTGCCGACCGGATGCGCTGGACCGGCCGCCCCGGCTGGCACTTCACCCTCGCCTTCTACGGCGAGGTCGACGACGCGCTCGTACCGGAGCTGTCGGCCCGGCTGGAGCGGGCCGCGCACCGGACCGCTCCCTTCCCGCTGGCCGTGCGGGGCGGGGGCCAGTTCGGGCACGGCAGGGCCCTGTGGGCCGGGGCCGGGGAGGACGTGGCCGCGCTGCGGCTGCTGGCCGAGCGGGCCGAGGCGGCGGCGCGGAAGGCGGGAGTGCCGATGGGGGAGCACCGGCGCTACCGGGCCCACCTGACCGTGGCGCGCAGCCGGGAGGCGCGGGACGTGCGGCCCTACGTGGACGCCCTGGCGGCGTTCGGCGGCCGGACCTGGACCGTGGAGGAGCTGGCGCTGGTGCGCAGCCGGCTGCCGGTGTCCGGGGTGCCGGGCGAGCAGCCCCGTTACGAGGCGGTCGGGCGCTGGGCGCTCGGCGGCGCCCGTTAGGCTCGGTGGCGTGGACCCGAAGACCCGCAACCGGATCATGGCCGGTGTGCTCGTGCTGATGTTCCTCGTCGTCGCCCTGGCCTCCGTGCTCGGGAGGTAGGCCGCGGGGGACCGCGGACGCCTGCCCTCCGGTGGTGGGCCGGTGGGTGGCGTGGCGTGCGGTCCCCGCTTCGTCCTGCCGGGCGGGTGCACCGGGCGGGTGTCTCGGGGGGCGGGCCCGGATCCGTGGCGAGATTCCGTCCGGTCGGCGAGGTGTGCTCGGGGGGTGGGCCGCTGGGGACCGCG
>NZ_JBVHPJ010000015.1:13173-178675 GCF_055567995.1 Streptomyces sp. NPDC026246 | reverse complement strand
CATCCCCACCGGACGCGAGCAACTCCCAGAACGCCTCCGGCGTGTCGACACCACCCGGCAACCGGCACGCCATCGACACCACCGCAACCGGCTCGTCCGCAGACCGGTTTCCGTCCCGGACCACGGCCGTGGCCGCCGGGGCCTTCGGCCCGGAGTGCAGGTCCAGCCTGTTCAGCAGCAGGTCGGCGATGGCGGTGGACGTGGGGTGGTCGAAGGCGAGGGTCGACGGCAGGGAGACGCCCGTCTCCGCCGAGAGACGGCGGCGCAGTTCGACCGCCATGAGGGAGTCCAGGCCCAGGTCCTTGAAAACCTGTTCCTTGCCCACCCCTTCGGGGCCGGGCAGGCCCAGGACGGTGGCGGCCTCCCTGCGGACCAGGTCGGTGAGCGTCTCGCGCCGGTCGGCCTCCGACAGTGTCAGCAGGCGGCCGCGCAGGTCCGACTGGTCGGCACCGGCCTGTCCGGCGCGGCGGCGCGGTGCGCGCAGGAGGGCGCGCAGCACCGCCGGCACCGCTGCCTCGCCCTCGCTGTCGAGGGTGCGCTGGAGCGAGGTGAGTTCCAGTCTGACGGGGACGAGGTGGGCGTGGGGCTGGGTGAGGGCCGTGTCCAGTGCCGTGAGCGCCTGGGTGGTGGTCAGTGCGCCGACGCCCTGACGGCGCAGCCGGGTGAGTTCGGCCTGACCCAGTGCGGCGGTCAGGCCGATGCCTGCCTGCTGCCACAGTCCCCAGGACAGGCTGGTGGCGGGCAGTCCGGCGGCGCGGCGGTGCGCGGCCAGTGCGTCGACGTAGGCGTTGGCGGCGGCGTAGGTGGACTGCCCGGCACCGCCGAGGACTCCGGCGGCGGACGAGAACAGCACGAACGCGGCCAGATCCATGCCGCGGGTGAGATCGTGGAGGTGCTCGGCGGCCTGGGCCTTGGGTCCCCAGACCGCGGCGAGCCGCTCCCGGGTCTGGCCGGTCAGCAAGCCGTCGTCGAGGATCGCGGCGAGGTGGAAGACGGCCGTCCAGGGCCGGTCGGCGGCGGTCAGCACCTCGGCCAGGCGCTCGCGGTCGGAGACGTCGCAGGCGATGACCTGGACGCTCGCCGCGCCCGCCTCCGTCAGCCCGGCGACGAGCTCCGCGGCACCGGGGGTGTCGGGGCCGCGCCGGGAGGTGAGGACCAGGTGCCGCGCACCGTGCTCGCGCACCAGGTGGGCGGCGACCTGCCGGCCCAGTTCACCGACGCCGCCGGTGATCAGCACGGCGCCTTCCGGGTCCAGGGGCACCGTCCCGGCCTCCCCGGCAGCGCGGACGAGACGTGCGACCCGGATCTCGCCGTCTCGTACGACCGCTTCGGGCTCCTCGGCGATCAGGGGTGCCCGGACGGGGTCGACGGAGCCGTCGGTGTCGACCAGGTGCACCGGGCGTTCCGGGTGCTCGGTGCGGGCCGTGCGCAGCAGTCCCCACACTCCCGCGCCGGCCGGTGCCCGGACGCCCGTGCCGTCTCCGGCGTCCACAGCACCGGAAGTGATCCAGAGCAACGGCACGCCGTCCAGCCGCGGCTCGGCGAGCAGGCCCTGGAGGAGGTCGAGGGCCTGGGACGTGGTCTCCAGCGCGGTCGTGGCCGGTGCGGTGGCGTCGATCACGACCCGCTCAGGGGCGTCCTCTCCGGCGTCGAGCCGGCTGGTCAGCGCGTCGAGCGCGGCCGGGCCCGTCAGTTCCGTCACCCAGGCGACGCCCTCGTGCGCGGGCGGGGCGGGCAGCCGGCGGAACTCGACGCGATGCAGGTGGGCGGTGCCGGGACGGGACGCGCGGACCTGTTCGGCGGTGGCCTCACGCAGTCGCAGATCCGCCTCGACGACGAGCCGTCCGGACCGATCGGCCGCACGGACGTGCAACACGTCCGCAGCGGTGTCGAGGTCGATCCGGACGCGCAGTTCGGTGCTGCCGACCGCGTGCAACCGCGCCGCGGACCACGCGAAGGGCAGCAGGACGTGCTCGTGCGCTCCGGTGTCCCCGCGCAGCGTCACCAGGGCGTGGAGCGCGGCGTCCAGAAGGGCGGGGTGGATGCCGAACGCATCCGCTGCGAGGGCTTCCGGCAACTGCACCAGGCCGTAGGCGGTGTTCCCGCTGCGCCACAGCTCGGTCAGGCCCTGGAAGGCCGGACCGTAGCCGAGGCCGCGCGCGGCGAACGCCTCGTAGAAACCGTCGAGCGGGAGCCGCTCGGCGCCGGGAACGGGCCACTGCGTCAGACCCGTGTGCTCGCCGGTGTCAGCCGTGGTGGCGTACGACAACGCCCCGGCCGCGTGCTGCCGCCAGGGAACGTCCTCGTCGGCGGACTCGGGCCGGCTGTAGACGGCGATGGAGCGCCGGCCGTCGGACGCGGGGCCGCCCACGACGACCTGGAGGCCGAGCGCGCTCTCGTCGGTGAGGACGAGAGGCTCCAGCAGCGTCAGCTCCTCGACCGCCTCCGCACCCACGTGGTCGGCGGTCACCAGGGCGAGTTCGAGGAGACCCGTGCCGGGGACCAGGGTCGTGCCGAACGCGGAGTGCTCGGCCAGCCACGGGTGTTCCGGCAGCGACACGCGACCGGTGAACAGGTAGCCGTCGTCGTCCGCGGTGGCCGTCAGCGCACCGAGCCAGGGGTGCTCCGCGGGCCGCAGTCCCAAGGAACGGGCGTCGCCCGTCGTCTCCTCGCTCTGGTGCCAGTAGCGCCGGCGCTGGAAGGCGTAGGTCGGCAGTGGCACGACGGTGCCGGTGCCCAGCACCCGGTCCCAGTCGAGCGGGTGGCCCTGGACGTGCAACAGACCCAGATTGCGCAGCAGTTGAGCGGATCCGCCCCGCTCACGGGCCAGGGAACCCACGACGATCCCGCCGTGCTCGCTGCTGCCATCGGTGAGAGGCATCGACAGCACCGGATGCGCGGAGATCTCCACGAACACCGTGTGACCATCGTCCAGCAACCGGCTCAGAGCCCGGTCGAAACGCACCGGCTCGCGCAAGTTGCGGCACCAGTACGACCCGTCCAGCTCCGGCCCCGCAGCGACCTGACTGGTCACCGTCGAATACAGAGGGATCCTGGCCTGATGGGGGGCGAGGTCCGCGAACTCGGCGGCCAGGCCCGGCAGAAGGGGGTCCATCTGCGCGTTGTGCGACGCGTAGTCCACATTGATCCTGCGGGCGTAGACATCCTGCGCGCCGAGCTCCGCCACGATCCGCGCGATGGCATCGGCCTCGCCGGAGATGATCGTCGACCCGGCCGTGTTGACCGCGGCCACCGACAGGGAGTCACCGTAGGGGGCGAGGAACTCCTCCACCTGCGCCACCGGACGCTCGATCAGCGCCATACCGCCCCGACCGGCACAGGCCAGAACCGCCTGCGAACGCGCCGCGACGATCTGCGCCCCCTGCTCGACGGTGAGCGCCCCGCTGACGACGGCCGCGACGACCTCGCCCTGAGAATGGCCCACCACAGCAGCGGGCTCGACACCCAGCGAGCGCCACAGCGCCGACAGCCCGACACCCATGGCGAACAGCGCGGGCTGCACCACGTCGACCCGGTCGAACGGCGGATGCTCGCCCTCCTCGCCGGCCAGCACCTCACGCACCGACCAGCCGGTGAAGGGACGCAAGGCCGCATCACACGCATCGACCGACTCGCGGAACACCTCACTGGACGCCAGCAGTTCACGCCCCATCCCGACCCACTGCGAACCCTGGCCCGGATAGACGAACACGACCTTCCCACGCCGCTCCGCCACCCCGGTCACCACCGCGTCGTGCGCCTCACCACCCGCAAGCGACCGCAACGCCCGGACCAACTCCGGCACGTCCGCCGCCACCGCACTCGCCCGTGACTCGAAGTGGGTGCGGTGCCGGGCCGCGGTGACAGCCACATCGGCCAGAGCCACGTCATGGTGAGCGGTCAGCCACGACGCCCAGCGCCCGGCCTGCTCCCGCAGCGCGGCCTCGTCACGGCCCGACACCACCACCGGCACCGGACCCGCCACTCCCCCGGCCACCGGCTCGACAGAAGCGGAGACGGGCGGCTCCTCCACGATCACATGCGCGTTCGTGCCGCTCAGACCGAACGACGACACACCCGCACGACGCGGACGCGACCCCTCCCGCTCCCACGCCTGTGCCTCTTGCACGAGTCGGAGTCCGCTGCCCTCCCACTCGATCAGCGAACTGGGCTCCTGTGCGTGCAGGGTCTTGGGGAGCATCTGATGCTGGAGCGCGAGGATCATCTTGATCACCCCTGCGACGCCGGCGGCCGCCTGGGCGTGGCCGATGTTCGACTTCGACGAGCCGAGCCACACCGGCGACCCGGGATCCCGGCCCGGACCGAACACCTCCGCCAGCGCACCCGCCTCGATCGGATCACCCAGCGAGGTGCCCGTGCCGTGCGCCTCGACCGCATCGATGTCCCCCGGCACCAACCGCGCCGCTTCCAGCGCGTCCCGGATCACCCGCTGCTGCGACGGGCCGTTCGGTGCGGTCAGGCCCTGGCTGCGTCCGTCCTGGTTCACCGCCGACCCACGCACCACCGCCAGCACCCGATCGCCGTCACGCTCCGCGGCCGACAACCGCTTCAGCACCAGCACACCCACACCCTCCGACCACCCCGCACCATCCGCGGCAGCCGAGAACGACTTGCACCGGCCATCGGCGGCCATGCCCTTGAGGCGGGAGAACTCCACGAAGAGGGACGGGGCGCTCATCACGGTGACGCCGCCGGCCAGGGCGAGTTCGCACTCGCCCTGCCGCAGCGCCTGGACGGCGAGGTGCAGTGCCACCAACGACGACGAGCACGCGGTGTCGACCGTGATGGCCGGGCCCTGCAGGCCCAGGGTGTAGGCGACCCGCCCGGAGACGACACTGGAGGCCTTGCCCGTGCTGACGTAGCCGTCCAGGGCGTCCAGGTTGCGGCCGAGGTCGCCGTAGTCGGTGCTCATGGTGCCGAGGTAGACGCCGGTGCGGCTCTCGCTCAGCGTCTCGGGCCGGATCCCGGCCCGCTCCAGCGCCTCCCACGACGCCTCCAGCACCAGCCGCTGCTGCGGGTCCATCGACACCGCCTCACGCGGCGAGACACCGAAGAAGCCGGCGTCGAAGTCCTCCACGTGCCCGTCCGCGAGGAACCCACCCTCGCGCGCATAGCTCTTGCCGACGGCCTCCGGGTCGGGGTCGTACAGGTCGAGTCCGCGCCAGCGGTCGGGCAGACCGCCCACCGCGTCACCGCCGGACGCGAGCAGTTCCCAGTACGCCTCGGGTGTGTCGATACCGCCCGGCAGACGGCATGCCATCGACACCACGGCGATCGGGTCGGTGAGCTGGGCCTCCAGATCGGCTGCCCGCTTCTGCAGTGCCCGGATGGCGGGCAGCGCGGCCTTCAGGTCCTGCTGTGTGTTCGACACGTCGAGCCTTTCTGCGCGATCAGCGCGACCCTCGCTGCCAGGCGCGTCACGCCGTCGTGTGCGACGGGGCCGGAAAGCGGCTGTACCCGGGACAGATGTGGTGCCCGACCATCGAATCGGGGCGAGCTAGAGCACGAGTGGACGCACCCTGGATGTCGTCACCGCAGGATCACGGGCAGGGAGACGAGCCCTCGGACCATGCCCAGCCGCCACCGGACCTCCTCGGCCGGCACGGCCCGGCGTATGTCCGGGAAGCGGCGCAGCAGGGAGCCGATGGCGATCTCGCCCTCCATGCGGGCCAGCCGCGCGCCGAGGCAGTAGTGGATGCCGTGTCCGAAGCCGAGGTGTCCGGTGGCGTCACGGGTGAGGTCGAGGCGGTCGGCGTCCGTGAATCGGGCCGGGTCCCGGTTGGCGGCGGCGACGGACAGCAGGACCAGTGCGCCACGGGGGATGCGGACTCCGCCGAGCGTCACGTCCTCGGTCGCGTAGCGGGCGACGCCGGGGTTGGTGGGGCCGTCGTAGCGCAGCAGTTCGTCGACGGCCGTGCCGACCAGCTCGGGCCGTTTCCGGAGCTCGGACAACTGCTCGGGATGGTCGAACAGGGCGTTCATGCCGTTGCCGATGAGCTGGACCGTCGTCTCGTGCCCGGCGAGGAGGAGGGTCAGCGCCATGGCCGCCAGTTCCTCGTCGTCGAGCCTGTCGTCGTCCTCCTCGTGCACCGCGATCAGGTCGCTGAGCAGGTCGTCGCCGGGGCTGTCGTGCTTCAGCGCGATCAGGCGCTCGGTGTACGCGGTGAGCCAGGCGAAAGCCTGTGCCATGTCGTCCGCGGAGGCGTCGTCCTGGACGACCTGGAAGGCGGCGCCCGTCTTCTCGCGGAGCGCCTCGTGGTCCTCGGGGACGCCGAGCAGTTCGCAGATCACCCGGATGGGCAGGACGGACGCGTAGGCGCCGATGAGGTCGGCCTCGCCGTCACTCGTTGCCATGGCGTCGAGGAGTTCGTCGGCGATCTGCCGCACGCGCGGGCGCAGTCCGTCGATACGTTTGGCGCTGAACGCCCGGACGACCAGTTTGCGCAGGCGGGTGTGGTCGGGCGGGTCGAGGTTCACGAGCGAGCGCCGTGTGGCGTTGTTGGCGCTCGTGATGGCGTCCGTGGTGGGCAGGCTCTCGTCGTTGGCCATGTGGTCGTTGGCCGCGCTGCTCAGCCGTGGATCCGCCAAGCCGGTGCGGACGTCCTCGTGCCGGGTGACGAACCACCATTCCACCCCGTCCGGCAGCCGGACGGGGCGGGCCGGCCCTTCCCGCTGGAGGGCTCGCAGGGTGGGGAAGGGGTCGGTGAAGAACGCGGGCTGAATCGCGAAGTCCGTATCGGTCATGGCGGCAGGATGCCCGGCGACCGGTCGAGCACGGCTTGAGCGGTTCCAGGCCCCCGAGGGCTGCCGGCGGGTCAGTCGAGGTCGAGCCCCGATGCCTCCAGCAGCGCGTCGAGTTCGGCGTTGATCTCGTCCACGGACCGCTCCTCCCCGGTCTCGGCAGGACCGGCCCAGCTCAGCAGGGACGCCGGGTCGTGAGCGGCCGTGGGGACGGGGGCGGTGGTCGACGGCAGGTCCATGCGGGACAGGACGAGCCGGGTGATGTGCTCGGGGGTCGGGTGGTCGAAGGCGAGGGTCGCGGGCAGCGACAGGCCGGTCTCCGCGGAGAGACGGCGGCGCAGTTCGACCGCCATCAGCGAGTCGAGGCCCAGGTCCTTGAGCACCTGCTGCGGGTCGAGCGTCCCGGTGCCGGACAGACCCAGCACCGTGGCGACCTCGCGCAGCACCACGTCCGTGACCAGCTCCGCGCGCTCTGCCTCGGCCGTCGCGAGCAGCCGTTCGCGCAGACCGCCCGCACCGCCGGGGGCGCCCGGGCCGTCGCCGGAGCCGGAGGCGCCGACCGCGCGGCGCAGCCGGGCCCGTACGAGCGCCCGGAACAGGGCGGGCACCTCGCCTCCCCGGTCGGCTTCCTGCTGCGCGGCCCGCAGGTCGAGCAGCACGGGGACGAAGTCGCCGGCCGGGCGGGCGAGCGCCGTGTCGAGCAGGGCCATGCCCTGGTCGAAGGGCATCGGGGCGATGCCCTGGCGGCGCATCCGCTCCAGCTCGACCGTCCCCAGGTGGGAGGTCATGCCGACGCCGGCCTGGTGCCACAGGCCCCAGGCGAGGCTGGTGGCGGGGCGGCCCTCGGCGCGCCGCCGGGCGGCGAACGCGTCGAGGTAGGTGTTGGCGGAGCCGTAGACGCTCTGCCCCGCGGTGCCGATGGTGCCGGCGGCGGAGGAGAACAGTACGAACGCCGCGAGGTCCAGGTCGCGGGTGAGCTCGTCCAGGTGGTGGACGCCCGTGACCTTGGGGGCCATCACGCGGGAGAGCCGCCGCGCGTCCTGGCCGAGCAGGACACCGTCGTCCAGGACTCCCGCGAGGTGCAGGACAGCAGTCCACGGGCGGTCCTGGGCGGCGTCGCCGAGCACGTGCGCCACATCGTCCCGCCGGGAGACGTCACAGGCCACCACTCGGACGTATCGCGCACCTTCTTCTTCCAGTTCCCGGACGAGTTCCGTGGCGCCGGGCGCGTCGGGTCCGCGCCGTGAGGTCAGCACCAGGTGCCGTACACCGTGGTGGCGCACCAGGTGCCGGGCGGTCTCGTGGCCCAGCTCGCCGGTGCCGCCGGTGATCAGTACGGCGCCGTCGGGGTCGAGGGCGCGTACCACGGCGGTGGCGTCGTCGGGCGCGGCCCGGACCAGGCGGGCGGCCCGCACCTCGCCGTTCCGGACGGCCAGTTCGGGCTCGCCGGTGACCGCGAGGGCGCGGGCGAGCGCGTCACGGTCGGCGTCGTCCGGGCCGAGGTCGACCAGGCGCAGCGTGCGCTCGGGGTGCTCGGCGCGCGCGGACCTGACCAGGCCCCACAGGGGCGCGTTGGGCAGTCCGTCGAACGTGTCGCCGGGCGCGGCGGCCACGCTGCCGCGCGTCACCCACACCAGCTCGGTGCCGGTGAGCCGGTCGTCGGACAGCAGTTCCTGCATCTGTGCCAGGGCGAACTCGGTGGCCCGGTAGGCGGCTTCGGGCTCGCTGTCGAACGGCGGCCTGCCGGTGGCGTCGACGACGATTCTCGCGGGTGCATCCTGTTGTGCGGCGAGCCGCGCGGCGAGGGCCTCGCCGTCCGCGAGGACCGGTACGCCCAGAAGTCCGGCGATCAGGCCCGTGCCGGTCAGCACGGCGTCCGCGACCGGGCCCCGCACCTCGGGGGCCGCGACCGGCCGGAACTCCAGACGGTGCAGTGCGTGGGCGCCACCACGCGCGGAGCGCAGTTGCCCGGCCGTCGCCCGGCGCAGGTGCAGCGCCCCGATCCGTATGACGGGCCCGCCGGCCGCGTCGCAGGCCCACACCCGGATCCGCCGGCCGTTCGCGGCGCCGGCCTCATCGGACACCTCGATCCGTACGCGCAGTTCACCGCTGCCCGCCGCGTGCAGCGCGACGTCGCTCCACTCGAACGGCAGCAGCGCGCCGGGGGCCTCCTCGCGGGGGACGCCCTTCATGACGTGGAGGGCGGCGTCCAGCAGCGCCGGGTGCAGCAGGAACCCGGTGGCGGCGTCCGGGTCGGGCAGACGGACGAGACCGTAGGCGGTGTCGCCCTTGCGCCACAGCTCGGTCAGGCCGCGGAATCCGGGTCCGTAGTCGATGCCCTGTGCGGCGAACCGGTCGTAGATGCCGTCGAGTTCGACCCGTTCGGCTCCCGGTACCGGCCACTGCGCCAGTTCCCCGAACACCGGGGTGTCCGGTTCGGCGGTGGCCTCGGCCAGCTCGCCGGAGGCGTGCCGCGTCCATGCGGCGGGTGCGGTGTCCGGGCTGCTGTGGACGTCGATCGTCCGGCGGCCCGTGGCGTCCGCCGCGCCGACGGTGATCTGGATCCGTACGGCGTCGTCGATCACCAGCGGTTCGGCCAGCGTCAGTTGGGCGATCCCGGCCGCCCCGGCCTCGTGCGCCGCGGCGGTGGCCAGCTCCAGCAGTCCGGTGCCGGGCACGATGACCGACCCGAAGACCGTGTGGTCCGCGAGCCACGGCTGCTCGGCAAGCGACAGCCGGCCGGTGATCAGGTACCCCTCGCCGCCGGCGAGGGGTGTCACCGCGCCGAGCCACGGGTGTGCGGAGGCGTCGAGACCGAGCGATCCGGCGTCCCCGTTCGTCCTGGGTACGTCCGACCAGTACCGCTCGCGCTGGAAGGCGTAGGTCGGCAGCGGTACGACCGTACCGGCGCCCAGTACCCTGCCCCAGTCGAGCTCGTGGCCCTGGACGTGGAGCAGACCCAGGTTGTGCAGCAGTTGGGCCACGCCACCGCCCCGCCGGCTGAGGGAGCCGACGACGATCCCGCCGCGCTCACTGCTGCCGTCGGTGAGGGGCATCGACAGGACGGGGTGGGCGGAGATCTCGACGAAGACGGTGTGGCCGTCGTCGAGGAGCGTGGTGAGGGCGCGGTCGAAGCGGACCGGCTCGCGCAGGTTGCGGCACCAGTACGTGCCGTCCAGCTCCGTGCCCGTGGCGGCCGCGCCGGTCACGGTCGAGTAGAAGGCGATCTCCGCGACCTGAGGGGTGAGATCCCGGAACCGGGCGGCCAGGTCCGGCAGGAGCGGCTCCATCTGTGCGTGGTGGGACGCGTAGTCCACATTGATCTTGCGTGCGTAGACGTCCTTCGCCTGCAGCTCCGCCACGATCCGCACGATGGCGTCCGCCTCGCCGGAGACGACCGTCGAACCGGCGGTGTTGACGGCGGCGACGGAGAGAGCGTCGCCGTAGGGGGCGAGGAACTCCTCCACCTGCGCCACCGGACGCTCGATCAGCGCCATACCGCCCCGACCGGCACAGGACAGCACCGCCTGCGAACGCGCCGCGACGATCTGCGCGCCCTGCTCGACGGTGAGCGCCCCACTGACGACGGCCGCGACGACCTCGCCCTGCGAATGGCCCACCACAGCAGCGGGCTCGACACCCAGCGAACGCCACAGCGCCGACAGCCCGACACCCATGGCGAACAGCGCCGGCTGCACCACGTCGACCCGGTCGAACGGCGGATGCTCGCCCTCCTCACCGGCCAGCACCTCACGCACCGACCAGCCGGTGAAGGGACGCAAGGCCGCATCACACGCCTCGACCGACTCCCGGAACACCTCACTTGACGCGAGCAGTTCACGCCCCATCCCGACCCACTGCGAACCCTGGCCCGGATAGACGAAGACCACCTTCCCGCGCCGCTGCGCGGTACCCGTCACCACGGCGTCGTGGGCCTCACCGGCCGCCAGCGCACGCAGCGCCTCCGCCAGAGCGGGCGTGTCGGCGGCGACGACGCCGGCCCGCTGATCGAAGTGCGTGCGGTGCCGGGCGGCCGTGACGGCGACGTCGGCGAGGGCCACGTCGTGGTGAGCGGTCAGCCACGACGCCCAGCGCCCGGCCTGCTCCCGCAGCGCGGCCTCGTCACGGCCCGACACCACCACCGGCACCGGACCCGCCACTCCCCCGGCCACCGGCTCGACAGAAGCGGAGACGGGCGGCTCCTCCACGATCACATGCGCGTTCGTGCCGCTCAGACCGAACGACGACACACCCGCACGACGCGGACGCGACCCGTCCCGCTGCCACGGTTCGAGGGTGTCCACGACGCGGACCGGGAGGTCGTCCCAGGCGATGTTCGGGTTGCGCGGGCTGCTGTTGAGCGTCGCGGGCAGCGCGTCGTGGCGGAAGGAGGCGAGCACCTTGCAGACGCCCGCGATGCCGGCCGCCGACTCCAGGTGGCCGATGACGCTCTTGGCCGTGCCGAGTCCGAGTTCGCGGCCCGGCTCGCGGCCTTCGCCGTAGACGGCGGCCAGTGCCTGCACCTCGATGGGGTCGCCGAGAGACGTGCCGGTGCCGTGGCACTCGACGTAGTCGACGTCGGCGGAGGTGAGTCCGGCCGAGGCGAGGGCGGTGCGGATGACCTTCTGCTGCGAGGAGCCGTTGGGGGCGGTGATCCCGCTGCTGGCTCCGTCGTGGTTGACGGCGGTCGCCCGGATCACGCCCAGCACGGTGCGGTTCTGTGCGACGGCGTCGGACAGCCGCATCAGGGCGATCATGCCGACGCCCTCGCCGCGTCCGTAGCCGTCGGCCTCGGCGGAGAACGTCTTGCTGCGGCCGTCGGGTGCGAGCGCGTGGGAGCGGCTGAGCGCCACGAACGCGTCCGGGTCGGCGAGCACCTGCACACCGCCGGCGAGGGCCAGTTCGCACGTGTCGGCGCGCAGTGCCTCGCAGGCCAGGTGAAGGGCGACGAGGGAGGAGGAGCAGGCGGTGTCCACGGACAGCGCCGGTCCCTGGAGGCCCAGGTGGTAGGAGAGCCGGCCGGCGTTGAAGCTGGGCAGGGTGCCGGTCAGGGTGTAGGTGTCGGCGGTGCCGCCCTGCCGGTGCTTGCCGTACTCGCCGACGCCCGCGCCGACGAAGACGCCGGTGGTGCCGTCGCGCAGGTCGCGCGGGCGGATGCCGGCGTTCTCCAGGCAGTTCCAGGCGGACTCCAGCAGCAGCCGGTGCTGCGGGTCCATCGGTTCGGCCTCGCGTGGGCTGATGCCGAAGAAGGCGGCGTCGAAGTGGGCCACGTCGCCGAGGAAGGAGGCGTGGCGGGTGGAGGTGTGACCGTCGGCGTCGGGGTCGGGATCGTAGTAGGCGTCGACGTCGAAGCGGTCGGCGGGCACGGTGGTGACCGTGTCGCGGCCCTCGGCGAGGACCTGCCAGAGGCTGTCGAGGTCGTGGGCGTCGCCGGGCATGCGCAGGCCGACGCCGACGACGGCCAGGGGTTCGTCGGCCGGACGGCGGACGCCGGCGGGAGCCGCCGGGTCGGTCTGCGGGGCGGGGGTGAGTTCGCCGAGCAGCCAGCGGGCGGCGGCGGCCAGGTTGGGGTGGTCGAAGACGAGGGTCTTCGGGGTGAGCACGCCGGTGCGCTGCTGGACGCGGACGCTGAAGTCGACGGACATCATCGAGTCGAAGCCGAGGTCCTTGAAGCCGCGCTCGGGATCGAGGGCTGCGGGATCCTGCACGCCGAGGACCGCCGCGGCCTCGCGGGCCAGCAGATGTCGCACATGGTCGGCGCGCGCCTCCTCGGGCAGGTCGAGGAGGGTCGCCCGTACCGTCGTGCCGGTGTCCGTGGTCGCGGCGTCCGCCCGTGCGCGGGCGGCCTCGGGGATGGTGCGCAGGAAGGGGCGGTCGCGGCCTTCGCCGTAGGCGGTGGCGGCACGGGCCCAGTCGATGCCGGCGACGAGGACGGCGGGGCCCCGGTCGAGTACGGCGTCCAGGGCGTCCAGCGCGTCCGCGGCGGGCATGGGGTCGAGGCCGATGCGGCGCAGCTGGGTCTCGGCGGCACCGTGGGTCATGCCGCCGTCGGCCCAGGGGCCCCAGGCGACGGAGACGGCGGGCAGGCCGGCCGCGCGGCGGCGGGCGGCGAGCGCGTCGAGGGCGGCGTTGGCGGCGGCGTAGTTGGCCTGGCCGACGTTGCCGAGGACGCCGACGACGGAGGAGTACAGCACGAACGCGTCGAGGTCGATGTCGCGGGTGAGGTCGTCCAGGTGAAGAGCCGCGGTGAGCTTGGGCGCGGCGGCCGCGGCGAGGGACTCGGCGTCCTGGCCGTCCAGCAGCCGGTCGTCGAGAAGGCCCGCGGTGTGGAAGACGGCGCGCAGCGGGGTGCCGTCCGACGTGAGCGTGTCGACGAGGGCGGCGACCTGCTGCCGGTCGGTGAGGTCGCAGGTGGCGAGGGTGACGCGGGCACCGAGGGCTTCGAGGCCGGCGGTGAGTTCGGCGGCGCCGTCGGTGGCGGGGCCGCGCCGGGAGGCGAGGACGAGGTGCTCGGCGCCCCGTTCGGCGAGGCGGCGGGCGAGGTGCGCGGCGAGGGCTCCGCTGCCACCGGTGACGAGGACCGTGCCGCGTGGGGTGAAGGGGCGGATCTCCGCGCCCGGGTCGGCACGGCGGAGCCTGCGGGCGAGGCGTCCGGAGGGGCGCAGGGCGACGTGTTCCTCGGCGGTGGGCGTGCCGTGTGCGGCGAGGGTCGCGAGCAGCTGGCGCAGCTCGCCGTCGCCGGGGTCGGCGGGCAGGTCGATCAGTCCGCCCCAGCGGGCGGCGTGTTCGAGGGCGACGACATGGCCGAGGCCCCATGTCTGGGCCTGGGCGGGGTCGGGTGCCGGGTCGGCGGCGTGTGCGGCGACGGCTCCCTCGGTGAGGAACCACAGCGGGGCCCGTACGGCGGTGTCCGCCAGGGCCTGCACGAGAGTGAGGCCGTGCACGGCGGTCGCGGTCCGGTCCGGGTGGTCGGGGTGCGGAGTGCCGTCCGTGGTGAGGGCGAGGACGCCGCTGAGGGTGTCCTCGCCGAGGGCCGCGGTCAGGGCGGCGATCAGCGCGGCGCAGGCGGGCCGGTCGGTGCCGGTGGTCAGGACGTGGGGGTGGGCTCCGGCGGCCGCGAGGGCGGCGGCGAGGCGTTCGGCGCGGGCGGAGGCGGTCGCGGAGGCGGCGATCAGCCAGTGTCCGTGGAGGGTGGGCGCGGTGCGCGCGACGGCGGAGGGCTCCCATGTCTCCTCGTAGATCCAGTCGGAGATGCGGGCCGTGCGGGTCTGCTGTGCGCGCCAGGCGGCCAGGTGGGGCAGGACGGCGGCGATCGCGTCGGCGTCGGCCGCGCCGAGGAGTGCGGACAGTCTGCCGGCCTCGCCGCTGCCGACGGCCTCCCAGAAGGCGTCCTCGGCGCCGGATGGTTCGCGGGCGCCGGAGCGCGCGTCGCGGGTGGTCTCCAGCCAGTGGTGCTCGCGCTGGAAGGCGTAGGTGGGCAGGGCGGCGGGCCGGCCTCCGGCCAGGACGCGGTCGAAGGCGAGGGCCTCGCCCGCGACGTGCAGGGCGGCGAGGGCGCGGGTCAGGGTGCGGACCTCGTCGACGGGTTCGGTGCCGCGCGGGGCGCGCTGGGAAGCGACGAACACCGCTTCTCTCTCGACGCATCCGGCCCCCATCGCGGACAGCACGGCCGCCGGGCCGCACTCGAGGTAGCGCGCCGTGCCGGATGCTTCCAGCGTGCGCACGGCGTCCAGGAACCTCACCGGCTCGCGGACCTGGCGCACCCAGTAGGCCGGGGCGGCCAGTTCCGCGGCCGTCGCCCGGTCGCCGGTCACCGTCGACACCAGCGGGATCGTGGGCTCGCCGAAGGTGCAGGAGGCGGCGACGTGCTCGTAGGCGGCGAGCATCGCGTCCATGTGCGGGGAGTGGAAGGCGTGCGAGACGACCAGCTCTCGTGTCCGGCGTCCGGCTGCGGCGAAATGCGCGACGACCGTCTGCACGGCCGCGCGGTCGCCGCTGACGACGGTCTGCGTGGGGCTGTTGAGCCCCGCCACCGAGATGCGGCCCTCGACCGAGGCCAGGACCTTGGCCACTTCTTGTTCCGGTGCCTCCACGGACGCCATCGCGCCGCCCGCCTCGCACGTCTGCATCAGCCGGCCGCGCGCCGACACCAGCCGTGCCGCGTCGGCCAGGTCCAGTACCCCGGCCACGTGCGCGGCAGCCAGCTCGCCCACCGAATGTCCCGCCACCGCGGCGGGCGCGAGCCCCCACGCCTGCCACAGCCGGAACTGGGCCACTTCGACCGCGAACAGGCCCGGTTGGGCGAACTCCGTCTGGTGCACCAGCTCCGCGTCCGCACTGTCCTCGGCCGCGAACAGCACGGCCGTCAGCGGCACCCGCAGGTGCGGGTCCAGCGCGGCGGCCACCTCGTCGAAGGCCTCGCGGAACTCCCGGAACGCCACGTACAGGGCACGGCCCATACCGAGACGCTGACTGCCCTGACCTGTGAACAGCACCGCCAGCGGGGCGGTGACGGCGGCACCCTCGACGACGTCCGGGTGGGCCCGGTGGCCGGCCAGAGCCCGCAGCGCCTCGACGGCCCCGGCGACGGACCCGGCGGTGACGCCGGCCCGGTGCTCGAAGTGGGTGCGGTGGTGGGCGGCGGTGTAGGCGGCGTCGAGAAGATCGCCCTCGGTGCCGCCCTGGAGGTGGTCGGCGAGCAGGGCGGCGTTCGCGGCGCGGGCCTGTGCGGTCTTGCCGGACACCGTCAGGATGAGGGGCGCACGGCGGGCGGCCGGCTCCTGGCGGCCGTGCACGGCGTTCCAGTCGATGTCGTGTCCGTCGCACCACAGGCGTGCGGCGAGTTCCTCCAGGTCGCGGCGGGCGCTGTGGTCGCGGCGGCAGGTGGCGAGGGCCGACGAGCGGGTGTCGCCGAGGTCGGTGAAGGTCCGCTCGACGGAGTGGCGGGCGACGGGGTGCGGGGCTATCTCGATGACGCGCAGTCCACGGCTGGCGGCGGGACGGGCGAGAGCCAGGGCGGTCACCGACTCGGTCAGCAGCATCGGTTCGCACATGTTGCGGGCCCAGTAGCCGGCGTCCAGGGCGGTGCCGTCGACGTGGTCGGCGAGAACGGTGGAGAAGAAGGGGACGGAGGTGGTGCGGGCGCGGACCGTGCCGAGGCGGCGGAGGAGTTCGGGGGCGAGGCCGCGCAGGGTGTCGCTGTGGGAGGCGTAGTCGATGTTGACGCGCAGTGTGCGGGTGCCGCGCTCCGCGAGGTCGCGTTCGAGTGCGGCGACAGCGTCCAGGGGTCCGGACAGGCAGACCTGTCCGGGGGCGAGGTGGCCGGCGACGGTGATGCCGCGGGTGGGGTCGGCCGCGAGTTCGGCTGCCTCGTCGATGTCGAGGTCGCAGACGGTGAGGGCGCCGAGGCCGCCGGCGCGTTCGGTGATCAGCGCGGACCAGGTGGTGATCAGGCGCGCGCCTTCGTCCAGGTCGAGGGCGCCGGCGACGACGGCCGCGGCGACCTCGCCGACGCTCTGTCCGAGAACGGTGTCGGGTTCCAGGCCCCAGGCGGTCAGGGTGCGGGCCAGGGCGATCTGCACGGAGAACAGCACGGGCTGGACGACGTCGGTGCGGTGCAGCCGGGAACGGGTGCGGCCGGCGAGGAGTTCCTCGGTGACGGACCAGCCGGTGTACCGGCGCACGGCGGTGTCGCAGGCGTCCAGGGCGGCGCGGAAGGCGGGCTCGGTGAGGAGGTCGCGGCCCATGCCGAGCCACTGTGAGCCGTGGCCGGAGAAGAGGAAGGCGAGCGGGGGCCGTTCACCGGTGCCGACGGGGCCCGCGAGGAGTTCCGCGGTGGTGCCGGTCACGGCGGCGACGGCTCGGTGCTCGCCCGGTTCGGGTGCGAGGGTGCCGCCGGACGCGGTGGTGCCGCCGGTGAGGGCGGTGACGCTGTCGTGGAGGGCCTGTGCGCTGTCGGCGGTGAGGGGCCGCAGGGACCGGCGCCGGTCGGGGGCCTCCTCCAGGGCGACGTGGACGTTGGTGCCTCCGAAGCCGAAGCCGCTGACGCCGGCGTAGCGGCGGGGGGCGGCGGGCCAGGGCTGGTGCTCGGTGACCACGCTCAGGCGGTTGCCTTCGAAGTCGATGTGCGGGTTCGGTTCGTCGAAGTGGAGACTGGCGGGGAGTTCGCCGTGGTGGAGGGCGAGGGCGGTCTTGAGCAGGCCGACGGCTCCGGCGGCGGGCTCCAGGTGCCCGAAGTTGGTCTTGGCGGAGCCCAGGCGCAGGTTGCCGGTGCGGCCTTCGGCGAAGACGGTGCCGAGTGCCTGCGCCTCGACGGGGTCGCCGAGGAGGGTGCCGGTGCCGTGCGCCTCGACGTAGGAGACGTCACGGGGTTCCACCCCGGCGTCCTGCCAGGCGGCGCGCACGACATCGACCTGGGCCTGCGGGTTGGGGGCGGTCAGGCCGTTGGAGGCGCCGTCGTTGTTGACGGCGGTGCCGCGGATGACGGCGTAGACGCGATCGCCGGCGGCGAGGGCGTCGGACAGGCGGCGCAGGACGACGACGCCGGCGCCCTCACCCCGCACGTATCCGGCGGCGCCCGCGTCGAAGGCGCGGCACTGGCCGTCGGGGTTGATGCCGCCGAACTTGGTCATGGCGACGGTGGTGTGCGGGTGCAGCATCACGTTGACGCCGCCGGCGAGGGCGAGGTCGCTCTCGCCGCGGCGCAGGCTCTGCACGGCGAGGTGGGTGGCGGTGAGGGAGGAGCTGCAGGCGGTGGCGACGGCCATCACCGGCCCCTGGAGGCCGAGGGTGTAGGCGATGCGGGCGGGGATGACGGAGTTGTCCCAGCCGACGGCGGAGTGGGGGCCGATGGCGTCGGGGTCGGCGCCGGTGGCCAGGTGGTACTCCTGCGCCATGGCGCCGAGGAACACACCGGTGCGGCTGCCGGACAGGGAGCCGGGCACGATCCGGGCGTCCTCCAGGGCGGACCACGCGACCTCGAGCGCCATGCGCTGCTGGGGGTCCATGTGCCGGGCCTCGGCCGGGGAGATGCGGAACAGTTCGGCGTCGAAGTGGGAGACGTCGTCGAGGAAGCCGCCCCAGCGGGTGTTCATCCTGCCGGGCGCGCGGGGGTCGGGGTCCAGCCACTCGTGGACGTTCCAGCGGTCGGCGGGCACCTCGCGGATCGCGTCCAGGCCGTCGGTCAGGGCCTGCCAGAGCTGTTCGGGGGTGTCGATGCCGCCGGGCAGCCGGCAGCCGAGGCCGACGACGGCGATCGGTTCGCCGTCCTCGGCGCGGACCGGGGCGCCGGAGGCGGCCGGGAGGGGGGCGGTGCCGGCCAGATGGGCGGCGAGGGTGGCGATCGTCGGGTACTGCCACACCACCCAGCCGGGTACGGGCCGGCCCAGGTGCTGTGAGAGGGCGGCGACGAGGGACACGATGCGCATCGAGTCCAGCCCGAGGTCGCGCAGGGGCCGGCCGGTGTCGACGGACTCGGGTGTGACGTCCAGCAGGGCCGCGACCGATGTCCGAAGGAAGGTGGTGACGTCCTCGGCGGAGGTCGTGTCCCGGTCTGCGCCGTTGTTCACCTGGGCATAGCTCATCTGCTCATCCTCGAAGCTCGTGGGAAGCGAACGACCGGTGCCCGAGGCGGGCTGGGGGGCGCGGGTGCCGCACGGCGCCAGTTCCAGCGTCGGCAGGCCTTCTCGAGCCCGGGTCGAGGCGGGATCCGTCCGTGCGGACCCGGCCGCGGAGCGGCACGGTTCTTCTCGCGGCGGTCCGCGACCGGCCGGTGACGGGCGCGGGCGCACCCGCGGTGAAGCTGTCCCGGGGGTACGCCCGTGCGTGGTGTCAGCCGGCCGGGGCGGGGTTCACCGCCGTCCTCGGGGCTCCCGGCCGGCGGGAGCGGGGGCGGTGCTCGGTGTGGCGCCGCCCTGCTCGGGGCTCAGCGGGCCGGTGCCGCCGTACGCCTTGCGCTGCTGCGGCGTCAGGGTGCGGGAGCCGGCGATGGCCGAGTAGACGCTCACGGACTGCGTGGGGATGCGCTCCATGGTCGTGCGGTCGACCTCGTACAGGCCGAAGCGGGCCGTGTAGCCCGAGAGCCACTCGAAGTTGTCGAGCAGGCTCCAGTGGTAGTAACCGCGCACGTCGGCCCCGGCGGCGCGGGCCGCGGCGATCTGTTCCAGCGTGCGCACGATGTGCTCGGTGCGACGCGCAGGGTTCTCGGTGGCGATGCCGGACTCGCTCACCAGCAGCGGTACGCCGGGGTAGCGCTTTGAGTACTCCTTCAGCACTCCCGTCATGCCCTGCAGGGAGCCTTCGTAGCCCATGGCGGGCACGAAGTACGACGGGTCGCGGTAGGGCAGGCACGGGGCCGTGGTGCACAGGTCGACACCGATCACCGGGTACGTCTGGCCGGTGCCGGTGCCGCCCTTGGCGGAGACGCCGATACGGGCGTAGAGCTGCGGGCCCAGCCAGTCGAGGGTGCCCTTCCAGCCGGGGTGGCGTTCGTCGGGTTCGCCGTCCAGGTCGCTGTCGAACGTGCCGTCCCGCAAGGCGTCGACGAACCCGAAGTCGAGGTACTGGCGGTAGCGGTCGCGGGCCTCGACGTCGCGGCGGTCGTCGCTCAGCTTGCCGTCGCGGATGGGCACGTACTCCTGGGCACCCACCGTCAGACCCACGCTCGAGGCGGCGCCGTCCCGGTCGGCGTCGACCCGGTCGTGCTTCTTCACGGCCCGGTACATCGCCACGTGCGCTTGGAGGTAGCCGCGCTGGGCTGCGGTGAATCTGGGCAGGTCGGCCGGGTTGAGGTGGGCTTTGCCGGGCGGACCGGCGCCGAATGCGTGGGCGAAGGTCATGTACACCATCGGCTCGTTGACCGTCACCCACTCGTCGACGCGGTCGCCGAACCGCCGGGCGAGCAGTGCGGCGAACTCCGCCATCTCGGACACCACGAGCCTGCCGCCCTGCGGGTGGTCGAGCCCGCACAGGTTGGTGTTGCTCGGGCCGTGCGCACAGGCGACGTCGCGCGGGTCGTCGACCCACACCGGGTTGGCGAAGTGATGCAGCGTCACCATGGGGCGGATGCCCTTGGCCGCGAGTGCGTCGAGCTGCTTGCCGTAGTGGTCGAGGGCCGCCTCGTCGATCTTGTCCCGTTCGGGTTCGATCCTGGACCACTCGATGCTGAAGCGGTAGGAGTCGACGTTCAGGTCGTCGACCAGGTCCATGTCCTCGACCGCCCGCGTGTAACCGCCGACGCCGTCGCCCACGAACGGGCTCTTGCCCAGGCCTTCGGGGGCCGGCCTGGTCCACAGGTACCAGTCGTTGTTCGTGTTGCGGTCCTCGATCTGCGTGGCCGAGCTCGACACCCCGAAGCGGAAGCTTCCCTTGCCCGAGGGCTGCGAGAGCGAACCGATGCCCGGGAAGGCGATGCGCCCGCGGCCCGCGGCGCCGTCCTCCGGTGCGGGCGAGCCCTGCGCTCCCATGGGTGTGAGGGCGACAGCCAGCGCGGCAGCCGCCGCCACGGTCATGCCTATCAGTCGTTTCACAGTGTCTTCCTCGTTGCGGAGACGGTTGTCGTCGGGGCGCTGCCGCCGGTTGCGCCCGGACCGCCCGGGCGCATACGACAGCGGCCGTGTCGCCCTCGCGGGCTGACACGGCCGCCTGCGAAGACACACCCTTGTCGGGCCGGCGGCGGGCGCAGCACGCGAGTTGCTGTCCCGTCACTCTCCCCGGGTCCGCTCGAGGTCCGCTGGAGCTCAGACCGTGCGGCGGGCCAGGTACTCCTCCACGGCGTCCGCGGCGAGGGCCGGGCCGTCGGTCTCGCGCATGCGCCGGCCCATGTCCTTGGTGCGCTCGGCGACCGTCTGGTCCGCGGCGATGTCCTCGACGCTCTTGCGCAGCGCCTCGACCGTGAAGTCCTCACGCGGCAGCAGCCGGCCGAAGCCGAGCTCGTCGACCCGCATCCCGTTGGCGCGTTGCTCGCTCATCTGCGGGATGACGATCATCGGCACGCCGTTGTAGAGGGACTCCATGACGCTGTTCATGCCGCCGTGGGTGACGAACAGCGAGGCGCGCTTCAGCACGTCCAGCTGAGGGAAGCTGCGGCGCACATCGAAGTTCCGCGGCAGCGTGCCCAGTTCCGCCGGGTCGAGGGTGTCGCCCACCGACAGCAGCACCTGCCAGTGGCTGTCGCCGAACGCCTCCACGCTGGTGTGGAAGAACTCCGGCCAGCCGGTGGCGGCGGTGCCGAGGGACAGGTAGAGGACCGGGCGGTCCTCGGACTCCGGCTGCCACGTCCCCTGGAACGCCGACCGGTCGCCCAGGCAGGGGCCCGCGAAGACGAAGCGCTCGTCGAAGGTGTCCCCGTCGTAGTGGAAGTCCCTCGGCAGGAAGATGATGCCGAGGCCGGCCGGCTCCATGAGGAACTCCATGGCCGTCTTCCCGGGGAACCCGAGTTCCGGCAGCATCCCCTCCAGTTTGGCGATCATCTCCATGACCTTGGGGTCGGTCATCTCGGCCATGGGGAACTTGGCCTGGATGGAGAAGTGCTCGTTGAACCCGTACGACGGGAAGAGCCGCACCAGGGGGACGTCGTGCTGTGCGGCGTAGAAGCGGGCCCCCCACGCCATGAAGTCGTGGAGGATCACGTCGGGGCGGTTCTCGCCGTAGAAGCCCTCGACCTGGGCGACCAGGGAGGTCGCCTCCTCCAGCGTGCGCAGCCCTTCGCCCGAGATCGCCTCGGGGGTGAACGGGTTGGTGTAGTACTCCCCGAAGACGGAGGTGTAGCGGACCGGTTCGGCACCCACTGCCTCGATGGCCGGGGCGAACCGGTCCGTGGTCGTGCACGAGACCCGGTGGCCGCGCCGCACGAGTTCCGCCACGACCCCCAATGTCGGATTCAGATGCCCAAATGCAGGGAAATTGAAGAATGCAATGTGGGAGGTCATGAAAACACCTTCTTCGGGGTCGCAGAGATTGCGCTCACGGCGATCCGGCACTGTACCAGCGGCGCGGTGCCGGCGCTCCGCGTTCTCGGGCGCGGCGGTTCAGAACGGAACCGTCATCCCCAGGGCTCCCCGCAGACTTCCCAGTTGACCGCCGTGGTAGGCGTCGTGCATCTGCACCAGCGACAGCGCGGACCCGAGCTTGGCGAGACGGGTCTTCCAGTAATCGTCAAGCGGGGCTTGAATCTCGACGGGAGTCTCGCGGTGCAGATCCTCGGGGCTCAGCGTGCCGACGAGTTCACGCAGCCGCCGGTGGATCTGCTTGTACAGGCCGAGCATCTCGGCCAGTGACGGGGCGTTCTCCCAGTCGACCTGATCGCAGTCGCCTGCCCACTTCTCGTAGAATTCCAGAGAAAGGGCTATTCCGCCTTCCTGATAGAGACCCGACACATAGTCCTTGGAACACATCAGGTGGCCGAGGAACCACAGGGCGGGCATGTGTCCGGGCGGCGCCGTCCGGGCGCTTTCCTCGTCGAACCCGTCGATGAGTTGCAGGATCATCTCGTAGGCCAGGTCGAATTCCTGCAGCAGGTGGGCGCCGAGGGCGTCCGTGCCGGGTTCCGCGGGGGCGATCGTCATGTCCTCTTCCTCTTTCTCTGTTCGGCGAGCCTGGCCCGTACCTCGTCGAAGGTGGGCAGGACGGGCGAGTTGCTCACCCATCGCGTGCCCTCCCAGGCGTAGGCCAGGTTCTTCGTCCTGCGTACCGCGTTCATGTGGCCCTCGGACGTCAGGAACGCCTGCAGTGACTCCTCGTCCGTCCACACCGCGAGCGCACGCGAACTCATCCAGCACTTCTCGGAGATGGCGAACGTCGCGGCGAGCAGTCCCTCGCAGCGCCACAGTTCCTCCAGGAGCACCCGGTTGAGGTCGGTGGCCACCTCGATCGCGCCGGGCTTGGGCCAGCCTCCGGACGTGGCCACGACATAGGTGGGCGGAAGGGGCGCCTTCAGGGCGCCCGTGGTGGGGTCGATGGCCGGCCCGGTCCAGGGGACGACGATCTCCAGGTCCGCCTCGTCGCAGGCGGCGAACTCCTCGACCGTGGCCGGCACGGGGCGGGCCGCCGGTTCGACGCCGGTCTCCACGGTCATCTCAGGCCGCCTTCCGGCGCACCGGCAGTTGCACGAACTCGGAGATGAGCAGGCGCAGCACGAGCATCTTCGACTCGCCGTGCAGCTCCAGCGTCGGCAGGACCGGGAGCAGGGCGCGGAACATGGCGCGCAGCTCGGTCTTGGCCAGGGCGGCGCCGATGCAGCGGTGCTCGCCGTTGCCGCCGAAGGCGATGTGACGGTTGGGCTTGCGGGTGATGTCGAAGCGGTAGGGGTCGGGGAAGACCTCGGGGTCGCGGTTGGCGGCCGGGAAGAACATCGCCACCGTCTCGCCCTTGCGGATGCGCTGTCCGCGGATCTCGGTGTCCTGGCGGGCGGTGCGGGCCATGACCACGGCGACCGACGTCCACCGCAGGATCTCCTCCACGGCCCCGTCGAGCAGGGAGGGGTCGTCGATCAGGAGCTGCAGCTGGCCGGGGTTCTCCAGCAGGGCCTTCAGGCCGCCGGTGATGGCGTTGCGGGTGGTGCCGTTGCCGGCCTGCACGAGGTTGAACAGCTGGTACGACATGTCGTGGAACTGGAGCGGGTTGCCCCCGACGTCGGCGCGGGCGAGCCGGCTGAGCACGTCCGTGCCGTTGGCGCCGCCCTCCTCCATGCGCTTCCTGGCGAGGGCGGACATGTACTGGTCGAGCTCCACCATGGCGCGCATGAAGCGGGCCATGGCCTCCTCGCCCTCCTCCTGCTTGTAGCCCTTGTGGAAGGCCGCCGCGGTGTCCTGGTGGACGCGGAAGAGGTGGTCCCAGTCCTCGTTGGGCACGCCGAGGAGTTCGAAGATGGCGGCGAGCGGCAGCCGGCCGGCGAGGTCGTGGGCGACGTCGGCGGTGCCCTCCTCGTCCAGCTTCTTCAGGAAGTCGGTGACATAGGAGGTGGACAGCTCGAAGAACCGCTCCTCCATCGCCGCGGTCGCCTTCGGCGTGAAGCAGGGGTACATCGCCTGCCGGACCTGCCGGTGCAGCGGCGCGTCCATGAAGCCCAGGCCGGCGGGGTAGTCGGCGACGTGGCCGTAGACCTGGCCGCGGCGCTCCCGCTCCATCTCCCACGGGTCGATCTCGTCCGGGGTCTCGACGGCGGTGCGCTCGCGGCAGGAGAACAGCTCCGGGTTGCGCGCGACCCAGGAGATGTCCTCGTGCCGGGTCAGCGCCCAGAACGGCTCGTAGCCGGGGCGGTGGTACCAGTGGACGGGAGACTCCTGCCGGAGCCGGTCCCACTCCTGCCACGGGTAGCCCTTGTCGTCGTACAGCTGCTCACTGGTGATGTCGATCTCTGCGAGCGATTGCATGGGCCGTTACCTCTTTCGGCTGGGGGTGTTCTGGAGCAGGAACTCGACGATCGACGCCACCGTCCCGTCGCGCCGGTCGGGCGCGTCGAAGCCCGGAGCGAGCGCGGTGGCCCGCGGCGCCTCGGTGGCGAGCCGCTCGGCCAGGGCGCGGGGCCGGCGCACGCCGGTACCCGGGAGGACCAGCAGCGGGGCGGGGAGGGTGCCGATCCACTGGTCCGGCACGGAGAAGTGGGCCCGGCCGTCGGGGAACATCGCGTCCCGGAAGCGCACCAGCAGGGTGATGTACTTCTCGCGCCGGAAGGTGAGCAGTTCCTTGCGGAACTCCTCGTCGTCGTGCAGCCGCGCCGCGAACGGGCCGGCCTCGAGGTTGCGGGCGAAGACACCGTCGCGGGCCGCGGCCTCGAACACCGCGCCGAGGCCCTCGGTCTCCGGGTCGTCGAACCCCGCGGCCCGTACCAGCCTCATCGTCGCGTCGAAGAGCCCGAAGAAGTCGCCCAGCGAGGTGTCCGCGTCCCGGCCGGCCGGTTCCTGCGCCACGATCGACCGCACTCGCTGCGGCGCGTCGTGTGCCAGCCGCCAGGCGTGCACGCAGCCGAACTCGGCGGCCACGATGTGAGCCTGCTCGGCTCCGACGGCGTCGAGCACGGCCAGTTGGTCGCCCGCGGTCTGCTCGTAGGAGAACGGAACGGCCGGGGCGGCACTGCGGCCGGCATGGCGCTGGTCCATCGCGATCACCGTGAAGTGCTGCGACAGTTCACGTACCGGGTCGTAGAAGTTGTCGTTCCAGGTGTCGGTTCCGCTGCTCACATGGCCGGGGGCCAGCAGCAGCACCGGGAAGCCGTTCCCGTGCACCTCGTAGTGGATCCGTGCGCCGTCCGGGCGGATGACTTCAGGCATTCTCTTCTCCCCTGTCCTTTCGGATCGCCGCCAGGAGCTGCGCGGCCATCGCTTCGGAGTTCTCGATCGGTGCTGCGTGACTTCCGTCGATGACGCGGAGCACGAATTCGCCGCGTGTCAGGTGGTGCCAGCCCTGCATGGTTCCGTCGGGAAGGACCGGGTCGTCCTTCGCCGCGACGGCGACCACGGGGACGTCGAGCGGGGGCCGGTCGTCGCCGACGAGGCCGTCCCGGTGGTTGGTCGACAGAACCGCGTCGTGGAGCAGGGCGGTGCGGTACGAGGCGAGCAGCTCGGGGCTCCTCAGCACCTCGTCGGGCAGGATGCCCCGGAAGACGTCCGCCAGGTCCGCCACGGACGCCTGGTCGAGCGAGGCGGCCAGCTCCTCCATGCGGCGCATCGCCGGCGGCACCTCGACGAAGGGCGGCAGCGCGCACGCCGGTACGAAGGTCAGCGGCGGGGCGTCGGGCAGGCCGGACAGGAACCGGGTCAGTTCCCAGGCCATCCAGGAGCCCTGGCTGTGTCCGTAGACGACGGTGGCCACCCGCGGGCGGTCCACCAGTTCCGCGGCCGTCCCGGCGACGACGTCCCGCATGACCGTCGCGGGGGCCTCGTCCGCGCGGCCCTCCCGGCCGGGCATCTGCACGGCCAGCAGTTCCACGTCGTCGGGCAGATGCCGGATGAGCGGAACGTGTCCGGCGGTGGTACCGCCGCCGCCGGCGATGCAGACGATCCGGGCCCTGGGCTCGGCCGCCGGCTTCAGGGTACGCAGCCAGCGGGGTGCGCTGCCGGCGGGCGATCCTGCCGAGCCGCCGTTCAGTTCCCGCAGGAGGTGACCGGCCACGCCCAGGCAGCCCTCGTCGCCGAGGACGATCTGTACGGGCACGGTGACTCCGGTCAGCTGGGCGATCCGGCCACGCAGGCCGAGAGCCGTCAGGGAGTCCATGCCGAGCTGGAACAGCGGCCGGCCGGCGGCGAGGGAACCGCCCGGCAGACCCAGGATGTCCGCCGCCTCGCCCACGACCAGGTCGAGGGCCGCGGGCAGCCGTTCGTGCTCGCTCAGCGCGGACAGCCGGTCCGTCGGGCCGTGGTGCCCGCCGGTGACAGGGACCGGTGTGCGCTCGGCCGCGGGCCCCTGCCGCTGCCCCTGCTTGCGCAGCCACTGCTCGAGCAGCGGGACGATCTGCGCGACGCTGTCCTCCAGGTGTTCGGGTGCGTCCAGCAGTTTCGCGACCTCGGCGGCGCCACCGGAGTTCACCGCCTCCCACAGCGCCTGGCCCGCGCGGGCCTGCGCGGTCCGCGTCCGCGGCGCCTGCCGCCAGTGACGGCGGCGCTGGAAGGCGTACGTCGGCAGCGGCACCGGGGAAGGGGCGCCCTGCGGCGTGCCGAGGAGCCCGAGGGCGCCGAGGACCCGTTCCCAGTCCAGCTCGTGGCCCTGGACGTGCAGTTCGCCCAGGCCGCGCAGCACCTGGCTCATGCCGCCGCGTTCGCGGGCCAGCGATCCGGCGACGATGCCACCGCGCTCGGCGCATCCGTCGGCGAGCGGCAGGGAGAGCAGCGGATGCGGGGAGATCTCCACGAACACGGTGTGGCCGTCGTCCAGCAGCCGGTTCAGCGCCCGGTCGAAGCGGACCGGCTCCCGCAGGTTCCGGCACCAGTAGGCACCGTCCAGCTCGGGGCCGTTCACGACCTCCCCGGTCACCGTCGAGTAGAGGGCGGTGCCGGCCCGGCGCGGGGTCAGGTCAGCGAGCCGCTCGGCCAGCACGGGCAGCACGGGGTCCACCTGCGCGCTGTGGCCGGCGTAGTCCACCTTGATCTTGCGGGCGTACACGTCCCGCGCCCCGAGTTCGGCGACGATCCGGTCGATCGCCTCCGTCTGCCCCGAAACGACGGTGGAGCGAGCGGTGTTGACCGCTCCGACCGACAGCGTCCGGCCGTGGGGGGCGAGGAATTTCTCCACCTCGGTCACCGGGCGCCCGATCAGCGCCATACCGCCCTCGACGGCACACTCGCGCACGGTGCGGGAGCGGACGGCCACGATCTCGGCGCCCTGCTCCAGCGTGAGGGCACCGCTGATCACCGCGGCCGCGATCTCGCCCTGTGAGTGGCCGACGACGGCGGCGGGTTCCACACCGAGCGAGCGCCACACGGCGGTCAGGCCGATGGCCATGGCGAACACCGCCGGCTGGGACACGTCCGTCCGGTCCAGAGGCGGCAGGTCCTCGCCCCGGCCGGCCAGCACCTGCTGTATCGACCAGCCGGTGAACGGCCTGAGCGCGGTGTCGCACGCCGCGACCGCTTCCCGGAAGACGGCGTTGGTGGACAGCAGTTCCCGGCCCATGCCGGCCCACTGGGAGCCGCCGCCGGGGTAGACGAACGCGACCTTCCTGGTGCGCCGCTCGGCGGCCCCGGTGACCACCGCGTCGTGGGTCCGGCCGTCGGCCAGCGCCCGTAGTGCCTGCACCAGACCGGCCCGGTCGGCGGCGCTCACGCTCGCCCGCGCGGCGAAGTGCGTACGGTGACGTGCCGCGGTGACCGCCACCTGTGCCGGCCGTACGTCCGGCCGGCCGGCCAGCCACGACGCCCAGCGGCCCGCCTGTTCCCGCAGCGCCGCCTCGTCGCGGCCCGAGACCACCACGGGCACCGCGGGCGCCTCCTCGCCCGTGGGCTCGCCGCCGTCGGGCGCCACGGGTGCCTCCTCCAGCACCACGTGCGCGTTGGTGCCGCCGAGGCCGAAGGCGCTGACGCCCGCGCGGCGCGGGACGGCTCCCGGTTCCCAGTGCTTCAGTTCCGTGTTGACGTAGAGCAGTTCGGGGTCGAGCCCCATCTCGGGGTTCGGCTTGTCGAAGTGCAGGCTGGGCACGAGTTGCCGGTGGTGCAGCAGGAGGGCAGCCTTGATCAGGCCCGCGACGCCCGCCGCGCTGTCCGTGTGGCCGATGTTCGTCTTCACCGACCCCAGCGCGCACGGCTCGGACCGTTCGGCGGTGGCGAGAACCTGCTGGAGGGCCTGCACCTCGATCGGATCGCCGAGCCTGGTCCCCGTGCCGTGGGCCTCGATGTAGCCGATGGTGTCGGCCGTGACGTCGGCATCGGCGTGGGCGGCGGTGATGACGCGCGCCTGGCCCTCGACGCCGGGGGCGGTGAAACCGACCTTGTCGGAGCCGTCGTTGTTGATGGCGCTGCCGCGGATCACCGCGTAGACGGTGTCACCCGCCGCCCGGGCGTCGGACAGGCGGCGCAGGACGACGACGCCGACGCCGTTGCCCAGCACGGTGCCCGCCCCGTCCGCGTCGAACGCCCGGCACGTGCCGTCGGGCGAGAACACCAGGCCCTCCTGGTGCCAGTAGCCCTGGCGCAGCGGGTAGCTGAGGGAGGCGCCTCCGGCCAGGGCGATGTCCGACTCGCCGCGCAGCAGGCTCTCGCGGGCCAGATGCGTGGCGACCAGACTGGTCGAGCAGGCCGTCTGGACGGTGAGCGCGGGCCCGCGCAGGTTCAGCTTGTGGGCGACCCTGGTCGCCAGGAAGTCGTTCTTCGTGCCGACCATCGTGCGGTAGAACTCGGACAGGTCGGCGGCGTCCTCGGTGTGGAGGTAGCCGCTCTGCCCGGCGCCCGCGAACACGCCGATGGCGCCGTCGAACCGCTCGGGCACCTGCCCCGCGTGCTCCAGCGCCTGCCAGGCGCACTCGAGGAACAGGCGGTGCTGCGGGTCCATGGTGTCGGCCTCTGCGGGCGAGCAGTCGAAGAACTCCGCGTCGAACAGGTCGGCGTCCTCGACGCACCCCTTGGCCGGCACGTACGCCGGGTCCTGCAAGACGTCCTCCGCGACTCCCGCCTCCCGCAGCTCCTGCGGGGTGAACCGCCGGATCGACTCGACGCCGTCCTTGAGGTTGTTCCAGAAGGTGTCGGCGTCCGCAGCGCCGGGCAGGCGGCACGCGAACCCGACGATGGCGACGGCGTCGTCGGCGGCCGGCCGGCGGGCCGCCGTGGTGCGGCGGGTCGGCGGGGCGGGTGCGGCGCCGCGCAGGAAGCCCGCCAGCTGCCGGACGGTCGGGTAGCGGAAGAGCGCCGAGAGGGGGAATTCCCGCCCCAGTCCCCCGCAGATCGTGCGGTGCGCCTCGAGCGCCGTCATGGAGCTGGCGCCGAGGTCGAAGAAGCCCCGGTCGAGGTCCACCCGGGTCAGGTTGAGCACCTGCGCCCAGGCGCGGCAGATCAGGTCCTCCAGCGACTCCTCGCCGCCGGCCGCGGCCACATCGGACGCGGGGGCCGGGGCGGGCGCCGGCGCGGGCAGCGCCGCGATGGCCTGACGGTCCACCTTCCGGTTGGGGGTGTGCGGCAGCTCCTCCATGCGCACCAGCCGGGAGGGCACCATGTACGACGGGACGCGGTCCAGGAAGTACCGCAGCAGGGCGTCGTCGCTCTCGTGCTCGTCCTCGGCGGGCGTCCAGTACAGGCACAGCCGCGGGTCGCTGCCCTCGTCCTTGCGTACCACCGCCGCGCACTCGGCGACCGCCGGGTGCTCGCCGGCCACCGCCTCCACCTCGCCGAGCTCGATGCGGTGGCCGTGCAGCTTGATCTGGGCGTCGCTGCGGCCGCAGTACTCCAGGCTGCCGTCCTCGCGGTAGCGGACGATGTCGCCGGTGGCGTACATGCGCGCCCCGTCCCTGCCGGCGAACGGGTCCGCGACGAACCGCTCCGCGGTCAGCCGCGGACGGTTCAGATAGCCGCGGGTGACGCCGAGACCGCCGATGTGGAGCTCGCCGAGGCTGCCCCGGGGCACCCGGGCCCCGTGCCGGTCGAGGATGTACAGGCCGGTGTTGCGGACGGCGTCGCCGAGGGAGACCTCCCCCGCCTCGGCGTGCCAGGTGGTGGACCAGACGGTCGTCTCCGAGGGGCCGTAGATGTTCGTCAGTCCGCCGCGGACGGTGCGCATCAGCCGGGCGGCGAGCCCCCGGTCCAGCGCCTCCCCGCCGACGATCATCCGGTCCAGGCCGCCCAGCAGGGCACGGCCCGCGGCGTCCGCGAGGAGCAGCCGGGCGAGCGAGGGTGTGCACTGCAGGTGCGTCGGAGCGTAGGAGCGGTAGGCGGGCCACTCGCCGACGCTGCCCTGGGCGATCACCACGCGGTAGCCGCGGGTCAGCGTCCACAGCAGTTCGACGGTGGAGATGTCGAAGGAGGGGCTGGTGACGGCGAGCCAGGTGTCGCCGGTGCCGCCGCCGATGCGCTCGTCGACGGCGTGGCAGAAGTTCACGAACTGGCCGTGCTCGATCAGGACGCCCTTGGGTCGGCCGGTGGAGCCCGAGGTGTAGATGACGTAGGCCAGGTCCCCCAGGGCCGGCGCGGTCGTCTCGGGCAGCGCGTCGCCGGCGGGCACGGCGGTGACGCTCACCTCGTCGGCGAACACCAGCCGGGCGCCCGTGCCGGCCAGGTCGTCGGCGGTCGTGGAGCGGGTGATGACCACGTCCAGGCCGCTGTCCTCGACGACGTAGGCCACCCGGGCCTGCGGATAGCCGGGATCGATGGGCAGGTAGGCGCCGCCGGCCAGCCAGATGGCGAGCGCGGACACCACCAGCTCCGCGGAGCGCGGCAGGTGCACGCCCACCGGGGTCTCCGGGCCGACCCCGGCCGCGCGCAGCCGCTCGGCCAGGGCGGCGGCCCGCCAGGCCGTCTCCCGGTACGTCAGCTCGGCCCCGCCCGAGACCAGCGCCACCGCGTCGGGGGTCCGGCGCGCCTGCTCCCAGATCAGCTCCAGCGCCGTCAGCCGGCCGGGGCCGTGCGGGCTGACCAGGCCACCGCGTGCGACGAGCCAATCGAGTTGGCCGGGGCCGAGCAGCTCCAGACGGCTCAGCGCACGCTCCGGTTCCCGCACGACCGACTCCAGCAGGGTGCGGAAGCAGTCCAGCATGCGCTGCGCCGCGGGTCGGCTCAGCACGTGCGCCTGGTACTCGAACTCACCGCGCAGTTCGTCCCCGCAGGGGATGAGGGTGACGCCGAGTTCGAACTTGGAGGCGCCCCGGACGTTGCCCGCGAGGCTGCCGGTGGCGGGCAGGTTCCACGTCGCGTCTCCGTCGCCCACGGTGGGCATCGCCGCGCCACCGTAGTTGAAGACGGCACGGAACAGCGGGTTCTCCTCGCCCGTCCGCTGCCCGCCGACCCTGCGGACCAGCTCGGTCAGGGGAACGTACTGGTGGTCGAACACGCCTCGGACCCTGGGCGCCATCGAGGCCAGCAGTTCCTCGAAGGTCGGGTCACCCGTCAGGTCGCAGCGCAGGGGCAGGGTGTTGGCGAGGAAGCCGAAGGTTCCCGTCAGGCCCGGCAGCTGGCGGTTGGACCAGACGGTGCCCACCGCGAAGTCCCACTGGTCGGTGAAGCGGGCCAGCAGTGTGGCGAACGTGCTCACCAGCACCGTGTAGGGGGTGACCGAGGTGCGGGCGGCGAGCGCCTCCAGCCCGCTCCTGAGGCCGGCCGGGACGGTGAAGTAGAGGGTGTCGCCACCCTGGTCCTCCTGGGCGACGCTGTCCGGCCCGGGCGGGAACTCCAGCCGCTCCACCCCGTCGAGTTCGGCGGCGAAGTGGGTGAGGGCTTCCTCGAAGCGGCCCTCGGCCAGGCCGCGCCGCTCCCATGCCGCGAAGTCGCCGAGGTGGAACTGCGCGGGGCCCGGCTCGGGTTCCCGCCCGGCCTCAAATTCCCGGCAGGCGTGGAACAGTTCCATCAGGAACAGCGAAAGCGACCATCCGTCGGTGACGGCGTGGTGGACGCTGAAGCACACCACCTGTTCGCCGTCGGCGACGTCCAGCACCCGGCAGCGGAACAGCGACGTGCCGCTCAGGTCGAACGGCTGGAGCTCCTCGTGCCGGATGTGCGCCTCGACGGCGTCGGCACCGCGGTCCCGCAGATCCTCGAACGCGACGTCGACGGGGACGCCGGTGTGCACGACCTGGACGAGTTCGCCGTCGCGCACGTCCAGACCGGTGCGCAGCGCCTCGTGCCGGGCGGTGATCCAGGTGAGCGCACGGGTCAGCACGGTGTGGTCCAGCGGCCTGGCCGTCCGGATCCGCATCGCCACCTTGTACTGGGCGGAGCCGGGGTTCATCTGCTCCAGGAACCACAGGCGCCGCTGGCCCTCGGTGGCCGGGTGCACGTCGCGGGCCGGAACGCTCTCTAGCGGCGGCATCGCCGGGTCGTCGTCCGCCACCGCGAGCAGGTGCGGAAGCAGGTGCCCGGCCAGGGCCCGCGCGGTCGGATAGGTGAAGGCGAGGTTGGCGGGGAAGGTGCTGCCCGACAGTTCGCACAGGCGGTTGCGCAGCTGGAGGCCCATGATCGAGTCGAGCCCGAGTTCCTGGAGCTTCTTGTCGGCGGGCACGGGCTCGGCCGCGCGCAGCACGGTCGCGGCCTCACGGCGGACCAGGTCGACGAGCGCGTCCGCGCGCTCCTCGTCCGGCATCGCGGCCAGCCGGGCGCGCAGTCCGGCGAGCCCTCGCGCGCCGGTGTCCTCGTCCTGCGTCCGGCGCGCCGCGGCGGACCCGGCCGGCGCCGTGGCGGGCAGCGGCACGTCGGCCCAGTAGCGCTTGCGCTGGAACGGGTACGTCGGTGCCTGCGCCGGGTCCGCGGCCGAGCCACCGTCCAGGACCCGGTTCCAGTCCACGGGGTGGCCCTGGACGTGCAGGGCGGCCAGGGAGCGCAGCAGCTGGGAGAGCCCGCCCCGGTCGCGGTGCAGACTGCCGACGACGGCGCCCGCGACGCCGGCGGTGGCCTCGGTCAGGGTCATGCCGAGGACGGGGTGGGGGCTGATCTCGACGAACACGTCGTGGCCGTCCGCCACCAGTTCGCCCAGGGCGAGGTCCATACGGACGGTGTCACGGACGTTGCGGCACCAGTAGGCGGCGTCGAGTCCGTCGCCCTGCATGCGGGTGCCCGTCACCGTGGAGTAGAACGGCACGGCGGCGTCGTGCGGCTTCAGCCCGCTCAGCTGTTCGGCGAGCCAGGGCAGGACCGGGTCCACGTGCGCGCTGTGGCCGGCGGTGTCGGACTGGATGCGCCGGCTGAAGACGTCCGTGCCGGACAGCCCGTCCAGGAAGGACTCGACCGCGTCGACGTCACCGGAGACGACCACGGAGGTGGCGCTGTTGACGACGGCGACGGACAGCGCACCACCGTACGGTGCGATCCGCTCCTCGACCTCGCCCGGCGCCATCTCGACCAGTGCCATCGCGCCGCGGCCGCTGCACTCGCGCAGCTGGCCCTGGGAGCGCAGTGCCGTCAGCCGGGCGCCGTCCTCCAGGGACAGCGCGCCCGCGACCACGGCCGCGGGCACCTCGCCCTGGCTGAAGCCGACCACGGCGGACGGCTCCACCCCGAGGGACCGCCACAGCTCGGCCAGCCCGATCATCATGGTGAACAGGGCGGGCTGGAGGACGTCGATGCGGTCGAACGGCGGCAGATCGGCGTCCGGCGTCTCGCTCAGCAGGTCCGCCACGGACCATCCGGTCCACGGCCTCAGGGCCGCGTCGCACCTGCGCACCGCCTCCCGGAACACCTCCGACTCGGCGATCAGGGCGCGGCCCATGCCTGTCCACTGGCTGCCCTGGCCGGGGAAGACGAACACGGCCTTGGTGCGCTCGCGGGCCGTGCCGACCACGGTGTCGGGGTGCGCCGGCCCGTCGGCGAGCGCCCGCAGCGCCGCCACGGCCTCCTCCCTGTCCGAGGCCGGGACGGCCGCGCGCGCCTGGAGGTGCGTGCGGTGCAGGGCCGCCGTGCGGACCACGTCGGCGAACGGGAGGCCGTCGGCCGCTTCCAGCCACGCCGCCCACTGCTCGGCCTGGGCGGCCAGCGCCCGTTCGTCGTGAGCGGAGAGCACCAGCGGCAACCGGTCGGGCAGCTCGCTCACGGCGGGCGGCGCGCTCACGGCGGCCTCCTCGGGCCGCGGTGCCTCCTCCAGCACCACGTGTGCGTTGGTACCGCTGATGCCGAACGCCGACACACCGGCACGGCGCGGGCGTTCACCCCGCGGCCAGGGGCGCTCCTGCTGCAGGAGCCGGAGCCCGCTGCCCTCCCAGGCGATGTGCGTGCTGGGCTGCTCGGCGTGGATCGTCCGCGGCAGGCGCTCGTGCTGGAGTGCCAGCACCATCTTGATCACGCCGACGACACCGGCGGCCGCCTGGGTGTGCCCGATGTTCGACTTGGACGAGCCGAGGTGGACGGGGGTGTCCGCGGCGCGGCCCGGCCCGAAGACCTCCGCGAGGGCGCCGGCCTCGATCGGATCGCCGAGCGGGGTGCCCGTGCCGTGGGCCTCGACGGCGTCGATGTCGGCGGGGGTCAGCCGGCTCGCGGCCAGTGCCTCCTGGATGACCCGCTGCTGCGCCGGCCCGTTGGGGGCCGTCAGGCCCTGGCTGCGGCCGTCCTGGTTGACGGCGGACCCGCGGATCACGGCGAGCACCCGGTCGCCGTCGCGCCGGGCGTCCGAGAGCCGTTTGAGCAGCAGCACACCGGCGCCCTCGGACCAGCCGCCGCCGTCGGCGCCGGCCGAGAAGCTCTTGCACCGCCCGTCGGGGGACATCGCCCCGAGCCGGCTGGACTCCACGAACATGCCCGGCGAGCTCATCACCGTGACACCGCCGGCCAGCGCGGCGTCGCACTCGCGGTTGCGCAGGGCGGTGGCCGCCAGGTGGAGGGCCAGCAGCGAGGACGAGCACGCCGTGTCCACGGTCACCGCGGGCCCCTGCAGGCCGAGCGCGTAGGAGATCCGGCCGGAGATGACACTGACGGACACGCCCGTGCCCTGGTAGCCGTCGAGCAGTTCCAGGTCGGTGCGGATGGTCTCGTAGTCGGGACGCATCGCACCGATGTAGACACCGGTGCGACTGCCCTTGAACTGGTCCTCGCGCAGTCCCGCCCGCTCCAGCGCCTCCCAGGCCGTCTCCAGCACGAGCCGTTGCTGCGGCTCCATCGCCTGCGCCTCGCGCGGTGCGATGCCGAAGAACTCCGCGTCGAAGCGGTCGATGCCGTCGATGAACCCGCCCTCGCGGGCGTAGCTCTTGCCGGGCGCGGCGGGGTCGGGGTCGTACAGGTCGAAGGCGTCCCAGCGGTCGGGCAGCGGCCCGATCGCGTCCCTGCCCTCGGCCAGCAGGTCCCAGAACGCCTGAGGGGTGGTCACTCCCCCGGGCAGACGGCAGGCCATCGCCACGATGGCCACGGGCTCGTGGCGCTCGTTCTCCAGTTCCGCGTTGCGCTGCTGAAGCTGCAGCACCGCGGCCATGGCGCGCCGCAGTCGCTCCTCGTTGGCCTGAGCGTTCATCTCTGCCTTCCGTCTCGTTCGCAGTGCGTCGCGGTGCCGTGATCAGGGGTGCGGGAGGAGGCTCAGCGCTCGACCGTCACGTTCATGTAGGGCGGGAACTCCGGCAGCCGGCCGCCGTCGTGCTCCAGCACGTTCACGCCGTCGCACTGCCCCACCTCGCGGAACCCGGAGAACTTGTAGGTGACGTACATGGTCCGGTTGCGGTTCGTGGGCACGAACTCCGCGCGCAGGGCGACGCCGGCCTCGTGGGCGCTGCGGATGAGATGGCCGAGCAGCACGGAGCCGACGCCGCGCGCCATGACACGGCACGACATGAGCAGCAGCTTCACCGTCCACACGTCGCTGTCGCGCTCCACGAGGGACAGGCCGATCCTGCCGTAGGTGCCGTACCGGTCCTCCAGGCCCGCGACCAGCAGGTCGTGGCCGGGCGAGCGGCGGAAGGCGTCCAGTTCCTCGTAGGAGTAGGTGTAGCCGGTGGCGTTGAGCTGGTTGGTGCGCACGGTGAGTTCCTCCGCGCGCTGGAGGTCGCGCTCCCGGGCGGGCGCGATGGTCAAGTGCATGCCCAGGGAGGCGAGGAACTCCTCGTCGGTGCCGTGGTGGTCGACCTCCGCCCGCTTGCGCTCGGCGTCGGCCCGGTACAGGTGGCGGCGTTCGCGCGAGTCGGCGGTGACGAACCGCGGCCGCAATCGGGGCAGGCCGGGGAGGCCGGCGGCGTCGGCGGCGTCGACGCACAGCACGTCGGCGTGTGCGAAGCCCACTTCGTCCCGTTCGAAGGGCTGGTCGTCGACGAAGGCCAGGGTGTCGACACCGATGTTGATCGCCTCGGCGACGGCCCTCAGAGACTGCGACTTGCTGCCCCAGTTGATCTGCGGGTACAGGAAGTACTCGGCGATGCCGAACTCCTCGAGCTTCGCCATGGCCGCGTCGTGGTCGTTGCGGCTGGCGACGGAGTGCAGGATCCCGCGCTCGTCGAGGGTACGGATCACCTCGACGACCTCCGGCCGCAGGGTGACGTCGCCGTCCTCCAGCAGCACGCCGTCCCACACGGTGTTGTCCAGGTCCCAGACCACGCACTTGACGGTCTTGACGGAATTGACGGTGGCGGTCATCGCTCACTCCTCGATGCGCGTTCCTGGAACGCGTACTCGGCAAGGCCCACTTGGTGCAGCTGCGTGCTGCCCTCGATGATCTCCATCACGCGGGAGTCGCCGAGCAGTCGCTGGACGGGGTAGTCGGAGCTGCAGCCGTTGGCCCCGTGGAGCTGCACGGCGTCGGCGGCGGCCCGCCCGGCGGCGGCGGCCGCGAAGTACTTCGCGGTGGACGTGGCGGCCGGCGCGCCCGGGTCGCGCGCGTCGCGCAGCCGCCCGGCCTCCAGACACAACAGCCGGGCCGCGCGGGCGTTGGTGTACATGTCGCTGATGAGTCGGCGCACCAGCTGGTGCTCCTTGATGAGGACTCCGAACTGCTCGCGCCGGGACGCGTAGTCCACGCCGGCCTGAAGGGCCGCGTCGAGGATGCCGACGCAGCCCCAGCCGACGGTGTAGCGGCCCAGGTCCAGGGCGGCGCCCACCACGTGAGAGACGCCCAGGCCCTCCCGGGCGAGCAGATGGCCGCCGGGGACCCGGCAGCCGTCGAGGCGGACGTGGGCGGTCATCGAGGCACGGATGCCGATCATGTCCTCGATGAGCTCGGTGGACAGTCCCGGGGTGTCCCGCTCCACCAGCAGGGCCGTGGGACCCTCGGCGGAGCGCCCCACCAGCAGGAAGACATCGGCGCTCTCCCCGTAGGTGATCCACTTCTTGTGGCCGGTCACCACGTAGTGGTCCCCGTCCCGGTCGATGCGGGTGCTGACGCCGGCCGCGTCGCTGCCCGTGCCCGGCTCGGACACGGCGAGCGCCGCGATGCGCTCACCGCTCGCCAGCCGGGGCAGCCAGTTCCGCTTCAGCTCGCGGCTTCCCCAGCGGGCGATGGTGTGCGCCACCATCGAGTGCACGGTGAGCAGGCTGCGCACCGAGGAGCAGGCGCGGCCCAGTTCACCGGCGAGCAGCCCCAGGGTGACCGCATCGCAGCCGCCCCCGCCGTACTCCCGCGGCACATGGATGCCGAGCAGGCCCTCGTCGGCGAGCAGCCGGATCACCTCGGGCGGGGTGCGCTGGGCACGGTGCCAGGTGTCGGCATGGGGTGCGATGTGGCGGTCGGTGAAGGCCTCGAACTCCTTGCGGGCCTGCTCCTGGTGCTCGGTGAGCGCTCCGGTCATCGTCGTCGCCCCGTCCGCTGCCGTCTACTGCGGGACGGGGACGGACAGTTTGCGGGTGACGAACGCGTCGAGCGCGCTGATGGAGCGGAAGTGCTCCAGCTCCAGGTCCTCGTTCTCGACCGTGATGCCGAACTCGTGCTCCACAAAGGACACCAGCTGCATCGCGAACATCGAGCTGACGAAGCCGAGTTCGAAGATGTCGTCGTCGTCGGCCAGGTCCTGCACCGGGAAGAAGCGCGAGAGGTACTGGGCGATCCTGACCTTGTTGTCGCCGCTGGTCCGGCCGGCCGTGTTGTCCGTGCTCATGGTCGTCGTCATCCGTCCTGTCGTCGTGGCGGTGGGTGGGTGAGGAGAGCGGGCGTCAGCGGTAGGTGTGGAAGCCCTGGCCGCTCTTTCGCCCGAGCAGGCCGGCGGCGACCATCTTCTTCAGCAGCGGCGCCGGCCGGTACTTGTCGTCGTTGAAGCTCTCGTAGAGCACCTCGACCGACTTCAGGATCGTGTCGAGGCCGATCAGGTCGGCGGTGGCCAGCGGGCCCATGCGGTGCTCGAAGCAAGAGGTGAAGATGCGGTCGATGTCGGCGGCCGGGGCCACTCCGTCCTGCACCAGGAAGACGGCCTCGTTGATGGTGAGCATCAGCACCCGGTTGGACACGAAACCCGGCACGTCCTCGACGACGATGCACTCCTTGCCCAGCTCCGCGAGGAAGCGGCGGGCGGTGTCGATCGTCTCGGGCGTGGTGTGGTAGCCGCGGATCACCTCGACCATCGGCTTCATCGGCACCGGGTTCATGAAGTGCATGCCCACCACCCGCTCGGGCCGTGAGGTGACCGAGCCGACCCGGGTGATGGAGATCGCGGAGGTGTTGACGGCGAACACCGCCTCGGGGCGCACGATGCGGTCGATCCGCTCGTACACCTCCTTCTTGACCGCCCAGTCCTCCGTGACGTTCTCGACGACGAAGTCGGCCTTGGCGAGCAGTTCGTAGTCCGTGGTGAACTCGATGCGGTCGACGACCTCCGCGATGTCCACTCCTACGCCCTTGTTGAACAGGGCGTAGGTGCGCAGACCGGTGCGCAGTTCCCGGCGTGCGCTGTCGAGGACGTCGTCGGAGACGTCGACGAGGACCACCCGGTGTCCGGTCTGGGCGAGGTTCTGCGCGACGCCGACGCCCATGACGCCCGCGCCGACGACTCCTACGGTCGTGAATTCCATGTCCTGGGACTCCGTTTACGTTGCGTCAGCGTGGGCCGCGAACGGCGTAGATGTTGTGGATGTCCGTCCCGACGTACATCTCGTCCTGCTCGGCACGGACGGTGAAGCCGTGGCCTTCGAGCAGGTCCACGAGGCGGGCGACCTCGCCGTCCGCGTCGTGCACCTCCAGCACCATCTGCTGGATCTTGGGCCAGTCCTCGTCGGCGATGCCGTCGATGACCTGGCGCTCGCTCTTCTGCACATCGATCTTGATGAGGTCGATGCGCTCGATGCCCTGCTCGCGGATCACCGCGGAGAGCGGGCGCAGTGTGGCGGTGAACTCGATCGCCTCGAAGCGGACGTCGAGCAGCTCCTCGTCGGCGACCAGCTCGGCCACCTCCGCGTTCGCGTCCGTCTTCTGCTGGTTGGCGATGATCGTGCGCAGGTTGTGCTTCTCTTCCGCCTCGTCGGGGTGGAAGGAGGACATGCCCGAGCTGCGCGGGTAGAAGGTGAAGGTCGCCTGCGACTCGCTGTCGGAGACGCCGATGTTGAACAGGGTGGCGTCCACGCCGTGTTCGGCGACGTTCCGGCTGAGCAGCTCGAACATGGGCGGGGCCGGCTCGAAGGTGAAGACCCGGACGTCCTTCGCCTCGTAGTGCGAGAACAGGGTGAACAGGCCGATGTTCCCGCCGACGTCGACGACGGTGGCGCCGTCGGGCAGGGTGATGCCGTTCTTGGCGTAGGTGCGGTGGTCGAAGATGTCCTCGTAGAAGTGCCGGGTCTCGGCCTCGTTCTGATGCCACACCGTCAGCCCGTTGGGCAGTTGGAAGCGGGCCAGCGAGGTGCCGGTGTGCGAGGAGCCCTGGGCGTCGGGCTCCTCGCCCGCCCGGAGCCGGTGCACGGCGGCGGCCATCCGGGCGATGGTGGACCACTCGTAGATGTGACGCAGGGTCAGTTCCACACCGAACGCGCGCTTGATACGCAAGGAGAGCCGGGTGGCCAGCAGCGAGTTGCCGCCGACCTCGAAGAAGCTCACGTCATGCGGGAGCTGTTCGTTGTTCAGGATCCTCGCCCACAGACCGGCCAGCTCCCGCTCCACGGCGCTGGGCGCCGCGGTGGCCGCGGCGGCCTCGCGCACGACCGTGGCGGCGCTCTCGGCGACGATGTCCAGTTCGTCGGCGGGGAAGCGGGTCCAGTCGATGTCCGCGCCCGCCAGCCACAGTCGGCCCAGCGCCTTCAGCGCGACGGCGGAGTCGGACCGGCGCTCCAGCGGATGACGCATGGACGCGACGATCGTGCCGACGTCGCTGCCGCGGACCACGGTGGCCATACTGCTCAGCGTCTGGCCGGGGCCGGCCTCCAGCAGCAGCGCGATGGGGGTCAGGTGCCGCAGCCCGGCGGCGAACCGCACCGGGCTGACCAGGTGGCGGGCCCAGTACGCGGGATCGGTGGCCTGTTCGTCGGTGATCGGCTCACCGGTGACGTTGGATATGTACGGAATCCTCGGCGGCTTGAGGGTGAGGGTGCGCGCCAGCTCCGTCACCTGCTCGGCGACGGGCTCCATCATCGAGGAGTGGAAGGCGTGCGTGGTCTGCACCCGGCGGCACACCACACCGCGCTCGCGCAGGGAGGTCTCCAGTGCCTCGACGGCGGCGACGGGACCGGCCGCGACACAGAACTCCGGGCCGTTGACGGCGGACAGCGACAGGTCCTCGCCGAGCAGCTCGGTGACCTCCCGCTCGGGCAGCATCACGGCGAGCATGGCGCCCGCGGGCAGCTCGTCGATGAGCGCGGCCCGGCGGGCCACCAGCGTCAGCGCGTCCGGGAGGCTGAGCACACCGGCGAGCGTGGCGGCGACGTACTCGCCGAGGCTGTAGCCGATCATCAGCGAGGGGCGGGCGCCCCACGACTGCCACAGCCGGGCCAGCGCGTACTCGACGACGAACAGCGCCGGCTGCGCCAGCCGGGTGGCGTTCAGCCGGCGCTCGCTCTCACTGCACGAGCCGGTATCGCGACGCAACATACGGCGCAGGTCGAAAGCAGCCGCTCCGGCCGCAGCAGCCGAAGCATCCGCGGCGGCCGGGGCGCCGGGCTCGGCCGCCGGGAAGAGGACCTCGCGAATGTCCAGGCCCAGCTCGCCGGTCAGTGCCTCGGCGCAGGCATCGACAGCCGCACGGAACTCGGGGAAGTCGCGGTACAGATCACGCCCCATGTCCACGTAGTGGTCGCCCAGACCGGGAAACATGAAAGCGACCGGCTCGACATCGGTGGCCACCTGCGCACCGATCTGCGTGGTGACCCCCTCCCCCGTGAGAAACGCACACCGATGCCCGCTCCCGGCAGCACCCGCCGTACGCACACGCACCGGCGCATCCTCGGCGGCGGCCGTGCGGGCCACGTACGCCCCAAGCCCGGCAAGACCAGAGCCGGCCGACGCTCCGTCATAGCCGGCAAGCAACGCCAGGCGCCACGCTCCCGCCCCGGACGGCCGCAGCGCCACCCCGTCATCGATCCCAACCGTACGCATTTCGGGGCTCATACCTCTCCTTAAGGTTCGGCCGTCCTGAGAGGGCCCAGCAGCCAGAACCGCTGCCCCGCGCCCCAGTTCTCGAAGTGTCCGTCGCCAGCCAACTGTCGAGGCGCCCCCTAGAGCCGGACCGGAGACACAGTCGACGCCCCACCTCGTGGCTGATCGTCGTCGACGAAGGCGAAGGTCCCTACGCTGCGCGGAAGCGGCGTCGTGGGGCCGGTGCCCGTGGCCACCCGCCGGGTCGTGCGGGCAGGGTCCTCGGGGCGAAATGCCCACGCCGACAGCTGTCTTTGGAGAGATTCAGCCAATTGCGGACCATCGAAGAGATCGCCCACGCACATCGGCGAGGCTCAGAGGCCCCATCTGCCACCGTGCTGTCACTCAGCTATTCGAAGCTGAAGCCGGTTCGAATTGAAAACTCGGCTGGTACTCTTGCTTCTTCGATCTAAAAATCGACCTGCGGATATCGTGGCTGGGGGGCCAATGGCGAACGCGGACGATCTCTTAGGCCGGCTGCCTGCGGCCGGCCCCACCCGGGCAGCCAACCGCAGGAAGGTCCTTCTCGCCGTGGCGATCAAGTCCGGCACCCAGGCCGACATCGCGCACCGCACGCTGCTCTCGCAGGCCACCGTGTCGGCCGCGGTCCGCGAACTCGCGGACGCCGATCTCGTGCCCACCGCCAAGGAGCGCGGCAAGGTCTGCCTCTCACCTGTGAACGACGTCGGCGTGGGCGTGCACCTCGGCTTCAACCACATGACCGTGGTCGCCCGCCGACTCGACAAGGGGTTCGACCAGGTGACTTCGCGGGTCAGCTCGGAGGGCGTCAGCAGGGGCTGGTCCCGGGCTCTGCCCGAAGTCAGGCAGATGATCGACGAGGCGATCGAAGGAACCGGGCGGCGGCGCACCGACGTGTTCTCCCTGGGCATCGCCGTTCCCCGGATGATCAACCCGCGTACCGGCGGCTTCACCCCGCCGATCCTGCCACCCTGGCGGGCGGGCGACGACCCGGTGGAAGACCTGGGGGCGTGGCTGGGCGTGCGCGCCTTCATCGACAACGACGCCAACCTGGGCGCCCTGGCCGAACAGACCTACGGGACCCGGGAACACGCCGAAACGGTGGTCTACGTGAAGGCCTCGACGGGTGTCGGCGCCGGCATCATCGTGCACAACAGCGTGCTGCGGGGCCACGGTGGCATGGCAGGAGAACTGGGCCACCTGACCGTGGACCCGCACGGCGCGGTCTGCCAGTGCGGCGGACGCGGTTGCCTGGAGACGGTGATCGGTGCCGACGCGCTGATCGCGCAGGTCCGTGCCGCGCGGGCGGCGCGCAACAGCGTGCCCGCACCGGAGACGCTGGAACAGGTCATCGCAGCCGCCCGGGCACAGGACGCGGTCTGCATGCGGGTGATCCACGACGCCGGCCGGCGCCTGGGCCAGTCGCTGGCGCAGCTGTGCAACCTGCTCAACCCCGACCTTGTTGTCATCGGCGGTCAGCTCGCCGAGAGTCCGCTGCTGCTGGAGGGCTGCAAGGAGTCCTTGCGTCGTTTCGCGCTGCCCGGCGCGGTCGCCGAGGACTCCGCGTTCGTCCTCGACCTCAGCGAACTGGGCACCCGGGCCGAAGCCCAGGGCGCTTTGATTCTGGGGCTTCGCGGCATGGAGCACGCGGCCAACACCACGTGAGCCTCCGCCCGTCGAGCCCGTATCGGATCCGCCAGGGCGCTCACGAAGATGCTCGATGGTCAAAGCGCCGCGCAAGCCCTCTTCTTCTTCGAATATGACGCCGCGGACTCGATACCACCGCCGCACTCGTTCAAATGAGTGACCGCCGTCGACCGAACAATTCCACCTCCCCCCACCAGACCCGTCTGCGGGACCGGAAACTCCTCTGTCGCCAGGAGACAAGGACGGGGACTGCCCAGCCGAAGCACCCGCGACCGCGGGCCGGTTCGGCACCTGGAGCGGCTGTCGAATCGCTACACTTTGAGGCCCCGACGCCGCCGGGCCGGCCGGCGCACGCGTCTTTCCCGTTGCGATCCTTTTTACGGGGCAGTTGATGTCCCTGACCCGAGGCGGCCTCATGACCTACGAGCCCATTGCCGTATTCCCGTACGAGGATTCGGGAGACCCGCGACAATCGGTGAAGGCCACGGTCGTACCGTCCCTCGAGGAACCGGCCGCCTATGAACCCCCGATGTTGGTGGACCTGGGCCATGTCCGTGAGGTGACGCTGGGCAGTTCCCCCAGCGGGAGTGCCGACGCCAACGCCCAGTACTACTACTGATATTCCGGACAGCCGTCATGCCCCCGCCCGCGGCCCCTGCCACGGATCTGCACGGCCCGTCTCCTGCTCTTCCCGATCCCGACGGGCCCACCATCGGTGGACTGCTGCCGCCGGCACCTGCCCCGGCCCCTCGTGGGGCCACCCGGCTGTGGCCCGGCGAACCCGTGCTGTGGTCCTGGGGGGCCTGGCACACCGGCGAGGTCCGCACCGTACGGTGCGCACATGTCCGGCTGGCCGCCATCGGCCACTGCCTGGCCGACGACGTGACGATGCGTGAGGACGTACGGCAGGCAGTGGAGGATGGCCGCTGGGAGCGCCTGACCCGCTGGCCGGGCGCCTATCTGCTCATCCTGCTGCACGAGGGTGGTCACCTCACCGCGTACGCCGACCCGGCGGGACAGTTTCCCCTCTACTACGGGCGCCGCGGTCACAGCACGGTCCTGTCCACGCGGGCGAGGACCGCGGCCGCCCTGTCCGGAACTGGCGGCCGGCTCGACACGGCCGCGCTCGCCGCGCACATCCTGTGCCCGGCGGTTCCCGAACTCACGGAGGGGCGCACAGCTTACGCCGGAGTCCACCGGCTCGGTGGCGGCCAGGCCCTGAGAGTCACTCCCTCCGGCAGCCTGCACCACTGGACCTACGAGGACCTCGCCCCCGACCCCGGCACGCTGTTCGAGGACAGCGCAGCCCGGTTGCGGTCAGCCCTCACGCGCGCCGTCACCCTGCGCACCGACAGCTCAGCACGCGTCACCGCGGACTTCAGCGGCGGCCTGGACTCCACCTCCCTGGCCTTCCTTGCCGCCCGCACAACCGGCCGGCCGCCCCTGGACGCCTTCGTCTACCACCACCCCGACGCACCCGCCGGCGATCTCGCCCACGCCCTGCTCCACGCCGAGCAAGCCCAGTCCATCCGGCTCTCCGTGACCCGTGGCACCGAGGACTCCCTTCCCTACGCCGACCTGCCCGAGCACGGATCCGCGGACCAGCCCGACCCGGCTGCAGTCATCGGCGCACGGACGCGGCTGCGACTGGGCCACATCGCGCGCGGCGGCCCCGGCATTCACCTGACCGGCGAGGGCGGCGACGCACTCCTGGCCGCTCCCCCCTCCTACCTCGGTGACGTCGCGACCACAGCCGGACTGCGCCGCCTCCTGAACGACGGGCGCGCGCTGGCCCGCATGCGCCAACTCTCCCCCGCAGACGTCGTCCTGCGAGCCAGACGCCTCGCGCGCACCCCCCTGCACCGGGCGATGAGCGAACTGGCCACCCGTCTCGGCGACCCCCTGGACCATCCGCCGCAGTGGTCGGACGCGGTTGCCTGGTGGCCGGCTCCGGGACCCGAGACGGCCTGGCTGACCACCCGGGCACGCCGACACCTGGCCGAACTGGCCGAGGAGCGCGCCCGGTCGGCCGACCTCGCATCCTCGTCAGCGCTCGCGACGCCGGGCACGCGGGCGGTCCTCTGCGAGCTGCGCACATCCGCCGCCGTGCAGGCTCAGTTGACCTCGGCAGCCCGCCCGTTCGGCATCCGGCCGCACGCTCCCTTCCTGGACAGCGAGGTCGTACGGGCCTGCACCCGCCTTCCGTTACTGCACCGGATCGACCCCTTCACGCCCAAGCCGCTGCTGGCGGCCGCCCTGGCCGGCCTGGTCCCCGACCCCGTACTGCGGCGCAGGACCAAGGGCGACTACGCGACCGAGAACTACCGCGGCGCCCGCCGCTCGGCGACGCAGATCAAAGAACGGCTCCTCCGGTCCCCACTGGCCGAACTCGGAGTCATCGAACCCTCGCTCGTGATCGCCTCGGTCGAACGGGCGGTCGCGGGCCTGCCCGCACCCTTCCCGGCGCTCAACCGGCTGCTCGGTGCGGACCTGTGGCTGACGGCCCGAGACAGCCGACGGGAAGGGCCATGACGCGGCTGAGCGTGTCCGATCACGTCCGTGAGAGCACCTCACCGCACGGTGGCAGCGTGCTGATGGACATGAGGTCCGGCCACTGCTTCGCGATGAACGGCGTCGCTCACACTCTCTGGCAGGAGTGGCGCCGCAGCGGGAATTTCGACTCCGGGGTACTGGTGGTGGCCGGCCGTTACCCGGGTCTGCAGCACGAACGGATCCGTGAGGACGCCCGCCGCCTCGCCGACGACCTCATCAGCCGTGGCCTCCTCACCGGGTACGACCCGAGCCGGACGCCCCCCGCAGCGGGAGGACACGCATACCCCTATCCGGCGGCGGAAGGCCCACCCCCCGCGGTGTCCCGTGCACCGGTCACCGCAGGCCGAGGTCCGGACGATCGCGCATCCGCCTTGCACGCCCCGTCACCGGGGACGTTTTCTCCCGTCACCGGCGTGCCCCTGGCCTCCAGCGAGATGACCATGGCCGCCGACCCGGAGCGAGACGAAGACGACCGCCCTCTTCGCAGCGCCGTGCACGCGGTGTTCGGCCTGTTCGCGCTTCTCGGTGCCCTGCTGTTGATCCGGCTGCCGTTGAGAACAGTCCTCTCTGCGGTGCGCTGGACCGCACGCACCTGGTGCCAGCGGGAGGCTACCCCGGAGCAGGCCTCGGCCTCCCTCGCGGCGGTGCGGCGGGCCGCGCGGTGGTACCCGGGACGCGCCGCCTGCCTGGAGTTGTCCCTGGCCACGCTCGGGGTCCTAGCCCTGACCGGTCGGCGGGTGGTGTGGTGCATCGGCGCGGCGGACGACCCCTACCGTTTCCACGCGTGGGTGGAGGCGCAGGGAGTCGCCATCGCCTCAGCTGACGAGTACGGCAGCACTGATTTCCGCCGCGTTCTCTCCGTGAGCTGATTGGTTGGGCAAGCCCGCTGCTGGAATGAAAGCTTCCACAGCGTCAGGCGAGTGCCGTGTTCAATTCGCACACGACTGGCCCTTGCCGGGACTCCTACCGGACAGTTCTCCCAACGCCGTCGGAATTCCGGCAGATTCCCCTTCATCGGCCAGACTTTGTGCGCTAGCCTGACAAAGTGAAGGGGCGGTCACCGGTCTCCCGGCAACCGCCCCGCTGGAGGGGCCTGCTCGCCCCTCAGACGCGCGGCAACAGCGCGTCGACCAGTGTCATGTCACCGTCTCCATGAGCCATCACACTCAGGAACACGAGGACCATGACGATGATGACCACTCGCACGTGCCGCCAATGCACTGAAACCGAACAGCGGGTGGTCATCGTCATCTTCATACTCACCTGACTTCACCTCACCTTCCCCACGCGTCGACACCGGCGCCCGGACATTCGGATGCGGTGGCGACCCCGCGTATGGACCAGTGTTCCCGTCAATTGGGCACATAACAATGGCCCTTGAGATGCTCCCTCGCGGGCCAACGGCCCCGGTCCGAGGAGTCCCACACCGCGTCACATTTCAATTCGCGGACGTGCGACGGGTGATGAATGCTGTCGCGTCGTGAACCGAATATTGAGACCGCTCTCCGCATCCGGCCCCCCTCAGCGAACCCCACAGAAGAAGACCGTCTCGCATGGCCCTCCTGTCAGCGAGCCTTCCCTCATCCCGGCACCCTCCGGGACGCGCCCGGCACCCGATTTGAAGGCAGACGGCGGGTCAAGCCCCCTTGCGTGTATCGAATATCGCGGCAGACGCCTCGGACCAAAGCCGTTTTCGGTGACGAGCGAGCATCCCGCACGTGCCCATGTGTGACGCAAGTCACATTCCGCGTGGGTCTGCAGGCTGCCCCACCCCGAGCAGGACGGGCGCCTGAGCCACCGGCTCGGGAAGTGAAGCATCCTCGCCGCCGCGCACGTGCGCCAGGAACTCCCCTCCTCAGGCCGAGCCGGCGGAACTGCTCGGTGCACAAGCCCTCCGGCGTGGGGTCAGTCCGCCCCCATTCGCTTGCCTCCCACGCCACGAGATCATCCCGGGCCCCGGACCCACCAGACATGCCATGAACATTCGTCCCAACGAGCCGAAGTCAGGCCTCAGATACGCCGGAGAATGTGGGGTATCCGAGAGGCGACGACGCTGTCCCGACTTCTTGTTGCGGAGGTCTGCACTGTGCTTTCCCTCAAGCGTTTACTGGACCGCAGTTTGACTGCGCAAGCGATCCTGGTCTTTCTCCTCGGACTGGGCGTCACGGGCCTGCTTCGCAGGGACGAGCACCCGGCTGTCTGGGTGTTCCACAGCGCCCTCTACACCGGGGTCGCCATCGCGATCCTGGCCGTCCAGCGCCGCCGGACCGCCCGAGCCGTGGGCACCGACGCGGGCGGGCTCGCCACTCTGCAACGCAAGATCCGTCACCGTGATGTACCGCAGGATCCTCAGGAACAGGAGGCCGTGCGGCGGCTGGTCGCCGAGCAGCTCGACCAGACGGAACGCGCGGGCAGGTGGCTGCCGTACTGCCTCGGCACCATGGGCCTCATTGCAATCGCCATGCTGGTCCTGGGCGTCGTCAGCGGGTCCTTCGTCTTCCCCTTGGCCTTCGCGGCCGGCATGCTCGCGCTGTGTTTGTGGCTCTTGTGGACGCGCCGCCGCTCCCTGGACCGCCTCCATTGGATGCGACAGGCCCTGCAATCGAAGTAGGCGGTACGGGATGCCGGCAGGCGAAACAGGTGGCCTCCGCAGCGGGGACGAAGCCGAGGCCGCCGAGCCGGTCACAGCGCTCCGCCTGCCGGCGCGCGTGACACCAACTGAATGCAGGTCTTGTCGGACGCGAACGGACTGGCGCGTCTCGTCGGCGTTCTCGGCCGGTAAGACCCACGACAGCGATGGGCTGAAGCCCACGGTCGTGAGTCACCGAACGAGGCTCGACCCCGGGTGCTGCTACAGACGACCCGTCCGAGTTCTATATAGTAGGCGGCGACGTTCGCTGCGTTTGAAAGTCGTCGGCTTGGCTTGGGTTCTTGCTGCTGGCAGCGGGTGCACAGGTGGCGAGTCGTCGTCTCCCGGTGCAGAGATGTCTGCCGAGGCCCGGTCCTATCTGTCCAAGGCGTTGCACATCATGGAAGAAAACGCCCTGCGTCGAGATGACGTCGACTGGGCGGAGGTGCGACAGGCGGCTTTCACGCAGGCTGGCAGCGCCCAACATCCAGTCGACACATACCCGGTGATTGAGACGGCGATCAGCTCTCTGGCAGACGGGCACAGCCAGCCCTTCGAACCCGACCGCGCGAAGGAACTGTTCAGCGGCGCGCCGGTCCGCTCACCTGTCGAGGGACGGGCCCTTCCCGGGCGGGTTGGGTACCTGTCGCTTCCCGGAGTGCTGGGGTCCGATGAGATCTATCAGCAGTACGTGCGGGAAGGCCGGGCGGCCGTAGCGAAAGCCAATCGGCCGACCGCATGCGGCTGGGTGATCGACCTACGCCGGAACCGCGGTGGAAACATGTGGCCGATGCTCGCCGTCGTTGGGCCGATCCTCGGTGACGGTGACGTCGGAGGGTTCGTCGACGCCAAGGGCAAAAGGTCCGTGTGGTCGATCGAGAAAGGGAGCCCTCTCGTTGACGGGAAACCGCAGGGTTGGGGAGCGAGCACGCCCATAGGCGCGGGATCAGCGCCGGTTGCTGTGCTCACCAGCCGTTCTACCGCCAGCTCTGGAGAAGCGGTGACAGTGGCATTCCGTGGACGCCCTGACACGCGGTCTTTCGGCGAGGGAACAACAGGCGTTCCCACCGGCAACACGTCGTATCGGCTGCACGACGGGGCTCTCCTCCTTCTGACTGTGGTCAAGGATGCCGACCGCACGGGCCGCACATATGACGGTCCCATTCCGCCCGACGAAGAAGTGGCCGACAACCTGGGCCGCGGTAGCAAGCGGGATCCGGTTCTGGAGGCTGCAACCGCATGGTTGTCCGATCATCCTGCCTGCCAGTAGGGCTCAAGCCGCCGTGGCGAGTGTGTAGCCGTGGGCGATGTCACGGCGTTCGGCGAGGCGGGTCTTGTGGCGTTGTGTGGCATCGGGGCGCGCTTCCGGCCTCAGCCGTTCACCGCAGCCCGCACACTGCCGCTCTCCGGCCCGCCAGGCACCCTCGGACACCACGCCAGCGTAGGCCCCCAAGGCTACTCAGAACGGCGGTTCAGAAACAGGCACTTACTGGCCTCAACTACCGATCAGCCGCCCTCCGGCCTGAGCGAGAGACCTCAACTCCTGGATAAACCGGGACTCCCTCGCACGTAGTCACCTTTCTTGCGCGAGTACGCACTGTCGACCGTCTGGGCCAGCGGAGCAGCCGTGAGGATCGCGTGATGGAAGACATCGATCGTGCTCCCATCCTCGACCAGCTGGTCGCTGCCCGACCGATTCGCACTGCACCGGTCAACGATCACCGGCCCAGCCGTAGGCGTTCATGGCGTGTCACCCGGGCGCTTCCCCGCTGCGGAGGGCCGTGGCTTCGCCCCGGGTGCAGGCGGCGCACACCCTCGTGGCGGGACCTGGCTATCTCGGCCGGGCGTGGGCGAGGGCTTCGTCGAGCAGGTCTCGCAGGGCCGAGGAGGACGCTGCGACGGCGGTGGCGAGCAGCGCCGGGCCGCCGGCCAGTGGGGTGAGGACGCCCTGTCCGTAGGGGGATCCCTGGCCGAGGAAGGCCGAGGTGGGGGGAACGTGGGCGGCCGGGTCGACGAGCAGGAGTTGGCCGACGGCGCGGTGTCGGTGCAGGACGGCGGGGCCGTCCCAGCCGGGTTCCGGGTCTCCGTAGGCAGTCTGCTGGTCGAGCAGGACATGTCCGGCGCGGCGGACCAGGAGCCGGCTGACGAGGTGGCCCGGCTCTTCGTCGGCGCGGCCCAGGAGTTGCTCCTCGCGCAGCAGCAGCCGGGCGGTGGGGGCCAGTTCGATGGTGTAGGTCTGCCGGAGGTTGCTGCCCGCGGCGCTGATGAGTGGGCGGGGCAGCCAGCGCAGGTCGGCGTGGTCGCCGACGGTGAGCCGTACGTCGTAGGTGGCGGGCGCTGTGGTGGGTCCCCTCAGGGCGAGGGTGGCGGCTGCCGTGGTGACGTCCAGTGCGGCTCGGTCGGAGGCGGTGACGTCGATGGTGAGCCGGTCGCCGCCGAGGGGGCCGCTCATCGCACCGATGATTCCCACTCTGGCGGTGTTGCCGTCGGGGCGCATGCGGCGGAGGTGGAAGGGCCCGTCACTGTGCAGTCGTGGAAGCGTGGTGACGTGTCCGTTGTGGGTGGCGTGGATGTGGGCGTGGGCCCGCACGCCGGCCGGGTGCAGGGCGGGCTCGTCGGAGCCCGGGACCGTGATGGCGCCCGGCTGTTGTGCCAGGGGCGTCGGGCCCGGTGCCGTGGGGGATGTGGCGGTTGTCATGCGGTCGCCTCGGCGTGCCAGGCGGTGAGGTGCGCGGTGACCCAGTCGGCGACCTCGCGGATTCCGTCGTCGCAGGTGAGGCTGGTGAAGACGACGGGGAGGTCGCCGCGTTGCCGTTTGGCGTCGGCAGCCATGGTGGCGAGGTCGGCGCCCACGTGCGGTGCGAGGTCGGTCTTGTTGACGACGAGGAGGTCGGCGGTGGTGATGCCGGGGCCGCCCTTGCGGGGGATGTCGTCGCCACTGGAGACGTCGATGACGAAGATCTGTACGTCGACGAGGCCTTTGGAGAAGGTGGCGGTGAGGTTGTCGCCGCCGGATTCGACGAGGACGAGGTCGAGGGGCTGAAGGGCTTCTTCCAGGTGTTCGACGGCTTCGAGGTTGGCGGAGATGTCGTCGCGGATCGCGGTGTGGGGGCAGGCTCCGGTCTCGACCGCGGTGATCCGTTCGGGGGGCAGGACGGCTTCGCGCAGGAGGTATTCGGCGTCTTCGCGGGTGTAGATGTCGTTGGTGACGACGGCGATGGACCAGCGATCGCGCAGGGTGCGGCACAGGGCTGCGACGCTGGCGGTCTTTCCGGTGCCCACGGGCCCACCCAGGCCGACGCGGAGGGCACGCCGGGTGCCGTCGGTGCGGAGGGGTTCGGCGCTGTGGGCATGGCGCTGCGGCATGGTCACGTGGTGGTCGAGGTGCACAGGGAGCTCCGGTGGATGTCGGTGAGGGTCAGGAGGCGAAGAGGCGTACGGTCCAGGCGGCGTGCTGTTCGCCGGTGATGTCCAGCAGCGGCGAGGACGCCGACGGCAGGGCGTCGATGCCCTCGGTCAGAGCGCGGTCGGCGGCCCGGGCGGCAGCGGTGGCGACGGTGTCGATGTCGGAGCCGAGGCGGGCCAGCAGCCCTGAGGCGTCGAGCGGATCGAGGCTGAGCAGGCGCACGGCCGCGGTGGCCGGGCCGCCGGTGTTCTCGTAGGCGGCGGCGTAGGCGGCGTCCACCGGGGTGAGGCCGGCGGCCCGGGCGGCGAGACCCAGCACGATCGGCTGGTACGCGCCCCGGGGGCGTGCCGCGGCCAGCGCTTCCAGCGCTTGGGAGGGGAAGGTGGCACGGGCCGCACGCATCATCTGCCGGCCGAGGCGGCGGGCGACGGCTCGCAGGGCGGGGCCCGGCGTGCGTGCGTCGGCGGCCTCGTCCAGCAGCAGGGGATCCAGTCCGGCGGCGGCTGCGGCTGCCAGGCCGGCCATGGTCAGGCCGGTGGTGTGCAGGCGGCCTCGGCAGAAGGCTTCCAGGCCGGCGGTGTCGTGTACGGCGTGCCGGGCGACGGCTGCTTCCACACCGCCGGAGTGGGCGTGTCCTCCGGCGGGGAAGCGGCCGTCGGCCAGCAGGAGCAGGGCTGCACGGCTCATGGAGGAGCGGCTGCCTTTCGCAAGGTGGGATGTGATGCCGGGTGGGGTTCGCCGGCCGGACCTCTCGGGCCCGGCCGGGGGTGGCCGGCCGGGTGGGGTGGCTGGTCAGAAGAGGAAGTACCGCTGCGCCAGGGGTACTTCGGTGACGTAGGAGCGCGGGACGGTCGCGCCGTTGATCTCGGTGCGGGCGTCGGATGTGGTCGCGCCGCCGATGGTGACCTCGAAGCTGTTGTGGTCGACTTCGAGGCTGTCGGGCACGGTGTCGTTCAGTTTCATGTCGGCCTTCGTGACCTGCCGGGTGCTGGTGATGTCCACGAACTCCTTGTCGAGTCCGAGACCGGGGTTGTCGCTGGTGCCGTCTCCGTTGAGGGTGTCGGCCACGCCGGGGGCGACGAAGTTGACCGAGTTGCGCCCCGGGGCTCGGCCGGTGGAACCCCACACCGGCCGGGGCAGGTAGGGCTGCGGTGTCGGGATGGATGCGTTCGCGTCCCCGACCTGCGCGTAGGCGAGCTGACCGGCCTTGAGGAGCATGTGCGGTTTGACGCCGTAGAACTTGGGCTCCCACAGCACCAGGTCGGCGAGCTTGCCGGTCTGCACGTCACCGACGTGTCCGTCGATGCCGTGGGTGATGGCCGGGTTGATCGTGTACTTGGCGACGTAGCGGCGTGCGCGGAAGTTGTCGTTCGGCTGCCGCCTCTCGGTGAACGAGTGGTCCTCGTCGTCTGCGGCCGGGCGGACGCGAGCGGCCTCGAGGTCTTCCTTCAGCGGGCCATAGCGGGCCTTCATGACGTGCGCGGTCTGCCACGTACGCATGATCATCTCGCCGATGCGGCCCATCGCCTGGGCGTCGGAGGACATCATCGAGATGGCGCCCATGTCGTGCAGGAGATCTTCCGCGGCCATGGTGGAGGGCCGGATCCGGGAGTCGGCGAACGCCATGTCGGCCGGGATCTCGGGGTTGAGGTGATGGCACACGATCATCATGTCGACGTGCTCCTTGACGGTGTTGACCGTCAGGGGCCGGGTCGGGTTGGTCGAGGCCGGCAGGACGTTGGGGTCTTTGACCAGCTCGATCATGTCCGGCGCGTGTCCGCCGCCGGCCCCCTCGACGTGGAAGATGTGGATGGCACGCGCCTTGTTCTCGGTGGGCTCGCCGTCCACGTTCCGGGCGTCGCCGGTGAAGGCTGCGCGTGTGCTCTCCAGGAAGCCCGACTCGTTCAGGGAGTCGGCGTGCAGAGCGAGTTGAATGCCGCGCTCCTCACAGACGTCGAGGGCCCGGTCGATCACCGCGGGCGTGGCGCCCCAGTCCTCGTGGATCTTGAAGCCACAGACACCGGCGTCCACCTGCGCGTTCAGTTCGTGCGTGTTCATCGTGCTGCCCTTGCCGAGCAGGCCGACGTTCACCGGGAACTCGTCCAGCGCCTCGAAGACGCGGCGGATGTGCCAGGCGCCCGGGGTCACGGTGGTGGCCTTGCTGCCCTCCGCCGGACCCGTGCCGCCGCCGATGAGCGTGGTCACGCCCGAGGCCAGAGCCTCGTGGATCTCGCCGGGGCAGATGAAGTGGACGTGGGTGTCCACGCCGCCGGCGGTCAGGATCTTCCCGTTGCCGGAGATCGCCTCGGTGCTCGGCCCGATCACGAAGCTCGTCGGCGTCACCGGGATCGGCAGCGTGTTCCCGCGGGTGGTGCGGTCCGGCATCTCGAAGAGGTCGCTCGGGATGGGGTCCATGGTCTCGGGGTTGTATGCCTTGCCCAGGGCGACGATGCGTCCGTCCCGGATGCCGATGTCCGCCTTGACCACACCCCACCAGTCGAGGACCAGTGCGCCGGTGATGACGGTGTCCACGGGCCTGTGATCCGTGTCCTCGCCTGTGACGCTCTTGCCGTCGCGGGCCAGGTGCGACATGCCCATCGACTCGCGGATCACCTTGCCGCCGCCGAAGATCATCTCGTTGCCGCTGTAGGACGGGCCGCCGCTCCAGTCGGCCTCGATCTGCAGCGTGAGGTCGGTGTCGGCGAGCCGGACCCGGTCGCGCGTGGTGGGACCGTACAGGGCGGTGTACTCCGCACGCGTCAGCTCGTTGCTCGCCTTGGGCCTGCTCCCGGCCCCGGCTTCCTGGCTGCCGTCGTGCACCTGCGACGTGCTCATGGAACGATCCCTTCGCGCAGTCCGTGAATCTTGCTCAAGTCGCTGGTGCTGCCACCGCCGGCCGTGACGTCTCCGCGGATCTGCACCAGTTCCACGCAGCATTCGTCGCCCGGCTCGAACCGCACCGACGTACCCGCGGCGATGTTGAGCCGCCGGCCCCTCGCCGCCTCGCACTCCCACAGACTGCGATCCTCGGGCACCGCCTGGCCGGGCGGGACCTCGACGCTGACGACCTTCAACCCCGGGTTGACCTCGGCGAAGTGGTAGTGGGAGCCCACCTGCACCGGGCGGTCGGACTCGTTCTTCACCCTGATCCTCGTCCTGCCCGGTCCCGGCAGCACCGTGGCGTCCTGCTGCAGGCTGACACCCTCCGGATCTCCGTCGAGATGCACGTTGAAGCAGATCGGGTCGTAGCGGCGGACGATTTCGTCGGGGTCGCAGTCGCTGGACGGCGTGCCGTCGTCGTCGCAGTCGACGGGTGAGCCCGGCATGCGGGGCGGCTGGGGATGCTCCACCTTGCCCGGGTACACCTCGGGCTCCGCCGCGGCCTCGGGGAGAGGGTCGTGAAGGGTGACCAGCTTGGTGCCGTCGGGGAACGTGGCCTCCACCTGCACGTCCTTGATCATCTCCGGGACGCCGTCCATCACCTCCTCCCGGGTGAGCAGGTGCCGGCCCGAGTCCATGATGTCGCTGACCGTCTTGCCCTCCCGCGCCTGCTCGAAGACGTGCACGGTCAGCAGGGCCATCACTTCCGGATAGTTCAGACGCAGCCCGCGCTCGCGGCGGCGTCGTGCGACATCGGCCGCGACGTGGATCAGCAGGCGCTCCTGCTCATGCGGAGTCAAATGCACGATGTGCCCGTCTCTCTGTTGGTCGTGCAGGTGCAGCGGCCACGTCTGCCGACGCCTCTTCTCCCGTGACGGCAAACCGGGCGCTCTTCGAGCATCGCGGAGCCATCTCACACACAGAGCCAAACCGGGATCACACCACACCATCCGGTGAAAAACGTCGCCGGTTTCAAGTGCTCAGCCAGGACAGGTGCCTTCGCGCATCCGGCGCCGACCGGCCGACACGTTTCAGGCCACGCCCGCGCAGTTCGGCCCACACCTCGATGCTCCAAACGCTGCGGGCCTGCTGCCGATTCGAGGGCATCGGCTCGTCGGCCTACCGGAGGCCGTGCGGAACGGGCCCCCAAATCCGGACGAGTGAAGTGTTGTGCCGTGTCGGCGGCAGTGCCTTCTGCCAGAGTCGGGCATCGTGACCAGTCAGCCGCAGCAGCAGTTGCCCCCCGACGACGCCCCTGCCACCTGCCCCGCTCCCCTCGGGCAGGCGCCGGCGCTGTTGTCCGTGGGGGTGGAGGAGGAGTTCCTTCTCGTCGATCCCGTCAGCAGATCGGTGCGGCCCGAGGGTCCGCAGGTGGCCGCGGCGGCCGCGGCGGCTGCCGGTGGCCTCGAGCACCTCGTCGGCACCGAACTGACGCGCTATCAGCTCGAGGGCCGCACCGAGCCCCATACGCACCTGGGTGAAACGCTCACCGAACTGCGTTCGATACGCGCGGCGTTGGCACACGCGGCGGCCCGGCGGGGGCTGCGCATCGCCTCCAGCGGTTCACCCATCACCGGCCTGGTCGTACCGGTGCCCCTCACACCGGGCCCGAGGTACGCGGAGAGCCTGTCGCTCTTTCGCGCACTGGACGACGAGCAGAGCGCGTGCGCCTGCCACGTGCACGTCGGCGTGGCAGACCCGCGTGAAGCGATCGAGGTGAGCAACCACCTGCGCCCCTGGCTGGCGACACTGACCGCGCTGGCGGCGAACTCCCCGTACTGGGACGGCCGTGACACCGGCTACGCCAGCTGGCGCACCCTCACCTGGGGGCGATGGCCGGTGGCCGGCCCACCCCCCTACTTCGACTCCCTCGCCCACTTCCAGGAACTCGTCGAGGAACTCATCCTCACCCGCACCGTCCTGGACCACGGCGGCCTGTACTGGGACGTCCGCCCCTCTCACCACCTGCCCACCGTCGAGGTGCGCGTCGCCGACGCGGCCCTCACCCCCGAGGACACCATTCTGCTCGCCGCCGTCATCCGCGCCTTGGTCGCCACCGCGCTGAACGCCATCCGCGCCGGCGAACCGGCTCCCCGCCCGTCCCCCGAGATCCTGCGCGCCGCCTCCTGGCGGGCAGCACGCGACGGACTCGCCGGACACGCCCTCGACCCGCTCACCCGTCGCCTGGTCCCCGCGACGGCGCAGGCGGAGCGCATGCTGCGCACCCTGTCCCCCGCCCTGCAACACAGCGGTGACCTCGACCTCGTGCGCAGCCACTGGGAGCGCCTGCGCACGCAGGGAAGCGGAGCGGAGCGGCAGCGTGCCGCCTACCGCCACCGCTCCAGCCTGCATGACGTCGTCGATCACGTCATCGCGGCCACCTGCCCCTCACAGGCGCTCCCCGCATCCGCCTCACCCGGCGCGCCGACCGGACAGGCCGGACCGCAGTGAGTCCGAAGAATGCGCCGGCACGGGCGGGGGCGTGAGCGTGTGTGCCGCCATCGCGGGACCGACCCTCTACGGGGCCCTCGACGCGTTTCTGGAAAACTGCTGAGGGCTGGACCGGCGCCTGCGTCCCTGCGGACGGCGCCTGTCCAGCCCTCAAAGCAGCCAAGACAGCCCATAACCTGACGAAGCACTACCGAGGATCGCCGGCCGGTACAGCCGGCGATCTCTTAAAAGAAGTGCTTGCGTCCACCGACCGCGCGACCGGTCGCACCCAGGATCCACAGAATGGCACCCACCAGAATGAGGATTCCACCGATCGTCGTCAGCAGACCCATGCCGACAAGCAGGCCGATAATCAGCAGAATAAGCCCAAGAATAATCATCTCAACCCCATCGTTAATTCCGGCTCAAGCGCGTGTGCGTTTGAGCTTCGCAAGGGCCCGATTTCGTCCCTTGGCTAGTGGATCCTTACCAGCGCCGAGGGCCAGGACCTCGGTGCGATAGTCCTTGTGCCCGGCGACACCGGGTTCACGCACTGCTTCGAGATTTTGTTCAGTGCGCCATCCCCTCGGGTTCGGACGTTGATGATCGAGACACGGGGCAGTGGCGCGTTTGGGCAGGTCAGGGCCTCAAGGGGAGAGGCCCCCCCGGCCCACCAGCGCTGGGTGACGGCTCGCTTCGGACCTCCCTCTCCTCGTGACACCCCCGGCCCCTACTCGCGATTCGGCCTCACCGGCACCACACGATACGAGGCCTGACACCAGCGACATGCACGTTATGTCGGATGTCGACGGACTGTCCCTTCCGGTCGCGTCTCAACGCTGCGAAGTTCGACCGAGCCGAACCCCGGCTGCCGAGGAAACCAGTCTCGCTCGCAGGATGAGCTTCGGTGCCGTGCGGTAGATTGCGGGCGACGAGAGAAGAGCCCGCATGGGCACCCGCATCCCGCGGTTGCGACGCAAGCCGGCACGCATCCCCTACGCGCCCGACCGAAGCGATTCCTTCGGTGAGGAACGGCACGAGTTTCGGCTCGGCCCCCCGCTCACCAGAGCGTGCAGTGCTCCACTCCAGACCGGGCCCGGGCGGGACAACCGTGCCCTGGAGCTCATCTCACCCCGGCTTCGAGCTCACTCGGTCTCGGAGGAGCGGTGTCCTGCGTTGCGCGTCGGTGGGGATGCTGGTGGTGGCCATGGTCGATGCTGACGAGTAGCTGTGTCGTGTCCGCTGGCGGTGGAGGTGGCGTGTGGGTCGGGATCATGCGGGTCAGGCATCCACGCGGGTGGTGCGCATGCATCAGCGGATCCCGGCTCGGCGGGCACTGCACCGTGCGCGTCTGGTGATCGACGGTGCCTTCGACTTGGTCCGGCTGAAGCTGGACGCGCTGCCGGACGGCATCTATCAGCCGGTGCCGGGGCTGCCGGTGCGCACGGCGAAGCGGGCGGACGGCACCGCGTCGCGGTGGGCGGTGATGAAGCCGCTCGTCGACGATCTGGGCGTGCGGACGGCGCTGGATGTCGGTGCGAATGCCGGCTACTTCCCGATCATGCTCGCCCGCCGGGGGGTGGCGGCCGTGGCACTGGAATCGGAAGCCAAGTACGCGCGTACCGCGGCCACGGCAGTGCGTCGCAACCGGCTGACCAACGTGGCGGTCATGGAACTGGAGTTGCGGCCCGACACGGTCGGCCTGCTGCCGGCGACCGATTGCACGCTGGTGTTGTCGGTGTGGCACCACCTGGTGCGCGGGCAAGGGCTGGAGACGGCCACAGCTCTGCTGCGGGACGTGTGGGCGCGCACCGGGAAGGTGATGTTCTTCGACACCGGTGAAGATGAGATGCCTGCGGAGTTCGGGCTTCCCGCGATGGTGCCCAGCCCGGACGTCTGGCTCGGCACCTACCTGCGGGAGACCTGTTCCGGCAGCCGCGTCGAGCATCTCGGACGGCACCGTGCCTTCGACGCCGCCGGGCTCCCGACGGACCGGGCGCTCTTCGCCGTGACGCGCGAAAAGCTCTGATACGAGTGGCGCCGTGCCGTCACCGCTCGCACAGACCGCGGCTGTGACCCTTGCCGCTGTCGGTGTCGGTGCCGCTGTCGCTGTCCGTCAACCTGCGTCCTTCGGCCGGACGTTGTGCGTGTGCCGGAACAGGTTGTGCGGGTCGTACAGCGTCTTCACGCGGCGAAGTCGCTCGTAGTCCTCGGCCGAGAAGAGTTCCCGTACCTGCTCCTCCGGCACAGGGGCGCCGTCGTTGTAGACGGAGTTGAGGCTGCGGCCGACGGTCCAGGGCTTCAGGGCGTCGTACACCTGCTGGTGGACCGGCCGGGCGGACGTGGACGGCGCGGCCGTGCCGCCGGTCGTCACGCGCAGCATGTACGCGGCCGGTCTGGCGCCGACCGCCCCCCGGCAGGGATGCCGGCGGGTGAAGGCGCCGCCCAGATGGCGGATCTCGACACTGCAGGGGACCTTCGCGTCGGGCCCCGCCACGTCCACGACCGCCCGCAGGGCCGTGGGATCCAGCTCGCGCAGCAGGACGTTGTTGCCGAAGTAGGTGTGCGGGGTGTGCGGATCCTGGTAGATGGTGCCCACCTGCGTGTACGGCATCTCGCGGACGGTGTCGACGAGCCGCGGGCCGAGTGCCCGCAGCGGCGCCACCAGCCGTTCGCCCTCGTCGGCGGGTCCCGTGAACGCGATGCGGATGTGTGCGGCGTAGCGTCCGTGCAGCGGCTCGGGGACGTCGGCCCACGGCGGGCAGGTCATGAGGCAGATCGAGGAGGTCAGTTCCTCGGGGAGGGTCGTCGTCCACGCCCGGTAGGCGTGCAGCAGGTCGAGTGGACGGTCCGCGGCGAAGTGGAGGGCGCCGCCGTAGAGCCGCGTCACCGGTATCAGGGCGGTTTCGACGGCGGTGACGGCGCCGAAGTTGCCTCCGCCGCCGCGCAGGGCCCAGAACAGGTCGGGGTCGGAGTCGGCCGTGACGTGGCGCAGTTCACCGTCCGCGGTGACGATGTCGAGGGCCCGCACGTGGTCGCTGGCGTAACCGGTGCGGCGGCCGAGCAGGCCCACACCGCCCCCGAGGAGGTAGCCGACGACGCCGATGTGCAGGGCCGAGCCGTTGGCCGGGGCCAGGCCGTACGGGGCGGCCTGGTCGACGACCTCCCCCCACAGCACGCCGGCCTGGGCTGTGACCGTGGCGGCGTCGGCGTCCACGGTGACGGCCTTCATCCGATGGGTCGTGATGAGCAGGCCCTCACCGTTGAGGGCGGTGACGATGCCGTGTCCGGTGGACTGCACGGCGACGGGCAGCCTCCGTGCGGCGGCGAAGCGGACCGCGGCGCGTACGTCCTCGGGGCGGGTGGCGCCGACGACGAGAGCGGGACGGTGCCTGAACCCGGCCTGGAATCCGGTCCGTTCCTCGTCGTACTCCCTGCTGCCGGGGAGGAGGACGGGTCCTCTCACCTCGGCGGCCAGGGCGTCGATGTCACCGTTCATCCGTTGTTCCCCTTTCTCGGACGTCCCGGCCGCCGCACCGCCGGTGCCGCCCGGCGGTCCGCCATCGCGTCACCGCAGCGACGAGTTCTCCTGCATCCAGTGGAAGCCGCGGCTGAGCAGGGGGAAGGTGTGCGGGTCGCGGCGGCGCAGGTGCAGGCGGAGGTGGCGGCCGTCGGCCTTGCCCTCCAGGATCAGCACATCGTCGGCGGGGCGCTCGAAGGCGAACGTCACCCGCCAGGTGGGATCGGTCATCCTGGTCAGGGCGAGCGAGCGGGCGTTCATGTCGATCGCCGCCATGCAGGGGTCGAGCGAGTCGTCCATGTGCTGGATGGCCACGACGTCGGCGGAGTCCACGACGACGCGGCGCCAGCGACGGTCGTCGGTGGTCACGGGCGGGTGCTGCTCGCCGTCGACGGAGAAGTCGGTGACGTCCCAGACGCCGTGGAGTTCGGGCTTCTCACGTCCGCCGCCGTGGTTCTTCCAGAACGTGTAGTCGTTGCGCAGCTGGGCGCCGAGGAGCCAGAGGCCGGCCCCGGCCTGGAGGGCGGTGGCGATCCGGTTCGCCCGGCGGGAACGGAAGAGGTCTCCGGACGAGGCCGCGGGCAGCGGACGGCCTGTCAGCGCGGCCTCGGCCAGGCGAGGGGTGTGCGGCGCCAGCAGCAACAGGCTGAGCAGCAGCAACTGGAAGGAGTGCACCTTGACCGGGACGTCGAAGGTCATGTTGAGCAGGAGCACCTGGGCCATCTCCGCCGCGGACAGCAGTGCGCCCAGCGGCGCCGTGCGCGGCAGGACGAGCAGCAGCCCGCCCGCGATCTCGGCACAGCCGAGCACCATCTGATACGGCTTCGAGGATCCCGTCTGCGCCCACAGCAGGCTCATCGGGCTGAGCTCCCCGAGCGGCTCGACGAGCTTGGAGGGCGGCAGCTGGAACTGGAGCGGAACGGCCTTGGCCGCGCCGTAGGAGAACATCTGCCCCGCGAGGCAGAAGCGGGCGGCGAGGCGGAGCCACTCCTGCGGCGTCGCACTCCCCGCCCGGTGGCGCTCCAGCACGGACAAGGCGGGGGTGGCCACCGCGGCGCCGGCGAGCCAGCACAGCTGTCCCGCCCAGGTGTGCGGGTCGTCGCCGCCGTCGAAGCGGTCACCCAGCTCCTTGCCGAGGACCCGGACGGACATCCAGTTCCGCACCGGGCGTATCGCCCAGAGCTTCGCCCAGGCGTCGGCCGCTTCCTGCAGACGCCCCATGCCGCCGCCGCGCAGCGCCAGATAGACCTGCGGGGAGGTCAGGCAGTACAAGCCGGTGTAGACGCAACCGAACCGGTAGGCGGCGCGCGCGGCCCCGGACCGCTCCGGTCGGGCCGGGGAGGTGCCGGTCGACGCGAGCGCACGTCTGGCGGCCCGGCCGGTCGGTGAGGACGCGGCGGTCCGCAGCCACTTGCCTACTCGCACCTTCATCGTTCCTCGCCTTCTCGGGGCCGTCTTCGGTGGGCGCGTTCAGTTGCGGCGGAAACGCCCGAGCCAGGCGTGCACGTCGAGCAGTTCGGACGTGGTCGGGATGACGCCGCGCATGAGGGACTCGTCGATCGACTCGACCGTCCAGGCTTCGGCGAAGCCGTCGCGCAAGTGGTCGGCGGACCGCTTGAGGGTGGGCGACTCGTCGTCGTCCGGGAGCGGCGCCGGTATCTCCTCGATGGCCTCGGCGAGCCGCGCCTGCATCTCCGCGGATCCCCGGTCGCTGATCGAGAGGATGTGCGCCACCGCTCCCGGGCGGCAGGCCCGGTGCAGGGCTGTCGCGTAGGCGCGCAGCCTGTCGCCCTCGAAGGTGTGGGCGAGGCCGGAGTCGATCACGGTGTCGAAACGCTCTTCGTAGCCTGTGAGGTCGAGGGCGTCGGCGACCTCGAAGACGGCGCCGAGTCCGCGCGCTTCGGCCTTGTCCCGGGCGAGGGAGATCGCCGTCGGGGACAGGTCAAGCCCCGTCACTTCATAGCCCAGGCCGGCCAGGTGAAGGGCGTCCTCTCCGGTGCCGCAGCCCGCGTCGAGCACCGCGCCGCGGACGAGGCCCGCCTTCTCCAGTGCCACGTAGGCGGGTTGGGGCGCCCCGATGTCCCACGGCGGGCGCTTGCCGAACGGGCTCTCCCCGCGGTAGACGGCGTCGAACACTTCGGTCATCACCGCGGCTGCGTCGGGTGCGCCAGCAGGTTCAGTCATGGCTGCCATGATTGCGGCGCCTCCCGGCACCTCCCGGGTCTCTTGCGGACTTCTGTCACCGAGTGTTCGCCCGCCGGCGGATGGAGGGCGCGCGCCGGTCCGGCCCCTGAGGGCGACCCGCGTGATCAGGCCGTTAGCCGCGCCGAGGACCGCGCCACAGGGCCGGCCGTCGCCGCACCGAGGCCGCGCCACAGGGCCCGCCTCCGGGCCCACGGTGATCAGTGGGCAGGGCGGGAGTCCGTCTATGGGTGCACGGCACCCAGCAAGGCCGACATGTGGATGGCGTCGGCGGCTGCCGCGCCCGCCGCGGTCGACGCGGTGACCGACTGCTTCCAGCGACTGGTCAGATCCCCGGCGGCGTACAGACCTGGCACGCTGGTGCACTGGGAGTCGTCGACGCCGACGAAGCCGGCGTCGACGACGGTCAGCTTCAGCTCGTCGGCCACCCGCTGCACGACGGGTTGCTGGCGTTGGGGCGGCGTCCACACCAGGGTCTGGCGCTCCAGGACCCGCCCGTCGGCCAACTCGATTCCGTACAGGGCCCCTTGTCGGTGGTGGAGACGGCGTACGGTGCCCGTGACGACGTCTCCTCCCCCGCTGCGCGCGGTCGCGCGGGCGGTCTCCAGGCCGGGCATCGACTCCGGGCAGATCGCGATGGTGTCCTCGCTCCAGGCGCGGAAGGCCACGGCGGACAGTCCCGCGAGGTGCGCGTTGTCGGCGATCGTCGCCCAGCTCCCGCCCGCGTTCTCCTCACCGAGGCAGAACGGGCAGTGGATCACGCTGCGGCCCCAGCACTCCGCGAAGCCGTCCACGTCGGACGGATGGACGTCGACGACACCGGTGGCGAGCAGGACGCTCGCGGACGCGACGCTTCCACCACTGCCGAGGGCGACGCGGAAGCCCCCGCCGGGAGCGGTGGACACGTTGGCGACCTCGTCTTCCAGTCGTTCGACCGTCCTGTACCGGGAGAGTTCCCGCCAGGCGCGGGCGCGGAACTCGGCGGGAGTGACGCCGTCCATGCCGATGTGGCCGTGCACTCCCGCCGACGCGCTGTTGCGCGGTGCGCGCGGGCTGTCCACGACGATCACGGGGTGCCGGTACCTCGCCAGGCCGAGGGCCGCGGTGAGTCCTGCGGGGCCGGCTCCCACGATCACGGTGGTGTGGTCGGCGTGTGAGGACATCGCTCTGATCCCTTCCGTAGGGCGGCATGCGCGGGGTCAGCGCACCGCTCGAGTGGTCCGGCAGCTGCGCGGCGGGCACACCGCGCGGGCTGTCGGCGGGCGGACGCCGTGAGCCCGCATTGTGGTCGCCCGTGAGGTGGTGGAAGGGTGCAGGGAAAGAGGTGCGCCAGACAATCGTGCGGCTGCGCGTAGGCGCCGGCGGGCCGGAAGGGAGCGACTCGCCGCGGGGGAAACCCGGTCGTGCCCCCGCCGGGGTGGCCGGCGGGGGCGGGTGCGGGACCGCTCGGCGTCAGGCGCCGACGTACTGGGCGAGGTGTTCGCCCGTGAGGGTGGAGCGGGCGGCGACCAGGTCGGCCGAAGTGCCTTCGAAGACGACGCGGCCGCCGTCGTGGCCGGCACCGGGGCCGAGGTCGATGATCCAGTCGGCGTGCGCCATGACCGCCTGGTGGTGTTCCACGACGATGACCGTCTTGCCGGAGTCGACCAACCGGTCCAGCAGGCGCAGCAGTTGCTCGACGTCGGCCAGGTGCAGGCCGCTGGTCGGCTCGTCGAGGATGTAGACACTGCCCGTTCCGCCCATGTGCCCGGCGAGCTTCAGCCGTTGCCGCTCACCCCCGGAGAGGGTGGTGAGCGGCTGTCCGAGGCTGAGGTATCCGAGGCCGACCTCGGCGAGCCGGTCGAGCACGGTGCACGCGGCCGGCGTCCGCGCCTCACCGGTGCGGAAGAACTCGGCGGCCTCGGCCACCGGCATGGCGAACACCTCGCTGATGTCCCGGCCACCGACCCGGTACTGCAGCACCGAGGGCTGGAACCGCTTGCCCCCGCAGTCCTCGCAGGTCGTGGCGACACCGGCCATGATCGCCAGGTCGGTGTAGATGACACCGGCGCCCTTGCAGGTGGGGCAGGCTCCCTCGGAGTTGGGGCTGAACAAGGCGGGCTTGACCCCGTTGGCCTTGGCGAACGTCTTGCGGATCGGTTCGAGCATGCCCGTGTAGGTGGCCGGGTTGCTGCGGCGCGAGCCCTTGATGGGCGACTGGTCCACCGTGACGACGCCGTCCCGGCCCGCCACCGAACCGTGGATCAGGGAGCTCTTGCCGGAGCCCGCGACCCCGGTGACCACGGTGAGCACGCCGAGCGGGATGTCCACGTCGACGTCGCGCAGGTTGTGGGCGTCGGCGCCGCGCACCTGAAGCACCCCGGACCGCTCGCGCACGGCCGGCTTCAGCGAGGCCCGGTCGTCCAGATGCCGTCCGGTGACGGTGCCGCTGGCGCGCAGGCCCTCGACCGTGCCCTCGAAGACCACTTCGCCGCCCTTGGTGCCGGCGAGCGGCCCCAGGTCGACGACGTGGTCGGCGATCACGATCGTCTCCGGCTTGTGCTCCACGACCAGGACGGTGTTGCCCTTGTCCCGCAGCCGCAGCAGCAGTTCGTTCATCCGCTGGATGTCGTGCGGGTGCAGTCCGACGGTGGGTTCGTCGAAGACGTAGGTGACGTCGGTGAGCGCTGAGCCCAAGTGGCGGACCATCTTGACGCGTTGGGCCTCACCGCCCGACAGCGTGCTCGAGGAGCGGTCGAGCGAGAGGTAGCCCAGGCCGATCTGCACGAAGGATTCCAGGGTCTGGCCGAGCACCGTGAGCAGGGTCGTGACCGACGGGTCGGTCAGACCGCGGATCCACGCCGCGAGGTCGCTGATCTGCATGGCGCTGGCGTCGGCGATGCTCAGTCCGTCGATCTTCGCGGACCGGGCGGTCTCGCTGAGGCGGGTGCCGTGGCACTCGGCACAGGCGGAGAACGTCACCGCCCGGTCCACGAAGGCGCGGATGTGCGGCTGGAGCGTCTCCTTGTCCTTGGACAGGAACGACTTGCGCACCCGCGCGAGGAGGCCCTCGTAGGTGGTGTTGACGCCCTTGACCTTGACCTTGACCGGGTCTCCGTGCAGGAAGTCGTGCCGTTCCTGCTCCGTGTAGTCGCGGATCGGCTTGTGCGGGTCGAAGAAGCCGGACTCGGTGAACGACTGCACCACCCAGCCGTCGGGCTTCCAGCCGGGGACGATGATCGCCCCGTCCGCGAGGGACTTGGAGTCGTCGAACAACTGGGCGGGGTCGATGTCCGAGACGGAGCCGATGCCTTCGCACGCCAGGCACATGCCGCCGACGACGCTGAAGCCCTTCTCGATCTTCTTGCCGTTGACCACGAGAACACCGGACGCGTCGGCTGAGGCGACATTGAAGGCGAACGCCTTCTGCGTGCCGATGTACGGCTTGGCGAGCCGGCTGAACAGGATGCGCAGCAGGGTGCCCGCGTCGGTGGCGGTGCCGACCGTGGAGCGGAGGCTGGTGCCCATCGGCTGCTGGTCGACGAGGATCGCGGTGGTCAGCCCGTCGAGGACGTCGACCTCCGGCCGCGCCAGGGTGGGCATGAACCCCTGGATGAAGGCGCTGTAGGTCTCGTTGATCAGCCGCTGCGACTCCGCGGCGATCGTGTCGAACACCAGGGAGCTCTTGCCCGAGCCGGAGACTCCGGTGAACACCGTCAGCCGCCGTTTGGGAATCTCCACCTGCACGTTCTTGAGGTTGTTCTCACGTGCTCCGTGCACACGGATCATGTCGTGACTGTCGGCGGCGCACAGCTTCGCGGGCTGGGTCTCCGTCTCCGTACCGGCGGTCATGGTGTCCCTCCCGTTGGGTCGGACGCGGCACGCCTTCGTCATGTGACGTGGTGAGACGTTCCTGGGCGTCCCGGTCATGAGCTCAAGCGTATACCTGCAAATACGGTTGAGACTTTTCCGCCTTCCACCGCGACAATCTGCGTTAGAGTCTCAAACCGTGAAACACCTGCGTCCACACGACCTGGCCCGTGAGCACGGCATCTCCACCCAGGCGGTCCGCAACTACGAGCGGGACGGGTTCATCCCGCTCGCCCGGCGCACGCCGTCCGGCTACCGCACCTACACCGAGGTCCACGCCACGGCCCTGCGCGCCTATCTGGCGCTCGTCCAGGCCTACGGCTACGCCACGGGCGGCGAGATCATGCGGTCGCTCAACACCGGCGACCTCGACGGCGCGCTGACCGCCGTCGACCGCGGCCACGCTCAACTGCTGCGCGACCGCGGCACGCTGGACGCGGTCGGGCGGGCGGTGGAACACCTGACCCGCGACCCGGGGGTCGCCGCACGCGCGTCCGCCGACGGCGAGCCGCTCAGCATCGGCGAACTCGCGCGGCGCCTGGGGGTCACGGCGGCGACCCTGCGGAACTGGGAGGCGGTGGGCATCCTCTCCCCCGCCCGGGAGCCGGTCACCGGCCACCGCTCGTTCGGCGCCACGGACGTGCGCGACGCCGAACTGACCCATCTCCTGCGCCGCGGCGGTTATCCGCTGGAGCACATCCGCACGGTGGTCCGGCAGATCCGCACGGCCGGCGGCACCGAGGCACTGTCGGCCGCGCTCGACGACTGGCGGCGCCGGCTCACCGTCCGCGGTGTGTCCATGCTCGACGCGGCGGCCCGTCTCGGCGGATACGTGGCCCTGCTGGGCATCACCCCGGCGGGACCGGGACCCGCCGAGGAGCCCGCTCCCGGGCCGGAGTCCCCACCGACGGTTTGAGACCTCCCGGCTGCGCGAGTCCGGTCGCTGCACCGACGGCATCGCCACAAGCCTCAACAGGTCTTTCAATGATTCGATGGACAGACATGAGAAAGGACTTGCACGACCTTCCCCTGGCCTCATGCTCCCTGCTGGCGCTCGGCGAACCCACCCACCGCGAGCCCGCCTTCGGGTGGGTGCGCAACGAGCTGTTCGCCCGGCTGGCCGGCCTCGGCTTCCGTTCGATCGCGCTGGAGACCGACCGCGTGGCCGCGCTGCGCGTCGACGACTTCGTCAAGGGCGGTGCCGGGGACCTCGACGAGGTGACGCGGGAGGGCTTCTCGCACGGCTTCGGCAGCATGGAGACCAACCGGCGCCTCGTCGCCTGGATGCGCGACCACAACGCGGGCCTTCCCCCGCAGGAGCAGCTGACCTTCCACGGCTTCGACGTCCCGACCGAGACGACCAGCGCCCCCAGTCCGCGGCGGTGTCTCGAACACGCCCGGGACTATCTGGGGCTCGACCTGGACCTGACCGGGCTGTCCGGAGCGGACGAGCAGTGGAGCCGCACGGAGGCGGTGATGGACCCTGCCATGTCGGTCGGCGCCACTGCCGAGGCCGATCGGCTGCGGTCCCTCGCCGACGACATGCTCACCCTGCTCCACTCCCGTGCCGCCGAGCGGATCTCGCAGACGTCGCGCGCGGAGTGGCTGCGGGCCCGGACACACCTCACCGCGGGCCTCGGTCTGCTGCGCTACCACCGGCAGGCGGCCCTGCGCCTGGAGAAGAACGCCCGGCTGTCGCGGCTGTTCGCCACCCGGGACGCGCTCATGGCGCAGAACCTCCTCGACATCCGCAGCATCGAGGGCCGCCGGGGCGCCACGCTGGTCTTCGCCCACAACACGCACCTGCAGCGCACCCCGAGCAGCTGGAGCCTGGGAGACCTGCACGTCGACTGGCCGGGCGCCGGCACGGTAGTGGCACCGCTGCTGGGCGAGGAGTACGTCTTCGTCGCCGGCAGCCTGGGCCGCAGCGGGGCCCTCGGGCTGGGCGACCCGGAGCCGGGCACCCACGAGAGCGTCCTGCAGGACGGCGTCACCGACTGGGCCCTGTTCCCGACGGGTGCGGTCACCGCCGCGCGGAGCCGGACGGACGTCGGCCCGCAGCAGGGCTACTTCCCGCTCGAGCAGGCCGTCCTGGACACCGCGGACGCCGTCCTGCACGTCCGCGACGGCGACGCCGTCACCGGTCCGGCCGGCCTCCCGGGCGCCCTTGCCGGTGCCGGGAGCGAGCACTGACAGAGACGGGAAGGATTCGCCGGGCTCCCCGGACGCCGGAGACTAGATTCGCCGTCGGTCAGGGAGCCTCCCGAAGGAGCTGAGCGCGCTTGAACACGGTTCCTGCACTGTTCGAGTCGGTCGTCGCCCGACGGGGCCCGGAGCCGGCGCTCATCGACGCGGAGGGCACCCTCCGGTACGCGGAGCTGAACGCCCGGGTCAACCGGCTCGCCCGCAGGCTCATCGCGCACGGTGTCGGTCCCGACTCGCTCGTCGCGGTGGCGATGCCGAAGTCGCGGGAGCTGATCGTGTCGATCTTGGCGGTGCTCAAGGCCGGCGGCGCCTACCTCCCGCTCGACCCGGAGTATCCGGCGGAACGCCTGTCGTTCATGCTGTCCGACGCGCGGCCGGTGCTGCTGCTGCGGTCCTCCTCGGTGCCGCCCCTCGGCGAGGGCCCGGAGGAACTCGTCTGCGACGCCCCGGCGTTCCGTGCCGCGTGCGCGGAACTGCCGGCACACGACGTGGCGCAGCACGAGCGCCGTGCCGCACTGCGCCCCGAACACCTGATGTACGTCATCTACACCTCGGGGTCGACCGGGACGCCCAAGGGTGTCGCCGTGCCGCACAGCGGTGTGCGCGACATGGCGGCCACCCAGAGGGCCGTCCTGCGGGCCGGTCCGGGCGACCGGGTGCTCCAGTGGGCGTCCATCAGTTTCGACGCCGCCTTCTGGGACGTGTCCCTGGCGCTGCTGTCCGGGGCGGCTCTGGTGACGGTGCCCGCCGAAGAGCTGCTGCCGGGCCACCCGTTGGGGAGCACCCTGATCAAGTACGGCATCACCCACGCGGTCCTGCCCCCCGTCGCGCTCAGCGAGACCGACGCCGACGACGTGCTGCCCGGCGGGACGGTCATGTCCACGGGTGACAGCTGTACGCCGACCCTGGTGCGCAAGTGGTCGCGGACGCGGCGGATGTTCAACGGCTACGGTCCGACCGAGGTGACCGTCGGGGCGACGATCGCCGGGCCGGTGAGGGACACCGGTGACATCGCGATCGGCGCACCGTGGGTCGGCAAGGAGGTGCACGTGCTCGACGAGCGCCTGCGCCCGGTGCCGCCCGGCACGGAGGGCGAGTTGTACATCGCGGGCAGCGGGCTGGCGCGCGGCTATCTCAACCGGTCGCCCGCGACCGCGGCGAAGTTCGTGGCCGACCCGTTCGGGCCGCCGGGCACCCGGATGTACCGCACCGGCGACCGGGGCCGCAGAGAACCGGACGGTCAGTTGTTCTTCGCGGGCCGCGCGGACGGCCAGGTGAAGGTGCGCGGCTTCCGCGTCGAACTCGGCGAGATCGAGACGCGGCTCGCCGCCCATCCGGTAGTGGACGTCGCCGTCGCGGTGGTGCGCGGTGAGCTGGCCGACGCGCACGTCGTCGGTTACGTCACCACCACGGCGCCGGTCGACCCGGGCGAGCTGCGCGCCCATGTCGCCGCGTCGCTGCCCGCGCACATGGTGCCCGCGCGGGTCACCGTGCTGGAGCGGTTCCCGACCCTGGCCAACGGCAAGATCGACCGGGGGGCCCTGCCGCGGCCGGACGCGGACGCCGGGGCACCGGCGGACAGCGCGCGGGAGTTCGAGGCGGACGACCCTGCGGCCGTGGTCTGCGCGATCGTGCGGGACGTCCTGCGGGCCCCGGAGGCGACGGCCGCCGACAACTTCTTCGAGCTCGGCGGTCACTCCGTGCAGGCGACCAGGCTGGTGTCCCGGATCCGGGAGCGGTTCGGGATCGCACTGCCGATGCGGACCGTGCTGGAGGCGGCCTCGATCGGCGAGCTCGCGGCGGTCGTCGGGAGCCGCCTGCCCGCCTGACGGCCCGTCAGTGGAAGGCGACGGGCAGACTGGCGTGTCCGTTCAAAAAGTTCGAGTAGATGGGGGCGGGCTCGCCGCACATCTCGATCTCGGTGACGGACTCGGCGAGTGCGCTCAGCAGGGCGCGCAACTCCGCCCGGCCGAGGAACGCGCCGACGCAGAAGTGCGGGCCGTGGCCGAAGGAAAGGTGCTTGTTGGGTGAACGGGCCGGGTCGAACCGGCGGGGCCGGTCGAACACCTCCTCGTCGTTGTTGGCGGAGGTGTTCCACAGCGTGACGATGTCGCCCGCCCGCACCTGCCGGTCGCCTATCCGCAGGTCCCGGGTCGCGGTGCGGGCGAAGTGCATGGCGGGTGTGGCCCAGCGGAGCACCTCCTCGACCGCGGTGTCGAGCGCGGCCCTCCCCTGCCGCACCGCCTGCCACTGGGCGGGGTGTTCGGCGAAGGCCTTGATCGCGCAGATGGCGGAGACGCGGGAGGACTCGTCGCCGCCGAGCACGAGGCTGTAGCAGTTGAGCGCGACCTCTTCGAGCGTCAGCGGGCGGCCTCCCACCTCCGCCGTGGCGATCATGCTGATCACGTCGTCGCCCGGCTCGGCGCGGCGATGGCGGGCGACGTCCATGAAGTAGCCGATGATCTCGTTGCGGGCCTCCAGGGAGTCCAGCCGGTTGGCGTCGGCGTCGTCCGAGGAGAGGGCCAGCTTGTTCCAGCGCAGCAGCTTCTCGCGGTCCGCCTCCGGAACGGACAGCAGATCGCAGATCGTGTTCATCGGGATGTGCTCGGCGACGTCCGCCGCAAAGTCGAACCGCCCCCGCCGGGTGACGGTGCCGATGAGCCGTGCCGTCCGTTCCACCACCTTCTCCTCCACCGCGCCGAGGACGCGCGGGGAGAAGGCGCGCAGCATCAGGTTGCGCAGTTCGCGATGGCGGGGTCTGTCGGTGACCGCGAGCATCTTGCCGCCGGCCGAGTCACCACCGCTCAGGAGGACGTCCAGTACGGTCCCGCGTGCGGAGCTCAGGGAGCGTACGTCGGTGTAGCAGGCCAGCACGTCGGCGTGGCGGGCGACGACCCAGAAGCCGGGGTCCCCGTCGTGCCAGTAGACGGGCCGGTGCTGTCGCACGTCACGCCAGAACGCGTGGGCGTCGTGCTGTACGAAGGTGCTCGCGCGAGTCAGGTCCAGCTCGGTCGGGGTGGTCATGCCGAGATCGTCACATCGCCGGCGTCTGCGGCGGGAAGCTCTTGCGCACGTCTTTCCTCGTGAATGAGAGAGGAAAGATTGCTGATCAGCCGGTTGCTTCCCGTGTCAGGATCAGCTCCCTCGGTCGTCGGGCGCGTCGGACAGTCCGGCCGCGGTCGGCGGACCACCTATGACGAGGAGGCGGCGTCCTGAGTACTCTGACGTATGGGGACTATCTCCACATGGAGACCCTGCTCTCGCTGCAACAGCCGCACGTCCCTCACACCGCCGGCAGCGCGGCCGTTCTGGCCGAGCAGTTCTTCATCATCACGCACCAGGCCTGCGAGCTGTGGCTCAAGCAGCTCGGGGCCGACCTGGACGCCGCTGCGGAGGCGCTCCTGCCTCCGTGTGACCCGCACGATCTGGAGCTGGGCCTGGAGTTCCTGCTGCGGTCCGTCGACGTGTTGCGGGTGCTCCAGCAGCAGTTGCTGGTGCTGGAGAGACTGCCGCTGCGCTATTTCGCCGAGTTCCGCACGTATCTCGACACGGCGAGCGGCGCGCAGTCCGCGCAGTTCCGCGCACTGACGGCGCTCCTCGGCAACAGTCACGACCAGGGCAGCCTCTACGAGGCGTTCGCGGCGGCGGCCGAGTACCACGGGCGGTCGGTGGACGAGGTCTGCCGGCGTGGCGTGGAGACCGGCGTGCTGCATCGGCTCGCGGAAGGGCTGGTGGACCTGGGCAACGGGTACTGGCACTGGAAGGTGGCTCATCTGGCGCTGGTGTCGAAGATGATCGGTGAGCAGAGCGGGACCGGCGGCTCGAGCGGCGTCGACTTCCTCGCCCGCCGGGTCACGCGGCCCTTTCCCGAGCTTCGCCGGCTGCGGGGGAAGGTGCACCACTCGTAACCCTCCCGCCACTGCCGGCGCCGTCGAGGACGGCGTGGGCGGTGGCGACGGGTGGTACGCCGACGCGAGCGGGCGTCGACACGGGCCGTCAGCTGCGGACGGCCATGGCCTCGATGCCCGCGATCAGCAGGTCCAGGGCGAAGGTGAAGTCGCGGTCCAGCATCTCGGCCACCGTGTCGCCGCCGCGCGCCGCCATGATGTCCTTCGACTCGCCGATGACCTCCGCCGTTCCGGGGACTGTGTCCACGAGGGACATGGTGTGCGAGAAGTACTCGTCCGGGGACAGCCCGGTGTTCGCGATCCGGGTGAGGAAATGACTTTCGATCGTGCCGTAGCCGTGCACGAACTGGAAGACGGCCGCGACCGCCCCGGTCACCCCGTGCGCGGGCAGCCCCGCCCGGCGCACGAGCCGCTGGATCGCGCGGGAGAACGCCAGCGAGTTGGGGCCGATGTTGAGGAAGCGTCCGGCGAGCGGTGACAACCACGGGTGGCGCACCAGCAGTGCTCGGTACGCCCCGGCCAGCCGCCGCAGTTGCTCGGGCCAGTCCTCGTCGGTGTGGTCCGCCTCGGTCGGCTGCAATTCGCCGTAGACGGCGTCCAGGGCGAGTTCGAGCAGGTCGTCCTTGGTGTCGACGTACCAGTACAGGGACATCGCGGTGACGTGCAGTTCGGCGGCCAGCCGGCGCATGGAGAACCTGGCGAGTCCCTCGGCGTCCAGGAGCCGCACCGACGCCGCGGTGATCCGCTCCCGGTCGAGCCCGGAGGGCCGCTCGCCGCGCCCCCCGCGCCGGACCTCGCACTTGGCCCAGAGGCTGTTCCCTGCCGACGGGTCGGCCTGCTTCGTCACCGCGCACCTTTCTCCGACGGGATCACTGCTCAGATGCTAGGCCCGCGGGCCGGCCTCGCGAGAGGCGAGGCCGGGCGGCTCCTCGGGCGCGCGGGGACGGACGGCAGGTGTCAGCGGGCCTCGACCTCCAGGGCGTATCCACGGCCCCAGGCGGTGCGGATCACCAGGTCGGTCGACGCCAGGCGGCGGCGCAGCCGCATGATGTGGAGGTCGAGCGAGTTCCTCGTCGGCCTCTGCACGCGTTCCGCGAGCCGTTGCGCGAGTTCGTGCCGGTACACCACCTCACCGAAGTGCTCGATGAGCAGTTCCATCAACTCCGTCTGGACGTTCGAGACGGTGATCGAGTGTGAGCCGAAGGTGAGCGTTCCGGCGGAGTCGAGGGTGGGGATCTGCCGGCTGTCGAGCCGGTTCTGCAGAGCCCGGACCCGGGCGTCGAGATCGTCCCGGGAGATGGGCGCCCGGACCCAGTCCTCGAACGGGTCGTTGCACACGGGCGGACGGGCACCCGCCTCCACCACGAGGAGACGGGGTACACCGTCCCTCCTACATCGGTTGCGAAGGTCCGTCTGGGCCGGCCATCGGACGAACATGACATCACTGGTCGTGCATCGCACAGCGTGCGCCTCCCCGTCGACGCATACAGGTGGTCACGGTCATCGCCGGCCGACGGGATGTTCACGTCGGCCGGACGGGCACCACAGGCAGCGGGCCGCCGTCGGCGGCGCCGCGCTAGCCGTTCGTCGCCTCCCGGAGACTGCGCGGCCGCATGTCGGTCCAGTGCTCCTCCACGTAGGCGAGGCTCTCCTCCCTCGCGGCGGGGCCGAAGACGCTGCGCCATCCGGCGGGCACCTCGGCGAAGGCCGGCCACAGTGAGTGCTGGTCCTCGCCGTTGACCAGCACGTGGAACCGGCCGGTCTCGTCGTCGAACGGGTTGGTGCTCACCTTGTGTCCTCCAGAACTCGTCTCGGCAGGTGCGGGCTCGGACAGGGTCACTGCGACGCCCGCAGCATGCGGTTGATGGTGCGGCTGATCTCGGCCGCGTTCCGTGGCCAGTACATCTCGTTGTGAGCGCAAGGGATGTCGATGCGCTGCACACGGCCGTCGACGTGGTCCTGCCAGAGCACGTCGAGGTCCTCGTCCAGTACCCGCTTGTCGTGGGTCTCCGGGTCGAGAAGCGCGTTGAAGAAGACGACGTCACCTCGGTACCGGGGTGACGTGAACCGCCGCATCTGCTCCATCTGCCCGATGAAGATCGAGGAGGCGGTGGTGACGAGCGACGGATATTCCTCCATCCCCGCCAGGTGTCCCATGTAGTTGGCGAGATAACGGCGCACCATGGATTCGTCCAGCGCTTCCAGGTCGGCGAAGTGGCTGGAGGGCGCGGCGTCCAGCAGTGCCAGCAGTGCCACCTCGTGTCCGCGGCGCTGGAGTTCGGCCGCCATGGCGTGGGCCAGGGTGCCGCCGAAGGACCAGCCCAGCAGGTGGTAGGGGCCGCTCGGCTGGACGCGGAGCACCTGCCCGAGGTAGTCCTCGACCATCTCCTCGATCGAGCCGGCCGGCGCGGTGGTCCCGTCGAAGCCGCGTGCCTGGATGCCGTACAGCGGACGGCCCGGGTCCAGGTGGCGGGCGAAGCCGAGGTAGGGCCAGCTCAGCCCGCCGCCCGGATGCAGCCACCACAGCGGCGGCTGCTGCCCTTCGGTGCGGATCGGCAGCAGGACGGCGAACGGGTCCTCGAAGTGGGCGTCGGTGTCGGTGGTCAGCTGCGCGGCCAGTTCCGCGACCGTCGGGTACTGGAACACCGTGCGGATCGGCACGTCCACGCCCAGTTTCTCGCGGATCTGCCAGGCGAGTCGCGTCAGGCGCAGCGAGTGTCCGCCGCAGGCGAAGAAGTCGTCGTCGATGCCGATGCGGTCCAGGCCCAGCACTTCGGCGAAGAGCGCGGCGAGTTCCTCCTCGCGCGGGGTGCGCGGCGCCCGGTGTTCCCCGCCGACCGGGTCCGGCTCGGGCAGCGCCGCCCGGTCCACCTTGCCGTTCTCGGTGAGCGGCAGCCGGTCCAGGACGACGATCTCGGCGGGCATCATGAAGTCCGGCAGCCGGCCGGCGAGCCGCGCCCGCAGCAGGGAAGGCAGCCGGGAGGCACGGCGGGAGACCGCGGGGACGTTGGCCGGCCGGGCCGAGGGAGCGCCGGCGGACCGGTACAGGCCGTCGCAGCAGACGGCGTCGACGTCGGGCACGACGGCCGCCTCGAAGAAGTCCCCGGCCTGGGGCGACCACGTGCAGTACACCGCGATGCCGCGCCTCGCACCCCACGCCTCCAGTTCGGCGGGGTCGAGGGTGCCGCCCAGTTCGGCGGGAGCGCCCCACTCGGCGGCCTCGCCGGCCAGGCGGGCGTTGGGGACGCGGGTCAGGCGGAGCCGGCCGCCGTGCCGGGCCAGCGCGGCGTCCAGGTCGTCGAGTTCGCGGACCTCCGACGCCCACACCGCCTCGGGCAGGTCGCCGAGGTCCAGCGGTTTCGCCGGCGCCTTGTGCAGCACGACCTCGTAGCGGTGGCGGGTCAGCTCGTTGTGGTGGGTGCCCTGCTTGAGACGGATGTCGGCCGCGACGGTGTCCGGGTGGGTCTCGGCGTATCGCGTGAAGAAGCCCGGGTCGACGACGAGTTCCTTCTCGGCGAGCACCGCGCGTTCGACGGCGGCCTGCACGGCGGCGGGGCCGTCGGCGGGCTGCCGGCAGCGGTGCACGGCGGCGGCGAACGTGCGCAGGGTGCGGTGGTTGCGCACGTCGCCCAGGACGATGCGTCCGCCGGGTGCGAGCCGGTCCATCGCGAGGTCGAGTACGCGGCCGAGGTAGTCGGCGTCCGGGAAGTACTGCACGACCGAGTTGAGGATCACCGTGTCGAAGTGCCCGGCGGGCAGGCCCTCCGCGTCGTGGGCGGGCCGGCAGCGCAGGGTCACCTTGTTCGCCAGCCGCCGGTCGGCCCGCGTCTGGGCGCGCAGTCGTTCGATGACGGGCGCCGAGAAGTCGGTGCCCCAGTACTCCTCGGTCTCGGGTGCCAGCGGGCCGAGCAGCAGGCCGGAGCCGACGCCGATCTCCAGCACGCGGCGCGGGCGCAGGGACCGCACCCGCCGCAGCACCGCTTCCCGCCAGGACCGCATCTCCTCCAGCGGGATGGGGAGGCCGGTGTAGGAGCTGTTCCAGCCGGTGAAGTCCTCCCCGACCGTGTCGGTGGCGACCTCCGTCCCGCCGTACATGGTGTCGTAGACCTCGCGCCACTCGTCGACCTGTTCGGTGGCGTCACGGTCGGTGGACGCGGTGTCGCCGGGCACCACGTAGGCGATCATGCGGCGTTCGCCGAGCCGGTCGCGGCGCACGGTGACCACCGCGTTCGCCACGCCTTCCTGCTCGCGCAGCACCGCCTCCAGCTCGCCCGGCTCGACGCGGAAGCCCCGCAGCTTGAGCTGGTCGTCGCTGCGGCTGACGTAGTGCAGGCGGCCGGCTCGGTCCCAGCGCACGAGGTCGCCGGTGCGGTAGACGCGTCCTCCGGGCCTCGAGGAGGGGTCGGGCACGAACCGGGTGGCGGTCAGGCCGGGACGGCCGGCGTAGCCACGGGCCACCCCGTCGCCACCGATGTACAACTCGCCCACCACACCGGGCGGTACGGGCCGCAACCGCTCGTCCAGGACGAGGAGCCGGCTGCCGTCCATCGGGGTGCCGATGGGCAGCGGGCCGGCGCCCTGCTCCGGGGAGGTCATCCGGTACCGGGAGGCGAACGTGGTGGTCTCGGTGGGGCCGTAGCCGTTGACCACCGTGAGGCCGGGGCACGCCTCGAGGACCGCGCGGACGGCGCTCGGCGACAGGACGTCCCCGCCCGCCCACACTTCCTGGACGGCGCCGAAGCACTCGGCGTGCTGTTCGGCCATCACGGCGAACAGTCCGGCGGTCAGCCACAGGGCAGTCACCTCCCGCTCGGCGATCAGCCGGGCGAGTTCCGCGGTGTCCGGCCGGCCGGCGCGGGCCACCACGGCCGTGCCACCGCCGAGCAGCGGCACCCACATCTCGTACGTCGACGCGTCGAAGGTGTGCGGTGAGTGGACCAGCACGCGGCGGTGGGCGCCGGTGCGGAAGCAGCCGTCGAGCGCCAGGTCGACGACGTTGCGGTGGGTCACCTCCACGCCCTTGGGCCTGCCGGTGGAACCCGAGGTGTACATCACGTAGGCGACGGCGTGCTCGCCGACGCCCTCCACCTCGGGCGGCGAGTCGGGCAGTCCGGAGAGGACCACCTCGGCGAGCGCCTCGTCCACGGTGAGGGCCGGAGCGAGGTCGGTGAGGAGGAAGTCGATGCGCTCGGGCGGATAGGCGGGGTCGACGGGCGCGTAGGCGGCGCCGGTCTTGAGGACGCCGAGTACGGCGGCGATCAGCAGCGGCGAGCGTTCCATCACGAGCGCGACGCGGTCGGCCGGGCGTACGCCCCGGGCGCGGAAGTGGTGGGCGAGCCGGTTGGCCCAGCGGTCCAGTTCCGCGTAGGTCCAGGTGTGTGGGGAGTCCGCGGCGACCAGCGCGATGGCGTCCGGCGTCGCGGCGGCCGCGGCGGCGAACCGTTCGGTGACGGTACCGGCCCGGAACCCGGCGTCCCGGGACGGGCCGCCCCAGGCCTCCAGCGCCGCGCGTTCGGCCTCAGTCAGGACACCGACGGATCCGATGGGCGTGTCCGGAGCCGCGACCGCCTGGCGCAGGAAGTGCTGCCAGCGGTCGAGCAGCGTCGTCACCGTCTCCTCGTCGAAGAGTTCGGTGGCGTACTCCGCGAACCCCTCGATCCGGGGCGGCGCGCCGTCCTCGTCGCGTTCGGTGACGCTGATGAACAGGTCGAAGCGGGCGGTGCCGAGGGAGAACGGCTCCTCGGTGACGGTCAGGCCGGTCAGGTGGAACTCCGGCCGCGTGTTGTTCTGCAGCGCCAGGCACACCTGGAAGAGCGGGTGATGGGCGGGTGAGCGGGCGGGGTTGAGCACCTCGACGAGGTGCTCGAACGGGATGTCCTGGTGGTCGTAGGCCGCGAGGCTGTCCTCGCGGACCCGGCCCACGAGTTCGGCGAAGGTGGGGTCACCGGAGGTGTCGGCGCGCAGCACCCAGGTGTTGACGAAGAAGCCGACCAGTCGGTTGAGCGCCTCGTCGGTGCGTCCGGCGATGGGTGAGCCGATGGGCACGTCGGTTCCCGAGCCGAGCCTCGTGAGCAGCGCGGCGAGGGCCGCCTGGAGCACCATCGACACCGTGGCGCCCGAATCCCGGGCCAGGCGGCGCACGCCGTCGGTCAGCTCGGGGTCCAGGGCGAGGGGTACGAGGTCGCCGGCGTAGGAGGCGACGGCGGGCCGTGGCCGGTCGGTGGGGGGTGTGACGGTCTCGGGCAGGCCGGCCAGCCGGGTCGTCCAGTAGTCCAGTTGCCGCCGGTAGAGGCTGTCCGGGTTGTCGCTGTCGCCCAGCAGGTCCCGCTGCCACAGGGTGTAGTCGGCGTACTGCACGGACAGCGGTTCCCATGCGGGCGTCCGGCCGGCCTGGCGGGTCTCGTACGCGGTGGTGAGGTCCTCGGCGAGCGGGAGGGCGGACCAGCCGTCGGCGGCGATGTGGTGCGCGCCGATGAGGAACACCGCCTCCCGGGGGCCGGTCCGCAACAGCCAGGTGCGCAGGGGGATCTCGGTCGCCAGGTCGAACGGGCGGCGCGCCGCCTCGCGCAGGAGGCCGGGAAGTTCGGCCTCGGTGACCTCGCGTTCCTCCCAGGGGACCTCGACCGCGGCCGGCGGCAGGATCCGCTGGTACGGCTGTCCGTCCGCCTCGCCGAAGACGGTACGCAGCGATTCGTGCCGCTCGACGACGTCGTGGACGGCACGGCGCAGGGCGGCCGCGTCGAGGTCGCCGCGCATCCGCAGGGCGAGCGCGATGTTGTAGGTGGCCGAGGGGCCCTCGAAACGGTGGATGAACCACAGCCGTTGCTGGGCGTAGGACAGGGGCAGCCGTTCGGGCCGGGTCCGGGGCCGCAAGGCCGGGCGAAGATCGTCCGCAGCGGTCAGGTGGGCCGCGAGTTCGGCGACGGTGGGCGACTGGAAGACGGCCCGGATGGGGATCTCCACGCCGTGCTCCGCGCGGATGCGGCTGACGAGCCGGGTGGCCAGGAGCGAGTGGCCGCCGATGGTGAAGAAGTTGTCGTCCACGCCGACCCGGTCGAGGCCGAGGACCGCGGCGAACAGCGCGCACAGCGACTCCTCCTCCGGCGTGCCGGGGGCCCGGCCGCCGCCGGCGGTGTAGTCGGGCGCGGGCAGGGCACGCCGGTCGGGCTTGCCGTTGTCGGTCAGCGGCACGGCGGCGATGGGGACGACGGCCGCCGGGATCATGTACTCGGGCAGTGTCTCCCGCAGGTGGCCGCGCAGTGCGGGCAGCAGTGCGCCGACGGCGGCGGCGACCGCGGGGTCGCTCGCCGGGGCGCGTCCGTCGGTGGCCGGCAGGTAGGTGCCGGTGAGGGGAGTGCGTGCCGCCGGGCCGTCCAGCAGCACGACGACGTCGAGCAGGTCGACCGCGTCGGCCGACCAGGTGGGTACCGCGTCCCAGCCGTGCCGGGCGGCCCAGGCGCGGATCTCGGCGGGATCGAGCGGCGGCAGCCCGGGTTCGGCGGTGTCGTCCAGGGCGAGGGCACGGGCCGCTGCGGCCTCGGCGGTGAGGCGGGCGTTCGGGATGCCGGTGATGCGCACCGCCGCCTCGGGCCGGTCGCCCAACCGGTCGGCGAGGCGGCCCAGGTCGCCTTCCCAGACCAGGGACGGGGCCTCGTCGAGCCGGCGCGGGGCGTGCGCCGGTTCGGTGCCGGGCTTGTGCAGCACGACCTCGTAGCGGTGGCGGGTCAGCTCGTTGTGGTGGGCACCGTCCTTGATCCGGATGTCGGTTCCGGCCGCCCCCGCGTCCTGCGCCCAGCGCAGGAACCACTCCGGGTCGAGCACCAGTTCCTTCTCCAGCAGCACGGCCTGGTCGACGGTGGTGCGCAGGACGGCCGGTGGCGCGTCGGGGTGCCTCGCGCTCTGTACGCCTGTCTGGAGCGTGCGCAGCGAGGCCGCCCGCCTGATGTCGCCGAGCACGATCCGGCCGCCGGGCGCGAGCAGGCGCCAGGCTCCGTCCAGCACCCGGGCGAGGTAGCGCTCGTCGGGGAAGTACTGCACGACCGAGTTGAGCACGACGGTGTCGAATCCGCCCGGGGGCAGTCCGGTGAGGTCGTCGGCGGCCTGATGGCGCAGCCGGACCCGGTCGGCCAGTCCGGCCCGGGTCACCTGGTCGCCGAGCCGGTCGATCGCGGCCCGGGACAGGTCCGTGGCCCAGTACTCCCGGACGCCGCCGGCGATGTGCGCGAGCAGCAGGCCGGTGCCGGCGCCGAGTTCGAGGACGCGCTCGGGTGACCAGCGCATGACACCCGCCACGGCGGCGTCACGCCAGGCCCGCATCTCCTCGAGGGGGATCGGCTCGCCGGTGGCGGAGTCGTTCCAGCCGGTGAAGTCCTCACCGAAACCGTGTCCGCCGTCGTCGGAGTAGGCCTGGTCGTAGACCTCCTGCCACTCCCCCACCTGCTCCTGCGTCCCACCGGCGGACGGCAGGGCAGCGGTGTCGGGGACGACGTAGGCGACCAGGCGCAGGTCGCCGGGCTGGTCCTCGCGGGCGGTGACGATGGCCTGGCGGACGGCCGGGTGCCGGACCAGTGCGTGCTCGATCTCGCCGGGCTCGACGCGGAAACCGCGCAACTTGACCTGGTTGTCGGCGCGGCCGAGGAAGCAGATGTTCCCGTCCGGGAAGAAGGCGGCCCGGTCGCCGGTGCGGTACAGCCTGTCGCCCTCACGGGCGCTGAACGGGTCACGGACGAAACGTTCCGCCGTCAGCTCGGGCCGGTTGACGTAGCCGACGCAGAGGCAGTCGCCGCCGATGTACAGGTCGCCCTCCACGCCGACCGGGCAGGGCTCCATGTCCTCGTCGAGCACGTAGTAGCGGGCGTTGTCGATGGGGCGGCCGTAGGGGATGCTGCGCCACGACGGGTCGATCTCCCCGACCCGGTAGTAGTTGGACCACACCGTCGCCTCGGTGGCGCCGCCGAGGCTGATGATCTCCGCGCCGGTGAACACGCGGCGGACCTCGTCGGGCAGCGACAGCGGGGTGTAATCGCCGGAGAGGAACACCAGGCGCAGGTCGCCGGCGCCCTCGTACCCGCCGTCCTCGGTGAGCAGGGACGCCACCTGGTTGAGGGTGGTGGGCACCGAGTCCCAGAAGGTGATCGGCTCGGTGAGCAGCACGTCCAGCAGGAGGTGCGGATCGCGCTGCTGCACGGCGTCCGCCAGGTAGACGCCGCCGCCGCAGCCGAGCAGGCCGAAGATGTCGAAGACGGAGAGGTCGAAGCCGAGTGAGGTGACGCACAGGACGACGTCGTCGGGGCCGAACGCGAAGGTGCGGTAGCACCAGTCCAGCAGGTTGTGCACCGGGCGGTGGGTGACCGACACGCCCTTCGGCTTCCCGGTGCTGCCGGAGGTGAAGATGATGTACGCCGTGTTGTCCGGCCCCGCGACCGGTTCCGGGTCGTGGTCGGCGCCGGTGGACCGGGCCCCGGCGGGTTCGACGAACTCGACATGGTCCGGCAGGGCCCAGCGCTCGGTGTCGGGCGTGGACAGCACGAGGGCGCACCCGGCGTCCTCCAGCATGCCGGCCACGCGGTCGGCCGGCAGCGTGGGTTCCAGCGGCAGGTAGGCGCCGCCCGCCTTGAGCACACCGAGGACTGCGGCGATCATGGCGGGCCCGCGGGGCACGCCGACGCCGACCACCGTCTCGGGGCCGACCCCGCGTTCCTTGAGGTCCCAGGCGACGCGGTTGGCCCACCGGTTCAGCTCGCCGTAGCTCATGGTGCCGGTGGCCCAGCGCAGGGCGGTGGCGTCCGGGCGTCGTGCGGCCTGCTCCTCGAAGAGCAGGTGGACCGGCCCGGGGCAGGGGACGGGGCGTGCGGTGTCGTTCCATTCGACGAGGATCCGGTGGCGCTCGGCGGGGTCGAGCGAGCCGGCGGACGTGCCGGCCCCGTCCGTGACCGCGGTGCCGACGGAGGTCGCCGGGTCGGCCACAACCTCCTCGACGACGGCCACGAAGCGTGCCGCGACGTCCTCCACCGTGGAGCGGTCGAAGAGGTCGGTGGCGTACTCGATCTCCCCGACGACCGAGCCGGTCACGTCGTCCGGCGCCAGGTTGAAGAACAGGTCGAACTTGGCGCTGCCCGTGGGCAGCGGTTCCATCGTCACGGTGAGACCCGGCAGGTCCAGGTGCGGCGGGGTGTTGTTCTGCCACGCCAGCACGACCTGGAACAAGGGGTGATGCGCGGTCGACCGCTCCGGCCGCAGGATTTCCACGAGCCTCTCGAACGGCACGTCCTGGTGATCGTAGGCGGCAATCGCCTTCTTCCGGACCTGTTCGAGGACCCAGGCGAAACTCCGGTCCGCGCTCACCTGCACGCGTAGGGTCCACGTGTTGACAAAGAAGCCCACCAGTTCATTCAGCGCCTCCTCCGTACGGCCCGCGATCGGCGAGCCGACGGTCACATCCTTGCCTCCCCCCAGCCGGTGCAGCAACACCACCAAAGCGGCCTGCAGCACGATCGCCGTCGTCACACCATTGGATTGCGCCAATCTCTCCACGGCACCGCGCAGTTCCGCCGGTAAACCGACCGGGACCGAATCGCCGCGAAAAGTCGCCACCTCGGGGCGGGGCCGGTCCAGGGGCAGGGGAAGAGGCTTGGACACGCCGGCCAGTTCCTCACCCCAATAGGCGCTCTGCACCGAGACGATGCTGTCCGGATCCTTTTCGTCGCCCAGCATTTCCTGCTGCCACAACGCGTAGTCCGAGTACTGCACGGGCAGTTCGGGCCAGTCCGGTTCCGAGCCGGTGACCCGGGCCCGGTACGCCGTCGACACGTCACGTGCGAGCGGGGCCAGGGAACCGCCGTCGCCGGCGATGTGGTGGAGCACCAGGACGACCAGGTACTCCTCGTCGCCGCTCTGCAGGACACAGCCGCGCAGCGGCACGTCCGCCGACAGGTCGAACCAGCTGCCGCTCACCGACTCCACCACGCCGGGCACCCGCTCGGGGGCCACCCGGCCCCAGTCCTGCCACGGAGGGTCGATGTCGGCCGGGTCGAGAACGCGCTGGTACGGCTGGCCGTCGCTCTCCGCGAACACCGTTCGCAGGACTTCGTGGCGCACCATCACGTCACGGAACGCCGCCCGCAGCGCGACGGTGTCGAGCGGGCCGTGGCAGCGCAGGAGCAGTGGGATGTTGTACGTGGAGGAGGGGCCTTCGAAGCGGTTGATGAACCACATGCGCCGCTGCGCGTACGACAGGGGGGTCATGGTTTTCTCCTACCTTTCGGTCATTCTCCGCAGCGGCATTCGAGTGGAGGCCGACATCTCGTCCCAGCGGGCGGTCAGTTCGGCGACGGTCGGCGCGGTGAAGAGGATGCTCATCGGGATTTCCACGCCCAATTCCGCGCGCACCCGGGCCACCAGCCGGGTGGCCATCAGCGAATGGCCGCCCAGAAGGAAGAAGTCGTCGTCCAGGCCGACGCGTTCGGCGCCCAGAACCTCGGCGAACAACGCGCACAACGTCTCTTCCCGGGGTGTCCGGGGAGGCCGGTACTCGTCCCCGGCGAACTCCGGGCGGGGCAGGGCGGAACGGTCCAGCTTGCCGTTGGGCGTCAGGGGCAGTTCGGCCAGGGTCACGAACGCGGACGGGATCATGTAGGCCGGAAGCCGCTGCCCCACCGCGTCCCGCAGCAGCGCCGTGGTGGGTTCGGCACCCGCCTCCGGCACCACGTACGCCACCAGCCGGCGGTCCCCCGGGCGGTCCTCCCGGGCGATGACGGCAGCCCGGCGCACCGCGGGATGGCGGGTCAGGGTGTGCTCGACCTCGGCGGGCTCGATCCGGTGACCGCGCAGTTTGATCTGGTGGTCGGAGCGGCCGAGGTACTCGACCTCGCCCGTGGCCGTCCAGCGGGCGAGGTCCCCGCTGCGGTACATCCGGGCGCCCGGCGGACCGAACGGGCAGGCCACGAACCGCTCCGCGGTCATGCCCGGCCTGTTGTGGTATCCGCGGGCCAGGCCCTCGCCGGCGATCCAGAGGTCGCCGGTGGCGCCGGGCGGTACCGGGCGCAGTGCCCGGTCCAGTACGAGGATCCGGGTGCCGGCGACGGGGCCGCCGACGGAGGGAGGCATGCCGCGGCGGCCGGGGAGCACACGGGCGGCGGTGGCGTAGACGGTGGTCTCGGTCGGGCCGTAGAGGTTGGTGACCTCCTCGGCGTGCCGGGACAGGGTTTCGGCGAGCCCCAGCGGCAGGGCCTCGCCGGTGGAGATCACCCTGAGCCCCGCCAGACAGGCGGGCGCGTGGGTGACCAGGCTCTGCCAGAGCGCCGGGGTGGCCTGCATGACGGTGACACGGGACTGTTCGACGAGGTCCAGCAGGGCCGTCGGCTGGGTGATGTCGTCCTTGCCGGCCAGGACGACCCGGCCACCGGTGAGCAGGGGCAGGAACAGTTCCAGTGCGGCGATGTCGAACGCGACGGTGGCGCAGGCCAGCAGCCGGTCGTCCGGCGTGAGGGCGAAACGCTTCTGCATTCCGGTCAGCAGGGTCGCCAGCGCGCCGTGCCGGACCACCACGCCCTTGGGTGTGCCGGTGGAACCGGACGTGTAGATGACGTAGGCGGCGTGGTCGGCGCCGAGCGGTACGCGCGGGCCGCGGGCGGGGTGCGGGGACCGGTCGGACAGGTCCACCGAGGCCAGCCGCTTCTCGTCGAGGACCAGGACCGGTGCGCTGTCCTCGACCACGGCCCGCACCCGTGCGGCCGGGTACTCCGGGTCCACCGGCACGTACGTGCCGCCGGCCTTCCACACGGCCAGCAGGGCCACCACCAGGTCGGTCGAGCGGGGCAGGAGCACCACGACCCGGGACTCCGGGCCCACCCCCTGCCCGGCCAGCCAGTGCGCCAGCCGGCCGGTCCGCTCCTCCAGCTCCCGGTAGGTCAGCCGGTGCCCGCGGAACTCGACAGCTGCGGTGTCGGGCGTCCGGGCCGCCTGTGCCGCGATCAGTTCGGGAACGGTCCGCTCGGGGGGTGTGACCGCGGTGTCGTTCCAGCCGTGCAGCACCTGTTCGCGCTCGGCGTCGGACAGCACGTCGAGCGCGCCGGCGGTGGGCCGCGATCCGGTGGCGAACTGCCGCAGGATCCGCACCAGCCGGTCGGCGAGCGCCTCCACGGCGGTCCGCCCGAAGACGTTGCGGCGGTACTGGAAGGAGATCCGCAACAGCGGGTCGGCCGCCGCGATGACGGTCAGCGGATAGTGGGGCGGGGCGTACGGGCGGATGCCCGCCACCACCGGTCGCGCCGATCCGGATCGCGTCGAGGCATCCGGGGCCTGACCGGTCCGGTCGACCGGGAACGACTCGAACACCACCAGCGTGTCGAACAGTTCGTTCAGCCCGGTCGCCCGCTGAATGTCGGCGAGTCCCACGTGGTGGTGGTCCAGCAGTCCGGCCTGGGCGTGCTGGAGCCGTTCGAGCACTTTCGGAACCGGGTCGGCCGGCGTCCACCGTACGCGCACCGGCACCGTGTTGATGAGCAGGCCGATCGTGGTGGCCGCCCCGGGCAGCCCGGTGGGCCGGCCGGCGACCGTGGCGCCGAACAGCACGTCCTCGCTGCCGGTGAGCTGGGCCAGCACCATGGCCCACGCGCCTTGCACCAGGGTGTTGGTGGTGACGCCCCACTCCGCGGCGCGGCGCGCCAGGCCGGTGGTGTCCTCCCCGGTCAGCGGCACGTCGATCTGCCCGCTGCCGCTGTCGGCCGGCCGGGCACCGGGTGTCGTGGGCGCCAGCAGGGTCGGCTGCGTCACCCCCGCGAGTTCCCGGGCCCAGGCGCGGGCGGAGTGTGCCGCGTCCTGCCGTGCGAGCCAGCTCAGGAAGTCCCGGTACCCGTGCGAGCGCGCCGCGTGTCCGGTGTCGCCGGACGTGTACAGGTCCATCAGTTCATGTCCGATGAGCGGCACGGACCAGCCGTCGAGCAGTACGTGATGGGCGGTGAGGGCCAGTTCGGCGTGGCGCGGGCCGAGGGTGACGAGGGTCAGGCGCAGCAGCGGCGGACTGTCCGGGTGGAATCGGGCGTCGCGCTCCGCGGCGAGGATCTCCTCCAGCCGCCCGGGTGCGTCGTCCTCGCCGGTGAGGTCGAGGTGCCGCCAGGGCAGCGGGACGTCGTCCACGACGATCTGCACGTGTTCACCGGTGGCGCTCGGCTGGAACGCCACCCGCAGGTTCGGGTGCCGGTCGAGCAGGGCCTGGCCCGCCGCCCGCAGGCGCCCGGGGTCGATGGCGCCCTCGAGCCGGAACACGAACTGCGTCTGGTACGCCTCGGACGCGCTGCTCGCGAGCATCGTGTGGTAGAGCAGCCCGTCCTGCAACGGCGTGAGCGGCCACACGTCGCTGACGCGTCCGAAGCGTCCTTGCCAGTCGTCCAGTGTCTCCTGACCGACCGTGACCAGCGGGACGTCGGACGGGGTCAGGCCCCGTCCGCCGGCTGCGACGAGGTCCCGCAGGCCGGTCAGGGCGGCACACCAGGTCCGGGACAGGGCGCGGACCTCGTCGGCGGTCAGCACTCCGGTGGCGTAGGTGAACAGGGCGGTGAGGCGGGCGTCGTCGCCGGTCCCGGTCACCAGGGCGTTCAGTTCCAGCGCGCTGGGGGCCGGCATGTCCGCGGCCGGTGCGGCGACCAGCTCGGCACACTCGGGTGCCGGGGTCCAGCCGGCGCCTCGGGCGGGGTCCTGGCCGGGCACCGGCTCCGGGCGTTCGAAGGTGAAGCGCCCCAGGAAGTTGAAGCCGATGTCGTCCGCCGGGTAGGGACGCAGCAGCTCGGTGGTGTCGCCGTTGACGTAGCGCAGCAGGGTGTAGCCGATGCCGCCGTCGGGCAGGACCCGCCGCTGCTCCTTCACCCGCTTCAGGGCGTCGCCGGCGGCTGCCGCTCCGGTGATCGCGGCGTCGACGTCGATCCCGGAGACGTCGAGGCGTACGGGGGTGACCGTGGTGAACCAGCCGACCGTGCGGGACAGGTCGGCGCCCGGCACCAGCTCCTCCTGCCGGCCGTGCCCCTCCAGCCGGACGACCGTCGCGCCGTCGGTGAGGCCCCGGCCGTGCCGGGCCAGCGCGAGGACGAGGGCGGTGAGCAGGACGTCGTCGGCGCCGCTGCCGTAGGCCGCGGGTACGGAGGTCAGGATGGCGTCCGTGAGCTCGGCGGGGAGTTCCACCCGGACGGTGCGGGTGGTGGAGGTGACGTCCCGGCCGGGGTCGAGCGGCCGCGAACCCACGGGTGTGACGGGGGCCGCCAGCAGGTCGCGCCACCGCGCCACCTCCACCACCCGCTCGGGGCGGGCCGCTTCCGCGGCCAGGGCGTGCAGCCAGCCTCGCAAGGAGGTGCCCACTCGCGGCAGCACGGGAGTTCGGCCCTCCCGGACCTGGTGCCAGGCCGCGGCCAGGTCGGGCAGCAGTACCCGCCAGGACATGCCGTCGACGACCAGGTGGTGGGCCGCGACCAGCAGCCGCCCGGGCCCGCCCGCGCTCCCCCGGAACCACACCAGCCGCAGCATCCGCCCGGCGCGGGCGTCGATGTGCCGCACGGCTTCGGCGGCGCGGGCACGCAGCAGGGTCTGCCACGCCTCGCCGCCCCAGTCCCCCGTGCAGTCGACCCGGTCGATGAGGGCTCCGGCGTCCACCGCGCCGGGTGGCTGCACCAGCAGGCCGTCGTCCGTGAGTCGTGAACGCAGGACGTCGTGCCCGTCCAGCAGGCAGCGCAGGGCCTCGGTGAGGTCGTGCAGGTCCACGGCCTCGGGCAGCTCCAGCACCAGCCATTGGGCGAGGCGGTCCAGTCCCGGGCCCCGCTCGGCGTAGAGCCGGGCCATGGGGGGCAGCGGCAGCAGGCCGACGCCCCCGCCCTCCGGTTCGGCGAGGGCGGCCGGGGCGGTGGTGCGGGCCGCCGCCTGTGCCAGCGCGGCGACCGTACGGCAGTCGAAGACGGTGCGCGGGCTGAGGGCGAGGCCGCCGGCGCGGGCGCGGGCCACCACCTGGATCGCCCGGATGCTGTCACCGCCCAGAGCGAAGAAGTCGTCGTCCACCCCGATGTCGCTCAGACCGAGCACCTCGGCGAAGGCGGCGGCCAGGAGGCTCTCCTCCTCGGTCGCGGGCGGACGGTGGGCGCGGCGGATGATCTCCGGCTCGGGCAGCCCGGCCCGGTCGAGTTTGCCGTTCGCGGTCATCGGCAGGCGGTCCAGCGCGACGAAGGCCGCGGGCACGAGGTGGGCGGGCAGCCGGGCAGCGACGAAGGCCCGCAGCTCGGCGAGGTCCACACCGGCGTGGAGGTCCCAGTCGGTGCCGGCCGGGCGGCTTGCGTCCGCGGTCACCGGGACGATGTAGGCGACGAGTCGGGCGGCCGCGTCCGCGCCCCGGCCGGGCCGGGCGACGACCGCCGCCCTCAGCACCGCGGGATGGCCGGTCAGCGTGTCCTCGATCTCCTGGGGCTCGACCCGGAAGCCGCGGATCTTCACCTGGTGGTCGGCGCGACCGGCGAACTCCAGCTCGCCCTGGGCGTTCCACCGCGCCAGGTCACCGGTGCGGTACATGCGCCGTCCGGGTTCCCCGAAGGGGCAGGCCACGAAGCGCTCCGCGGTCAGGCCACGGCGGTCGTGGTAGCCCCGGGCGAGTCCGGCGCCCGCGATGTAGAGGTCGCCGAAGACGCCGGGCGGCAGCGGTCGCAGCCGGCTGTCGAGGACGTAGAGCGCGGTGTTCCAGATCGGGGTCCCGATCGCAACGGTGCGCGCCCCGGGCCGGTACTCCCAGGCGGTGACGTCCACGGCCGCCTCGGTCGGCCCGTACAGGTTGTGCAGCGGCACACCGAACGTCCGGTGGAAGCGCGCGGCCAGTTCGGCCGGCAGCGCCTCTCCGCTGCACACGACTCGGCGCAGACCCGTGCACGAGGCGGCCACCTCGTCGGTGACGAACTCCGCGAGCATCGACGGGACGAAGTGCGCCGTCGTGACGCCGGCCCGTCGGATCAGCTCGGCGAGGTAGTCCGGGTCGCGGTGCCCGTCCGGTCGGGCGATCACCAGGGTCGCGCCGGTGATCAGCGGCCAGAAGAACTCCCAGACGGACACGTCGAACGAGGCGGAGGTCTTCTGCAGGACCCGGTCGGTGCCGTCGAGACGGAAGCGGTCCTGCATCCAGAGCAGCCGGTTGACGATCGCGGCGTGTGTGACGACGACGCCCTTGGGCCGTCCGGTCGATCCCGACGTGTAGATCATGTAGGCGGGGTGGTCGACACCGTGTGCGGCGGGGGTGACGGGCCCTTCGGTGGGCGGGACGTCGTCGACCAGGATCACGGGGACGTCCGTCGGGGGCAGCCGGTCCGCCGTGTCCTTGGCCGTCAGCAGCAGGGCGGGCCGGGCGTCGGCGAGCATGAAGGCGACCCGGGCGGTCGGGTAGTCCGGGTCGACGGGCAGGTAGGCGGCGCCCGCCTTGAGGACCGCGACCAGCGCGACGACCAGTTCCGGGGAGCGGGGCACCGCGACGGCCACGCACCGCTCGGGTCCGGCGCCGCGCTCGGTGAGCAGGCGTGCGAGCCGGCCGGACCTCTCGGCCAGTTCCCGGTAGGTCGTCGGCGACCCTTCCCACATCAGCGCGACGGCGTCCGGGGTGGCGCGGGCCTGCTGCTCCAGCAGTTGGGTCAGGGTCGCCCGCGGTGTCGGCACGGTGGGGCCGGCGTACTCGGTGAGCAGCGCGTGCTGCTCGGAGGGGTGCAGCGCGGTGACGGTCCCGACCGGGGCGTGCGGGTCGGCCAGGGCCCTTTTGAGGAACGTCGTGAACCGGTCGGCGAGTCCGGCGATGTCCTGGTCGTCGTACTCGGTGCGCGGCGCGTCGAACCGCACGTACAGGTCGCTGCCGGACCGTCCGTCGGTGTAGACGCAGATCATCACCTCGTCGATCACGCCGAAGGTGCCACCGGCGAAGCGGGCGGTGGCGCCTGCCAGGTCGAGTGCCTCGACGGCGGGGAGGACGTTGACCACGGCGCCGAACGGGCTGCGCGCGTCCGCGGGGTGGCCGGTCGCCCGTTTGATCAGGGAGATGTCGTGCCGGGCGTGCCGCAGGACACGGCGCCGCTCCCGGCCGAGGGCCTCGGCCAGTTCCACGAAGTCGGCCGCGGGGTCCACCCGCGAGCCCAGCGGCACCCGGTTGGAGAGCAGGCCGAGGGAGCGGCGCAGCGCGCCGACACGGTGATTGACGGTGATGGTCAGCAGCGGCTCGGCCAGACCGCACATGTGCCCCAGGAACGCGGTGGCTGCCGAGGAGATCAGATCCGGCACCGAGGTCCCGGCCGCGCGGGAGGCGCGCTCCCAGTCGGCGAGTTCGGCGGCCGGGACCGTCGTGGTACGGGTGGACATCCCCTGCGGCGCGGTGAGGCCGTCCCAGTGTCCGGGCTCGCCGCCGGTGGCGCCCGCGGGCGGACGGACACCGGCGGGCAGACGGGCGGCGGGCAGGTCACCGGCGAGGTAGTCGGGCCAGAACCGCTCGGCGTCGGCGAACCGCTTCGACGTCCGGTAGGCGGCGTCCTTCTCCGCCGCGTCCCGCGGCGGGTTCGGCGCGCCGGCCGGCACCGGCGAACCGGCGCGCAGCGCTCGGTAGATCTCGGCGATCCGCCCCGACAGCAGGGTGAGGACACCGAACGCGTCGGTGAGGATGTGGTGGAAGACGAGCACGAGCAGGTGACGTCCGGGGCCCAGCCGGAGGGAGCCCGCCCGCAGCAGCGCGTCCTCGGCGAGGTCGAAGGGCCGGCGCACGAGCTCGGCGACGACCGCGCGGGCCGCGTCGGCGGGGTCGTCGGCGTCGCCGACGTCGAGACGGAACGGCTCCCATCCCGAGAGGTCCCGGGCGACCGGCCGCAGCACGTCGTCGTCCCGGCGGAAGTTCACCTGCAGCGCGTCGGCCTCCGCCACCGCCGCGCGCAGCGCGTCGGCGAGCAGGGCGGTGTCCAGGTCGCCGTCGATGTCCCAGAGGGTCGCCACGTTGTTCGGTACGTCGGGGCTGAACTCCTGTGCCAGCCACATGGCTTCCTGCGCTGACGTGACGCCGGTACAACCCATCCAGATGCCCCCAGCACAGTGGTTTCCCGGTCAACGGCCCCTTGCCGTGCCCGATGTTTGTCGTGGTCCAGGTGGTCGAACAACCGCGATGAAAGATGTTGGCCAGAGATCGAAAAGGAATTGGCCATCACCCGAAACGTCCGCGCCACTCGGCGCCTTTCGGCGCCACCGGGCGCCACTATCGGTGCGGCTCCTCGGCCGACTCGGCCCGGCTCCGGTTGTCGTGGCCGCTGGTACGGACTACCTGAGCAACCGTCAGTTCGTAGGAGGTGTACCAGTGTTCGCGGCCCATGCGCTGCGCCACCCGGTGCTCGGGGTCGCACCGCCATTTGTCGAGTGTCTCCCCGTCGCGCCACATCATGACGGCGAGACGTTCTCCGTCCTCCCCGGTGTAGTGCTTCACCTCCACCGGATCGGACCCGGCGATCGCGCGGACCCGCTCCTGCATCCGCTCCTCGGTCGCCTCGTACTCCTCGCCGGCCTGCTCGGACAGGTGCGACTTGAACAGGATCACGAACATCCGGAGTCCTCCAGGGTTGCTGTGGTCGGGGCGTGGACGGGGACGCAGGCACGCAGCCGGTCGTCGGACACCGACACCAGTCCGGTGCCGTGCCGGGCCAGCAGATCCGCCACGAGCCGGTCCAGACGCCGGTCGTCGCGCAGCACGGAGGCGTAACCCTCCTCGGTGAAGGCGCACCGCTCGTACAGCGGAACGAACCGGTCGGGGAAGAGGGCCGTCAGCCGCCCGCGCAGCACATCCGCTGCGCTCTCCTCGCGCGGAGGGTCGGCCATGGTGAAGTAGTGCCGGTAGGAGAGTTCGGAGATCGCGTGGGCGTCCTCGGTGCGCGACCTCTCGTAGGCGGCCAGGCCCGCCGACCGGTCGGTGGAGGCGTCGAGGCAGTCGACGAGGACCCGGGCGTCCTCGAAGCCGCAGTTCATGCCGTGCCCCATGAAGGGGGCCATCGCGTGACAGGAGTCGCCGAGCAGCGCGAAGGTGTCCCGCCAGACCCACCGGTCGCAGTGGACGGCCGTCAGAGTGGAGACCGCCTTGGTGGCGAGTTGTTCCTCGATGTCGGGGACGATGCCGGTCAGCTCGGGAAAGTGGGCGGCGAACATCGCGGACAGGTCCTGGCCGCCGCGGGCCGCCGCGTAGGACGGGGCGGGGCCGTCGAGGCGCATGAACAAGGAGCCCGACAGCTTCCCCGACGGCAGGGGGTGGGCGGCGAACATGGCCTGACCACTGGGCCAGTAGTGCGTGATGTCCGGCTCCAGCCGGCCGGCCGGCACGTCGATCTCCTGGTACGCCAGGTCCAGTGTGCGCACCTCGATGCGGGCGCCGCGTGCCTGGAGGGCGGCCCGGGTGGCGGAGTGCGCACCGTCGCAGCCGAGGATGCGACGGCACGTCAGCCGGCGGGAGCCGTGCCGGTCCTCCACCTGCACCGCGGGCCGGTCCAGGTCCACGGACCGCACGTGCTGCCCGAAGCGGATGCTCACACCGGGGGTGGCCTCGGCCGCGTCCAGCAGGATCCGGTGCAGCCTCCGGCGCTCCACCGCCCAGATGGGTCGGCCGTCCCGGCTGTAGGGAGTCATCCGCGTCCGGCCGTCGGGCAGGTGTCCGCACCGTCCGTGCAGGGGAACACATATCCGGCGTACGGCGTCCGCGACGCCGAGGTCCGACAGGGCGCGCCAGCCGCGTGCCGACAGCATCACGACGAGGGACCGGCGCTGCCGGCCGGGGTCGACCCTGGGGTCCGCCCGCTTCTCCAGGACGGTGACCGGTCCGAACCGGGGGGCGAGGTAGCACGCCGCCACCGCGCCGACCAGACCGGCACCCACGATGACGGTCTCCGGGTCGCGGTCCGTGCGGGTGGTGCCGTTCTCGGCCGTGGAGTGCGTGCCGTCGCCGCCCGTGCGGCCCGTGCCGGTGCCGTGCATGCTGTTCCCGCCCCTCGTCGGTTGCTCCGCCCGTGATGCGCGGGCGTCCGTGCGTCCGCGCCCGGTCATGGCCGCCGCAGTTCCGCCAGGACCGCGGTGCCCACCTCCTTCGTGCCGAGAGGTCCGCCGAGATCGGGGGTGACCCGGCCGGCCGCCACAGCCGCGGCGACCGCCCGGCGGACGGCGTCCGCCTCCTCGTTCCGGCCCAGGTGCTCGGCCAGCAGGGCCACGGAGAGAATCGCGCCGAACGGGTTGGCGATGCCGCTGCCCGCGATGTCCGGGGCGCTGCCGTGCACGGGCTCGAACAGGGCTCGTCCCGTTGCCGGATTGAGGTTGGCGGACGCCGCGACGCCCAGGCCGCCGGCGAGCGCGGCCGTGAGGTCGCTGAGGATGTCGCCGTAGGAGTTGTTGGTGACGATGACGTCGAAGCCGGTCGGGTCGGTGGCCAGTCGCAGAGCGGCGGTGTCCACGTAGAGGTGGGACGTCTCGATGTGGGGGTGCCGTGCCACCGCCTCGCCCCAGCACCGCTGCCACAACTGCCCGCCGTTGCGGACGGCGTTGGCCTTGTCGACGAGGCACACCGACCTGCGGGCCACGGAGAAGGCGAACTCCAGCACACGTGACACGCCGTGGCGGGTGCTGAGGTCCACGTCCACGGCGATCTCCTCGGGGGTCCCGGTGCGCATTCCGCCGCCGATGCCGCTGTAGAGCCCCTCGGTGTTCTCCCTGACGATCACGCAGTCGATGGCCCGGCGGGCCGGGTCGCGCAGCGGACTGAGCCTGTCGTGCCAGAGCCTGGCGGGCCGGTAGTTGACGTACAGGTCCAGTTCGAGACGCAGGGTGGTGAGGACGGCTCGCACGTACGGTGTGTCGCTGAGCCGGGGATCGCCGACCGCGCCGAGGAGCGCCGCCCGGCTGGATCTGATCCGGTCCAGGTCGGAGCCTGTCAGGGCCACCCCGGTGCGCAGGTACGTGTCCGCGTTGACGTGGTCGAGGATGTCGGTGCGCGTCCCGAGGCCGAGCGCGTCGAGGACGTCCAGGGCCGGCCCGATCACCTCCGGGCCGATGCCGTCACCGGGGATCACGGCGATGGTGGTCACGGCCGTCTCACTTCCGTCCCTGGCCGAGCACGTCCGCGACGAGTTCCGCGATGCCGGCCGTCACGTGGAAGTGCCCGCCCGGCCGCACGGTTTCGGTGAAGCCGCCGGTGGTGACGGCCGCCCATCCCGCCAACTGGTCCTGCTCCACCAGGGGGTCGCCCTCGCCGTGGTAGCAGCGCACGGGGCAGGAGAGCGGACGGGTGCCGGGGCGGGGGCGGTAGGTCGCGTGGGCCCGCAGGTCCGAGCGGATGACGGGCAGGAGCAGGTCGCGCAGTTCGGCGTTCCCGGCGATGGCGGGTTCGATGCCGCCCAGTGCGCACAGGGTCGTCCAGAACTCGTCGTCGGGTGCCTGGTGGGTGTCTCGGTTGTTCATCCGGCCGGGTGGCAGGGCTGCGGAGACACACAGGGCCCGGGGTCCCTCGCCGGCGTCCCTCAACAGCAGGGCGGTCTCGTAGGCGACCAGGGCGCCCAGGCTGTGCCCGAAGAGGATGTGCTCGCCCGGCGGCAGACGCCGCAGCTCGGACGCGACGGAGTCGGCCATCGCCGTCACGTCGTCCACCGGGGGCTCCCCGAAGCGGTCACCGCGGCCCGGGTACTGGACGGCCATCAGGGACACACCGGGCGGCACCGCGGCGGCCCACCCGCCGAAGGCGGTCCCCGAGCCCCCGGAGTGCGGAAAGCACACCACCCGCAGGCCGAGCGGGTCACCGGTGGCCATCGACCGCACCCATCCGCGCTCCCGTTTCCCGCTCATCCTGTTGCCCTCCCGGCGGCCGTCGTCCCGTCCGCACCATGGTTGCCACTCGCCGAGGATTCGCACGGCCCACGACAGATGTCGGCAAGAGACCAGGGGGCGGCGGGCCGCGACGCCGACGATGCCAAGGGAGCCGACGCGGCATGACGCGCGACCGGCGGCCGGCGGCAGGGCCGGTACGGCTGGGGCGTCCTCGTGGAGCCACCCGGACCGCCACGCTGCCTCGATCGTCACCTCGATCCACGCCTCGATCGACCTCTGGAAGGGAACGCGATCATGCTTGACGGTTTTGTGCGCTGGCCCGAGCACCTCGTGACAGAACTGCGCCGGGCCGGAGTCTGGCTCGGCCGGCCGCTCGGTGACCTGCTGCACGAGTCGTGCGAGCGGAACGCCGAGCGGGTCGCTGTGGTGTGCGGCGAACGCCGCATGACCTACGCGGAGTTGGCCCGGCGGGCGGATCGGCTGGCGGGCGGCCTGATCGAACTGGGCATCAGGCCCCTGGACCGGGTGGTGGTGCAACTGCCCAACATCCCCGAGTTCGTCGTTCTGGTCTTCGCCCTGATGCGGGCCGGTGCGATCCCGGTGCTGGCGCTGCCCGGTCACCGCAGGGCCGAGATCGCGCACCTGTGCGCACACTCCGGAGCTGTCGCCTATGTGGTGAAGGACGAGTTCGGCGGGTTCGACTTCCGCACGATCGCCCGGGAGATCCCGTCGGTCCCGCGGGTGCTCGTCAGCGGCGACGCCCAGGAGTTCACCTCGCTGGAGTCACTGGACGCCCAGGACGTCACGCTGCCCCGGGTGGACGCGTCCGACCCCGCGCTGTTTCTGCTCTCCGGAGGCACCACCGGGCTGCCGAAGCTGATTCCGCGGACCCATGACGACTACGAGTACGTCATGCGGGCCAGCGCGCAGGCGATGCAGGTGGGCGCGGAGGTGGTGTACCTCGCCGTCAACCCGGTCGCGCACCAGGCGGCCCTGGCCTGCCCGGGCGTCTTCGGCAGTCTCCTGCTGGGCGGCAAGGCGGTCCTCACGTCGAGTGTGCGGCCCGACGACGTCTTCGCGCTGATGCGCCGCGAGGAGGTCACGGTGACCACGGTCGTGCCCTCGGTGCTGCGGCTGTGGGCCGACGCCGGGCGACCGCCCGGGGAGCTGTCCCGCCTGCTGATACAGGTGGGCAGCGCACCGCTCGACCCGGCCCTGGCGCGCCGTGCGGCGAAGACGCTGGGATGCACGGTGCAGCGGTGGTACGGCATCAGCGAAGGGCTCCTGACCCACACCCGGCTCGACGACCCGGAGGAGGTGGCCGTCAGCACGGACGGCCGGCCCATGTCGCCGGATGACGAGGTGCGCGTCGTCGACGAGTCGGGAAACCCCCTGCCCGACGGGGAGGCGGGCGAGATGCAGGTCCGGGGCCCCTACACGATCCGCGGGTACTATCGCGCCCCCGAGGAGAACGCCCGCTCGTTCACGCCGGACGGCTTCTTCCGCACCGGCGACCTCGTCCGACGCCGCCGGGACGGCAACATCGAGATCGTCGGCCGGATCAAGGACGTCATCAACCGGGCCGGCGAGAAGGTCTCCGCGGAGGAGGTGGAACGGCAACTGCGCACGCACCCCGCGGTCCAGGACGCGGCCGTCATCGGCGTGCCGGACACCGTGCTCGGCGAACGGACCTACGCCTTCGTCGTCCTCGACGAGGCGGACATCCGCCCGTCCGCCATGAAGGAGTTCCTGCGCGGTCGTGGGCTGGCCACGTACAAGATCCCCGACCGGCTGATCCCGATGCCGCGGCTTCCGCGCACACCGATGGGGAAGGTCGACAAGAAGGCGCTGCGCGAGTCGGCACCGGTTGTGGAGTGACCCGTCGCCGCAGCGCTGCTGGGTGACGAGACGATCGCCGCAGGGCTCATCGGCTTGAGCCGGAGCGGTGGGCAAGCGGCGGAGGGGATAAGAGCGCGTAGTGCACGGAAGCTGCCTCCGAACGAGTGGACTCCGGTCCGGCCCGGTCGTGAGGGAGTGCCGGGGGTGGGGCGGGTGGTGATGATCCTCGGGTCCGCGATCCCCCCTCCCCGGAAGAGGCACCTCCATGCGACGTGCTCGACGTACTCCGTCCCGCCGGATGTTCGGCGCGGGGCTGGCCGCCCTGGCGGCCACGCCCATCGCTGCCGGCCGTGCGGCGGGTGTCGCTCGGCACGACGCCGACGACTGTCCGCCGCAGGGCCTCAGGCGTGAGCTGACCGCCAGGCTGGACGGGACCATCGAGGACGCCCGGCGGCAGGCGGGCATCCCCGGTGCCGTCGTCGGCCTGTGGATGCCGGGCCGGGGCGGCTACGTCCGTGCGTTCGGGGTGGCCGACACCGCGTCGGGTGAACCGATGGCGGTGGACTCCTACGTCCGGATCGGCAGCGAGACCAAGACCTTCACCGTCACCGCGCTGCTCGTGCTCGTGGACGACGGCCGGATCGGGCTGGACGACCCGATCTCGCGGTACGTCAAGGGTGTGCCCGACGGGCACCGCATCACGCTCCGGCACCTCGCCGGGATGCGCAGCGGCCTGTTCCCGTACACCGCCGACCCCGACTTCATCCACGAGTTGCTGACCCACCCGCAGCGCTCCTTCACCCCGCGTCAGGTCCTCAGGTACGGCTTCCGGCACGCGAACACCTTCCCGCCGGGGCGGGAGTTCCAGTACTCCAACACCAACCTCGTCCTGCTGGGGCTGGTGATCGAGAAGGTCAGCGGACGGCGGCTCGCCGACTTCATCCACGAGCGCGTGCTGCGCCCCGCCGCACTGCACCACACCCTGTTCCCGGAGGGCAGCGAGTTCCCCGAGCCGCATCCGCACGGCTACACGAACCAGACAGTGAGCGGAGAGGTGGCGGACGCCACCGACTGGAACCCCAGCTGGGCGTGGGCGGCCGGAGCGATGATCTCCAATCTGCACGACCTGCGCCGCTGGGCCCCGATCCTCGCCACGGGCCGGCTGCTGAGCCCCGAGACCCAGGCGCAGCGGCTCAGGACGCTGCCGACGGGTTACCCCGGGACGACGTACGGACTCGGCATCTTCGAGACCAACGGATGGATCGGGCACAACGGCTCGATCCCGGGGTACGAGACCGTGACGGTGTATCTGCCGCCGCGGCGGGCCACCCTGGTCATCATGATCAACACGGATGTCACGGTCGAGGGGCAGGAGCCGTCCACGCTGCTCGCCCGTGCGGTCACGTCCGTCGCCACCCCGGACCACGTGTACGACGGTTCGGTGGTCAACCGCTGACAGCTTCGTGCCCGGCAGTGGGTGAAGCGTCGAAGCCTTCGGCGTGGTCACGTGTCCTGCTGCCGGGTTCTGCGAGGGCGCCGGGTGGGTCGACGACCACGGCCAGGTCGGCCACCGCGCTACGGGGCTGATGCTGCAGCCGCGTTCGCCGGGGCTCACCGGATCGGTCCCGGGTCAGGGGGTTCAGAAGGACAGGTGGTCGGGGGTGATCCGGCGCTCGCGCACCCGCAACTGGCCCCCGCACACGACCAGCACGTCCTCGACGACCGCGCTGGCTCCCACAGACGCCACTGGATGCCAGGGACGTACCCGGGTCACCAACGTGTTGTAGCGGGCATGGAGCACACCACCGGGCAGCTCCTCCACCCACAGCGCGTCCAGCCAGTACCGGCAACGCACCGGTTCACCCCCCGAGCGCCGCTCGTACGCGCCGGCCAGCGCGGCAGCGATCGCAGCACGACCCTGGACCCGCGGCACGATGGGCGCGCACACCAGCACTCCGTCCTCGGTGAACGACGCCGCCACCTCACCCGGACGCGACTCCTGCAGCAACACGGCCTGACGCGCATAGAACTGCTGCACCCGCGCATACGTCAGCACACTCACCCCGCCATCCGCAGCCTCATCCGGCTTCGACGCGAGGGTGGTTGAGGGTGTCGGTGCGGCTGTGGTGAGGTGGAGCCCGGTAGCGGGCAGGGTGGCGGATTCATCGGTAGGGATCGTCATCTCTTCGCTCCTCATGCCTCAGACCAGATCGTCCCGGGTCACGACACGACGGCGCGTGCGCCACTTGCCGCGCACCCGCACCAGCACGTCCCGCATCACGCAGACCCGCACCACCCGGCAACTGCCGTCACGCCCCGTGCCGTACACCAGCGCGTAGCAGCGGGTATGCAACTCGTCCGCGCGGCCCGGCTGGATGTCGAGCATGCCGACGAAGTGCCGCAGCCGGTCACCGCTGCGCTCCTGCACAGCCCGGCTGCGCCGCACGCTCGCAGCCAGCCCCGCCCGGCCCCGCAGCGGGGCGTCCAGGGTCGGAACATCGAAGACGGCGTCCTCGGTGAACGTCGCCGCCCAGCGCTCGGCCTCATGCGCGTCGAACAGCTGCATCTGACGGGCGTAGAACTGCAGCACCTGTCCGTACAACTCGCCGAACGCGGCCTGTGGAGCGGTTTGTTGGGGGCGGATCAGAGTGTCGGTCGTCATGGCGGCATCACTCCGTTTCTTCGACTGCCCACACTGTCCCCTCCACCGATCGAGCACTCTTCGAACCTTCCTCAAGCGATCCGGCAGAGCGTGAAAGGCCCAGTCGGACGCAGAGGATCCCGGCCGTGCCCAAGCCGCCCGCCCGGCCCTCTCGCCGACTGCCCCGCTGTTTCGCCACCTCCCCGCCGTCAGGAGCAGACCATGGTGACCTTCGTCAACAAGCTGACCGTGCACGGCGACATGGACGCCTTCCTCGCCGTGAAGGACCGGCTGACGGCCTACATGTCGGCTCAGCCCGGATACGTCAGCCACCAGACGCTGCGCCAGGCCGGACAGCCGAACGTGTATCTGGAACTGGCCGTCTGGCAGGACGCCACCGCCCACGGCAAGGCCGTACAGAACGAGGAGTTCCAGTCCATCGTGCACCGTCTGCGTCCGCTGGCCACCCCGGAGCCGGGCCTGTACGAGACGGTCGAGGCGAGCGCGTGATGTTCGGCCCCAGCAGGCCCCAAGCCGTCGTCGTGGGTGCCGGCCCCGCCGGTCTGACCGTCGCCCATGAACTGGCCCGCCGTGGTGTCACCGTGTGCCTGGTGGATGCAGCCGAGGCACCGGCCACCACGAGTCACACCGTGGCCGTGCACCCGCGTACGCTCGAGGTGTTCGCGCAGATGGGAGTGGTCGAGGACGTCCTCGCCCGCGGCCGCACCTGCGAGGCCTTCACCGTGCAGGCCGGCACACGCTCCCCGGTGCGGCTGGTGGCCGACTACTCGCCGCTGCCGACGTCCTACCCGTACACGGTGGCGGCCACACAGCACGACATCGAAGCCGTACTACGACTGGCCCTGGCCCGCCTCGGCGTGCCCATCGAATGGGACACCCGTCCGGGCCGCGTCGAGCAGGATCACGATCGGGTACTGCTGCGCCTTCACCACCAAGGACGCACGCAGGTGGTGGAGACCTCCTGGCTCATCCGCTGCGACGACCCGTCCCCCACCGTGCGCGAGTATCCGGGCAACGACCCGACCGGCCCGGACGGCGAGTTCACGCCCGGCACACTGTCCTGGACCGCAACCCGCGGGCACACCGTGACCATGTTGCTCGACCCGTCCGACACCCTCCCGGGCGACGAGCAGGCAGCGCCGGAACGCCTCACACCGACCACACGCCGCGACGCACCTGCGCCGGCGCGCCCAGGCGCAGCCGCGCCCCTGCAACAGGGCCGGCTACTCACCGTCGGAGCCGCCACCCAGCCACACCTCCCGCACAGCGGGCCGGGCGGCATCAACTCCGGCGTACAGGACGCACACAACCTCGCCTGGAAGCTCGCCCAGGTCACCCATGGCCACGCCGCACCCTCCCTGCTGGACACCTACCGGCATGAACGCCAACCCCTCCGGTGCCCCGCTGCCACCCGCCTGACCACTGTGAAGAGCCTCCTCGCCCGCACCACGCTGGCGGCCGCCCTGCACGCCGCACGCCTCGTGCGCCCCCTGCGCTCACTGCTCCGACGGATCCTCCTCAACGACTTGTCGGGACTCGGCATCCGCTATGCGGACTCCCCACTGACCACGCACGACACCCACCACTACATCTGCGCGATCGGCCCCTTCGTGGCGGCCGGTACCCTTCCCGCCCCGCACACCCGCCCACGCCCCGGCGAGCGACTCACCCACGCCCCCGTTCACCACCCGCACTCACCCGCCCACCGCGCCCTGCACCGACAACTACGGGACCCTCGCTGGACCCTGCTCCTCGCCGCAGGCGGCCCCCACACCGATGACACACCCGAGAACGTCGCGCTCAACGCTGCTCTGCAGTACGGCCCCTGGCTTTCCGTCAGGACGCTGACCCCGACCCACACCAACGGCCCCCACCCCCTGCACGACCCGCACCACCATCTCCGTCACGCCCTCGGCCTCGCCCCCGGCAACTGGCTCCTGATCCGCCCCGACGCCTATGTCGCGGCCCGGGGCTCACACCTGACCCGGCACAGCCTCCAACAAGCCCTCACCCCGCTCAAACCCACCACCCCCCTCCTCAGCCAAGCCCCCGACGACCTGCGCGCCCTTCCCCAACCCGACCCGAAGAAGCACTGACCACGCCGACTGTCCCCCGGAGTCGCGCAGGCCGGCGCGGTCAACAACCCGCCGCGACGGCGTGTGACGTCATGGCCGGGAGGGTGGATCGCGAGACGGCCCACGGGCGACGCGGCAGCGGCAACAGCAACAGCAACAGCAACCGTCGCTCGCGTGACTCGCCCTCGTTAGGCTGTGCTTCGAGGACCAGGGAGAAGGCATGGAACCTTGCGCGGAGTGCGGTGCACCGATGAAGCCCCGGTCTTGTGACGAGTTGTTCGACGACTTGCTCGCATTGGACCATTCGCGGCAAGCACCGTGGGGGCCGCTTCACGGAGTCTCGGTCGCTTGCTTCCTGCTCCAACATCCCAGCCGGCTTCCCTCCGACGACGGCACGATGGCTTGGGCTCTCCTGCGCGCGTACCTCGACGGCGGCCTCGACGAAGTGACCCAGCTCGTGAGTCGAGCTGGTCGTGGCAACTCCCATCGTGTGAAGGGCAGGCCTCCCCAAGTCACCTCGGACTCGACGCCGCCGCACGGGGACGCGCCGCAATCTCGCTTCTCCGTCACGATCGAGGACGTCGGCGTCGACGGAACGTTCCCGGCCGCACAGTTCGCGGAACGCGTCGAGGCTTGGGCTGCCGCAACTGTCGCCGCATGGAGCCGTGACACGTGATCGGGGCCAAGGCCGACTGACGTCGAACAGGACGAAGCTGTCTCCGTCCGGTCCGATGGATCCACGCCTAGGTGAAGCAGAACCTTCATCAACTCGCATGCTGAAACGACATCGAGGACGACGGCGCCCCAACCACACTCGTCCAGTCACACCTCCCACTGACCGGACGTGCCGAGTCAGAGCCGGAACAACACACCACGCCAGGTCCAGCCGGCGCCGAGGACGGCCTGGCGCAGGGGGTCCTTCATCTCACGGGTCTCGAAGCGAAACGTCTCGACCCTGCGCTCGCGACCGTCGGACCCGAGCTCCTTCCCCCATACCCGGTACACCGCGTTCGCCGGCCCGCGTGAGCGCTGCCCGCGGACGGACTCGGTCAGCGAGACTTCCCACTGCTCGTCCAGGGCCCGCACTTCGTGCTTCGCCGCGTCCAGGCGCATCCGGGTCCAAAGCCGCACGCGCAGTTGGGGAATCCGACACTCGGCCACCAGGTCGCCCTCCTTAAGCGTCCCATTGCGCACGACGAAGGGGACGCCCGGACCGTTGAGCGCCAACAACGCCCGCCGGACCTCCAGAGACGTACGCGGCTCTGCGCCTTCGTCGGGGCGTCGAGTTCCGAAGTAGTCGTCCAGAAAGCTCATGGGTGCTGATCCTTGGTGACAGTCGGGGCATGCGCTCTCGCGGAGACGGAGGCCGCTACAAGCCGAGAGGCGGCCCATCAGTGCTCGAGGACCACGGTCGCCACCGGCACCGTCAGGAGCAGGCTGAGTCCGACCAGCGGCAGCCGGTCCAGCCACAGGACGGCGGCGAATTCGCGCAGTGTCGCGGCAAGCCAGTAGGCGGGGGAGGTCGGCGCGCCCACGACGTCCACGGGCACCCCGACGCGGCGGGCCAGCAGGGTCGTGCGGTACACGTGGAAGCCGCTGGTGACCACCACAGCGCGGTGTCCTGGGGTGTTGCCGTCCATGAGGGCCGTGCTGAAACGGAGGTTCTGCCCGGTGTTGACGGAGCGGTCTTCCCGCACGATCCGGTCGGCGGGCACCCTGTGTCCGCGCAGATAGGCGGCCATCGCGTCCGCCTCGGAGCGGACCTCGTCGTCGCCCTGGCCGCCCGAGACGACGAACACCACACCAGGCGTTTCCGGTGTGCGGGCGGCGTCGATCGCGAGGGCGCGGTCCAGCCTGCGGGTCAGCAGCGGGCCGGGCCGGTCCCCGTCGAGCCCGGCACCCAGGACGACGACATGGGTGGTTCCCGGCTGGGCGGTGTTACGGCCGTGGACGATCACGTAGCCAGCGAAGACGAGGAAGAGCAGAGTGAGGTATCCCGCTGCCGCGTTCACCGCGACCACGAGGGCACCGAGCACCTCGCCGCCGACGGAGAGGTGGACCGCGTCGAGGCCGGGCACCGCCAGCAGCGCGCAGCCGACTGCCGCGGTGGCCAGCAGGGCCGGCTGCGGTCCGTAGCGCCGGATCAGGAGGACGCCATCGGTCAGAAGCAGCAGACCCAGCGCGAGCGCCACGGAGATGGCGACCACGGCGAGTACGGTGGCAAGGGTCGGGTGGGGCGCCGTACTGCGACCGGCCACGCCCAGTCCGGCCGAAGTCGCCGCGAGGCAGAACAGGACTGCGGTGGAGAATCGGTGCGGTGCCAGCAAGGCATTGACGACGCCGCCGGCGGCAAACACCACCGCGGCAACGTACTCGGGATACTCCGGCATGTGCCGCACCACTCCACTCCCCTGCACGTGTCCCACCGCCCGCGCCGGTACGGACGGCTGCCGACCATCCTCCCAGACCAGTTGTGGTGCGCCGAGGGCGGGCTGGTCCGTAGCACCCTTCAGCAGCCGGCGCCTCTCAGCAACCGGTGCCTCTCAGCAACCGGTGCTTCCGCTAGCTGGGCGCTGCGCCTGCGGGTGTCCCAGGATGCCGCGCGGCAGGTAGCCGGACCGGACGCTCAAGTCCCATCCGTGCACCAAAGTGGCCAGCGTGGCCAAGGCGAGGACACCGACCGGCAGCAGAGTCCGTGGAGCGGGCTCCGGTCCCGCACCTGCCCGGTGCTCGACGAGTCGGGCCACGAGAGCCTTCTCGAAGGTGTCCTGGTCATGGTCGAGGAGGACGCGAAGAAGACGGTGGTCCGCTGTCAGGGGTCCGGCCGCGTCCAGGCGCCGGGCAGCGTCTGCGCGCTCATCGGGCTCCGGCATGCGCAGGGTCGCGGTAGGCCAGTGACGGGGCTGATGGCCGCTCGCTTCGGCCAGGTACAGGCACAGCGCGTCCATGGCGGCAAGATCCGCCGGCTCCGACGTCGATGTCAGCTTCGAGTACGGCACACCGGCGCGGATCGCGGGCGCGAAGTCGTCCCGCAAGAGCAGACCGATCACCCGCTGCCACTCCCCCACCAGGCCGCTGACCACGCACAGGGCGAACGCGTCGAGCCACGTCTGGGCCGTGGGCGCCTGCTCGACGACGCCTCCGAAGTCGATGTCCTCGCTGCTGAGCTGCCTTTCGATGAGCGGGAAGAAGATCTCCTGATCGCCGTTCGGGAAGCAGCCGATGCTCAGCGCCCCGAGGGAGCACTCGGCAGCGGTCCTCAGTGCCACACGTGACGACTCGTCGAGCGCGGGGTCCGCCCCGGCGCACGCGGCAACGTGGTCGAGGAGTTCGTCGCGCATCTCCAGCAACTTCTCCGGGGACGGGTCGTCGTAGCGCATCCAGTGCCACCGGCCCCTGGCCCGCCGGACGATGTCGTCCGCTGCCTGGCCTATGAGCCGCGCGCTGACCTCGTGGCACGTCACGTCCTGCACGGATGTCTTCCCCTCGTGATCTTGTCGATCGGACGCGTCACGCTACCAACGGGCTCGGACAGTGCCCGTGGGCGTAGCCGCGTGAGCCTGGCGCCACCTTGGGACTGACGGGGCCGCCTTGGGACTGACGGGGCGTCACATACGCACGCCCTGCCCACCCGGTTCTCACTACTACGGTAGGACGTATGAGCCAAACTCCCGTCGCCCCCGTCGCCCCCGTCGACCCCGTCGCGCACAACCGCCTCGCCTGGGACCGCGAGGTGGAGGAGGGCAACGAGTGGTCACGCCCGGTCGGCCCCGAGGTGATCGCGAAGGCGCGGGCCGGTCAGTGGTCCATCGTCCTGATCGGGTACGAGCCGGTCGACCCGGCTTGGTTCCCGCCGGAGATCGCCGGTCGCGACGTGCTCTGCCTCGCCTCGGGCGGCGGGCAGCAGGGTCCGGTGCTGGCCGCAGCGGGCGCACGGGTGACCGTCTTCGACAACTCGCCCCGCCAACTGGCGCAGGACGAGGCGGTCGCGGAGCGGGAAGGGCTCGACCTGCGCACCGTGCTCGGCGACGCGCGTGATCTGAGCCCGTTCCCGGACGCCTCGTTCGACCTCGTCGTCCACCCGGTCTCCAACCTGTTCATCCCGGAGCTGGCGCCGGTCTGGCGCGAGTGCCACCGCGTGCTGCGCCCCGGCGGGACGTTGCTGTCCGGCTTCCTCAACCCTGACGTCTACCTCTTCGACGCCGAGTCCTTGGAGGCGCGCGGCGAACTGGTGGTGCGGCACCGTCTGCCCTACAGCGATCTCACCCACCTGGAGCCCGCCGAGCGTGAGCGGCTGTGGGGCCTCGACGCGCCGGTGGAGTACAGCCACACCCTCGCCGAACAGATCGGCGGGCAGATCGCGGCGGGCTTCGCCATCACCGGCTTCACCGAGGCCCCGCACCACTCTGAGGCCACCGCCGGCTGGCTCCCCGGCTACTTCGCCACGAAGGCGGTGAAGGCCGGCGGCAGTCACTGAGCCCCCTTCGCCGGCCGGGCCGAGCAAGACGCCGCTGCGCGGCGCCCGGCGGGGGTTGTTATGACCGCTGTCATGATGGATGCTGCCTCTCGGCGCACGTCACAGCCGAACCCGACGAGCCGGGAGGACAAGGTGAGGGACAACGCCGCACGGGCGATGTGGGAGAGGTACGAGCCGGTCCATCAGCTGGTCTACTTCGCCCCCGAGGTGCGCGAGGCGATGGACGGCCTGGGGATGCGTGGCTACTGGATGGGCTACTTCGCTCTGCGCGCGGCACCTCTCGGTCCCGTTCCCGCCCCCGTCGTCACGAGCTGCTTCTACGTGTTCCACCCCGACCGGGCAGCGAGCGCCCTGCCGGAAGCCTGGAGTCTGGCCGGGCCGCAGCAGGTGATCGAGGCACGCGAACGGGCCGTGGACGCCGCGATGACCAGCCTCTACGGTCCGGACGTCATCGGCTCCGCCCAGCTGGCCGAGGCCGCCGACCTCGCATGGGAGGCCGCCCGCGCCGCGGACACGGCGGGTCGCGTGCTCGGCGCCGCCAACCAGGCCTTGCCACGGCCGGCTCGGCCGCACGTCCGGCTCTGGCAGGCCGCGACCACCTTGCGCGAGCACCGTGGAGACGGCCATGTCACCGTGCTGGTCGGCCGTGGTCTGGGGCCGGTCGAGGCGCTGGTGCTCAAGAGCGCGACGGGCGAGACCGACGGCGAGTTCCAGCGACGCATCCGCCGGTGGGACTCCGAGGCATGGCGGGCGGCCCAGGACGAGCTGCGCCGGCGCGGCTGGATCGACGAGGAGGAGCGCCTCACCGCGGCGGGAGCGGCCGCCCACGCGCAGATGGAGGCGGACACGGACGCCGCGGCGGCTGTGCCGTGGCAGGCCCTGGGTGCCGAGGCCACCGCCCGCCTCGCCCACCTGCTCGAACCGCTCGCACGAGGCGTCCTGGACTCCGGTCTCGTGCCGTCCGCCAACCCGGTCGGCCTGACGGACGGCACGTGGCGCTCCGCTGGATGACCTCGCCCCCCTGACCCTGGTCCTCACCCTGACGCTGACCGTCACCCTGACGCTGGCCCTGGCCGACCCTGGCCCTCACCCTCGTCTGACCCCGCTCGCAGTGCACCGGCCGCAGCGCCCCCTTCCGCGATGCGCGACCGTGCCTGCCCGCGCGGAACACCTCGGGCATAGACCGGCGTCAGCAGTGCCCGGCACCGGAGTAGGCAGCCCTGCACGTCACACAGGCGGGGGCCGTCAGACGGAGGCTCTGGCGACGAACTCCGCCTTGACGTGCACCGTCTTGTGAATGCTCCGGCCGTTCAGGCGCTCCGTGAGCAACCGCGCGGCCGCTCTGCCGACTTCGGCCGCGGGATAGCGGATGGTGGTCAGCCGGGGGCGCACGAGCGAAGCGAACGACGCGTCGTCGTGGCCGATCAGCGCCACGTCCCCGGGGATGTCGATGCCCAGTTCGTGGGCCTTGTCCAATGCGCCGACCGCGATCACGTCATTGCCGCAGAAGACGGCGTTCGGGCGGTACCGGCGGCTCATGAGTTCGCCGAAGCCGGCCGCTCCCGCCTCCCGTGTGTGCTCGCCCCGGACCACCAGCTCGTGCGGCAGGGACATGCCGTACTGCAACGCCAGCGTCCTGAGGTGCTCGAGACGGGGATCGCCGCCCGTGGCGTCCCGCGGGCCCGCGATCATGGCTATCCGGCGGCGCTGGGCCGCGACGACCTTCTCGAGCGCATGGCGCGTGGCCGTACGCGCGTCCGGCGTCACCAGGTCGATCGGGCCGAAGGAGACATCGGCACTGACGACGACGGGCATGCCGGCGTCGACGACGGGCTCGAGGTCCTGCGACGTGAGACGGAAGGGAGTGATCACGACACCTGCGAATCGCTGCTGCACGGCTTCCGCCAGCAACGCCCGCTCCTCGTCCCGGCGTGCCTGTGTGTCGCACACGACGACGTGCAGCCCGAGACCGCGCAGTTCCTCCTGCAGGGTGGCGGCGAGCTGCGCGAAGAAGGGGTTGGCGATGTCGGGCACGATCAGCGCCACGAGGCTGGAGCGCCCGGTACGCAGACTGCGCGCCGTGGCGTTGACGGTGAAGCCGAGCTCGGCGATGGCCGCTTCGACCGCGGCCCTCTTCTCCGGCGCCACCGGCCGCTTGCCGGACAGGACGTAGGAAACGGTGGCGGAGGAGACGCCGGCGGCACGCGCGACGTCGGCCATGGTGACCCGCTCTCGCACAGCTCAGACTCCCTTCCGTGATCACCCTACTGCACACCCCCGCACGTGGAGAGCGCTCTCACACCCGGAAGCGGGCCGGCCCTTCCGGGGTGTGGCTCGCAGGCCGAGGTGTCTACGACTCCCGCACGCGGCGCAGGCGGATCAGCGCGCTGGCACAGTCGCCCGGCGGCAGGTCGGGCAGGGGCAGGCCGAAGCCGGTCAAGGTGGCACCCGACCATTCACGTCCGGTGTCCTCGTCGCGATAGCGGTCACCGTCGTGCAGTCCGCGCAGTCGCAACGGCGCCGGCGCGGGGGCGAAGGCCGTACTGGGACGCCAGATCAGCACGACGGCCCGGTCACCGTCCTCGCTGAGGTACTGCACGGCCGTGAGCGGCCCCTCCCCCGGAGGCAGGAGGCGATACTGCCTCCCGTGCTGGACGACGGGACGGATGTCCTTGTAGTCCCGGACCAGGTTCGCCGCCTCGGCGCGTTCGGAGTCGGTCCAGCGTGTCAGATCGCCTCCGATGCCGAGGACACCTGCCATGGCGCTGTGGAAGCGGAAGCGCAGCGGGACGGTGCGGCCGGTGAGCGGGTTCGGGCTGTCGGTGACCCATGCGGACATGACCGCGGCGGGGTAGAGCTGGCTGAAGCCGTGCTGGATGGTGAGGCGGTCCACGGCGTCGGTGTGGTCGGAGGTCCACACCTGGTCGGTGCGGGCGAGGATGCCCGCGTCGATGCGACCGCCGCCGCCGGCGCAGGCTTCGATGCGCAGGCGCGGGAAGTCGAGACGCAGCTGGTCCAGTACGCGGTACAGGCCGCGAGCGTGGCTCACGTGGACGTGGCGGGCCTGGGGGCCCGCGGTGTGCGCGCCGGCTTCGGTGAAGGGCCGGTTGAAGTCCCACTTCAGGTAGTCGACCGTGTTCTCGGCGACGAGCTCGCCCAGCCGGCCGAGAGCCCACTCGGTCACGTCCGAGCGCGAGAAGTCGAGGACGAGCTGGTGGCGGAGCTCGGTGGGAGTGCGGTCGGGCACGTGCAGGACCCAGTCGGGGTGGCGCCGGTACAGGTCGCTGTCCGCGTTGACCATCTCGGGTTCCACCCACAGGCCGAACTCCATGCCGAGCCGGTGCACCTCGTCGGCCAGGGGGCGCAGCCCGCGCGGGAATCGCAGCGGGTGGGGCGTCCAGTCGCCGAGGCCGGCCCGGTCGTGGTCACGTCCGCGGAACCAGCCGTCGTCGAGGACGAACAGTTCGGCGCCCAGGTCGGCGGCATGGCGGGCCAGGGCGATCTGGTTGTCCTCGCTCACCTCGAAGGAGGTCGCCTCCCAGGAGTTGTAGAGCACGGGCCGCAGCTCCTCGGGGTGCGGCAGGACGTGCCGACGCAGATGACGGTGGAAGGCGCGGCTCGCGCTGCCGAAACCGTCGGCGGTGTACAGCCCGAGACTGACCGGGGTGCGGTGGCTCTCGCCCGGGGCAAGCCGGAGTTCCACTCCCTCGTGCCCCTCCCCCGCCAGCACGCCGGCCCGGCCGGCGGCGGTGCGCTGGGCGGTGAGGCGCCAACTTCCGCTGGCCGCGAGCGCGACGACCCACACCTCCCCCTGCTCCTCGCCTGCGTGCCCGTCGTCCAGCGCCACCCAGGGGTTGGCGTGGTGGCCGGTGTGGCCGCGCCTGCTGCCCAGGACGGTCTCGCCCACCGGCAGTCCGGACCGTTGCAGGCGCCCCTCGGCGGACCAGCCGCCGTGCACCGCGCTGATGCGCCAGTGCGGCCGCTGGGGAACGGGCCAGTGCGCCGAGGAGTAGCGCAGCAGCAGGATGTCCCCGTCGTCGGCGGTGCCCGTGTGGTGCACCTCCGCCCACCGTTCGAGTACGTCCCCGTGCGGGGGGACGCGGTAGTGCAGGTGCCAGGCCAGGGGGCGGGCACGGTCCCGGAAGTGGATCACCAGGTGGTCGTCGGCGGCCGGGACCAGGGCCTCCAGCACCGCCTCGACGGGGCTGGAGCCGTCCGCGAAGCGGACCTCCAGGGCGGGTACGCCGAAGCGGGCACCGCCCTGAACGGGGTAGTCCTCCACCCCGTCCCAGCGGCCGGCGAAGCTGTCGTCGTGCTCCGACCACAGGGGCAGGGCGATAGCGTCGGCGAGAGGCAGCGGAGCGCCCCAGTGGACCTGGCGGACCGTGCCGGTGTCACGGTCCGCCTTCAGCACGTAGGTGCTGTGTGCGGTGTGCAGCAGCACGGTGCCGCTCGCCTCGTCCATCTCCACCGGCGGGGCCGGCACGGGGTGTCTCGTCGTCACGGGGACGCTCCTTGCGGGTTCTGACGGGGTGTGACGGGAGGTCAGGCCGGGGCGGCGGTCAGGTCCTCGCGGATCACGACCACGCCGCCGGGTGGCACCACGGCCCGGCCGTCGCTCGTCTCGGCGCCGGCGAGGCCGGTGCCGTCGACGCGCAGGCGGACCGTGTCCGGCGTGTGGTTGATCAGGAAGAGGTAGGCGTGCTCGTCGCCGGTCCGGCGTACGGCTTCCAGGCCGGGCGGAGCCTCGACGGTGGGATGGGCCCCGGCCTCCTCGCACACGGCGCGGACCACCGTGCGCAGGGCGGGTATCGGCAGGCGGGCGGCCGTGTACCAGGCAGTGCCCCGGCCGAAGGTGTGCCGGGTGACGGCGGGGCCGCCGCGTGCCGGGCCGCCGTCGGCGGTGTCCGCGAACCGGAGCACCGCACGGCAGCCGCGGGGCTGGACCCGTTCGGTCCATTGCCGGACGGCCGTTCCGTCCTCGAGCAGGGCGGTGTCCCCGGTGCGCAGGGGCAGGTACTCGTCGACGACGAGACCGAGGACGTCGCGCAGCGCACCGGGATGGGCTCCCGGGCGCATCCGGTCGTGTTCGTCGACGACGCCGCTGAAGCAGCCGACGGCGAGGTGCCCTCCCTGGTCGACGTAGCGGGCGAGGTTGTCGGCGTCGTGGTCGGTGAGCAGGTAGAGGCCGGGCGCGAACACCGCGCGGTAGTCGCTGAGGTCGGCTCCGGGCTGGACGATGTCGCAGGTGACGTTCAGCGTCCACAGCGCCTCGTACCAGTCACGCACCGCGTCCAGGTAGCGCATCCGGTCGGAGGGGCGGGCCTGCAGTTCCAGCGCCCACCAGGAGTGCCAGTCGAAGAGGAGCGCCACCTCGCCGCGCACCCGGCTGCCGGTCACCTCGCTCAGCGCGGACAGTTCGGCGCCCAGCGCCTTGACCTCCCGGTGGATGCGGCTGTCGGCGCCCGCGTGCGGGAGCATCGCGGAGTGCCACTTCTCGGCACCGGCGCGGGACTGGCGCCACTGGAAGAACATCAGACCGTCCGCGCCGCGGGCCAGGTGCGTCAGACTGTTGCGGCGCAGCTCGCCGGGTTGTTTGGCCACGTTGAGGCCCTGCCAGTTGACGGCGGACGTCGAGTGCTCCATGAGCAGCCAGGGCCGGCCGTCCGCCATGCCGCGGGCGAGGTCGGCGTTGAGCGCCAGGTCGATGTGGCCGTCGGGGTCGGCGGCGGGCAGGTAGTGATCGACGGAGACGAGGTCGCATTCGGCGGCGAAGGCGAAGCCGTCGATCTTCTTCTCCAGGGTGCCCATCAGGTTGGTGGTGATGGGCGTGCCCGGTGCCGTCCGGCGCAGGATGGCGGTCTCGGCCATGTGCCGGGTCAGCAGCGCGTCGGAGGAGAAGCGGCGGTAGTCGAGTTCCTGCCCCGGGTTGCGGAAGGCCGTGGTGTCCCGGGGCGGGTCGATCTCGTCCCAGTCGCCGTAGCGCTGGCTCCAGAAGTCGGTGCCCCAGGCGTCGTTGAGCGCCTCGACCGTCTTGTACCGCTCCTTCAGCCAGGCACGGAAGGCGTGTGCGCTGGTCTCGCAGTGGCACAGCGCGTTGTGGTTGCCCCACTCGTTGTGGACGTGCCACATGACCACGGCGGGGTGGTCGCGGTAGCGGGTCGCCAGTTCGGTGGTGAGGGCGTCGGCTGCCTGCGCGTAGGCGGGGCTGCTGGGGCAGAAGACCTGCCGGCTGCCGTGCGCGAGGCGGTTGCCGGAGGCGGTGACCGGGCGGGAGTCGGGGTGCTGCCGGGTGAACCAGGGGGGCGGGGCGGCGGTGGCGGTGGCGAGGTCCACCGCGATGCCGCCGGTGTGCAGCAGGTCGAGCACCTCGTCGAGGAGGCCGAAGTCGTAGACGCCTGGGCGCGGTTGGAGGCGGGACCAGGAGAAGACGCCGACGGTGACGAGGTTGACGCCCGCCTCGCGCATGAGGCGCACGTCGTCCTGCCACACGTCCCGCGGCCACTGCTCCGGGTTGTAGTCGCCGCCGTAGGCGATCCCTCCCAGGGCGCGGGTCACGTCGGTGAGGGGGTGGTTCACGATTTCACGGCTCCAGCGGCGAGTCCGGCGCGCCAGTAGCGCTGCAGGAGAAGGAAGGTGAGCACGATGGGGACGACGGAGACCAGGGCTCCCACGATGGTCAGGGTCTGCAGCTCGGGCAGCCGGCTGGTCTGCGACTGCCAGGTGAACAGGCCGAGCGTCACCGGGTAGAGACGCTCGTCCTGCAGCATGATCAGGGGCAGCAGGAAGTTGTTCCAGATGACGACGAACTGGAACAGGAAGATCGTCACCAGGGCGGGAGCCATCAGGCGCAGCGCGATGGTCCGGAAGATGCGGAACTCGCTCGCTCCGTCCACGCGGGCGGCCTCCATCACCTCGTCCGGGACGCTGGCCGCGGCGAAGATGCGGGAGAGGTAGACGCCGAACGGGCTGACGATGCTCGGCAGGAACACCGACCAGAAGGTGTTGGTGGCGTCGAGTTCGGCGAACATCAGGAAGAGCGGCAGCGCGAGTGCGGTGGCGGGGACGAGGACGCCGCCGAGGACGACGGAGAAGACCGCCTCCCGTCCGCGGAAGGCGTACTTGGCCAGCGCGTAGCCGGCTGCCGCGGCCAGCAGGGTGGCGACGGCCGCTCCCGCTCCGGCGTACAGCAGGCTGTTGAGCAGCCAGCGGGCGTAGACGCCGTCCTGCTGGGCGAAGAGCGAGGACAGGTTGTCACCGAAGTGCCAGTCGGCGGGGAGGAAGCCGGGTGTGGTGACGAGGTCGCTCTGGCTCTTGGTCGACGAGACCAGCAGCCAGTAGACCGGCAGCAGCATGTAGCAGGCGACGGCGGCCAGGAACGTCACGGCGACGACCGTGGACATGCCGGCGCGGGGCCGTCGTGTCGCGCCGGCCCGGACGGCGTGGGCGCCTTCGGTGCGGGTGAGCAGGCTCATCCCTGCCTCCTGGAGGTGAAGCGCAGGAACGCGAAGGACAGGACGAAGGTCACCAGTGCGAGGACGACCGACAGGGCGGCTGCCTCGCTGTAGCTGTCGCCGGAGGCGAGCGAGTAGGCGGCGATGTTGGGTGTGTAGGTGCTGGTGACGCTGGTGGAGATGGACCGGAAGACCTGCGGCTCGGTGAAGAGCTGGAAGGTGCCGATGATGGAGAAGACACCGGTGAGGATCAGAGCCGGGCGGATGATGGGGACCTTGATGCGCCAGGCGATGGTCCAGCCGCTCGCCCCGTCCATGCGGGCCGCCTCACCGATGTCGGAGGGCACGGCCTGCAGGGCGGCGTAGATGATCAGCATGTTGTAGCCGGTGTAGGTCCAGGTGACGACATTGGCGATGGACCACAGGATGGCGTCCGGACCGAGCAGGTCGGCGTGCACGCCGGCCGACCTCAGCAGGTCCACGACGGGCGACAGCCGCGGGTCGTACAGGAACGCCCACATCAGGGCGGCGACGACACCGGGGATGCCGTACGGCACGAAGTACACGAGCCGGAAGAACCTCTTGGCGCGTGCGACGGCGGAGTCCAGCAGCAGGGCGAGGACCAGAGCCAGGAGCAGCATCACGGGTATCTGCACGAGGGCGAAGCCGAGGACCCGCAGCAGGCTCTCGGTGAAGTAGTCCTCTTTCAGGACCCGTCCGTACTGCTCGAAGCCGGCGAAGACCGTCCGGGTCCTGCCGAAGGTCCCGCCGGTGCGTTCGGTCCTGTGCAGGCTCTGCCAGAAGGCGTAGCCGACGGGGACGAGGGTGAACAGCACGAACGGGATGAGGAAGGGGGTGAGGAAGGCCAGGGGCGCGAGGGTCCGGCGCGGTCGGCGACGTGCCGGGGCTTGTGCGGTGGTGGATGTCACGGGCAGCCTTAACGGTGCTGACCCCGCCGCCGGCCGGCGGCAGGGAGGGCAGGGAGGGACCGATCACTCAGTCACGTCGAGCGACTGCTTGCGCAGGGAGTCGGCGCTCTGGGCACCGGTGTCCTTGAGCACGTCACCGAAGGTCGTCTTGCCCGCGACGGTGTTGGCCGTGCCGTCGCTGAGGAAGCGGTAGGTGTCCGTCATCGTCGGGCCCCAGGTGAAGTCGGTGTCGACCTCGGCGGAGGCCTGCGCGAAGACGTCGAAGATCTTCTGCTTGCCGTAGAAGTCCACCGGCTGCTTGAGCACGGGCAGGTCGAGTCCTGCCTTGGCCGCGGGGTACAGGCCGCCCTCGCGGTTGAGGATCTCCAGCGCCTCGGCGTCGGTGTTCAGCCACAGGGCGAACTTCGCGGCCTCTGCGGGGTGCTTGCTGCCGGCCATGACCGTGGTCGTGGAGCCGCCCCAGTTGCCCGCCTGCTGCTCGCCCTCCCGCCACTGCGGCATGGGGGCGACCGCCCACTTGCCCGCCGTGGACTTGGCGTTGTCGCGGATGGTGCTGTAGCCCCAGGCGGCGCTGACCCAGGTGACCACCTCTCCGCTGTTCCAGGCCTTGTACAGCGCGGGGGAAAAGCCCTGCAGGTCGGTCGCGACGAGCTTGTCGTCGATCAGCTTCTGCCAGTAGTCGGCCACCTGGCGGCTCTCGGGCCGGTCGACGGTGACCTTCCAGGCGTCCCCGTCGCGTTCGAACATGGTGGCCTTGTTCTGCCACAGCAGCCCGGTGAACCAGTTGGGGTCGGTCTGGGAGAAGTGAGTGATGTACTTGCCCTCCTTCTTCAGGGTGCGCGCCTGCCGTGCGTACTCGTCCCACGTGGTGGGCGCCTTGAGGCCGAGCTTGTCGTAGACGTCCTTGCGGTAGAACAGCGCCATGGGACCGGTGTCCTGCGGAACGGCCCACACCCCGTCCTTGCCGTCGGCGCCGAACTCCACCTGCGACCATGTCCAGTCGACGAACTTGTCGCCCGCCTCCTCGACTCCGGGGCAGGAGGAGATGTCGGTGAGTCCCTCCTTGAGGCGGAAGCTGGCCAGGGAGTCGTACTCGACCTGGCCCAGATCGGGGGCCTTGTCGGCCTTCAGAGCGTTGGAGAGGTTCTGGTAGGTGCCTGCGTTGCCCGACGGGGTCGTCTTGAGCTTGACCTGTATGTCGGGGTTCTCGGTGTTCCACAGGTCCACGGCCTTCTGCATGCCGGGCACCCAGGACCAGTAGTCGAGCGTGACCTTGCCCGAGGACGGTGTGCAGGCGGCTCCGGCTCCGCCGTCGGCGTTCGCGCCACCGTCGTCGCCCGCGCCGCAGGCGGTCAGAGCCGTGAGAGCCAGGACCGTTCCTCCGATCACACAGCGTCTGGCCAGGGATTTGCGATCACGCACTGCCATGGGTAGCTCCTTGTCCCGAGTCCGCTCCGGCGAAGCGGTGGGCACACGAGATAACAAGAACCCCCACAAGTCAACAGGTTCGAAGAGATTCGCTGTGCCCTCAGCGCTATCGTTACCGCACCGACATGTTGCAGAGAGCGACATAAGCGCCTCTGAACAGGGCTTTTAGCGACCTGCTGCAGCCCCGCCCGTCGATCACATCTCTTGCGGAATCGATTACGGATGACCCCGTATTCGTGGACGCTCGGGATCGCTGTCGGCCGGCTGGAGCTACGTTTTCCGGGGTTTGCGTGACCGACCCCAGCTGCCGTGTGGCCGGTCGCGCTCGGGAACCCGCCTCGCGGCGTCGAACTGAGTCCTGCTGGTCACTGCCCGCGGTACGGGAACGAGTGTCGTCGCCGTCGACTGCCACGGGACGGCCGAGGCCCAGCCGACGAGAGGCATGGTCTCGTCGTGGTGCGGGGCTAACTGCGCGACGTCGATCGAGGGCATCCGGTGGCGCCTTCCATGACGTCGAGGAGGACATGGCCTGCGTCCAGGTAGGCCACCAGGTCCTTCTCATCCGGCTCGCCGGCAGGCTGGACGGCATCACGGATCGATCCGTTCGGCCGGCCGGAGCAGTCGTCCAACTCGTCGTAGAAACCCGGCAGTCCGAGCACGGCGCCCCCTACGACGAGCCTCTCCATCCCCTCGACGGCAACGCGCCTGCCTACTGCCTTCTGGTGAGCTTCGGCTCTCCGGCGGGGAACTCTCCTGTGCCTCCCAGGAAGAGCAGAAGGCCGTCCGGCGTCTCGGCCACCACATCCGTGCACCCGTCGCCGTCGACATCCAGCAGCGGCACCGTGGCGCTGATCGATGTCCCACCGTAGGTCGTCGCGTCGAAGGCGGTGGCTCGGGACGGGTCGGGACCGGAGCCGTCGATCGCGCCGGGCAGCAGGGTGAAGCGGCCCGCCTTGTCCTCGCCCGGCGTGTTGATCACCAGGTCCGGATGGCCGTCGTCGTTCACGTCCCCGGTGCCGGAGACCGCGCCGAACATGTCCTTGCCCTGCGAATCGCCGGGGATGCCCGGGGTCTCTTGGCTCAACACCGTGTTGCGGCGCCCGGTGCCGAGGCCACCCGGCGCCCCGTGGACGAGGGTGAGCCGTCCCGGGTCGAGCCCTGCGGCCGGCGACGCAACGCCGCCCCCTCCGACGAGGAGGTCGGTGACGCCGTCGCCGTTCACGTCGCCGGCCAGGGGTGTCAGGACTCCGTCCTCGATGCCGTTGTCCAGGCCCTGGGGCGGGTCGGCCGGGACAGGCCCGTCAGGGCTGCCGCGGAAGTAGGCGGCTGCGGGGATCGGGTCCGAACCGGGCTCCTCGTCTTCCGCGTAGGGCGGGCTGCCGGTGAACAGCAGGTCGTCGAAGCCGTCGGCGTCGAAGTCACCGGAGGTGGCCCCGCCTCCAGCTGCCTCCCAGTCCTGCTCCACGAGCCGGGCCGGGGCGCCGTCTCGTTCGATCGGGCCGTACGCGATCCGCCCCGGAATGCGCTCCGGGTCCTTCTCCTGCGCACCTTTGCCCCGGTCGATCAGGTCGAGGGCCCCGTCACCGTCGACATCGGCGACGGCCACAGCGAGGAACTGGCGCGGGGCGGCCACCGCCACCGGCGTGCCGAGGCCGTTCATCCCACCGAAGATGACCACCGCCTGGTAGGAGGCGCCCGGCTCGGCCTTCCGGCCCGGTCGGGTGGGTGCGCGCGTGGCGACCAGGTCCGTGAATCCGTCGCCGTCGAGGTCGCCGCGGAGCAGCGGGGCGCTGTACACGTCGTCGTACCGCGTGGCCCTAGCTGCGTCCAGTCCGCTCTTCGAGCCCGGGATGACGACTAGCTGCCCCCCTGACTCACCGGACCGGGCGCGGTTCGCTGCGACGGCGGCGAAGTCGTCGTAACCGTCCTTGTCGAAGTCGCCGGTGCCCGACTCGCTGCGACCGTCGCGATCCCGAGGGGCCGGTCGGCTCTCCCCCGAACCACCGGCGTTTCCGTCCCGGCTCCCGCTGCTGCCGGTGCAACCCGTGAGCAGGAGGACTGCGCAGCCCAGCAGGGCGAACAGGAACCGAGGGGCACCCACATAGGCTCCTGACGCGCAGTGTTGCTCGAGTCGACGGCACAAACCTAGTGATCAGCATCGCTGGATGGCAATGCTCGGCTCCCCCGGGCAGAGGGACCCAGCCGTCCATCCATGACCATAAGCTGTGAATATAAAACTGTTATGCTTCGGCCATGAGCCGTCACGACACCGCTCCTGACGCGTCCGCCGCCATCGGAGCAGCCCTCTACGGCCTGGCCACCAGGACCGCGAGACGCCTGCCCCGGGACATGAGCCTGACGTCCGCCGCCACCCTGGCCACGTTGGACCGGACGGGCCCGCGGCGTATCACCGATCTGGCCGCGGTCGAGGGCGTCACCCAGCCGGCGATGACCGCCCTGGTCCGGGTGTTGGAGGAGTCCGGTCTGGTCGAGCGGCGAGGCGACGCGTCCGACAAGCGGGTCACGCTGGTGTGCCTGACCGAGGCGGGTGCCGGTTACGTCCGGAGTCGGCGCCGAGCGGGCGTCGAGGCGTTCGAGCGGTTGATCGGCAAACTCACCGGCGACGAGGTCGAGGCGCTGGTGGCGGCCCTTCCGGCGCTGAGGCACCTGGCGGAGCTCGAGAGCCAGGACCGCGAAGGGCCCAGGCAGTGACCGGGCAGCCGGTCGGCGGGGCCGCGGTGAAGGCGGTTCCAGGAGCGCGTTCCGAGGCGCGGCTGCTGGTCCCCGCCCTGATGTTCATCGCCCTGGTCGTGGCTGCGGTCGGCAGCCTCGGGGCTCCGCTCATCACCAGCGTGGCGACCTCGTTCCGCGTGTCGCTCGGCAGCGCGCAGTGGACGCTGACCGTCGCACTGCTCAGCGGCGCCGTCGCCACGCCGGTCCTGGGCCGGCTCGGAGCCGGTCCGCACCGCCGGGCCACGATCCTCGTCACCCTGGCGGTCGTCGTCACCGGCAGCGCGCTCACCGTGCTGCCGCTGCCCTTCGCGTGGCTGCTGGCCGGCCGGGCGGCCCAGGGCGTCGGGCTCGGGCTGACGGCGCTGATGATGGGCGTGGCCCGGGACCACCTCCCCGAGGAGCGAAGCGGTGGCGTGATCGCCCTGATCTCGGTGGTCTCGATCATCGGGGCCGGCGTCGGCTATCCGCTGGCCGCACTGCTCGCCGAGCTCGGCGGGGTACGAGCCGCCTACGGCCTCGGTCTGGCCGTCACCGCCGCCGCCCTCCTGACGGCGTGGCGCTCCATGCCCGAAGCCCCCGAAGGCCGCTCCGCACGCGTGGACCTGGCAGGCGCGGTCGTCCTGGCCGCGGCACTGCTCCTGGTGCTGTTCCTCGCCGGTGAACGGAGTCTGTGGAGCCGGCACCTCGTCGTGGCGGCGGGCCTCGCCGTCGTCGCGGTGGTGTTGCTCTGCCTCTGGGTCGTCATCGAGCTGCGCAGCACGACGCCTCTGGTCGATGTGCGGGCCGTGCGGCACCCGGCGGTCGCCGGGGCGAACCTCGCCATGTTCGTCGGCGGGATCGGCATGTACCTCCTGCTCACGCTCATCACCCGGTACGCGCAGACGCCGCACGGCGCCGGCTACGGCTTCGGGCTGACGACCTTCGTCGCCGGGCTGGTCCTCATCCCGTTCTCGGTGCTGGGTTTCGTCGCCGGCAAGCTGACGCCGCGGGTCCGGACGCGGGTCGCCGACCCCCTGCTCCTGGCCGGCAGCGCCGTCGTGGTCGGCGGCGGGTTCGCCCTGTTCGCCGCGGCCCGGTCGGACCTGGCCGAGCTGTTCGCGGCGATGGGCGTGCTCGGCTTGGGCGTCGGCGGATTCTCGGCCGCGATGCCCGGCGTCATCCTGGCCGTCACTCCCAAGAGCGAGACGTCGAGCGCCATGAGCGTCAACTACGTCGTCCGCAGTGTCGGGTACTCCCTGGGCAGTGCCCTCGGCGGCCTGATCCTCGCCGCGGGCACCGGTCCCGGCCGCCTCTTCCCCGACGACAGCGCCTACACCACCGCGGCGCTGGCCGGCATCGGTGCCATGGCGGTCACGACGCTGACGAGCCTCGCCCTCGCCCGCCGACGCTCGTCCCCGACCAACCCGTGAATCGGATGCACTCACCCCACACTGGAGGTTCCATGCCCAAGGGTTACTGGGTCAGCGTCTACCGCACCATCGCGGACCCGGAGAAGCTGGCTGCCTACAACAAGCTGGCCCGTCCGGCCGTGGAGGCCGGGGGCGGCCGGACCCTCGTCCGAGGCGGTCGGGTCGTGGCGCATGGCGCCGGAATCGCCGAGCGCACCGTCCTGGTCGAGTTCGACAGCTTCGAGCACGCCGTCGCGGCGTACGAGAGCGCGGCGTACCAGGAGGCGCTGGCCGCCCTCTCCGACGGCGTCGAGCGCGACTTCCGCATCGTCGAGGGCATCGACTGACGGACGTGGTCCGGTCGGACCTTCCTTGAAGCACGCCGCGGCGCAGCCCGAACCCTGCGACAGCTCTTTGCGGCGCAGCCAGAACCCTGCGACCTGGTCGGGCAGCGCGATCTCGGCAGCGTGGCCGGCGCAAGGACCCCGGGTGCCGGCGAAGGAGCCGGCACCCGGGCAGGAGCCCGCTCAGGGCGCGGCCGGTTCCGCGTAGCTCCGGCCGTCCCCGGTGGACGAGACGCCGGTCCCGCGAGGGCCGGGGATCCGGCCGGCGCGGCCGACCGGATCCCGCAGGGTCGGTCGATCAGCGGGCGATTCGCTGTCCGAACAGCGCCTCCTTCTGCGGCACGCCGAGCGAACCGGGGCTGAACGAGGTGATGTTGCTGGTCGTGGCGCCCGTTTTCGAGCCGCGCAGCACCCAGACCGCCCCGGAGTCCTTGTAGGTGCCGTCCTCCAGCGGGGCGGCCGCGACGAGGTCGGCCCGGTTGTTGGCGTTGACGTCGGCGAGCAGGACCGTACGGCCGAAGTTGTCGCTCGCCTCCGACACACCGGGAACACCGGACGTGGACTGGTGGAAGGCCTGGGCGCCCGAGCCGGTCAGGCCGGACGGGCCGCCCTTGAGCAGGACGACCGCGCCCGCCTCGCGGACCGAGCCGATGTCCTCACCGGGCACGCCGACCGCGATGTCCGGGTACCCGTCGCCGGTCACGTCGCCGGCGGCCAGCGCGTAGCCGAACTGGTCGCCGAAGTTGCGGTAGTCGTCGCCCGCCTCGTCCGTGCCGGGGACGCCCGCCGTGTTCTGCGTGATCTTGGCCGTGCGGGTGGAGGGCCCGTTCGCCGAGCCGTACACGACGCGGACCGCGCCCGCGTCGTAGTCCATCATCTCCGACACGTGGTCGACCTGGCGGGCCACGAAGTCCCCGTAGCCGTCCTTGTTCACATCGGCCACGACACCGCCGACGGTGTAGTAGCCGGTGCTCTTGAAGGTCGAACTGAGCCCCGTCGAGGTCCCCTTGTAGTAGCGGGAGTGGAACTGCATCTCCTCGAAGCCGTTCGTGGTGACGACGTCGTCCTTGCCGTCCCCGTTCATGTCCCCGACGGCCATGTCCTGGGGGCCGGACTCGTCGGCTATCTCCAGCGTGTCCGTCCGGGCGGGAGCCCCGGCCCGGGTGAAGGGGCCGAACCGGACCTCCAGGTTGCCGTTGCCGTTGGCGATGACGTCGGCGTGGCCGTCGCCGTCGATGTCGCCGGCGGCCACCCGGTAGGCGGCGTCGCCGAGCGGGGCGCCCTTGCCCAGACCCTGCGCGGAGCCCCAGAGCACCATCGGGGTGTAGTAGCTGCCGACGATCAGGTCGGTGTACCCGTCACCGTCCAGGTCGCGGGCAGCGGTGCTGGTGCCGAAGGTCCCGTACTCCATGACGTCGCCCGGTACGCCTTCGGTCGCCTGCGTGATCAACTGCGGGTGGGCGGTGTCGGTGCCGGCCGAGGAGCCGTACAGGACCGACACGTAGCCGGCCTGCTGGACGCCCGACACGGTGGCGAAGGGGGCGCTGACCGCGAGGTCGGCGAAGCCGTCGCCGTTGAAGTCCACCACGGGGGTCTTCGGCCCGGCGGCGGCGGCCGGACCGGCGGACAGAACGAACGGCGCGGTGAGCAGGGCGGCGAGCGCCGCGCACCGTGCGACGCTGCGACGGCTCTTGGGGTGAGGCACGGATGACTCCGAAAGTTGGGTCCGGATAGGTCTGTCGTTCATCTGGGACCCGCGAGGGACCGAAACGGTTGTGTTGCAGGTGACTGATTTTCGCCTGCTCCGATGTGTTCCGCTCGAGGACTCCGGTGCCGCCGGAGTGCAGCAGGACGTCCGCGGCCGAAGACACGGGACGCTGCTGGAGGGCGGCCCCCCGGCGACGCCGCGAGCCGGCGGGTCGGCGCGTGGGCGCGTGGGGCGCAGTCGAGGCGAGGGCCGGGAGACCGGTCAGCCCGCTCGAGCCTTCCCTACGGGACCGCTCCCGTGCGCCGCCCCTGCAGACTGCTCACGGGCGGCCGCGATTCGCTTCGCCGAGGCCGTCTCGGCAGGATGGGACCATGACCGAGATCCGCACCCCCCGCCTCGTCCTGCGTCGATGGTTCGACGACGACCTCGTCCCTCTGTCCGAGATCCACGCCGATCCGGTGGTGATGCGGAACATCGGCGACGGCGAGACGCGCTCCCTCGAACAGACGGCCCAGGACATCGAGACGTGGGAGGAGGAGTGGGACGAGGAAGGCTTCGGGATGTTCGCCGTCGAGCTGCTGGGCTCCGGTGAACTGGCCGGTGCCGTCGGTCTCTTCGTGGCGGAGACACCGGCCGAGATCGCAGATCAAGTGGCGATCGGCTGGCGACTGGGACGGGTGTTCTGGGGGCAGGGCTACGCCTCCGAAGCGGCTCAGGCGACCCTGGAGTTCGCCCTGCAGGACCGGGGTCTCGACCGCGTGGTCGCGGCCTGCCGGGTGGAGGACCGAAGCTCCGCGAACGTACTCGGGAAACTCGGTATGCAGACGGAAGGCACGGCACGGCACCCGGTCCACGGCCATGACCTGACGCTGTACGGCATCGACCTGACGCAGTATCAGCACTAGTGACAGTGCCGACTGCCTTTAGGGGTGTGTGTCGGTGAGGGCGATGACCTCGTCGAGGCGGTCCCGGACGGCCTGCAGTTCGTCGATCTTGGCTTGGATGCGCTCGCGCTCGACACGCAGCATGGCGCGCTGCTCGGCGTCGGTGTGCCCCGCGTCCCAGCACGGGAGGAGTTCGGTGATCCTGCGGCTGGTCAGGCCGGCGGCGAACATCTCCTGGAAGAACCGGACCCGCGCGATGGCGTCCTGCCGGTACAAACGCTGGCCGGACGGGCTGCGCTCCGCGGTGAGCAGCCCCTGCTGCTCGTAGTAGCGCACGGCGCGCACCGAGACCCCGGCACCACGTGCCACCTCGCCGATACGGATCAACCGCTCGGCCGCGTCCACCGCGCTGGTCATGGTGACCCCTCTCCCCCGGCTCCGGACGGTCGTCCGGCTCTGGAAATCAGCACTTGCCTCTGACGTTGGCGTCAGGTTTTAGCGTAACGGGCATGGACATCAACAACTCCGTCGCCCTTGTCACAGGGGCCAACCGCGGCCTGGGCCGCGCTTTCGCCCAGCGCCTGGTAGCGCGAGGCGCCCGCAAGGTCTACGCGACGGCCCGCCGGCCCGAGACCGTGGATCTGCCCGGGGTCGAGGTGCTGCCCCTCGACATCACCGATCCCGCATCCGTCAGGGCCGCCGCCGAGGCCGCCCCGGACGTCTCGCTGCTCGTCAACAACGCAGGAGTCAGTACGGGAACCGACCTGCTGACCGGTTCGCTGCAGACGGTGCGGCACGAACTGGAGACCAACATGTTCGGTCATCTGACAGTGATCCGGGAGTTCGCCCCGGCGCTCGCCAAGAGCGGCGGGGGCGCGATCGTCAACGTACTCTCCGCCATGTCCTGGTTCGGGGGCCGGGGCGCGAACGCCTACCACCTGTCCAAGGCCGCCGCCTGGGCCATGACCAACGGCGTCCGCCTGGAGCTCGCCGAGCAGGGCACGCTCGTGACGGCGGTGCACCTCGGCCTGGCCGACACCGACATGGCGGCAGGCTGGCCCGTGGCCAAGATCGCTCCGTCCGACCTGGCCGACGCGGCCCTCGACGGGGTGGAGTCGGGCTCCGCCGAAGTCCTGGCCGACCAGTGGAGCAGGGACGTGAAGTCCCGCCTGCCGTTGGCCCCGGAGGAGTTCAACGCCGCGATGGATCGCGCCCTGGCTGCGCTGTCCGCGGCCTGAGGCCCATCAGGCCGCGGGTCGGGCGACGAGGAGGTGGGGAGCGGCTCCCCCGTGGGTCGACGGCCCTCCGGCCCTCTGGCCGGTCCGGGGTCAGCCGCTCTTGCGCCTGAAGGACCGCTGCTGCGCAGCCGGTCCGTGTGCGCCTCGGACCTTTGCGGCGTGTGTGTTGCTTGCCACGTCAGCGGCGTCCGCCTGCATGCTCCGCTTGCGCGCCAGAGCTTCCCGGAATTTGCGCTTCAGGTCGTACTGGCCGTCAGCGTCGGGCGAGAGAGCAGGGCTTTCGGTGTCAGCCGATTCGACGTCGGCCGGCTCGGCATCGGCCGGTTCCGGACTTCGCGGCGTTGGAGATTCTGCAGCCAAGGTGACCTCCAGGGTGCGGGGGTGGAGATCACAGCTTGTCATGCCGGGCGTCGTGTTCGCCGCCGACGGCCGACAAAGTCCGTGGACGGGCTCGGACAACCCTCACCAGCGCAAGCGGACAGACGGCGGAGAGGTGCATATTGGAAGCAGCACTACTTCACACCGGAGGCCGTCATGCTCCTCCTCGGCATCATCTTGCTGGTCGTCGGTTTCATCACCGGTATCTCGGTCCTGTGGACGATCGGGATCATCCTCGCGGTCATCGGCGCAGCGCTGTGGATCATGGGCTCCATGGGGCACGCAGTCGGCGGCCGCCGGCACTACTGGTAGTCCGTGTACGGGCAGAGCGGCGTCGCCGGCGGCGCACAACGGCGGCTGTGATGGTTGCCGGTGTCTGCCCGGCGGCCTGGCGACCGCGTGTCCGCCGGATGGCTCCCGGCCGAGGGCAGCCGCGCCGGCTGGTGACCTCGGCCACCAGCCGGCGCGGGCACGGGTGCGGAACTCAGCACTTGGTGTCGACGCCGTCGATCTTCTTGCCGAATCCGGTGTCGTAGCGGGCGGCATAGTCACCCTTGCTGACCGGGCGGCACACCTTGACACCGCCGCTCCAGTCGATGAAGCCGCCGGCCCGGTTCGCGATGAACGAGTACGAGTGATCGCGCCAGGCCGGGGGAAGGTCCACGTAGCCTCCTGTCCAGTTGTACTGGACGCCGGTGTAGGCCACCCCCGTCCACAGGCAGATCGCGTTGGACGGGCAGGTGGCGTTCGCGCTGCTCGGAGAGGCATGTGCGGCCTGCGTGGGGACGAGTGCCGCCACCATCAAGGCACCGGCGACAAGGACGGAGCGCATGGGCGTGCTTGCCATCAACTCAGGACTCCTCACTGACGGACTGCGGACGCCCGGGGCTTCCCGGGCACCAGGCATGCTCCTGGCCCGCCGGCGCGGGCGGCCAGGGCCTGAAGCCACGGCTTAAAAGGCCCCGCGACCACACCTACCGGGGCTGTCGGTCCCCGTCCGCCAATTGCCGACCCAGGTCGGTGACCACGTGCAGGACGGAACCACCGCGCCGAGTGGTCGTGATCAGGCCTGCCTCCCGCAACACCCTGGTGTGCTGGCTGACGGCGGCGGCGGAGACACCGAGACGCGCGGCCAGGGCGGTGGTGCTGCAGCCGTCGGCGGTCATGCGCAGAGCGGCGGCCCGGGTGCGTCCGAGCAGGGAGGCCAGAGGATCGTCGGCCCCGGCATCCCGGGGCTGCCACAGCGCGGCGCCGGTGGCCGGGTCGGTCACCGCGGGGACGGTGAGCCGCGGCACCGAGGCGTCGTCGTACGGGTCGTACAGCAGGCTGCACTGGCGCCAGGAGAACAGGGTCGGCGCCAGGATCAGCCCCCTGCCGCCCAGGTGGACCTCGACCGGGCGGGGGTGGCGGATCTCCAGCACGGGCGGGTGCCAGCGCACCAGCGGTGGGCTCAGCGCAGTCAGCAGAGCGTCGATGCCCCCCTCCAGGAACGTGCGGGCGTACTGTGCCCGCACGACGTCCAGCCGGGACCGGCCCGCCGCCCAGTACGGTGCGACGGCCACCCGGTGACACGCCACGAGCCCGGCCGCCAGGAGGCGACGGGCCTCGGCGTGCCCGTCGGCGACGGCGCGTGCCCACCCTGTGTGGGCGGTGCCGACGGTGACCGGTTCCAGCTCGCGGCGCACTCGGAGGCGGGGGGCCCGCAGCAAAGCCTCCACGGCGTGGTCGATGTCCGGCGAGTCACCGGCCAGCGCCAGCAGGTCGAGGCCGGGGCCTGCGGCGGGGAGCAGTGCGGTGAGTGGCCTCGCGTCGTCGCTCAGCCTGTCGGTCACGGTGGCGCGCCACCGCCGGAAGGGCAGCGGGAGGGTGCGCGAGCACAGCATCTCGAGGCCGTAGTACGTCTCGGCGGCGGCTCCGATGGTGTCGGCCACCCGGGTGCGGGCGAGATCCTCGGCGGTGAAATGGATGCGCAGCAAGGGCGGGCTCCCGTCACGGGACGGGCACACGCGCGGTGCCGTCCCGTCCACCGCCGCCGTGGCGGCCACAGGCATTGTCGGACGGGACGAGCGGCACCGGCTACGTCATTTCGGGACCTCGGACACGTGGTCCCGGTCAGGCGTCGATGATCACCGGGATGATCAGCGGCCTGCGGCGGTGCGTGCGGAACGCCCAGTTGCCCACGGCGCGGGCGAGGAGCTGTTCGAGCTGGCGGGCATCGCCGACGCCTTCCTGAGCGGCGTTGGCCAGCGTCTTCTCGATGACGGGGATGACCGGCTCGAAGGTGGTCTCGTCGTGGACGAACCCGCGGGCCAGGAAGTCGGGCGGCTCGGTCAGTGCTCCGGTGTCGGCGTCGACGATGGCCACGACGGTGACGACGCCTTCCTCGGCCAGGGTGACGCGGTCCTTGAGCGAGGCTTCCGTCGCGCCGCCGACTTCCATGCCGTCCACGTAGACGTTGCCCGCGGCCACCTTGCCGGTGATGGAGGCGCGGCCGTCCACCAGGTCGACGACGACACCGTCCTCGGCGATGACGACCCGCTCGGGGTCGACGCCGGTGCGGATGGCGAGGTCGGCGTTGGCCCGCAGGTGGCGGAACTCGCCGTGCACGGGCATGACGTTGCGGGGGCGGACGATGTTGTAGCAGTAGACGAGTTCGCCGGCGCTGGCGTGGCCGGAGACGTGCACCTTGGCGTTGCCCTTGTGGACGACGTTGGCGCCCCACCGGGTCAGGCCGTTGATCACCCGGTAGATGGCGTTCTCGTTGCCGGGGATGAGGGAGCTGGCGAGCAGGACGGTGTCGCCCTTGCCGATGCGGATCTGGTGGTCGCGGTTGGCCATCCGGGACAGGGCGGCCATCGGTTCGCCCTGCGATCCGGTGCACACCAGGGTGATCTTGTGGTCGGGGAGTTTCTCCAGCTCCTTCGTGCTCACGACGAGGCCGGAGGGGACCTTCAGATAGCCCAGTTCCCGGGCGATGCCCATGTTGCGGACCATGGAGCGGCCCACGAAGGCCACCTTGCGGCCGTGCTGGTGTGCGGCGTCCAGGACTTGCTGGATGCGGTGCACGTGGCTGGCGAAGCTGGAGACGATGACCCGCCGCGGCGCGGTGCGCATCACCTGCTCGATCGCGGGGTTCAGTTCGCGTTCGGAGGTGGTGAAGCCGGGGACCTCGGCGTTGGTGGAGTCCGTGAGGAACAGGTCCACGCCCTCTTCACCGAGGCGGGCGAAGGCACGCAGGTCGGTGATCCGGTCGTCCAGCGGGAACTGGTCCATCTTGAAGTCGCCGGTGTGCAGCACCATCCCCGCCGGGGTGCGCAGGGCCACCGCGAGGCTGTCCGGGATGGAGTGGTTGACGGCCACGAACTCGCAGTCGAAGGGTCCGAAGCCGCGCCGGTCGCCCTCGCGGACGCGTACCGTGCGCGGCCTGATGCCGTGCTCCTTGAGCTTGGCCTCGATGAAGGCGAGAGTGAGCTTGGAGCCGACGAGGGGGATGTCCCTCCGCTCGCGCAGCAGGTAGGGCACGCCGCCGATGTGGTCTTCGTGGCCGTGGGTGAGGACGACGGCGACGATGTCGTCGAGCCGGTCCCGGATGGAGGTGAAGTCGGGCAGGATCACGTCGACGCCGGGCTGGTTCTCCTCCGGGAACAACACCCCGCAGTCCACGATCAGCAGCTTGCCCGCGTGCTCGAAGACGGTCATGTTCCGGCCGATCTCGCCCAGACCGCCCAGAGCGGTGACCCTCAGCCCTCCCTTGGGCAGTGGCGGAGCGGCTTTGAGTTCGGGGTGCGGATGGCTCATACCCTCACGCTACCGAAAAGTTCGCGCCGGGACGATCATCGGCATCGGAACGACCGGGGGGCTGGTCCGGGGTGCCAGGGTTGCGCCCGGGGTCACGCATGGGTTCGGCGGCTGTGCGACATCGCTCGACGCCCTTCGGCGGACGCACACCTGCCGGGTGCGGGCCGCGCCGCCGCTCGGCTGCGGAGGGCCGGCGATCGTCGCCCGGTGCGCGCCGCCGGCGATCCCGCCCCGATGCGTGCCGCCCGTCACCCCGGCCGTTCGGACGCCGCGTCCACCCCTGCCGCCGCCACCCTCCGGTACACGCTGGGGCTCATGCCCTTGTGGCGTTTGAACGCGGCGCTGAAGCCGAACGCGTCCGCGTAGCCGACGGACCTGGCGATCTGGGCGAGAGCGAGGTCGGTGTCGGTCAGGAGGGTCGCGGCCTCGTCCAGGCGGCACTCGGTGAGGTAGGCGAGGGGCGGGCGGCCCATCAGCCGGGTGAAGCGCTTGGCGAACAGTGCGCGGGAGACGCCGGAGCGGGCGGCCAGGGAGGCCACCGTCCACGCTTCGGCCGGCCGGTCGTGGAAGGACTGCAGGGCCGGGGCGAGGACCGGGTCGGCGAGGCCCCGGTACCAACTGGGCGCATCGGCACCCGCCGTGTCGAGCCAGCTGCGCAGCGTGCACACCAGGGCCCAGTCGAGGAGCCGGTCCATCAACGCCTGTGACCCGGCCGTGTGCCGGGCGGCGTCGGCGGCGGCCGTCTCCAGCCAGGCGCACACCTCGGCGTCCTCCTCGACCACCAGGACGGGCGGCAAGGCACGCAGGAGCCGCTCGTGGCGGTGGCCCGACGCCCGGTAGGCGCCCACGATCAGCGCCGTGGCCTCTGACGAGTCGGCGCCCCAGTGGATGCCGCCGAGTTCCTGGGCGGCGCAGTCGGTGTCCGTGGTGAAGCAGGCGATCTCATAGGCGGTGTGCGGGCGGTGCACGGTGGCGGGACGATCCGCCAGGTGGAACGGCTCGGGGCCCCGCACGACGGCGGTGTCACCCGGACCGACGACGCGTTCCGTTCCGTCGGGCAGCAGCAGCGTGCCGCCACCGCGCAGCACATTGATCATGGTGAGGGGTGCGGCGTCGGCGAAGCGGATGGTCCAGGGCCGACCCAGTACGGCGCGGGTGACGACCGAGCCCTCGGCCCGGATGCCGCTCAGGAGCGAACTCAGGGGATCCACGGATACACCGTAGACGCTCTCGTATGTTCCGGAGCGCTTCTCCCATGGATCATCCACGACACGGCGGATGTACTGGCCTCGTCGCACTGATCGAGACCAGCCGGGAGACACCGTGCCGCAGCAGGACACCCATGCCGGGACAGCCCTCGTCGTCGTCGCGCACCACCGCGCCGATTCCCTCACCGCGCACACGGCCCGCCGTGCCGTCGCGCGGCTCGAAGCCGCCGGCTACCGCGTCGACCTGCTCGACCTGCACGCCGAGGGGTTCGACCCCCGCATGAACGAGGCCGACCAGCCGGACTGGGGCGACAGGGACAAGAGGTACTCCGACGAGGCGCACCGTCACATGCGGCGCGTCCTGCACGCCGATGCCGTCGTCGCCGTCTTCCCGGTCTACTGGCAGAACGTGCCCGCCCTCCTGAAGGGCTGGATCGACCGCGTGTGGAACTACGGGTTCGCCTACGGCCGCAGCAGGCCCCGCCTCGCCGGCAAGCGCATCCTGTGGCTGGGCCTCGCCGGTGCCACCGGCGACGATCCGGTCGTGGAGGGGATGAGGAACGTGCTCGAGACCAACCTCAGCGAGGGCATCGCCTACTACTGCGGCTTCGCCCACTCCACCGTCGGCCTCCTCACCGATGCGGAGGAGCGCCCGCAGCGCGTCGACTCCGAGGGCACCCTCCTGATCGGTGAGGCGGTCGCCGGCGCCGAACGGGCGGCGCAGTACGCGGACTTCGACCGGCGTGCACAGGAGTTCGTGGAGAAGTTCCTCGCCGAGGGTCTCGTCACGACGTGACGACGTACGGCCGGTGTGAAGGCGCGGCGCCCCCCTGTCAGCCTGCCGGGTGCCCCGGCCCCGGTGTCGAGGTCGAGGATGCCGGGGCGCCGGCGGGCGCGACGAACAGCTCCCCGCGTACCCGCGCCGCGTCCGGGCCGTAGGCGATGCGGCGGGTGATGCGGGCTCCGGCCGCGGAGCCGCTCACCCAGGAGGCCGCCCGTGCCCGCAGCCGCGCGGTGAGCGGGCCGCTGTGTCCCAGCAGCGCCTTGGCCTGGATGCGCTGCATCCGGTGCACCGCCGCCGCCACCGGCCGACGCCGCAGCTCGTAGGGCAGCAGCCGTTCCCGGCTCGCATCACCCGCGCGTACCGCCTCCACCAGCACCGGGTGGGCGGCCGCCGCGTCCTGCAACGCGAGGTTGATGCCCTGGGCGCCGATCGGGCCGTGGGTGTGGGCGCTGTCGCCGACCAGCATCAGCCCTTCGCGCACCCACTCGCCGGCCTGCGCGGCGAACACGTCCAGCAGGTGCACGTCCCGCAGGGAACGCAGGTGATCGTGGATGAGGTCGGCGAAGGGAGGCAACGCGGTGGCGAGTTCACCCCGCACCTCCTCGATACCGCGGGCCGCCACCCGGCTCCAGGTGCGGTGCGGCAGCGTCAGGCCCACCCGCAGCCGGTCGGGGTGGGTGTCGTGGACGAGCACGGCCCCGGCCGGCGTGCGGTAGATGCGTACCGCGCCGATCGCGCGGCCCGGCGCGGGCAGCGAGAACCAGGCGATGTCCTGGTCGAAGGACTCCCGGCGGCCGGCGCCGATCCCGGCGAGCATCCGGATCTGCGAGTAGCGGCCGTCGGCACCGACCACGACCCGTGCCCGCACCGTGGCCGAGGCCGCACCCCGCCGATGTGCCACCACCCCCGCGACACGCCCGCCCTCACGGACCAGAGCCCCCGCCCGGTACCCCTGGAGCAGCGTGAAGCCGGGCAGCGCCCGGCAGGCGTCGAGAAGTTCACCCAGCAGATGCTGCTGAGGCAACGCCAGCAGATGGTCGTAAGGGGCCGGCAGGCGCCCGTAGTCGATGTCGAGGAGCACCCGCCGGTCCTGCACCACCTGGAAGGCGCCCAGCTGCCGCGCGCCGCGGGCACGAGCGGCCTGCAGCACACCCAGGTCGTCCAGGACCTGCTGGCCACCGGGCTGCAGGATCTCCCCGTGGAAGTCACGGCGCATCGCGGTGGAGCGCTCCACCAGGGCGACCTCGACACCCGAGCGCAACAGCATCAACGCGAGCGCCAGCCCGGCAGGGCCCGCGCCCACCACACACACGTCGGCACGCACGTCTTCAGCGCGGTTCATCGCGGGTACACGCAGCGACGTCATGACCGTCCACCGCCCCTCACGCCGCGCCGCGCACGGCCGGCGGACGGCTCGCACACCCGCACGCCGTGTCGTCGAGTCGCTCCAGATCCAACCGGTTCACGATGTGCCTCTTCTCCTGTTGACGCGGGCGAGTCGATGACAAGTGACGGGTGGTCGAGGGGAGTTCGGGTGGGGTGGTGCGAGCGTCTCACCCTGCGGTGGCCGCTCCGACGAGAGGCGCGCCCGCCGTGCGCCCCACGACCCGGCAGGCCCGGCCCAGCAACCCGGGCAGTGCGGGCTCCCGCAGGAAGAAGTGGTCACCGGTCACGGTGCGCCGTACCACCGGCCCCGCGCTGAAGCGTTCCCAGCCCGCCATCGTGCCGGGCGGTGCCAGCGGGTCGGCGTCGCCCGCGACGACCAGCAGCGGCACGGCGAACGGGCCGCCCGCCACCGGTGTACGGGCCTCCCGGCGCAGGCTGTCGGCGAGCGTCAGGTCATCGCGCAGCACGGGCAGCACCGCGCGGTGCCACAGCCCCCCGGGACGGGCCCCCTCGGGCACCACCTCCAGGCGGTCGAGCAGGTCGAGCAGGCCGTCGGGGGAGCGACGGCAGGCGTCGGCCAGCTCGGACGGCGCGTCCGGCGGGGGGCAGGCACCCACGGCGAGCAGGGCGGGTGTGGGCAGGCCCGCCTCGTGCAGCGCACGCGCCAGGGTGTAGGCGACCATCGCCCCAAGGCTGTGCCCGTAGAGCACAAAGGGTCCGCTCGGTGCCCGGAAGCCGTCGAGCAGGTCGGCCAGCAGCGCCCGTCGTGTGGTCACGCGGGGCTCGCGGCGCCGGCGGTCGCGCCCGGGCAGCAGGTGTGCCACCGGCACCGCGCCCGGGCCCAGCCGGGTCTGCCAGCCGTGGAACGCCGAGACCCCGGCCCCGGCGTGCGCGAAGCAGTGGAGTACCACCGGCGGTGCATCAGGCATGGCTCATCCCTTCGGACACATCTGCGGCGACCGGCGTCCCGCGGGGCGGCCGGGAGGCGGTTCACGCGTGCGGCACAGCCTTGCCGGGCCGGCTAGAGCGGCACTCGGGCCCTGCGTCCGGGTTCTGTAGCGGCGTGCGAGCGAGTCTCCGCACTCACGCCCGCCACCGGTGCCCGCGCTTCTGGAGAACGCTCGCACGACCACTCGAAGCCGGCTCGCACGCCGGGGCCCCACCCACCGGCGCCGGTTATGGTCCCCGGCAGGGACCGGCACCTCCTCCGCAACCGACGTCAACGCCCGGCCCGTGCCGGCATCAGGGAGCCCTCGTCATGGAACTGCGCTTGTTCGTGTTCCACCACGCCGGTGGTTCCCACCTGACCTACCGCGACTGGCCGGGCCGCTTCCCCGCCCACTGGCAGGTGCGCCTGCTCGACGCCCCCGGTCGCGGCATGCTCGCCGATCTCCCCGCCATCGCCGACGCACAGGATCTGGTCACCTGGTTCCACACCGAACTGAAGGGTCAACTCGACGCGCCCTTCGCCCTGTTCGGGCACAGCATGGGTGCCCTGATCGCCTACGAGCTCACCCGCCTGCTGCACGCCCAGGGCCGCCCGCCGCGCTGGCTGGGCCTGTCCGCCCGCAGCGCTCCCCACTCCGGACCCCGCCGGAGCGGCACCGATCGACACCTGCTGTCCGACAAGGCCCTGCGCGACGAACTCGCCGCGATGGGCGGCACACCCGCCGACGTCCTCGACGACCCCGAGCTGTGGGAGATCTTCTCCCCCGTCATCCGCGGCGACCTGCGCCTGGTCGACACCTGGCGCCCCGAGCCGCAACCCGCGCCGCTGCCCGTGCCCCTGTCGGTGTACGGCGGCACCCAGGACGCCCTCGCACCGCCGCAACACCTGCGGGAGTGGGCCACCTACAGCACACGCCACCTCGGGCTGCGCCTGTTCCACGGCGGCCACTTCTACTTCCGGCCGGACGCCACCGAACTGACCACGCACATCGCCACCGACATCCGCACCGCGCTCACCCTGCCCACCCCGGCCCCGCGGTCATGACCGCCCCGACCTCACCCGCGCCCCCGGCTCCGTCCCGGGCTGCGACCCCGGGCGAACGGGCGGCCGGGTCGGACGCGTACGAGTTCCGGCTGCTGGGACCGGTGGAGTTGCTCGACGGCGCCACCGGCGCCCCCATCGTCCCGCCCGGCGCCAAGCAGCGTGCCCTGCTGGCCGTGCTCGTCCTGCACGCCGGCCGGCTCCTGACCGTCGACCAGCTGGCCGAGGAGCTGTGGGACCGGCGACCACCGGCCAACCCCGCGAACGCCCTGCACGCCCACATCGCCCGCCTGCGGCGCCTCCTCCCCCAGGCCGGACAGCGGCCCCGGCCCGGGCAGGAACCGGGGCACGCGTGGATCCACACCCAGCCCACCGGCTACGTCCTCCACCTGGACGGCGCCACCACCGACGTGCAGCGCTTCGCCCGCCTGTCCGCCCAAGGCCGCGCCGCACTCACCGGCGACCCCGCGCACGCCGCCGAGCTGCTCCACCACGCGCTGTCCCTGTGGCGCGGCCCCGCCCTGGCCGACAGCCGCCACGGCCCCCTCACGACCGGCGAAGCCGACCGCCTCGAGGAGAACCGCCTCACCGCGCTGGAGTCCCTCTACGAGGCGCACCTGCACTGCGCGCGCCACCACGACATCACCGGCGAGCTGGAGAAGCTCACCGCCGACCATCCCCTGCACGAGCGCTTCTACGACCAGCTGATGACCGCCCTGTACCACAGCGGCCGCCAGGCGGAAGCCCTCGGCGTCTACGATCGCGCCCGCCACCACCTCACCACGACCCTCGGTGTGGAGCCCGGCCCCGCCCTGCGCGCCCGTGTCCAGGCCATCCTCCACCACACCCCCCGCCGCACCGCTCCACCACCGGCCGACACCCACGACCTGCAGCACGAGATCAGTCACCTCAAGCGGCGCGTCGACGAGCTGATGCGCAGCCATCAGCACCTGCAGCACCGCCTCGACACGCTCGCCACCCACCGATCCGCGCCCATCACCTAGCGCGGGGTCGACGGGAGCCGCCAGTCGACGACTTCGGGAAGCGGGGGCCGGTGTTCAGGACCCGCCGCCCACCCCGGACGGCACCGGTCCACCCACCAGCTCCGCGAGAGCGGCCCGCGACTTCACCCGCACCTTGCGGTACACGTTGGTCAAGTGCTGTTCCACCGTGCTGGGCGTCACGTGCAGCCGCGCCGCGATGGCCCGGTTGGTGCAGCCGGCCGCCGCCAGAACGGCCACGCGACGCTCCGAACGCGTCAGCCTCTGCAACGGACTTCCGCCGAGAGCGCCGCTCCCGGCCGCCGGAGCGGGCGCGTCGCCCAGTACCCGCAACGCCTGCGCCGTCGGCCCGCGCCAGTCGGCCACCTCCCCCACCAGCGGGCCCCAACGCGCCGTCAGGTCGCGGCAGGCTCGAAAGTCCGCCAGCGCGGCCCGCGCCCGCCCCACCGCCAGCCGGTGACGTCCACGGGCCAGCAGGTAGTGCACACCCACCCGCGAGTCGAACATCGCCTCCGGTGCCGGTACCCGCAGCAACCGCTCCGCCTCCTCGTGCGCACCCAGCGCCGTCGCCGCGCACACCCCGGCGGACAGCGGCATACCCACCGCCACTCCCCAGGCCGCCGGCGACAGCAACTCCAACGCCTGTCGCGCGCAGTCGGCGCCCCTGTCGTGGAAGCCGGTACGCGCATGCACCACGGCGGCCACCGCCAGCGCCACGGCCCGCCGAGCCGGCGTCCCCCTCATCCCCTCCACCCCGCGCGTCAGCGCACCCCACTGCGCGGCCCGCCGCGTCTCACCGGCGTACACCAGCGCCACCAGCAGCTCCGGGATCGCCGGCGCGGGCACGTACCCCCGCATCAAGGCGTCCAGGACCGCCTCGACGGCGTCCGCATCCGGTTCCACGACGGGTCCGCCCGCAACCGGCCACACGAAGCCCGACGCCTCCCGCACCTGCCGGGCCGCCTCGCCCCGCCCCCACTCCCCCGTAGCAGGCGCCGGTTGCTCACGCCGGCCGTGCCACAGCAGCAACCCCGCGGCCGCGGCCCGGTGTTCGGCGTCGGCCACGCCATCCGGTGGAGCGCCGGGCGAACCGGCGCCCCGGGCGCCATCCGGTGGGGCGCCGTGCACCTCACGCTCCAGCCACGGCAGGTGACGTGTCACCGACGCCGGGTCGCTCTCCCACTCCGCCACGGCCACCGCTGCGAGCATGCCACCCGCCAGCGGCCCACCTCCGTGGGCCCGGTGCGCGGCCTGCAGGAACCGCACCGCCTGGTGTGCCGCGCCCGCCCGCGGCACACTTCCGGCCGCCTCCACCAGCACGGCCGCCGCCCACGGGGGAAACCCGCCGCCGGGGCCACCCGCTGCCCCTTCTCCGGCAGCGGCGTCCTCGGCGCCCATCAGGTGGACGGCGATCCGGGACGGCTCCGCACCGTCGTCGTAGAGCACCCGGGCCGCCCGCGCGTGCAGCCGCCCCCTGTCCGCGGTGCCCAGGTGCTCGAGCACCGCGGCCGGCACCGCGCGGTGACGCAACCGGCCGCCGTCCAGCAGTCCGGCGGCGTCGAGTTGTTCCATACGCCGCGACGCGGTCAGCTCGGGCACGGCCAGCAGCCGCGCCAGCCGAGTCAGCGTGGCGTCCTCACCCAGGACCGCGAGAGCCTCGGCCGTGGCCGTCACCGCGGTCCCCGTGCCACGCAGGCATCCGGCGACCGCAGCCCGGAAGGCCGTCCCGGCCACCGGCCGGAGCGACCTCAACGGCCCGCAGTCCCGGAGATCGTCCAGCAGACCGCGCAGCAGGCGCGGGTTGCCGCCGGTGAAGCCGTGCCAGTGCGGAGCCAGCCGCCCGGCCGTCCCCGCGTCCATGCCGCCTCCGGCGGGCTCGCGCAGGAACTCGGCCACGTCGTCCTCGGTCAGTGGCTGCAGCGGCACCCGCACCCCTCGTGCCTGTCCCCACAGCTCCGCGAGCGGCGGCGGCGACGGCTCGGGCGGCTGCCCGGCCAGCACCACCAGCACGCCGGTGCCGGTCAGCCGCCCACAGAGGTACAACAGGGCACGCCCGGACTCCTCGTCGAGGTGGTGCACATCGTCCACCAGCACGGCGACCGGCCGACCGGACCGCATACCGCCCAACGCCTCGTGCAGCACCTGCGGCCGCCCGCCCGCCGGCCACACGTCCTGGTGCGCGGCCCCCGGCACGGGCAGTCCCAAAATGCCGGTGCCGGTGCCGGTGCCGCCGAGCAGCCGTCCCACCACGCCGAGGGGCAGACCCGTCTCCGCGGGAGAGCCGCCCGCGGCCAGCACCAGCGCACCCGCCTCGGCAGCCCGTGCGGCGAACGCCTCCAGCAGCGCGCTCTTCCCGCATCCCGAGCTGCCCGACACCACGGCGACGGCCCCCTCCGTCCGCCCCGCACGCGCGAGCAGCTCGTCCAGCACCCCCGACTCGCCAGACCGTCCCACCAACACGAGCCGCACCCCCCACCTCGTCACGGGCGGCATCCCACCCCGGCCAGTCTCCACAGGGGCGTGAAAGGCCCCCTCGAACCGGACCACAGCTGCACTCGAACCGCGCCCACCGGCCCGCACGGGCCCGGGCGCGGCCGTCCCGCTCCCGTTGCGAGCCCTGGCGCCTCGGCGGAGACTGACGAGTGACAACGGCACTGCAGAAAGCCTCGGCTATGGGCGACTACGTGGACCTTCCCGGCGTCAGGACCTGGTACGAGACCGACGGCGACGGTGATGCGCTGCTCCCACTGCACGGCGGCTTCTGCACGAACGAGACCTGGGGAGCGCAGCGGTCCGACCTCGCGGCGGGGTTCCGCCTCTTCCTCCCCGAGCGGCGCGGGCACGGGCACACACCCGACGTGGAGGGTCCGCTCACCTACCAGGACATGGCGGACGACACCGTGGCCTTCCTCGACACGGTCGTCGGCGGTCCGGCCCACCTCGTCGGCTGGAGCGACGGCGGCGTCGTCGCCCTGCTCGTCGCCCTCGCCCGTCCCGATCTCGTACGCAAGGTCGTGGTCATCGGAGCGAACTTCCGCCCCGCCGAGGAGTGCTGGGCGGCGCCCGCGATGCTGGACCGCATGACACCCGACAGCTCCGAGCTGGAGTTCTTCCGCGAGCTGTACGAACCGGTGGCGCCGGAAGGGCCGGGGCACTGGCCGGTCATCGCACGCAAGGTGGTCGGCATGTGGCGCACGGAGCCGGCGCTCACCACCGGCGACCTGGCGCGCATCGGTGCCCCGACCCTGGTCATGGTCGGCGACGACGACCTGGTGACGCTGGAGCACACGATCGCCCTCTACCGCGCTCTGCCGCACTCGGAGCTCGCCGTCGTGCCCGGAACCTCACACGTGGTGCCGCTGGAGAAGCCCGCCGAGGTCAACCGCCTCGTCGTCGGGCACCTCACCGCCGAACCGGTCGAGACGATGCTCCCCGTCCGCCGCGCCCCGGCGGCGTAGATGCCGTCGACGCCCCGGACCGAGGCGGCCGTTTGCCGAACCGGCAACGAATCTGGCGGACCCGCGAAGCGGTGGGCGACGGTGTGTCCGTGACCGACGACATCTCAGCACGAACCCCCGCCTCCGGCCTCCCCGCACGATCCGAGGGGTACTCCGGTGACCCCGCGGTGCGGGCGGAGTGGGACGACCGCTACGCCGACCGACAGCAACTGTGGAGCGGCCGGCCCAACGGCGCGCTCGTGGCGGAGGTCGCCGGACTGACCCCCGGACGCGTCCTCGACGTCGGCTGCGGCGAGGGCGCGGACGCCCTCTGGCTCGCGCGCGGCGGCTGGGACGTGACCGCGCTCGACGTGTCGGGCGTGGCCCTGGAACGGGCGGCCGGACACGCGCGGGAGGCCGGTCTCTCGGTTCACTGGGTACACGCGGAGCTCACCGGTGCCGCGCTCCCGCCCGGCTCCTTCGACCTGGTCTCCGCCCAGTACCCGGCCCTGTTGCGCACCCCGGAGGCGGCCGCGGAACGGGCCCTGCTCGCCGCCGTGGCGCCCGGCGGCGTGCTGCTGCTCGTGCACCACGCGGGGATGGACACCCGGGAGGCGCACGACAGCGGTTTCGACCCGGCCGACTACGTCTGGCCCTCGACGGTCGCCGCCCTGCTCGACGACGACTGGGTGGTGGAGGTGGACGAGCAGCGGCCACGCGTCGCTCCCCCCGGTGGCGCCGGCGCGCATCACACCGACGACCTGGTGCTGCGGGTGCGCCGGCTGCGCTGAGGAGCCGGCCGGGCGTACGCCGAAGGCTCCGGGGGACGCGCGCGTCCCGGAGCCCTGGGCGAGGAGAGAGCCGTGGAGGTCTTCGGGTCAGACGGCGGCGGCCGTCTCCGCGTGCTGCTTGGCGAGGTTCAGGGTCGCGGTGGAGTTGCGGCCGAGTGCCTGGCGGATGTAGCGGCGGGTGCCCTCGAGGGTGCTGTTCCGGCCGAGGACGCGGGCGATGGCTTCCTCGCGGATGACGACGTGGTGGTGGGAGGTGACGGTGACGCCGGTGGCGTCGGGGACCACGGTCCACTCGCCGGTGTGGGCGTCCATGAGCGCGGGCGTCGCGGTCTGCTTGTAGACGATGCGGCCGGCGTCGGGGAAGCAGATGCGGATGGACTCGGTGGTGTGCGTGGAGCCGTCGGCCGTCCGGGTGTCCATGGCCATGATCTGGACGCCGGGCGTGGGCTCCGTCAGGTCGAGCCGGGTGACGTGGGGGACCAGCTCGGGCCAGTCACCGACCCGGTGGAGGAAGTCGTAGACCCGCTCGGCCGGCCCCTCCACCCGCACCGAGTCCTGGAAGGACAGCACCAGTTCGTCCAGCCGGTCCCACCGCTCGGCGAGGGCCTTGACACGGCCGAGCTCGGCCCGGCTGTTGGTGTCCGTGGCCCGGTCGACCCACTCGGCGTCCTCGGGACGGTCGCCCGCCACCGTGAAGTCGTGCAGCAGGGTCAGCCGCGACGAGTCGGGACCCAGGTCCTCGACGGCCCACGTGCCGCCCATCCCGGTGAGGGGGGCCGCCGGGACCTCCTGGCGGAAGTCGATGCGGCGGGCGGCCGGGTCCAGTGTCCGGCGCGAGGTCCAGGACTTGACCGCGCCGTTGGCGGTCGCCCACATGTGCAGCCGCTCTCTGGTCCCGTCGAACTCCAGCCTCTCCACGTGCACGTTCGGGGGGAAGAACAGCGGCCACCGCTCCGTGTCCGCGATGAGCCCGTAGACGACGGCCGCCGGTGCGGCGATCTCCACGTCGTGCGATGTGCGGTGAACCTGTTCGGCAGACACCTTCACTACCTTCTCTCGTGGTCGGGACGCTCAGAAGTTGCCCAGTCCGCCACAGACGTTGAGGGCCTGCGCGGTGATGGAGGCGGCGGTCTCGGTGGCCAGGTAGCCGACGAGCCCGGCGACCTCCTCGGGGGTCGAGTAGCGGCCGAGCGGGATCTTCGCCTCGAACTGTTCCTGCACGGACTCCTGCGTGGTGTCCCAGGCGGCGGCGTAGCCCTGGCGCACTCGCTCGGCCATGGGCGTCTCGACGTAGCCGGGGCAGACGGCGTTGACCGTGATGCCGGAGGGGGCCAGTTCCTTGCCGAGGGCCTTGGTGAAGCCGACGACGCCGTGCTTGGAGGCGCTGTAGGGGGCGCCCAGCAGGACGCCCTGCTTGCCGGCGGTCGAGGCGATGTTGATGACGCGGCCGTAGGGCGCGTCGCTCATGCGGCCCTTCTTCAGCACCTCCCGGGTGAGCCGGAACACGCTGTTGAGGTTGGTGTCGATGACGTCGTCCCAGAGCTCGTCCGAGATGTCGGCCGTGGGACCGCCGCCGCTGCGCCCGGCGTTGTTCACCAGGATGCCGATCGGGCCGTACGTCCCGACGGCGGCGGCGACGAGCTCGGTCACCGACTCCTGGGAGCGGACGTCGGCCGCGATGCCGTCGGCGTCGATGCCCTCGGCACGCAGGTCCTCGACGGTCTGCTTGACCTGCTGCCCCGTCCGGGCGCACAGGAAGACCTGGTGGCCCCGTCGTCCCAGCTCGCGGGCCACGGCCAGGCCGATGCCACTCGTCGCGCCGGTGATCAGTGCGACGGGCCTCGTCGTTGTCGTCATCGGTTTCCTCCCATGAGCGCCTTGGTGACGTCGACCGTGTCCCGCGCCGCTCGAGGTCCGGCGGATGGGCGCTCGACCGGGGAAGGGCCGTGCCGCCGGCCCGGGGCTTGAGGGATCTTCCAATGGCATGCGACCGGGCCCACCCAGACTGACGGGCGTTCCGACCGACCAAGGAGACAGCATGACGCTCGCACCCGAGTCCACTCTCAGCTCCGCCTGGGCCGCCTCCCTGCACGTGGAGGTCCAGCAGTTCTACGCGCACCAGATGCAGCTGCTGGACCTCGGTGAGGCCGAGCAGTGGGCGGGGACGTTCACCGAGGACGCCACGTTCGCCGTGCCGACCCTGCCCGAGCCGGTGCGCGGTCGCGCCGGGCTGGTCGCGGCGACGAGCCGGGCCGCGGCCGAACTCGCCGCCGCAGGCCAGCGCCACCGCCACTTCATCGGCATGTTCGACGTCCGCCCCCGGACGGACGGCGCGGTGGACGTCCGCTCCTACGCGATCGTGTACGCCTCGGACATCGGCGGTGCGTCCCGGGTGCACCGCGTGTGCGTGTGCCAGGACGTCCTGGTGCGTCAGGACGGCGAACTGCGGGTCCTCGCCCGCACGGTGACCCGCGACGACCTTGCCTGAGCGGCGCTCCACCGGCACCCGGCCGCCTCTCCACCCCGGCCGGTCAGCCTCTGCCGAAAGAACCGACAGCCACCATGGGGGTTTCCCGACATGACGCAGACGACGATCGCCCGGCCGGAGGTCTCGGCCCTTCAGCAGGCCGTCCAGGGCGCCGCGGACCGGCTCGTCGAAGCCGGAGCCGGAGGCGTGCAGTTCCGGGTCGCCCGGGGGGAGGAGTCCTTCGTGGTGACGTCCGGCATCGCGGAGCTGGGCACCGACCGTCCCGTTCCCGCCGACGGCCGCTTCCGCATCTCCTGCATCACCAAGCCCTTCGTGGCCGTGGTGGTGCTCCAGCTCGTCGCCGAGGGCAAGATCGACCTCGACCGCACCGTCGAGAGCTACCTGCCGGGTCTGCTGCCGTACGGCGAGAAGATCACCGTCCGCAACCTGATGCAGCACACCAGCGGCCTGTACAACTACATGGACTCGTTCCAGAAGCCCGGTGACCGCTTCCTGCGCGACCGCTACAAGCACTACGAGCCCGAGGACCTGATCGCCATCGCGGCCGCCAAGCCGCTGGAGTTCGAGCCGGGCACCAAGTTCGCCTACTGCAACACCAACTACTTCATCGTCGGCCTGCTCATCAAGAAGGTGACCGGCCGCTCGTACCGCGACGAGATCCGCGAGCGGGTCCTCGAACCGCTCGCGCTGGACGAGACCGTCCTGCCCGGCGACGACCCGAACATCCCGGAGCCGCACGCGCGCGGCTACATGCAGATCGGCGGCGAGCCGGTGGACGTCACGCTGATGAACCCCTCGGAGGCGGGCTGCGCGGGCGAGATCATCTCCACCACCGCGGACCTGGACCGCTTCTTCTCCGCGCTGTTCGGCGGCGAGCTCCTGAACGAACCGGAGTTCACCGAGATGACCACCCCGCTGCCGCCCGAGATGATCGAGAACCTGCCGATGGGCATCGGTTACGGCCTGGGCATCATGAAGCTCGAGAACGACGACGACCTCGACCTGTGGGGCCACGGCGCCGGCATTCCCGGCTACGCCACGTTCGCGGCGACCACCCGCGACCTGAGCGCCCGCGTGCAGCTGTCGTTCACCATCGGCGACAAGGACTTCGGGCCGGACGCCGAGCAGGCCGTCATTCGTGGCGTCAACACCGCGCTGTGCTCGTGAGGTCGCGGTGACGCATTCCGTGGAGAAGGCCGTCGTCGTCACGGGCGGCGGCACGGGAATCGGAGCGGCGACGGCCCGCGCATTCGCGGAGAGCGGCGCCCATGTGCTCATTGTCGGCCGTAATGAAGCCACCCTCAAGGAGACCGCGGACGGCCAGGACCGCATTCGGGTGCTGGCGGCTGACGTCCATGACCACGAGGCGCCCGAACTCATCATCTCCACCGCGCTGCGCGAATTCGGGCGGCTCGACGTCCTGGTGAACAATGCGGCCGTCACGGGATTCGCCTCCCTCGGCGATCTGGACCGGGATTCCGTCCGCGCGCAGCTCGGCACCAATCTGATCGCTCCGGTGTTCCTGACCCAGCGGGCACTGGACGCACTGGAGGCGACCGGCGGCGTCGTCGTCAACGTCAGTTCGGCGGGTTCACTGGGCCGCCGGGCGTGGCCGGAGAACTCCGTCTACGGCATGGCCAAGGTCGCCCTGGACTTCCTCACCCGCACCTGGGCCGTGGAGCTCGCCCCGCGCGGCATCCGCTCGGTCGGCATCGCGCCGGGCGTCGTGGACACGGGGGTCGGGGTGCGGGCCGGGATGCCCCCGGAGGCGTACGAGGCGTTCCTCGAGGGGATGGCGACCAGGGTCCCCTCGGGCAGGGTCGGCCGTCCCGAGGACATCGCCTGGTGGATCGTCCAGCTGACCCGCCCGGAGGCCGCCTACGCCAACGGCACGGTCCTGGCGGTGGACGGCGCGCTGTCGGTCACCTGACGGGGCGGCGCCCATGGGGCCAGTAGTACCGCGGAACGCCCGGCTGGGTCGCCCAGCCGGGCGTTCCGCGTGGGCGGCGGCCGGGCGCGTACGGGGCCGGCCGGAGGCGCCTCCCAGCGTCTGCGAGTACGGCGTCGCGCCGACACGCGCAGGGCGGCACCACCGAGGTGACCGGTGGTGCCGCCCTGTGCGTGCCCGGGGTGACGTGTGCGCCGCGCCCCGTTCGTCGCGGCGCCGTGCGCGGGTCAGCGGGCGACCGCGGCCGTGACGTAGCGGACGGGGACGTCGATGTGGATCAGGCCGTCCTCGCCGCGCAGGGCGTCGAGGGCCGTGACGAGCCGGGCACGCAGGGCGGCCGCCTCGTCGGCCGGCAGGTGCTGCCACAGCAGGCGCATCCCCTGGGTGTGGGACCAGTCGACCCACGCCTCCCCGGAGCGGGCCGTCATGTCGACCGACTCGTCGACGATCCGGACGTCGTCGAAGCCCGCCGTGCGCAGCGCGGCCGTCAGGTCCGCCGGATCCTCCAGCCAGGAGTGCAGCTGCCGCCGCAGCTGCTCGGGGTGCCAGGCGGCCGGCAGGTGGTTCAGCAGCGACATCGGGATCAGGCCGGTGAACAGCGGCGGCAGGAACGGGAAGGTGTCCCGTGTGAACACGGGGCTGGTGAAGGCGATCCGGCCGCCGTCGCGCAGCAGTCCGGCATACCGGGCGAGTGCGGCACGGGCGTCCGGCAGGAAGATCACGCTGTAGCTGCCGAGCACCAGGTCGAAGGAGCGGGCGGGCAGTTCGGGGTGCTCGCCGTCCATCACCCGCAGCTCGACGTTGCCGATGCCCTGCCGTACCGCCTCCCGTCCGGCCTCCTCGACCATGGCCTCGGCGATGTCGATGCCGAGCGCGCTGCCGCCGGGGCCGACCAGTCGCGCCGCCGGGAGCAGGGTGGCGCCCAGGCCGCAGCCGACGTCCAGCAGCCGCTGGCCGGGATGCGGTCCGGCGAATTCCACCAGCCTCTTTCCCATCGGCGTGAAGAATTCCACTCCGAGCCGGTCATAGGTCGCCGCGGCCCCATTGAAGGCGGCCGTGACTTTCGTCTTGTAGGTGGCTGTGTCCGTGTCCATGTGCCACATGCTGGGGCCCTTCTCACGCGTGCAGCTGGAGAATTCTTGGAGGCCCGGTGGACGGCCGCCCCGTATATGCCTGGAGAACAAGGGGAGTCGACCATTCTTCCCTTGCCGGGCCGTCCATTTCCCGCACAGAATGTGGCCATTGACCGACGCCCTTGGCGCCAGCCGTGGAGGACATTCGATGAGCGACCAGATAACTGCGGTACGCCGCATGATCGAGGCGTACAACACCGGTGACACCGAGGACGTCGCGGAGTACATCCACCCGGAGTACCTCAACCCGGCGACGATGGAGCACATGGACCTGCGCGGTCCGGACTCCTTCGCGATGGCCGTCAAGTGGCTGCGGATGACCTTCTCCGAGGAGGCGCACCTGGAGGAGGTGCTGCTGGAGGAGCGCGGCGACTGGGTGCGTGCGAACCTCGTCCTGTACGGCCGGCACGTCGGGGAGCTGGTCGGCATGGCGCCGACGGGACGCCGCTTCTCCGGTGAGCAGATCCACCTCATCCGCCTCGTCGACGGCAAGATCCGCGACCACCGCGACTGGCCCGACTACCAGGGCACGTACCGTCAGCTCGGCTCGCCGTGGCCGGAGCCGCAGGGCTGGAGGGCCTGATCATGATTCTGGTCACCGGAGCTACGGGCAAGGTCGGCCGCGAGGCCGTCGAACAGCTCAGCGCGCAGGGCCGCCAGGTCAGGGCGCTCAGCAGGAAGCCCGAGGAGGCGGGCCTGCCCGAGGGCGTCGAGGTCGTGGCCGGCAGCCCGGCCGACCCCGCGTCGCTGACCGCCGCGTTCGCCGGCGTCACCGCGGCGCTGGTGGTGCTCTCCGGCGACGTGGCCGGGGAAGCACGCAACGTCGCCAAGGCCGCCGCGGCGGCGGACGTCGAGCACATCGTGTTCCTGTCCTCGGCGAGCGTGCTGCATCCGCTGCCGCACGGCATCGCCGAGGAGCACCGGGCCGCCGAGGAGGCGATCACGCAGTCCGGCGTCGCGACCACGTTCCTGCGTCCCGGCCCGTTCCACGCGAACACCGCGTGGTGGGTCCGGACCGTCCGCGAGAGCGGCTCGGTGCGCTGCTGGATCGGCAACAACCCCGGTGCGCCGATCGACGAGTACGACATCGCCTCCGCCGCCGTCGCCGCGCTCACCCGGGACGGCCACCGGGGCAGGGCGTACGTCCTGACCGGTGGCGAGGTCCTCACCTCCGAGGAGCAGGCCGGCATCCTCGGCGAGGTCCTGGGCCGCCGCCTGGACTTCTCCGTGGCGCCACAGGAGGAGGTCGTCGAGGTCTTCGCCGGCATCACCGGCGACCGCCCGGCGGCCGTGACCAACGTGGCCGCACTGCACAGCCCCGACGTGCCGTGGGCGAGGCCCACGACGGCCGTGAAGGACCTCACCGGCCGCGACCCCCGTCCGTACCGTGCCTGGGCGGCCGCCAACGCCGCGCCGCTGTTCGGCTGAGGAAAGGCCAACGACATGACGAAGACCGAGGCGAACGGCCCGGTCCTGGTGATCGGGGCCACCGGCCTCCAGGGCGGCGCCACCGCACGCGAGCTGGTGCGGCGCGGCCGGGACACGGCCGCGCTGGTGCGCGACCCCCGGTCCGACGGGGCCCGGGCGCTCGCCGCGTCCGGCGTGCGGCTGGTCACCGGCGACCTGGACGACGAGGCGTCGCTGCGTGCGGCCATGGCGGGCGTGCACGGGGTGTTCTCCGTGCAGAACTTCATGACGCCCAAGGGGCTGGGCGGTGAGGTCCGCCAGGGCCGGGCGGTGGCGCGGGCGGCCAGGGCCACCGGGGTCGCACACGTGGTGTACAGCTCGGTGGGCGGCGCCGAACGGCACAGCGGTGTGCCGCACTTCGACTCCAAGCGGCACATCGAGCGGTACCTGGAGGAGCTGGGCGTGCCGACGACGGTGCTGCGCCCGACGTTCTTCATGGACAACTTCGCCGCGCACGGACCGCAGAACATGGACGGCACGCTGGTGGTCCGGCTGGCGCTGAAGCCGGGCACCCGGGTGCAGTTCATCGCCGTGGACGACATCGGGTACTTCGCCGCCGAGGCCTTCGACCGGCCGCAGGAGTACCTGGGGCGGGCCGTGGAGCTGGCGGGCGACGAGCTGACGGCCACGGGGATCGCCGAGGCGTTCTCCGCCCGCAGCGGCCTGCCGGCCCGCTTCGAGGAGCTGCCCCTGGACGCGGTGGCCGCCAATCCCTACATCCCGAACGGCCCCGAGATCGCCCTGATGTTCGAGTGGTTCCAGGAGCACGGTTACCGCGCCGACATCCCCGCGCTGCGCGCCGCGCACCCGGCGCTCCAGACGTTCGCCACGTACCTGAAGGGCATCGACGTCTGACGCGTCCGCCGCACGTGAGACGCCGGTGGCCCTCCCCTGGGGGAGGGCCACCGGCGTTTCGCAGGCGCGGGGTCACGCGCGGCAGGTGGGCAGCCCGCCGTGGTACGCGGTCATCTCCCGGAACAGGGCCGGGACGTCCAGCGGATCGCCGGGCGCCGCGCCACGCTCCTCCGCGTAGGCGCGGTGCAGGTTGGGCACCAGCCGTTCGGCGTCCAGCAACCGGTCGAAGGGCCCGGGTCCGGCGGCGCGGGCCAGCTCCAGGGGAGTCGCCCCGTCGGCGAGCCCCTGCCGGGCGAGGTCGCGCAGCCAGTGGAAGTAGGCCTCGTTGGCGTCGAGCACCTCGGGGCCGCCGACCGGTCCGTGCCCGGGCACGACCACGAGCGGGTCCAGCCGGCGCATCCGCTCCAGGGCGTCCAGGGATCCGCTGACGGACCCCATCAGGCAGAACGGCGTCACTGCGGACATCACCAGATCACCCGTGAACAGCACGCGCTGCCCGGGCAGCCACACCGCGGTGTCGTTGGTGGTGTGCGCGGCCGGACCGAGGTGCAGCAGCTCCACCCTCACGCTCCCCGCGTGCAGGGTGAGGGCGTCGCGGAAGGTGACCTCGGGCAGGGCGAGTTCGATGTCGCCCCAGCACACGTCCGGCCACAGCGACGTCAGGTGGAGACCGGCGGCCGCCATGTCCGAGCGGGTCCGCTCGTGGGCGACGACCACGGCCTCCGGGAAGAGGTGGTTGCCGAAGGTGTGGTCGCCGTGGAAGTGGGTGTTGACCAGGGTGCGCGGCGGCGTGCCCGTCACGCGCAGCACCTCCTCGCGCAGCCGCCGCGCACGGGCCTCGGTCGCCGCGGTGTCGACGAGCACGGCGCGGCCGTCGTCACCGGCGACCAGGCCCGCGTTGTTCAGGCACCAGCCGCCGTCGGGCTGCACGAAGGCGTGCACCCCGTCGGCGACCTCGGTGAGCTCCCCCGCGAGGGCGACGGCGGTGCTCACAGCACGTCCGCGGGCACGAAGCCCAGCTCCTTGAGCATCGGCAGGTAGTTGAACACGTCGTAGTGCTCGATGATCCGGCCGGCGTCGTCGAAGCGCAGCTCCTCCAGCATGAACCAGGTGACCTTCTTGCCCGTCGGGGCCTTGCCCATGAACTCGCCCAGGTGGGTCGCGGTCACGGTGATCCGCAGGATCACCCGGTCACCCTCCGAGACGGCGCTCTTGACGTCCAGGTGCAGGTCGGGGAAGGCGGCGAGGCCACCCCGCATCGCCCCGATCATCTGCTCGGTGTCGACGGGACGGTCCTCGGAGAAGTGCCGGATGCCGGGCGCCCAGTGCTGGGTGATGCCGTCCAGTTCCCAGCGGTTCCAGGCGGCGGCGCAGTCGAGCGCGATCTGCTTGTTGCGCTCCTGGACGGACGGCTCGGTCAGTGTCGTGGACATCGGTGATCCTTCTCGGTCGTCGTGGGGTGCAGGGGGTGGGGCGTCAGGGGAGCAGGACGTGCTTGCCGACGGAGCGTCCGTCCAGCAGCTCCCGCAGCGCGGCGGCGGCCCCGTCGAGCGGGTGGCGGCCGGCGATCTCCGGCTTCAGCACACCCTCGGCCAGCAGTCCGTACAGGGCGTCCAGCGCGCTGTTGAAGTCCCGGCCCGGCTTGACGTAGTACATCGTCATCCGCCGGCCGCCCGTCAGGCCCAGCAGGCGCGCCAGGAAGCGCCGGCCCGTGCGCACCAGCGCCGGGACGTGCGGGCGGAACCACTGTCCCGGCCGGTATCCGGCGACGGAGGAGTCGAACGACACCAGCGTGCCGCCCCTCGCCAGCATCGCCCAGCCGGCGTCCAGGCCCCGGCCGCCGATGTGGTCGAAGACGGCGGCCACTCCGTGCGGCGCCAGCTCGCGCACCGCAGCCGTCAGGTCGGGGGTGCGGTAGTCGAGCGGCTCGGCACCCAGCGCGCGCACGGCGTCGTGCTTCGCGGGCGACGCGGTGCCCACGACCCGCAGGCCGCGGTGGACGGCGAGCCGGGTGAGCAGGGAGCCCACTCCGCCGCTCGCCCCGTGCACCAGCACGGTGTCGCCGGGGACCAGGCCGGTCAGCCGGTCCAGCATCTGGTACGCGGTCACCCCGTTGGTGACCAGTGCCACCGCCTCGGCCGCGTCCAGGTCCCCGGGCACCGGGGCCAGGTCCTTGGCGGCCGTCTCGACGTACTCCTGCCAGGCGCCGTAGCGGGGCATGGCGGCGACCCGGTCGCCGGTGCGCCACCCGGTGACGCCCTCCCCCACCTCAGTGATGCGCCCGACCAGGTCGTAGCCGGGCACGAAGGGGAACGTGGGCGGGAAGGGGTGCAGGTGCTGCAGCATCTGCACCTCGGCGAACGACACGCCCGCCGCCTCGACGCGCACCACGACCTTGCCGCGGCCCGCCGACGGGGCCGCCTCGCGGGCGGTGACGAGCCGTTCCTCGGGCTTGCCGCTGCCCGTCATGGTGACCTTCGCGCCGCTGAGCGCGGTCCCGATGCCGGCGTCGGCGGTCATGCGGCCACCTCCTCGGTCACGGGGGCGAAGTCGGCGGCGTGGTCGGCCGCCCACCGGGCGAAGGTCCGCGCCGGCACACCGGTGACCTGCTCGACGGTGTCCAGGACCGCGGGCGGGTCGGTCACGGCTGCGGCCAGGTAGCCCAGCACCATCTCCACGACCGGCGCGGGCATGACCCGGCCCATCTGCTCGCGGGCCTGGTCGGGCGTGATCTCCTCGAAGCGGACCTCGCGCCCCAGCGCGCCCGAGATGGCCCGCACCTGGTCGGCCTGGGTGATCGCCTCGGGCCCCGTGAGCACGTACGCCCGGCCGGCGTGCCCGTCCTCGAGCAGCGCGGTCACCGCGACGGCGGCCACGTCCGCCTCGTGGACGAGGACGCGCGGGGCGTTGCCGTACGGGGCCCGCACCACGCCCTCGGTACGGATGGAGTGGCCCCACTTCCACAGGACGTTGGTGGCGAACTCGTCGGGACGCACGAACGTCCAGTCGATGCCGGACTCCTCCACGGCCCGTTCCACGGTGCGGTGGTGCTCACCGCTGTGGTTGTCGCCCGACTCGTCCAGCACGGAGGACGAGGACAGCACGACGACACGGCGCACCCCGGCCTCCTTGGCGGCCGCGACGACCTCACGGCTCGTCTCCGGGACCGGGAAGAGGTAGAGGCGCTCCACCCCGTGCAGCGCCGCGCGCAGCGTGTCGGGGCGGGTGAGGTCGCCCTCGAAGACGTCCACGCCCTCCGGGAGTCCGGCGGTGGCCGGGTTCCTGGTCAGCGCGCGCACCGTGGCACCTGCGGCCAGAAGCCGCCCGACCACATGACGGCCGACCGATCCTGTTGCACCTGTCACCAGAATTGTCACGCCTGCTCCACGAGTTCGTTGGCCAGTAAGTGCTGCCCAGCGTCGGGAACGCCGCTGGAGGATGCCCGGAGAGGCGGTCGACCGCCTCGACCCCGCCTCGAGCGGAGGGGAGAACCATGGCAACGGCCACCACTTCCCACAGGACATGAAGGCGAGGCAGCGTTTTGTCCGCTCCCACGACCACGCCCGGCAGGACCGGGCAGCAGGACGCCCGGAAGAAGAAGAGATTCCAACTGAGCCGCCGGGGCCGCAAGCTGACCCTGGCCGTGCACGTCGTCACGTCCGTCGGCTGGGTCGGGCTGTCGCTGTCCATGGCCGTCCTGGCCCTCATGGGGTTCACCACGGACGACGCCGCGGTCGCCAAGGGCGTGTACTACGCCATGTACGTGTTCGACGACACCAGCGTCACGGTGTTCAGCGTGACCGCGTCGATCTCCGGCATCCTGCTGTCCTGCGGCACGGCCTGGGGTCTGCTGCTGCACTGGTGGATCATCGCCAAATGGGTCATCACCCTCTTCATGACGATCTTCGCGTGGTTCGTCATCCACCCGATCGTCATGAAGGCCACCGAGAACACGGCCGAGGCGGGCGGGGCGCCCCCCAACCCGGGCTGGCCCGCGGACTTCCTGGTGTGGAGCGTGCCCGCCCTGTTCGTGCTGCTCACGGCGGCGGCGGTCATCTCCGTCTACAAGCCCTGGGGCCGCACGGCCCGTGGCCGCCGCACCACGGCCCGCCCCCGCCGCACCTGACGCAGCGGCCCGTCCTCGGTCTCCGGCCCGCCCTCACCGGCGGGCCGGACGCGTCCGCCCGCGGTCGCGTCCGGACGCCGGGGGCCGTTCGCGTGCGGCGTCCAGGGCGGCGCACCAGTGCGCCGGGTGCGGGGCGCGCAGCAGACCCGTGCCGATGAGCAGGCCGCGGAACCCGGCGTCGAGCAGCCGGGCCGCGTCGGCGGGGTCGGTGATGCCGCTGGCGCTGACCGCGCAGCGGGTGCCGGTCGCCCGCACGGCCGGCAGCAGCGTGGCGCTGCGGTCGAGGTCACCGGGCAGGCGTTCACGGGTGGCGATGTCCTTGTTGTTGACGGCGACCACGCACCGGTCCGCCCGCGGCACCGCCGCCGCCTCCGCCGCGTCGGCGACCTCCACGAACGGGGTCAGCCCGAGGTCCAGGGCGTGGTCCACCAGCCGCGCCAGGACGCCGCCGGGCAGCAGCCGTACGGTCAGCAGCACGGCGGAGGCGCCCAGTTCACGGCTGCGTTCGAGCTGGCGCCGGCTGGTCAGGAAGTCCTTGCGGAGCACGGGCAGGCGCGTCGCGGCGGCGACCTCTTCCAGCAGCGCCTCGCTGCCGCCGAACCAGCGGCCGGTGACCACCGAGACGCACGGCGCCCCGGCCTCCTCGTAGGCGGCGACGACCTCGGTGACCGAGCGGGCGCCCAGCAGGTCGGTGCCGTCGGCGTCCTGCCGTTTGACCTCCATGATCACGGGACGTGGGGCCGCCAGCAGCGCGTCGGTGAACGTCACGGCGCCCTCCAGGCTCGGGTCACGGCGGCCGCGCTCCCCGCCGCGAGGAGGCCGTCCCCGCCGCGGGCGGCCGAGTCGACGTCGATGCCGAGGAACCGGGGGTGGGCCAGGGTCCCGGGGAAGCGGTCGCGGTTGTCCGCGCCCAGTCCGCCGGCGAGCAGGAAGGGGCGTTGCATGCGGTCGGCCAGCCCGGTCACCGTGCCGTCGTCCAGGCTCAGCGCGGTACTGCCCACCCGGCCGCCCGCGCCGACCGCGTCGAGCAGGAAGCAGTCGGTGCCGGCCCGTTCGTACGCGCCGATCAGCCGTGCCTCCACACAGGAACCCCCGTCGACGTGCAGCACTTTGACGATGCGTACGCCGTCGGGGACCCGTGCCCGCAGCGCGCGGACCAGGCCGGGCGGCTGGTAGCCGTGCAGCTGGATCCACGAGGGGCCGCCGGCGCCCGTGAGACGGGCCAGTGCCTCGGCGTCGGCGGCGAAGGTGACCAGCACCGCCTCCATGCGTCCGGTCGCCCGTGCCTCGGCGGTGAGTTCGGTCAGGCGTTGCGCGGTCAGGTCCGACCGGCCGCCGTGCACTCCGTGCCACAGCCCGATCAGGTCGGCCCCGGCGTCGGCCACGTCCCGCACCTCGGCGGCGCTCGTCGCACCGCAGATCTTGACGAGCACTACACCGCCTCGCCGACGAGTGAGCCCCGCGCGAGCCGGTCGCGCGAGCCGTCCGGCCCGTCCTGGAACAGTCCCGGGTGCGCGGCGCGCAGGTCGGCGATCAGCCACTCGTAGGGCAGGTCGTCGAACTCGCCGTGCACGCGCAGGAATTCCATCTGCCGGCGTCCCTTCAGGTCGAAGGGGTGGTGCAGGCTGTCGGCGGTGCCGTCGAAGTCCAGCGGCGCCATGCGGTACAGCCGGCACAGCGTCTTGTTGAACACCGGCGTCGCCTTCACCCAACGGCCCTCCAGCCGCACCGAGGTGAGCCCGTGCTGGTGGAACACGTCGCCTCCCAGCAGCCGCTTCAGCCGCTCGGAGGCGAGGTGGTTGCGGACGTCGGTCAGGACCAGGCGCGCCGGGATGCCGAGCGAACGCAGCCCGGCCGTGTACAGGACCGACTTGTGCAGGCACATGCCCGAGCCGGTGCGCACGACTTGGCCGGCGCGCAGACCCGCACGGGACAGGTCCGCGCCGTACACCTCGTAGTGGATGCCGTCCCGCACGGCGTAGTACAGGGCCACGGCCCGTTCGGTGGGGGTGCTGGCGCTCGCCGGAATCGCGTCCCGGACGAAGGCGCGCACCTCGGGGCTGTGGTGGTCGATGAACTCGGTCGCCGCCAGGGCGGAGTGGAGGGTCATGGTGGCGTGGTTCCGCTTCCGTTGGGTGTCGACGTGTGCTCAGAGGCCGAGCATCGAGGCGATACGGTTGCGCTGGATCTCGGACGTGCCGGAGTAGATCGTCCCGGCGACCGAGTTGCGCAGTTCCTGCTCGACGCCGTACTCGGCCATGTAGCCGTTGCCCCCGAAGATCTGGACGGCGGCGAGCGCGGAGGCGACGTTGGCCTCGCTGGTGACGAGTTTGGCGATGGCGATGTCCCGGGTGACGTTCTCCCCTGCCATCAGTTTGCGCGCGGTGGAGTACAGCCAGTGGCGGGCCGTCTCGGCTCCGACGTCCATGTCCACGATCTTGTGGGACACGGCCTGGTAGGAGCCGATCGGCCGGCCGAACTGGGTGCGGGTGCGGGCGTATTCGGTGCAGCGCTCCACCCGGTCGCGCATCTCCCCCGCGTTGATGACGAAGGAGCACAGGATCTCCCAGCGCATCACGTGGTCCAGGACGAGGAAGCCGCCGCCAGGGCGGCCCACGACCCGCGAGGCGGGGACGCGGCAGTCGTCGAGGAACAGCTCGCACAGCGGCGACGTGCGCAGTCCCATCTTGGCGACCGGCCGGCCGGCGGTCAGGCCGGGCGTGTCGCGGTCGACGAGGAAGGCGGTGATGCTGAGCGGGCCGGGGCGGTCGCTGGTGCGCGCGTACACGGTGACCACGTCGGCGACCGGCCCGTTGCTGACGAAGGCCTTGCTGCCGTTCAGCACGAAGTCGTCGCCGTCCCGTACGGCGCGGGTGCGCATCGCCAGCGCGTCCGACCCGCTGTCGGGCTCGCTGATGGCGTGGGCGCCGATCAGGTCGCCGGAGCACAGCCCCGGCAGGTAGCGGTCCTTCAGCTCCGGGGAGCCGAACCGGTGCAGGGGTACTCCGGTGCTGACCAGGTGGCTGCAGACGGAGAAGTTCAGCCCCGCGTCGCGGCAGCCCTGACCGAGGCCCTCCAGGACGTACATCGTGGTCAGCAGATCCTGGCCGAGCCCGCCCCACCGTGCGTCGAAGGGCAGGCCCAGGAGGCCGGAGGCGCGCAGCAGGTCCCACTGCTCGCGGGGGAAGGCGGCCTCGGCGTCACGCTCGACGTGCCCGGCGCCGAGCTTGTCCAGCAGCGGCGCCAGGCCGTCGCGCAGCCGCTGCTGTTCTTCCGTCCACGTGATCATCAGTACTGGGAGAACTCGGACGAGTCCAGGTTGTGGCGTTCGTCGCCGCGCAGCGCCGGGGTGAACATGCACACCAGGCGCAGGTCCTCGTGCGGGCCGGCGATCAGCCAGTGCGCGTCGTGCTGGTCGAGTGCGTAGAGGGTGCCGGGAGTGATGGGGTGGGAGGTGCCGGCCATGTCGACGACCTCGCCGCTGCCGCTGATGCAGTAGCAGGCCTCCAGGTGACGCCGGTACTCCAGCCGCGACTTGGTGCCGGCCCGCACGATCGTGTCGGTGACGGTGTACCCGAGCCCGTCGGACTCGGTGAGGAACCGGCGGCTGAGGCCGTTGCCCCAGTCGACGCAGTGGACGCTGTCGAGAGCGCGGACGATCATGAGTGGTTCCTTTCGGTCATGTGGTGGGGAGGGTGGGGTGGCGCAGCTGTGCGACGAAGGAGGCGAACGCCTCCACCGGGTCGCGCCCCGTGTCCAGGGCCCGTTCGATCGTGGCCACGCCCGCGCTGCCGACGACCGCGGCGTCGGCGCCGAGCCTCTCCAGGACGGCGATGTCGGCGCGGGTGCGGACGCCGAAGCCGACGGCGACCGGGACGCGGGTCGCGGCGCGCAGCGTGCCGAGGGCGGCGGCGAGCCGCTCGTGGTCGGGTGCGGCGGTGGTGCCGCTGCGGCCGTAGTGGGCGACGAGGTACAGGTAGGCGGAGGCGTGCCGGGCGGCCTCCGCGGCGGTCGCGGCGTCGGAGACCGCGTAGCAGGTGGTGACGAGGGGCAGCCCGGCGCGCTCGGCGGCCTCGTAGTGGGCGGTGCGCAGCCGGGGCGGCAGTCCGTGCAGCAGCAGTCCGTCACAGCCGGCGTCGGCGACGGACCGGGTGAAGTCGGCCAGGTCCCGGCCTTTGACGGTGTGGCTCCAGTCGGCGAGCAGCGCGATCCGCAGCCGGCGCAGCCGGGGCCGCAGGGCGGACACCGCGTCCAGGACCCGGCCGAGTGTGACGCCCGCGGCCAGCGCCCGGTCGGCGGACCGGCGGATCACGGGGCCGTCGGTCACCGAGTCCGGGAAGGGGACGGCCAGTTCGAGGCAGTCGACGTCGCCGTCGTCGAGCATCGCCGCCAGGTCGGGCAGCGCGTCGAGCGGCGGGTCACCCGCGTTGACGAACACGGCCAGCCCGGGCCGTCCGGGTCGCCGTCGCGTGAAGAACCCGGGCCCGGTTCCGCCGTCCCGCGCGGCGTCGTCAGCCGGGGGGTCCGCCCGCCCGGCGGTGTCCGGGGCGCCGGGCGGGCGGGGCAGGCCACGGGCGCGGCCCGGCACGCGTGCGGCGGGGAAACCGTCAGGCATGGGCGGCCTCCCTCGTCCGCAGCCGTTCGACCAGCCGCAGCGCCGAGCCGTTGTGCAGGGTGGCGCGCGCGGCGCCCAGCGCCTGGTGCCAGTCACCGGTCAGCCGGCTCGCGACCGCGAGCGCGGCCGCGTTGAGGCAGACGGTCTGCGTGGCCGCCGGGCCGCCGCGTCCGGCCAGCACGTCCTGGAACAGCGAGGCGGCGCCCCGCACACCGTCCTCCGCCGGAGCCAGGTCGGCCAGGTGGCCGGCCCCCAGGCCGAGCGCCTCGGGTACGAGCGTGAACTCGTCCTCGCCGCCGCTCTCGTAGGCCCGCACCCGGTTGGTGGTGAAGGCGAGGAACTCGTCGGCGCCGGGGTCGTTGTCGGCCAGCCACACCGTCCGGCCGGTGGCGCGGGAGGTGTGGCCGGCGGCGTGCCGCAGGGCGTCCAGCACCGCGGGCCGGGACACCCCGGTCACCTGGGCGGTCACCGGCACGTCGGCCAGGAAGGGGCCGAGGGTGTTGACGAAGGAGCCCAGCTGCCGCAGGTCGAGCGGTGCCACGGCTCGTGCCAGCAGGGCGATCTCACGCGGGTACACGAAGTGCCCGGCGAAGGCGATGCCGCAGCGCTGGAGGACTTCCCGGGTCTGCTCGTACGACGTCGTCGGTGTGATGCCGAGCTGCTCCAGCAGGTCCAGGGAACCGCAGCCGCTGGTGTAGGCCCGCGAACCTGTCTTGACGACCCGCACCCCCATCGCCGCCGCGACGAACGCGGCGGCCGTGGAGATGTTGAAGGTGCGCGGCCCGCCTCCGGTGCCGACGATGTTGACCGCCGGCCCGAATCCGTCCGCGGGGCGGGCGGGTCGGCGCTCGGCCAGCGAGTCGAGGAACGCGCCCAGGGTGACCCGGTCGGGCATCCGGGTGGACAGGGAGGCCAGCAGAGCCGTGGCCTCCCCCCGGCGCAGTCCTCCCGTGTGGAGCCGGTCCCAGAAGGACCGCCACACCGGCAGTTCCACCGGACGGTCCCGGCCGATGAGCGAGACGACCGCCTCGTGCATGGCTACGCGGCCCCCGCGTGCTCGCGCGGCGCGTCCGCGAGGAACGCGGCGATCGCCGCGACGGAGGTGAAGGACTCCGGGTCGAGGTCGACGGCGTCGGTGTCGACGCCGTAGCGGTCCTCCAGCCAGGCGATCACCTTGAGCAGCCCGAGGCTGTCGATGACGCCGTTGGCCATGAGGTCGTAGTCGTCGGCCAGTTCGTGGGCGGGCACGTCGGGCAGGAACTCCTCGACGACGAACGCCCGGACGGCCTGAACGTACTGCATGTCAGTTCTCCTTGGTGAAGTGGGCCGAAGCGACCCGGTCTCGGTCGACCTTGCCGGTGGAGGTACGGGACAGCGCGTCGTCGGTGATCCTCAGCACGGTCGGGACCGCCGCGCGGGGCAGCCGGCGGGCGAGGTGCCCGCGCAGCGTCAGGCTGTTGAGGCCCGAGCCCGGTGAACGGCGGACGACCGCGTGCAGCAGGCGGCCGGCGACGGGGTCGGGCAGGGCCAGGACGGCCGCCTCGGTCACCTCGTGGTGGCCGAGCAGGAGGTGCTCCACCTCCTGGGTGTTGACCCGCACGCCCCGCACCTTGACCTGGTGGTCGGTGCGGCCCTCCAGGGTCAGGGAGCCGTCCGCGTGTCTGCGCACCAGGTCGCCGCTGCGGAAGTAGCGCCGCCCGTCCTCGCGTTCGGGGTGCGGTACGAAGACGTGCCGGGCGGCGGCGGCACCGAGGTAGCCGCGCGTCTGGAACGGTGTGGAGACGAGCAGTTCGCCCGTGCCGGGACCCGCGAGTACCGCGCCTTCGGCCGAGACGACGAGCGCCTGGACTCCGGGCAGCGGGGCGCCGAGAGGGACGGGCGTCGTCACGGGGGCACCGGGGTCGACCTCGTGGAGGAAGCTGTCGTTGGTCTCGGTGCAGCCGTAGACGTTGTGCAGCCGGGCTCCGGGGAGCAGGCCGGGCAGCCGGCCGAGCAGCGGCCCGGGGATGGCGTCGCCGGTGAACATGGCGTGGCGCACGGCGGGCAGGGACGTCCCGGTGGCGTCCGCCGCGTCGGCCAGCAGCCGGAAGAGCATGGGCACGGCCTGCACGACGTGCACCTCGTGCCGCCGGAGCAGGCCGAGCAGCCGGGCGCCGTCCAGCGCGTGGTCGGGGTCGACGAGGACGACACGGCCGCCGTGGGCGAGGGTGGTCCACACGTCGAGCAGGCTGAGGTCGAAGTTGAGCGGCGCGTAGTTGAGGACGGTGGTGCCCGGTGCGATGCCGAAGGCGTCACCGGCCCAGTCGCTGAAGGCGTCGAGGGCGTCCGTGTGCAGCGGGACGATCTTCGGCAGGCCGGTGGAGCCGGAGGTGGTCAGCAGCAGGGCGGGCCGGCCGGTGAGCGGCGCGGGGTCCGCGGGCGGGTCGGCGCGCGGCCCGGGGGCGGCGGTGGCGCACGGCCGCAGAACCTCCTGGACACCGGCCTGCCGGTGCAGCCGGTCCAGGGCCTCGGGGCCGAGCGTCGCGGCGGGCAGCAGCACCGGCCGCCGCTGAAGCAGGCAGGCCAGGACCAGGGCGATCGTGGCGGGCGACTTCACGGCGGGTACCGCGATCGGTGCGTCGCCCGGCAGGTCCGCGATGCGGCTGCGCTCCCGCGCCGCGAGGTCCAGCAGCGTTCCGTAGCCGATCTCCTCGTCCCGCCACACCAGGGCGGGCGCCCGCGGCGTCCGGCGTGCCTGCCCGACGATGCCGTCGAGCAGCCCGTGACGGCCCTGTGTCCCACCCGCGCTCGCGCCCACGGCCCCTCCCCCGGTTCGCCTTGCACTCCTGCGGGTTCCGATGGTGGTTGCGCCGTCTGGAGGATGGATGGAGCCCCGCTGCACTTCGCCGCCCGCGGCCGGGTCCCGCCGTACGCCGGGGGGCCGCGTCACCGGGCAGGTGACGCGGCCCCCCGGGGCCGTGCGGCGCTCAGCCGCCGGTCAGTTCCACGAGCGCGTCCGCCGGGTCGCCGTGCGGCTCCCCGGCGGGCCACCAGGTGCCCGCCTCGTCGCGGTAGGGGTACCACCGTCCGTCGCGGCCCAGGCGCAACTGGACGCCCTGTCCGGCCAGGGTCCAGTGGTTGTCCCGGACCTCCAGCCCGGGCAGTTCGTCCGCCTCCCAGCCCGCCGAGAGCGCCGCCCGGGCCCGGGCGGTCTCCTGGCCGGACGGCGACCAGGTGTGCTCCAGCACCTCCAGCCCTGCCGCTCCGCCGGCGCGCCAGGCCTCGACCGCACGGTCCAGCTCACGGGCCGGCCGGCCGCAGGTCCCGCGCAACCGCTCCGGCACCCTCGGATCCGGGTGCGTGGCGGCGATCCGCACGGTGTCCTGCCATGCATCGAGGGGCGGCGGAGGTTGCGCGGTCAGCCCGAGCGCGTAGGCGAGCAGGCCCCGCGCGCGCACCGCCGCGTCGGCGACCAGTTGCTCCAGCGGGTCGGCCTCGATGCCGGTGACGGGCTCGCCGGTGCCGGCCGGGGCGGGGGGCAACGGGGGCGGAGCGGGCAGCGGCGAACCGCCCCGAGCCCACGCCGCGACGGGGTCGACACCGGGTGGCGGACCGGCCGCGGCCCCTTCCTCCGGCCCGTTCACCCCGGCGCCGCCCTCGTCGTCTCCGTCCTCGGGTTCCGGACCGTCGTCCTCCGTGCCCGCCATCGCCCGCAGCAGCAGTTCCGACTTCAGCTCCTCCAGGGCCGCGTCGAGGCCCCTGCCCCTGACGAGCGGCAGCAGCCACGGCTCCGCGTCCAGCAGCCACGCCATCTGGTAGCACAGCGCCGTGGCATGCGAGCACGGGTGCTCCAGCGCGTCGCAGTCGCAGTCCGCGTCCAGGTCGCCGTATCCGGGGAGCATCCGCACCCGGGCGTCCTCGACGGCCTCCAGGAAGTCCTCCGGCAGCTCTCCGGCCAGCAGTCCCTCCGCGACGCCGGTCCGGTCGGCGGCCTTCTCCCAGAGCAGCTCCCACTCCCCCGCGTCCAGCTCCGTGAGCGTGACCACGGTCGTGTACGCGGACTCACCCCCGTACACCTCCGCGGCGATGCGCCCCGGGCTGACGGTGACGGGACCGATCCGCCCTGTGCGCGCGAAGGCCCGTCCGCTCTTCAGCGACTCCTCCTCGGGCCAGGTGTCCTCCACGGCCTCGGTCCACGCCTTCCCCCAGAAGGACTGGCCGCGGGCGCGCCCGCCCTTGCGCGCCGCGAAGGCGGGAAAGCCCCGTGCACCGCTCCCCTGTGCCTCGCCCATCACTCGCTCCTCAGCTCGACCAGGTTGGCCAGCTCGTCGTTCGTCAGCTCCGTCAGTGCCTGCTCGCCCGTGCCCAGCACCGCGTCCGCCAGTTCCTTCTTGGACTCCAGCAGCGCGGCGATCCGGTCCTCGACGGTGCCTTCGGCGATCAGCCGGTGGACCTGGACCGGCTTGGTCTGGCCGATGCGGTACGCGCGGTCCGTCGCCTGGGCCTCCACCGCGGGGTTCCACCAGCGGTCGTAGTGCACGACGTGATCGGCGCGGGTGAGGTTCAGCCCGGTGCCCGCCGCCTTCAACGACAGCAGGAACACGGGCACTTCCCCGTCCTGGAAGCGCTGCACCAGCTCCTCGCGCTTGGGCACGGGCGTGCCGCCGTGCAGGAGCTGCACGGGCACACCCCGCTCCCGCAGGTGCCGCTCCAGCAACCGCGCCATGGCGACGTACTGCGTGAACACGAGCGCGGCGCCGTCCTCGGCGGTGATCGTGCCGAGGAGTTCGTCCAGCAGCTCCAGCTTCCCGGAGCGCCCGGTGAGCGCCGTGCCCTCCTCCTTGAGGAACTGGGCGGGGTGGTTGCAGATCTGCTTCAGGCCGGTGAGCAGCTTCAGGACGAGTCCGTTGCGGGCGATGCCCTCGCTGCCGCGGATCTGCGCCATCACTTCCCGCACCTGCGTGCGGTACAGGGAGGACTGCTCGGCGGTGAGCGCGACCGGCCGGTCGGTCTCGGTCTTGGGGGGCAGTTCCGGCGCGATGCCCGGATCGGACTTGCGGCGGCGCAGCAGGAAGGGGCGGACGAGACCGGCCAGGCGCGAGGCCGTGGCCCGCCGCCCCTCGGCGCGCTCCGCCTCGATCGGCGCCATCCAGCGCCGGCGGAACTCCCCGTAGCCGCCCAGCAGCCCGGGTGTCGTCCAGTCCAGGACCGCCCACAGCTCGGACAGGCTGTTCTCCACGGGTGTGCCGGTGAGCGCGACCTTCGCGTCGGCGGGGATGAGGCGCAGCGCCTTCGCGGTCCCCGAGTGCGGGTTCTTGACGTGCTGGGCCTCGTCGGCGACGACCATGTCCCAGGCGTGCTGGGCCAGTTGACCGGCGTCCAGCCGCATGGTGCCGTACGTCGTCAGCACGAACCCGTCGTCGGCTCCGTCCAGGGTGCGCCCGGCGCCGTGGTAGCGGCGCACGGCGGTGCCGGGGGCGAACCTGCCCACTTCCCGCTGCCAGTTGCCCAGCAGGGAGGCCGGGCAGACGACCAGCGTGGGGCCGCGGCCGCCCGCCTCCCGACGCAGCAGGTGCAGCGCGATGAGCTGGAGGGTCTTGCCCAGGCCCATGTCGTCGGCGAGGCAGCCGCCGAGGCCCAGTGAGGTCATCCGGTCCAGCCACCGCAGGCCGCGCAGCTGGTAGTCGCGCAGCGTGGCGGTGAGTGCGGCCGGCTGCCGGACGGGTTCGTCGCCGCCGTCCGGGTCGGACAGCCGGGCGCGCAGCGCCTGGAGCCAGGCGGTGGGGGCGACGGGTACCTGCTCGGTGCCGATCCGCGTGTGTCCGCTGAGGGCGACGGCGAGGGCCTCGATCGCGGTGAGGGAGCCCACCTGCCGGTCGCGTGCCTTGCGGGCGAGGCCGGCGCCGACGAGGATCCACCGGCCCCGCAGCCGTACCAGGGGCCGGCCCGCGGCGATCGCCGCCGTCTCCTCCTCGGTCAGCGGATCACCGTCGAGGTCGAACTGCCAGCGAAGGTCGACCGTGCCGTCGCCGCCGAAGAAGGAACGCAGGTCGGTGGGCGGCGGAAGATCGGCGCCGACGACGGCGCGGGCGGTCGGCGGGCGGTGGGCGTCCTCGGGCCACAGAACGTCGATGCCGTGGGCCCGCAGTCGGCCGGCCCCCTCACCCAGCAGGTCGGTGACGTCCCGGTCGGACAGGTCCAGGGCGCGCGGCACGGGCAGCAGCCGCTCCAGCGGTGGCCACACGCCCGCGGCGCGGCGGACGGCGAGCACGGTGTCGGCCTGGGCGCGCGGGCCCAGCGCGTGGTCGGCGCTCGCGAACAGTTCACCCGCGTCGAGCGCGAGGGTCGGGTCGGCGAGGCTGTGGGCGCGCGGCACGAGCCGCAGGGCGGGCGGTTCCCCTCCGGGACCGTCACCGCCTGCGGTGCCCTCGGTGAGCTCGACCCGCAGCGAGACCCGTACCCCGGAGTCGAGTCCCGCGGAGATCTCCTCGGCCCAGGCCCGCAGCTGCGGCACGTGCTGGGGTTCGACGGCGGCGAAGGCCGCCCGGCCGGTCGCCGCGTGCGCGGCGGGGGTGCGCGGCAGCGCGTCGGCGACGGCGTCGAGGAACGCCCGTACCAGGCCTTCCGGTTCCGGCATCCGGACACCCGCACCGGCCGTGCCCGGCAGCGCGGTGGCATACGCCTCGGGCGGCGCGGCGGCCGCCAGGTCGCGTACGCGTCCCACGTCGTCCAGGTCCAGGGGCCCGGTGCGCCAGGCGTCGTACCCGGCCCCGCTGACGCCCGGCAGCAGTCGCTCGCGGGCCGCCAGGTGCAGGGCGATCGCGGCCGCCCGTCCCCAGAAGGCGGCGGCCGGGTGCACCTCCTCGGCTCCCGGCCGGGCCGCGCGGGCCAGGACGGGCAGGGCGTCGGCGACCGGCAGGCGCACGACCGGGACGGTGCGGGTGACGGGCACCCCGTCCTCGACGCCGACAACGTCGGCCTCGCCGGCGTCTCCCCGTGGGTCCGCGCCGGCCGGTGGTAAGCCGCCCTGCGCGTCCCAGAACACCACTGTGCCGGCGCGGGGCGGGTCGGCCGCCTCGAACAGCACGGCGCACCGCGTGAGGTCGCCGGTGCGCGCACCTGTCGTCACTGCCATGTTCCTTGTGAGTCCTTTCGTCTGCCCGGCGTGACCGGTTTCAGCGGCCGAGCCGCTGGTAGCGTCGCACGGACAGCGGGAAGAAGACCGCGATAATGATCAGCGGCCAGATCACGGCCATGAGCATGGCCTGATCCGACGCCCAGGTGCCGGTGTCCCAGCCGGGGTTGCCGAACAGCCGCCGGGTCGCCGTCACCGTCGCCGACAGCGGATTCCACTCGGAGACCGCGGCGAGCCAGCCCGGCATGGTGTCCGGCGAGACGAACGCGTTGGACAGGAAGCCCAGCGGCCACACCAGGGTCTGCACGGCGGTCACGGCGGCCGTGTCGGTGAAGACGAGTCCGAGGTAGATGCCCACCCACAGCAGTGCGAAGCGCAGCAGCAGGAGCAGTCCGACGGCCGCGAGGGCCCGGCCCGTCCCGTTGTCCGCCCGCCAGCCGACAGCCAGGCCGCACAGGATCATCACGGTCAGTCCGAGGACCGAGTTGAGCATGTCGGCGATGCTGCGGCCGGTGACCACCGCGCCGGAGGACGTGGGCATGGCACGGAAGCGGTCGGTGACGCCCTTGGCCGCGTCGCTGATCACGGCGAGCATCGTCACCTCGATGCCGAAGACCATCGTCATGGCGAACATGCCCGGCACCAGGAACTCCCGGTAGCTGCCGCCTCCGGGCACCTGCATGGCGCCGCCGAACAGGTACCCGAACATCAGCACCATCATGATCGGGAAGAGCAGCCCGATGACGACCGGCGCGGGGTTGCGGGCCCAGTGGGCCAGGGAACGGCCGGTCAGGACCCAGGAGTCGGACAGGGCCCAGCGGACCCCGCCCGTCCCGGTCGTGGGCTGCGGGGCTGCGGTGGTCACACCGTCACCTCTTCCTTGTTCTCGTCACGGTCGGTGCGGACCGCTCGGGTCCCCGGGTCGTCGCCTGTGTCCGGCCGCCCGCCCGTGAGGTGCAGGAACACCTCGTCGAGGGTGGGGCGGCGCAGCGCGATGTCCTCGGCCACCACGCCCGCGTCACCCAGCGCGCGCACGGTCTCGGTCAGCGCGACGACCCGGTCCTGGACCGGCACGCCCACGCGGCGGCTCTCCGCGTCGGTGTCGGTGTCCCGGCCGGTGATCCGCGCCAGCACCTCGGCCGCGGTGCCCAGGTCGGCCGCGTTGCGGACCGTGACGTCGATCCGGTCGCCGCCGATGGCCGACTTCAGCTCGTCGGGCGTACCCTCGGCGATCACCCGCCCGCCGGCGCCGCCCGGCGACGCGATGACCGAGATCCGGTCGGCGAGCTGGTCGGCCTCGTCCAGGTACTGCGTGGTGAGCAGCACCGTCGTGCCGTCGTCGACCAGTGAACGCACCGCCGCCCACACCTCGTTGCGACTGCGCGGGTCCAGCCCCGTCGTCGGCTCGTCGAGGAACAGCACCCGGGGGGCGAGGATCAGGCTGGCCGCCAGGTCGAGGCGCCGACGCATACCGCCCGAGTAGTCCTTCACCTGCTTGGCGCCCGTGCCGGCGAGCCCGAACTGCTCCAGCAGCGCGTCCGCCCGCTCCCCCGCCGCCCGCTTGCCGAGGTGGTGGAGCCGGCCGAACATCACCAGGTTCTGCCGGCCGCTGAGCACCTCGTCGACCGCAGCGTACTGTCCGAGCAACCCGATCCTGGCCCGCACCTGCGCGCTGCTGCGGACCACGTCGAACCCGGCGACCTCGGCGCGGCCCTCGTCCAGCCGCGCCAGCGTGGACAGGATGCGCACCGCGGTGGTCTTGCCCGCGCCGTTGGGCCCGAGCAGCCCGTGGACGGTCCCCTCCCGCACCCGCAGATGAAACCCGTTCAGGGCCGGCGCCTCGCCGTACCGCTTGCACAGGTTCTCGGCGAGGATCGCGTGTTCGGATCCCATGGATGTCCTTCCGCAGAGATGGATGACGTGCTGTGCAGTGTGGGGGCGGCCGCTCGGCCCGCCTTCGAGTCCCGCTCGAGCGGCAGGCGGAAGCGTCGGGACGTCAGCGCACGCCCACCGGCACGGAGGAGCACGTGGTCACCTTCATCAACCGCTTCACGGTCACCGGCCCGGCCGAGGAGTTCGAGCGGCTCTTCGACGACACCTCGGCCTTCTTCCGGGAGCGTCCCGGATTCCTCAGCCACCGGCTGCTGCGCCACAGCGAGCAGCCGGGCAGCTACGTCAACATCGCCGAGTGGGCGGACACCGAGTCCTTCCGGGCGGCCGTCACGCACCCGGACTTCGTCCCGCACGCCGCCGCCCTGCGCACGCTGAGCACCAGCGAGCCGAACCTGTACGCGCCGGTGATGGAACGCACCGCGGCCACCACCCCGATGAGTTGAGCGCCCCGCGCACAGGCGAGCGGGCGGCCCCCCGGTGCGGGGGGCGCCCCCGCGCCGGTGGGCCGCGGCCGCAGCGCGCCGCCCACCCCCACAGCGGGGGGGGGGATAAGGTACACGGGTCC
>NZ_JBVHPJ010000015.1:0-13163 GCF_055567995.1 Streptomyces sp. NPDC026246 | reverse complement strand
CTGCGGCGCGGGGTTAGCCCCCCCCCCGCCCCCCCCCCCGGGGTGTGTGGCGCCCCCGCCCCCGGGGGGGGGGGGCCCCCCCGGCCCGGGGGGCCCCCCCGCTCGCCTGTGCGCCGCGGCCTCAGCGCGCCGCCCTCACCGACAGCGGGTGGTGGAAGACGTTCCTCGGGTCCCACACGGCCTTGACCGCCTGCAGCCGCCGGTAGTTGGCGCCGTAGTACAGCGTGTGCCAGGGCACCCCGGAGGTGTTCCACTTCGGGTCGGCCATGTCGATGTCGGGGAAGTTGATGAAACAGCCGTCGCTGCGCTCCCCCGGCGCCGGCACACCGCCGGTGTCCCGGTAGACACCCGCGTACAGGCGGCGCAGCCAGTCCACGTTCGCCGCGTCGTGCTCCGGGTCCTGCCAGGTGTTCATGAACAGCGCCTTCATCACCGAGTCGCGCTGCGCGGACGCCGTCGCCGCCGGGTGGACGGTGTTGACCTTCCCGCCGTACGACTGGATCGACACCGAGCTGGTCTCGTTGGTGTGCTCGGTGCTGCCCAGGACGTCGTACAGGACGTCGATCTGCTCGTCGGTGAACGACCGCCGCAGATACGACGACTTGATCTTCTGGCGACCGGTCTCCGCGTCCTGGGCCGTGGCCAGCGCCTCGACCGACGACAGCCACGGCAGGGTCTCCGTCGGCGCGGTGTACGCCTCGACCCCCACCCCGGCGCCGAGGGCGTCGACGTGGTCCTTCAGCAGCTGCTCCGCATGGGGCAGGGTCGCGTCCAGGTGGGTGAAGGCGATGGCGCTCAGGCCCTGGTCGTCCTGCGCCTGACGGCCCAGCAGCACCAGGCCGCTGAACAGCCCGGTGTACGGCGAGCGCGGGCCGCTGTTGCGCTCGTGCCAGCGGCCGTGGTTGCCGACCAGGGCGCGGAACGAGCTCTTGGTCATGCCCTCGCGCGGGAACATCACGCTGGCGGCCAGCACACTGCCCGGAGGGCGCGGCAGCGCCGTGGCCGGGTCGCCGCCCCGGGCGGACGGGGAGCGGAACCAGTAGCGCGTGACGACACCGAAGTTGCCGCCGCCCGCACCGGTGTGGGCCCACCACAGCTCCCGGTGGGGATCGCGGGCGTCACGCGTGGCGATGACCGCACGGGCCCGCCCGGAGGCGTCCACGACCACGACCTCGACCGCCTGGAGGTGGTCGCTCGAGATGCCGTGGCGCCGGGAAAGGGCACCGTAGCCGCCGCCCTGCACATGGCCGCCGGCGGCGACGGTCGCGCTGGCGCCGCCCGGGATCGTCACGCCCCACCCGTAGTACAGGGTCCGGTAGACGTCCGCGAGCCGGGCACCGGCCCCCACCTCGAACGCCGAACGCGCCGCGTCCCAGCGCACGGTGTCCATCCCGGCGAGGTCGATGACCTGGCGCACGGACGGGTCGCCCACGAAGTTCTCGTAGCAGTGCCCGCCGCTGCGCACCGCGACGTGCTTGCCGTCCCGTACGGCCCGCTGCACGGCCCGCACCACCTGGTCCGTGGTGGTCGCCAGGTGGAAGGCTTCCGGGCGGGTGGAGAACCGCTTGTTGCTGCCGCGCACGGCGAGGTCCTCGTAGCGCGGGTCCGACGGGTCGACCACGACGGCGTTCGGTCCGGTCGCCGCGGCCTCGGGCGCCGCCGCGTTCGCGGCGGCGGAGTTGCCGGCGGCACCGGCGGTCGCCGCGGCGGCGATGGTCCCGGTGACGAAGAGCCGGCGGTTCGGAGCAGTCATCACTCCCCCGCTCAGACGGCGGCGCGCTCGGACAGCGCCCGGTTGATCAGTTCCAGGTAGGCACGCGGCGTCTCGGCCTCGTCGATGGCGTCCTCGTCCAGGATCAGATCGAAGTCCCGCTCGATGCGCCCGGTGGTCTGCAGGACCGCCAGGGAGTCGTAGCCGAGTTCGACGAACGGGACGTCCAGGATGTCCCCGTCCAGGTCCACGCCTTCGTCCTGGCCGGCGCACTCGCGCAACAGGGTGGTCAGGTCGGTGAGTTGCAGCTGCTTCACGGTCAACCTCTTCCTTCGGTACGGACTTCTCTGCGGGGGCCGGGGATCGTCACGGCGTGACGGCCCGGGTGCGTGCTCAGGCGCGGACCACGGCGGCGGAGTTGAAGCCGCCCCGCCCGCGTGCCAGCACCAGCGCCGTGCGCACCTCGACGTTCCGGCGCGGCGCACCGGTCACCAGGTCCAGGGGGCAGTCGTCCGCGGGGCGCACGGTGCCGACGGTGGCGGGGATCACCTGGTCCCGCACCGAGAACAGGGCCGCGGCCAGGTCCAGCGAGGACCCTCCGGCGGCGAGGCGGCCCGTCATGCTCTTGGGCGCGGTCACCGGCACGCCGCGCTCCCCGAACAGGTCGGCGAGCACCTCCGCCTCGGCACGGTCGGCCGCCCGTTCACCGGCGGCGTCGGCGAAGACCACGTCGACCTGGTCGGGCCGCACCCCGGCGTCCGCCAGGGCGAGTTCGGCGGCGGCGCCGAGCCGTGATCCGCCCCCGGCGGCCGGGGCCGGGTCGAAGGTGGAGGCGTACCCCGCGACCTTCCCGTAGACCCGGGCGTCGCGGGCCCGCGCGGCCTCCGCGTCCTCCAGCACCAGCAGGGCGCCCCCTTCACCGGGGACGTATCCGTCGGCGTCGGCGGAGAACGGCAGGAAGGCCCGGCCGGGGTCGTCGCTGAGGCTGACGCGTCCCTCGGCGAGGTGTGCGGTCCAGCCCCACGGGCACAACGCGGAGTCGACCGCGCCGGTGACCACGAGGGAGGAGCCCTTGCGGAGCTGACGGCGGGCCTGCCCGACGGCGTCGAGCCCGCCGGCCTGCTCGGTCACCAGGACGCCGCTCGCGCCGCGCAGTCCGTGCCGGATGGAGATCTGGCCGGTGTTGACCGCGTAGAACCAGGCGAAGGACTGGTACGCGCTGACGTGCTGGCCGCCCTTGCTCCACAGCGCCTGCAGTTCGCGCTGGCCGAACTCGAAGCCGCCCGCCGAACTGGCGGTGACCACGCCGGCGGCGTACTCGGGCAGCTCGGCCGGGTCGACGCCGGCGTCGCGCAGGGCCTCTTCCGCGGCCACCAGCGACAGCCGGGTCACCTGGTCGGTCTGGGCCAGCAGACGGCTCGGTACACGGTCCTCGGCGACGAACCCGGGCACCTCGCCCGCCAGACGCGCCGGGTATCCGGAGGCGTCGAACCGGGTGAGGCGCCGGATGCCGCTCTCACCGCGCAGCACCGCGGCCCACCAAGCCTCGGCGCCGAGCCCGTTGGGGGCGGCGACGCCGATCCCGGTGACCACGGCGACGCCGGTCCGGACCGTCGTGGGAGAGATACCGGTCGTCATGCGCTCGCTCCCAGGTGTGGACGGGTGAGGACCATGGCGCTCTGGAACCCGCCGAAGCCGCTGCCCACCGTGAGGACCGCGTCGGTCACCTGCTCACGGGCGACGAGCGGGGTGTAGTCCAGGTCGCAGGCGGGGTCGGGTTCGTGGAGGTTGGCCGTGGGCGGCACGGTGTCGTGCTCGATGGCCAGGGCGCTGGCCGCCACCTCCAGGGAGCCGATGGCGCCGAGCGAGTGCCCGATCATCGACTTGATGGAGCTGACGGGCACCTCGTGGGCGCGGGCCCCCAGGCTGCGTTTGAACGCTGCCGTCTCGTGCCGGTCGTTCTGCTTGGTGCCGGATCCGTGGGCGTTGATGTAGTCGATGTCGCCGGGGGTGAGCCGGGCCTCGTCCAGAGCGGCGGTGATGGCCTCCGCCATCTCCTTCCCGTCCGGGCGCAGACCGGTCATGTGGTAGGCGTTGCTGCGGCTGGCGAAGCCGGCGATCTCGGCGTACACGTGCGCGCCGCGCCGTCGGGCGTGCTCCAGTTCCTCGACGACCAGGACCGCCGAGCCCTCGCCGAGCACGAACCCGTTGCGCGTGCGGTCGAAGGGCCTGGACGCCGTTTCGGGCTCGTCGTTGCGGGGGCTGGTGGCCTTGATGGCGTCGAAGCAGGCGACGGTGATGGGCGAGATGGGCGCCTCGGTGGCGCCGGTGACCATGACGTCGGCGCTGCCCTCGCGGATGAGCTCCACCGCGTGCCCGATGGAGTCCAGGCCCGAGGTGCAGCCCGTCGAGACCAGGGACACCGGGCCCTGGGCGCCGACCGTGTGGGCGACCTCGGCGGCCAGGGAGCTGGGCACGAAGTAGTCGAAGAGGTGGCTGACGGCCCGGGTGTGGTCGACGAGCCAGTGCGCGCCGTTCTCGCTGACCGCCGCGTACTCGACGTCCAGCCCGGTGGTGCAGCCGACGGCGCTGCCGAGCGTGACGCCGGTCCGCAGCGGGTCGAGCCCTCCGGCCAGCCCGCTGTCAGCCAGCGCCTCCCGGGCGCTCACCACCGCGAACTGCGCGGCCCGGTCGAGTCTCGTGGTCTCGGCCGCGGCCAGTCCGTGCGCCTCGGGGACGAAGTCCACCTCGGCGGCGATGCGGGAGCGGAACTGGGCCGGATCGAACAGGGTGATGCCCCGGGTCGCCGTACGGCCCGCGGTGAGCACCGACCAGAACTCCTTGGTACCGACCCCGCCCGGGGCGACCACTCCGATACCGGTGATCACGACCCGTTTCATCGGCTGTCCCTCACAGTTGTCCTCCAGGTGTCACGACCACCTCGGCTACCGTCCGAGCGTCACCGATGGACCTGGAGAATGGCTTGAACAAGCCAACAGAGGGGCCGGCTCACCACACCGTGCAAGCCGTCGCCGCGGGTGCGGTCAGGACCGCGCGGGGGTGTCGTCCTGGGCCGCTTCCGAGCGGGTGTGGAGGACCTCGCGCGCCTGCTCGGCGGCGCGGATGGTGCTCTCCTGGACGAAGTCGAGAAAACGGGCGACGTTCTCCAGGCGTTTGGCGGCCGGGGTACCGGGGCCGAGGACGCCGATGCCCTGCCGGGAGACCTCGACGACCTGGGTGAGGGAGCGGGCGCTGGCGATCATCGCCTGGTACCAGACGTCGTCGCCCACGACGTAGCGTTCGCGGCGGCGTTCGTCGCGCTCCCGCCGGACCAGGCCCTGGCTCTCGAGGAACGTGATGGCCTTGGAGATGGAGGCCGGGCTGACCTGGAGGCGCTGGACGAGTTCGGCGGCGGTGAGGCTGCCCTCGTCGGTGGTGTAGAGGCAGACCAGCACCCTGGACATCATCTTGGGCATGCCCGACGCCATGAAGACGGTGGTCAGGGTCTCCTCGTAGGCGCGTACCGCCTCGGCATCGCGCCCGTGGGGCTCGGGTGTGCGCTGCCCGCCCCGGGGGGCGGCCTGCCGGCGGCGGTGGGCACGGCGTTCGGTGGCGAGGTGGGCGAGGTCGGCGCGGTAGGCGGTGGGGCCGCCGTTGCGCATCACCTCGCGCGTGATCGTCGAGGTGGGCCGGTCCAGGCGCCGGGCGATCTCCGCGTAGGGAAGGCCGTCGGCCAGTCCCAGCGCGATCTGCTGGCGTTCCTGCTGGGTGAGCCTGCCTCCCGGCATCGCGGTCTCCTTCGCCGTGCGTGAAGGGGCAGCATAGCGTTCAGCCCGCGATCATTGCAACGACAAGGGAGCGATCCTGTTGCGTGATGCAACAGAAGGCGCCGACAGGTGGCCCCTCCAACCTGCTCGTTCGGTCCGCGCATCTTGCCGATGTGCTGAATGCAACGTAGCGTTCGCACCGCCCGAAAGAAGAGGCCCGGCTCGTGTTCAGCGGCGCCGCAGGAGCAGCGCCGCCAGGAGGGCGCAGCCCGCGAAGGCCGCCCCGGTGGTGAAACCGCCCGGCATGCCGCCGGTGCGCGAGGAGACCATGACGAGCGTGGCCAGGCCGATGGAGCCGCCCACGGACTGCAGGGAGTTCAGGACGCCGGCGGCCGAGCCCGCCTCGTCGCCGCGCAGCCCCGAGGTGGCCAGGACGGTCGGCGGCAGGACGCAGCACGCCATGCCCGCACCGAGCAGCACCAGGGCCGGCAGCACCGCCCGGGTGTAGCCGTCGCCGGCCGAGAGCGCGGAGAGCCACAGGTTCCCGGCCATCAGCAGCACGGCGCCCGTGGCCCACAACCGGCGGAGGCCGATGCGCCGTTCGAGGCGGACGGCGGCCACCGCGGTCACGGCCATGGTCACCGGCAGGGGCAGCAGCGCCCCGGCGGCGGCCAGGGCCGACCAGCCGTGCTGCTGCTGGAAGTACTGGTTGAGGAAGAAGTACGTGCCGATGAGGGCGCCGGGCACGGCGAGCGTGCCGAGGTAGGCGAGCAGACGGTCACGGTCGGCGAACAGCCGCGGCGCCACGACGGGTTGCTGCGCCCGCCGCTCGACGCCCGCGAAGACCGTGAGCGTCAGGACGCCACCCAGGACGCACCCGGCGACCACCGGGTCGCTCCAGTCCCGCTCGGCGGCCTGGGCCAGCCCGAAGACCAGCAGGGCGGCGCCGAGCGCGGACAGCAGGGCGCCGGGCAGGTCGAAGCGGCCGCGATGGCGGGGTGTCTCGTCGAGCACGAACGGCGCGAGCAGCACGATCGCCAGGCCCAGGGGGACGTCGAGGTAGAGCACCCAGCGCCACGAGCTGAGCGAGGTGAGCATGCCGGCGAGGAGCAGCCCGCCGGCGGTGCTGACGGCGCCCACGGTGGTGCACACCGCGATCGCCTGCTTGCGGGCCTGTCCCTCGGTGAACGTACTGAGCAGCAGGGCGAGTCCGCTCGGTGCGGCGAGCGCCGCGCCCGCGCCCTGCACCGCCCGTACGGCGATCAGGAACTCCGCGGACTGAGCGGAGCCGCGCAGCGCCGCGGCCGCCGTGAAGAGGGCGACGCCCGCCATGAAGACCTTGCGGCGGCCCAGGATGTCGCCCGCCCGGCCACCGAGCAGCAACAGACCGCCGAAGGTGAGCAGATAGGCGTTGATCACCCAGGCCGCGCTCACGGCGGACAGCCCGAGCGCCTCGCGCAGACCGGGCAGCGCGATGTTCACGATCGGGTCGTCGAGCTGGATCATCGCGTTGCAGCCGGCGATCACGCCGAGGGCGACGGCCCCCCGGGCCCGGCCGCGGCCCCGCGGGACGGGCGCCCCGGGCGCCACCGCCGGTTCCGGCACCTGCACGGTCATGAGCGGCCTCCTCGGGGACGGACGTGTGGCGGTCGCCGCCCACCCTCCCCACGGCCGGCGGAGGACCCGTCCAGCCCTGCTCGAAAGCCGGTCGAGGACCGCCCGGCGCGCACCGATCAGGCGTCCGGGCGCGCTACAACGGCAGTGGGCGCAGCGCGCCACCACGCACCGTTCACTTGCATTCATTGCAACGCGGGAGAGGGAGTGTTGTTGCATTATCTTCCGTACCGTTGCAACGATTTCGAGCCTGTGAGCAGGAATTACAACGTTTCCATGCAACATCACAGTTGTCGAATCTCTGAATGCAACGTAGCGTTTCTACTGTCGGAAACAGCGAGCAAGGAGCCCGAGATGCAGACGTTCAAGACTCCCTCCCCCGTGACCGTCGTCCTGGACGTCCCCGCGGGACGCATCCGGCTCGCGGCCACCGACCGGGTCGACACCACCGTCGAGGTCCGCCCCTCGGACTCCACCAGGAGCCGGGACGCCAAGGCGGCGGAGCAGACCGAGGTGGCGTTCGCCGACGGCGTGCTGCGCATCGAGACGCGCACCGAGACGAACCCGCTCACCGGCGCCTCCGGCTCCCTGGAGGTGACCGTCGAACTGCCGGCCGGCTCCCGCATCGAGGCGAAGGTGGCCGACGGTGAACTCCGCGGTACCGGACGTCTCGGTGACGTCGTCTTCGAGGGCGCTCAGGGCACCGTCGACCTCGACGAGACGGCGACCGCACGCCTGGCGCTCCAGGCCGGCGACATCACGGTGGGCCGGCTGGACGGCACCGCCGAACTCACCACCCGCAAGGGCGGACTGACCGTCAAGGAGGCCGTGCGCGGCACGCTCACCCTGCGCACCGAGCAGGGGTCGATCACCGTCGGCGCCGCCCGCGGCACCTCCGCCACGCTCGACGCCGGCACCGGCTACGGCCGGGTCGACAACTCCCTCGTCAACACCGCCGGTTCCGCCGCCGAGCTGGCCGTCCACGCCACCACCTCCTACGGCGACATCACCGCCCGCAGCCTGTAACGGCGCTCTCAGCAGCCGCCCGCAGAGGAAGGACGCCGCCATGAAGCAGCCGCTCGCACAACCGCCCGCCGTGGCGGACGGGACCCGCCCGGGCCCCCTCGTCTCCTTCCTCCGGTTCGTCCTCCTCGGCGGTGGCGTCGGGCTCCTCGCCGGGCTCGCCGTGCCGCTGCTGGCGACGGTCATGCCCTGGGTGGCCGCGAACGCGGCGGTCACCGTCGCGTCCACTCTGGTGTGCACCGAACTGCACGCCCGCTTCACCTTCGCCAAGGGCCGGCGCGCCGTGTGGCGCGAGCACTGGCAGTCCGCCGGTTCCGCGACGGCGGCCTACCTGGCCACCACCCTCGCCGTGGGGCTCCTGCACCTGCTGCAGCCCTCCCCCGGCCTGCTGACCGAGCAGCTCGTCTACCTGGGAGCCTCCGGTCTCGCCGGTACCGGCCGCTTCCTCGTCCTGCGCTGCTGCGTCTTCGCCGTCCGCCGCGGCCCGGCCGTACGGCCCCTGACACCCAAGGCCACGGCGGGCGTGCCCGCCCTGGCCACGGCGGCCTGACCGAACGGGCGCACCGGGCACGGCCGTCGGCCGGGACCGGCTCGCCCGCTCGACGACGGCTCCAGCATCACTGCCGTACCGCCACAGAACCCGGCCCTTCGCCCGCGCGCGGGGTCACCGTGTGTGCGTGTCGGAGCCACCGCCCCGGACCAGGGCGGTGGCCCCATCCGGATCCTCCTCCCCCTTCACTCGACGGAAGTGCGGTTACCCGTGGCTACCTTCCTGTACAAACTCGGCCGTTTCGCCTTCCGGCGACGTGGCCTCATGACCCTGTTGTGGGTGCTGATCGTCGTCGGCGTCGGCGCCGCGGCCTCCTCCGCACCCACCCCGCCGACCGAACAGTTCTCGATGCCGGGCACCGAGTCGCAGAAGGCGTTCGACCTGCTCGAGGAGAAGTTCCCCGACGCGGGCGCCGACGGCGCCACCGCCCGTGTGGTGATCCGGGCACCCGAGGGCACGACGATCGCCGACGAGAAGCCGGCGATCGGCAAGCTCCTCGGTGAACTCCGTGAGGCTCCCCAAGTGGCGCGCGTCGCCGACCCGTTCGCCGCCGGGACCGTCAGCCGGGACGGTCGCACCGCGTACGCGGTCGTCTCCTACGAGGTCGCCGCGCCCGACCTCACCGACAAGGCCCACGACGCGCTCACCGAGGCCACCGACCGGGCACGCGACGGCGGACTGACCGTGGAGGCCGGCGGTGACGCCGTCCCGATCGAGCAGAGCGTCTCCGGCACCGGTGAACAGGCCGGTGTCCTCATCTCCGCCCTCGTGCTGTTCCTGACCTTCGGTTCGGTGATCGCCGCCGGCATGCCGCTGCTGACCGCCCTGATCGGCGTGGGCGTCGGCGTCTCCGGCATCGCCGCCCTGGGCTCCACGCTGGGCCTGTCGGCCACGACCTCGACCCTGGCGATGATGATCGGCCTCGCGGTCGGCATCGACTACGCCCTCTTCATCGTCTCCCGCTACCGCTCCGAGGTCGCCGAGGGCCGCACGCCGCAGGAGGCCGCGGGCATCGCCACCGGCACCGCAGGTTCGGCCGTCGTCTTCGCCGGACTCACCGTCATCATCGCGCTGGGCGGCCTCGCGGTCGTCGGCATCCCGATCCTCACCAAGATGGCTCTCGCCGCGGCGGGCACCGTCGCCGTGGCCGTACTGATCGCGGTCACCTTCGTACCGGCCCTGCTCGGCTTCGCGCCCCGCCGGGTCCTGCGGGTCGCCGACCGGCGCCTCGTGCAGGTCAAGAAGCCGCTGTCGGCGCGCAAGCTGCGCAAGTCCGAGAAGAAGGCCGCCAAGCTGGCCGCGCGGACCAAGCCCGCCCTGTCGACCCGCTGGGCCTCCTTCGTGGTGCGCCGCCCGCTCGGGGTGCTGCTCCTCGCGGTGGTCGGCCTCGGCGCGGTCGCCCTGCCCGCCACCAAGCTGGAACTGGGCCTGCCCGGCGAGGGCACGATGGCGACCGAGGCCACCCAGCGCAAGGCCTACGACCTGCTGTCCGACTCGTTCGGTCCCGGGTTCAACGGCCCGCTGACGGTCACGGTCGAGGGCAAGGACGCGGCGGCCGCCGGCGACAAGGTCGGCGCGGAGCTGAAGAAGGACGGCGGCATCGCCTCGGTGTCCCCGGCCACCGCCAACAAGGCCGGCGACACCGCCATCTTCAGCATCGTCCCGAAGACCGGCCCGACCGACAGCGCCACCGAGGACCTCGTCAAGGACATCCGCGCGCGGGCGTCGGAGCTTGAGGCTTCCTCGGGTGCCACGGAGATCCTCGTGACCGGCCAGACCGCGCTGGTCATCGACTTCTCCCGGACCCTGTCCGACGCGCTGCTGCCCTACCTGGGCCTGGTGGTCGGGCTGGCCTTCCTCCTGCTGCTGCTGGTGTTCCGCTCGGTGCTGGTCCCGCTGAAGGCGGCACTCGGCTTCCTGCTCTCCGTGAGCGCGGCGCTCGGCGCTCTGGTCGCGGTGTTCCAGCTCGGCTGGGCCTCCGGCTTCTTCGGCGTCGAGCAGACCGGCCCGATCATGACCACCCTGCCGATCTTCATGATCGGCGTGGTCTTCGGCCTCGCCATGGACTACGAGGTCTTCCTGGTGACCCGGATGCGAGAGGCCTACGTGCACGGCGCCTCGGCCGAGGCCGCGGTGGTCACGGGCTTCCGGCACAGCGGACGGGTGGTCGTGGCCGCCGCGATCATCATGATCAGCGTCTTCTCGGGCTTCATCTTCGAGGCCGACGACCTGGTCGCCATGATGGGCTTCGGCCTCGCCGCGGCCGTCCTGTTCGACGCCTTCGTGGTCCGCATGGTCATCGTGCCCGCCGTGCACTCACTGCTCGGGGACGCCGCCTGGTGGCTGCCGCGCTGGCTCGACCGGCTGCTGCCCGACGTCGACGTGGAGGGCGAGAAGCTGCAGCAGCGCCTGCAGTCCGCCACACCGCCCTCGCCGCGGGGCAGCCCGGAAGCCGAGCCGGACCTCGTGCACTGACCCACCTCGGGCCCGTGGAAGCGGCCCGGTGCGACCTCGACCAGGTCGCACCGGGCCGCTTCGCGTCGGCCGCCGGGGTCAGCCGACGACGGTCCAGGTGTCGCCGCCCGCCAGCAGGGCCGCCAGATCGCCCTTGCCGTGCTGCTCGATCGCGGTGTCCAGCTGGTCGGTCATCTGCGTGTCGTAGACGGGCCGGTCGACCGAGCGGAACACACCGATCGGGGTGTGGTGCAGGGTGTCAGGGTCGGCCAGCCGGGACAGCGCGAAGGCCGTGGTCGGGGAGGGGGCGTGCGCGTCGTGGACGAGGACCTGGCCCTCGTTGTCCGGCGTCACCGCGACCACCTTCAGATCCCCGGTCAGCTGGTCGCGCACCACGCCCTTGGCCTGGCCGGCGCCGAAGCGGATCGGCTGCCCGTGCTCCAGGCGGATCACGGCCTCCTCGGCCTGCTGCTTGTCCTTCAGGGCGTCGAAGGCGCCGTCGTTGAAGATGTTGCAGTTCTGGTAGATCTCGATCAGGGCGGTGCCCTCGTGCGCGGCGGCCTGGCGCAGCACCTCGGTGAGGTGCTTGCGGTCGGAGTCGACGGTGCGGGCCACGAACGACGCCTCCGCGCCGATGGCCAGCGACACCGGGTTGAACGGGGCGTCCAGCGAGCCCATCGGCGTCGATTTGGTGATCTTGCCGACCTCGGAGGTGGGCGAGTACTGGCCCTTGGTCAGGCCGTAGATGCGGTTGTTGAACAGCAGGATCTTGAGGTTGACGTTGCGCCGCAGGGCGTGGATCAGGTGGTTGCCGCCGATGGACAGCGCGTCCCCGTCACCGGTGACGACCCATACCGACAGGTCCCGGCGGGAGCTTGCCAGGCCGGTGGCGATGGCCGGGGCGCGGCCGTGGATGGAGTGCATCCCGTAGGTGTTCATGTAGTACGGGAAGCGCGAGGAGCAGCCGATGCCCGAGACGAAGACGATGTTCTCCTTCGCCAGGCCCAGCTCGGGCATGAAGCCCTGCACCGCGGCGAGGATGGCGTAGTCGCCGCAGCCCGGGCACCAGCGCACTTCCTGATCGGACTTGAAGTCCTTCGCGGACAGCTTCAGTTCAGCCTTCATGAAGGAACCCCCGCAGTGCGTCGGCGAGCTGCTGCGCCTTGAACGGCATGCCGTTGACCTGGTGGTGGGAATGGACGTCGACCAGGTACCTGGCGCGCAGCAGCAGCGCCAGCTGGCCGAGGTTCATCTCGGGGACGACAACGCGCTCGTAGCGGGCCAGGACCTCACCGAGGTTGCGCGGGAAGGGGTTGAGGTGGCGCAGGTGCGCCTGCGCGATCGGCTCCCCGTCGGCACGCAGGCGGCGGACGGCCGCGGTGATCGGCCCGTACGTGGAGCCCCAGCCCAGCACCAGGGTGCGGGCGCCGTCCGGGTCGTCGACCTCGACGTCGGGGACGTCGATCCCGTCGATCTTGGCCTGGCGGGTGCGGACCATGAACTCGTGGTTGGCCGGGTCGTAGGAGATGTTGCCCGTGCCGTCCTGCTTCTCGATGCCGCCGATACGGTGCTCCAGCCCCGGCGTGCCCGGCACCGCCCACGGCCGCGCCAGCGTCCGCGGGTCCCGCTTGTACGGCCAGAACACCCGCGAGCCGTCGTCCAGCGTGTGGTTCGGGCCCTGCGCGAACTGCACCCGCAGATCCGGCAGTTCCTCCAGATCCGGGATCCGCCACGGCTCGGAGCCGTTGGCCAGATACCCGTCGGACAGCAAGAACACCGGCGTCCGGTACGTCAGCGCGATCCGCGCCGCCTCCAGCGCCGCGTCGAAGCAGTCCGCCGGGGTACGCGGCGCCACCACCGGCACCGGCGCCTCACCGTTGCGCCCGAACATCGCCTGCAGCAGATCCGCCTGCTCGGTCTTCGTCGGCAACCCCGTCGAGGGCCCACCACGCTGGATGTCCACGATCAGCAACGGCAACTCCAGCGACACCGCCAGCCCGATCGTCTCGCTCTTGAGCGCCACACCGGGACCGCTCGTCGTCGT
>NZ_JBVHPJ010000014.1:0-206738 GCF_055567995.1 Streptomyces sp. NPDC026246 | reverse complement strand
TGAGTTCTCAAGGAACGGTCGCTTCCTTTGTACTCACCCTCTCGGGCTTTCCTCCGGGCGCTTCCCTTCGGTCTTGCGTTTCCGACTCTATCAGACCTTTCCGATCCGATTTCCTCGGCGCTTTCCAGGTTCCCGCTCTCGCGGTTTCCTTTCCGGCGGATCCGACTTTATCAGAAGTTTCTGAGCCGGATTTCCCTTCCCGGTCGGAAGCGGCCGCTGAGCCTGAGCTGGCTCGGGTGCCCCGTCGGGAGGAGTTGTAAACGTACTGGAGCGGGGCGCCCCGATGCAAATCGAGGCGCCCCGCTCCCAGTTGACCCGGGTGCAGACCCGACGGGTCGTCAGACCTCCACCACGACGGGCAGGATCATCGGCCGGCGCCGGTAGTTGTCCGAGACCCACTTGCCCAGCGTGCGGCGCACGAGCTGCTGCAGCTGGTGCGGCTCGACCACGCCGTCCTGGGCGGAGCGCTCGAGGACCTCCGTGATCCGCGGGATCACGTCGCCGAAGGCGGAGTCCTCGATCCCCGAGCCGCGGGCGTGGACGTGCGGACCGCCGGTGATCTTCCCGGTCGACGAGTCGATGACCACGAAGACCGAGATGATGCCCTCGTCGCCGAGGATCTTGCGGTCCTTCAGAGCCGGCTCGCCCACGTCGCCCACCGAGAGGCCGTCGACGTAGACGTATCCGGCCTGGACCTTGCCGGAGATCTTGGCCTTGCCCTCGACCAGGTCGACGGCGACGCCGTCCTCGGCGATGACGATGCGGTCGTGCGGGACACCGGTCAGTGCGCCCAGCTCGGCGTTGGCCCGCAGGTGGCGCCATTCGCCGTGCACCGGCATCAGGTTCTTCGGCCGGCAGATGTTGTAGAAGTACAGCAGCTCGCCCGCGGAGGCGTGGCCGGAGACGTGCACCTTGGCGTTGCCCTTGTGGACGACGTTGGCTCCCCAGCGGGTCAGGCCGTTGATGACGCGGTAGACCGCGTTCTCGTTGCCGGGGATCAGGGACGAGGCCAGGATCACCGTGTCGCCGTTGACGATGCGGATCTGGTGGTCCCGGTTCGCCATGCGGGACAGGGCCGCCATCGGTTCGCCCTGGGAACCCGTGCAGACCAGGACGACCTCGCTGTCGGGCAGGTCGTCGAGCGTCTTGACGTCGACCACGAGGCCCGGCGGGACCTTCAGGTAGCCGAGGTCTCTCGCGATGCCCATGTTGCGGACCATGGAGCGGCCGACGAAGGCGACTCGGCGGCCGTACTCGTGCGCCGCGTCCAGGATCTGCTGGATGCGGTGGACGTGGCTGGCGAAGCTCGCGACGATGATCCGCTTGCGTGCGCCGGCGAAGACCTGGCGCAGGACGTTCGAGATGTCCCGCTCGGGCGGGACGAAGCCCGGGACCTCGGCGTTGGTCGAGTCGGAGAGGAGCAGGTCGATGCCCTCCTCGCTGAGCCGGGCGAACGCGTGCAGGTCCGTGAGGCGGCCGTCCAGCGGCAGCTGGTCCATCTTGAAGTCGCCGGTGTGGACGACCATGCCCGCCGGTGTGCGGATGGCGACGGCCAGCGCGTCGGGGATGGAGTGGTTGACGGCGACGAACTCGCAGTCGAACGGGCCGATGCGCTCGCGGTGCCCTTCCGTCACCTCCAGGGTGTACGGACGGATGCGGTGCTCCTGGAGCTTGGCCTCGATCAGGGCCAGGGTCAGCTTGGAGCCGATCAGCGGGATGTCCGGCTTCTCGCGCAGGAGGAAGGGGACGCCGCCGATGTGGTCCTCGTGACCGTGGGTGAGGACGATGCCCTCGATGTCGTCGAGGCGGTCCCTGATGGACGAGAAGTCCGGCAGGATCAGGTCGATCCCGGGCTGCTCCTCCTCGGGGAAGAGCACGCCGCAGTCGACGATCAGCAGGCGGCCGCCGTATTCGAAGACCGTCATGTTGCGGCCGATCTCGCCGAGACCGCCGAGCGGGGTGACACGCAGGCCGCCTTCGGCGAGCGGCGGGGGCGTGCGGAGTTCGGGGTGCGGATGACTCAAAAGACTCTCCTCACCACGCGCGCCACGTACCGGTGTGGCACGTGGCGCGCGTGACGTTCGTGCATGAGCAGTTGTCGTGTGGGGTGTGCGGGCACCGGTGGCCCGCGTATTCAGTTGTGAAGCAGGTGCGCGTGAGGCCGCGCGAAGTCTGGTGTCAGAGCTGTACCCCGCCGGCGGCAAGATCGATCTTGAGCTGCTCGATCTCCTCCGGCGCGCACTCGACCATGGGGGCGCGCAGCGGCCCGGCGGGGAGCCCCTGGAGGGCGAGCGCCGCCTTGGTGGTCATCACGCCCTGGGTGCGGAACATGCCGGTGTAGACGGGGAGCAGCTTCTGGTGGATCTCGGTGGCCTTCTGCACGTCGCCCGAGGTGTACGCGTCGACCAGGGCGCGCAGCTCGGGGGTGACCACGTGGCCGACGACCGAGACGAAGCCGACGGCGCCCACGGAGAGCAGGGGGAGGTTGAGCATGTCGTCGCCGGAGTACCAGGCGAGGCCGGAGCGGGCGATGGCCCAGCTCGCGCGGCCGAGGTCGCCCTTGGCGTCCTTGTTGGCGACGATGCGCGGGTGCTCGGCGAGCCGGACGAGGGTCTCCGTGTTGATGGGGACACCGCTGCGGCCGGGGATGTCGTAGAGCATGACCGGCAGGGCGGTCGCGTCGGCGACGGCCGTGAAGTGCCGGTAGAGGCCCTCCTGCGGGGGCTTGTTGTAGTACGGCGTCACGACGAGCAGGCCGTGGGCGCCGGTGCGCTCCGCCGTGCGAGCGAGCTCGATGCTGTGGTGGGTGTCGTTGGTGCCGACTCCGGCCACGACGTGGGCGCGGTCGCCCACGGCTTCCAGGACCGCCCGTACGAGGTCCGCTTTCTCCGCGTCGCTGGTGGTCGGGGACTCGCCGGTGGTGCCGTTGATGATCAGGCCGTCGTTGCCTGCGTCCACCAGGTGGGTGGCGAGTCGCTGAGCGCCGTCGAGGTCGAGTGCGCCGTCCGCCGTGAAGGGCGTGACCATGGCGGTGAGGACCCGCCCGAAGGGGGTCTGCGGAGTCGAGGTCGGAGCCATGGGTTACACGCTACTCGTTGCTCAGGACCGGGTCTGCCCGCGGGTCGGCCGACAAGTTCGGACAAAAGGGAGCCCGGCACTGCTTGCTCGGGGGTTCAAGCAGTGCCGGACCCGCTTGATCAGGCTAGGCGAACTTCGCGAAATGCCGCAATCGGGACACTTCGCACGGCTGAACCGTACATCTGTCCCTGATCGCCGAACCGGGACGCGTTACGGCGCCACACGTCCGTTGGCGTTGAAGGCGGCGTACGTGAGCGGCATGAGCCGGGCCCACTCGGCCTCCATCTTCTCGCCGACCATCTCGATCTCGCGCTGCGGGAAGGAGGGCACCTTCGCCAGCTCGTGCTGGGTGCGCAGGCCGAGGAAGTGCATCAGGGAGCGGGCGTTGCAGGTGGCGTACATCGAGGAGTACAGGCCGACGGGCAGGACCGCGCGGGCGACCTCGCGGGCGACGCCGGCGGCGAGCATCTCCTGGTACGCCTCGTACGCCTGCCGGTAGGAGTCCTCCATGACCCGGCCGACGAGCTCCTGCTGTGCCTGGGTGCCCTCGACGAAGACGTACTTGCCGGGGCGGCCCTCCTGGACGAGCTTGCGGGACGCGTCCGGGACGTAGAAGACGGGCTGGAGCTCGCGGTAGCGGCCGCTCTCCTCGTTGTAGGACCAGCCCACGCGGTGCCGCATGAACTCGCGGAAGACGAAGATCGGGGCGCTGATCAGGAAGGTCATCGAGTTGTGCTCGAAGGGGCTGCCGTGCCGGTCGCGCATCAGGTAGTTGATCAGGCCCTTGGAACGCTCCGGGTCCTTGCTCAGCTCGTCCAGGGACTGCTCGCCCTGGGTGGAGACACGGGCGGCGAACAGGACGTCCGCGTCGGACGCGGTGTGCTTGACCAGCTCGACGCTCACGTCGCTGCGGTAGCTGGGCTTGAGGTCGTCGGCGGGGGTGTCGGTCACGATCGGCAGGGCCTTCCCATCTCGTCATTCGGCGTCGCCACTCTACGGCTCGCCGGAAGGGGCGCGATCGGTGGCGTGCCGCAATGAAGTCGGTGAAACAGGGCACCTGCGGGGGAGCTCGTTCGTCTCTCTTGACGACAGCTGTCCATCGCACCCCTGAAGGGAGACGCACCCCCCATGTTCGGTCGGCGTGAACCCGTACCGTTTGCCTTCGTCGCCGAGGCCGACAGGTTCCGCAGCAATGTCACTCCCCCACCGCCCGAGCGGCCGTCGGCGGGTGAGCTGGCCGGGCGCTGGCTGCTCGGCCTGACGATCGTCGCGGGGCTCGTGGGGTCCCTGGTCATCGGGACCCCCGCACTGTCGCCCGGCCATCCGGCCGACCGGCCGCAGCAGTCGCAGGCGTCCGAGCGGCGCTGAACCGCCCCGCCGGGGCGTGCCTCCATCCGGCCCCCCGCCAGTGGTGACCGGGGACACAGATCGGTAGCCTCACCGGGCACAGCCCACGCATGGATCGAGTGAGGACCCGCCGTGCCCCTGCCCTTCCTGACGGCCGACCGCGTTTTCGAGGCGGCGGACGACGTTCCGCTCCCGCACGAGGACCGTGACCACTGGCGGAGGCCGTACCGGCCCGGACCCTGGCGGGTGGGCACGGCGGCGCTGGCGCTGCTGCTCGCCTCGTTCGTGCTGTTCGCGGCGGTCGTCATCGGGGCGACGGCCGTACTCACCGCGGCGCTCGTGGTGTTGGGTCTCGCCCTGCTGGTCATCGCCGCGGCCGTGCGGCTGCTGCGCATGGGCGTGTGGGTGAGCGCCCAAGGGCTGCGGCACGTCGCGTTCTTCACGACGCGTACGACGCCCTGGGCGCAGGTCTCCTCCGTCCGCACGGTGCAGCAGCCGGTGCGGTGGCTGGGGCTGCCGCGTACGGTGCAGGGCCAGGCTCTGCTGCTCGTGCGGCAGGGTTCCGGCGCGGACGCCGAGCCGCCGTTGATGAGCACCCACGACGCTGACTTCCTGGGCCGCGCGGAGGCCTTCGACCGGGCGGCGGACACCGTGGAGGCCTGGGCCGATGAGTACCGGCCGCACTGACACCCCCTTGGTCATGACGGCGGGGCCGGACCGCGTAAGGTCCGGCCCCGCCGTCATGTGTGGGGGTCGGTCAGGCCGTTTCCGGCTGCTTGCCGTCGTGCAGCGCGATCGCGCGCTGCATCGCCTTGCGGGCCCGCGGGGTGTCGCGGGCATCGTGGTAGGCGACGGCGAGACGGAACCAGGTGCGCCAGTCCTCCGGCGCGGCCTCCGTCTCCGCCTTGCGGCGCGCGAAGACCTCGTCGGCCGAGTCCCGGTCGATGCGCCCGCTGGGGGTCCGCTTCAGCTCGTCGACGGGCAGGCCGCCCTCGGCGTCGAGCTCGGCGGCGAGGGCGTTGGCCCGGCGGACGAACTGGGTGTTCTTCCACAGGAACCACAGCCCGATGCCCGGCAGGATCAGCACCGCCACACCGAAGGTGACGGTGAGGGGTGTGCCGGTCTCGATGAGCAGGACGCCGCGGCTGCCGACCAGGACGAAGTAGACGACCAGGACGGCGGCCGTGAGGGCGTAGGTGAGCTTCGCGCGCATGAGGGTCAGGGGCTCAGTTCAGGTCCAGGAAGTGTTCCAGGCCGAAGGTCAGGCCCGGGGTGGTCACCACGCGGCGGGCGCCGAGCAGGATGCCCGGCATGAAGCTGCTGTGGTGGAGCGAGTCGTGCCGGACGGTGAGGGTCTCGCCCTCGCCGCCCAGCAGGACCTCCTGGTGGGCGAGCAGGCCGCGCAGCCGCACGGCGTGCACCGGGACGCCGTCGACGTCGGCGCCCCGGGCACCGTCCAGGGCGGTGGCCGTGGCGTCGGGCGCCGGGGCGGTGCCGGCGGCGCGACGGGCCTCGGCGATGAGCTGCGCGGTGCGCGTGGCGGTGCCGGAGGGGGCGTCCACCTTGTTCGGGTGGTGCAGCTCGACGACCTCGACCGACTCGAAGTACGGCGCGGCGAGCTGCGCGAACTTCATGGTCAGCACGGCCCCGATGGAGAAGTTGGGCGCGATGAGCACGCCCGTCCCCGGGGACTTCTCCAGCAGGCCGTTCAGCTGCGCGAGGCGCTCGTCGTTCCAGCCCGTGGTGCCGACGACCGCGTGGATGCCGTGGCCGACGCAGAACTCGAGGTTGGCCATGACCGAGTCGGGGGTGGTCAGTTCCACCGCGACCTGGGCGCCGGTGTCGGTGAGCGCCTCCAGTGCGTCGCCCCGGCCGAGGGCGGCGACCAGTTCCATGTCCTCGGCGGCTTCGACGGCCCGGACGGCCTCCGAACCGATCCGGCCCTTGGCGCCGAGGACCGCCACGCGCAGCTTGCTCATCTGTTGTGCTTCTTTCACCAGGGGGGTGGTCAGGCGACGGCGTCGTGCAGGCGGGCCGCCTGTTTGTCCTTCAGCGGGCCGATGACCGACAGGGAGGGCCGCCGTCCCAGGATCTCGCGGGCGACCGCGCGGACGTCGTCCGGGGTGACCGACGCGATGTGCGACAGCATGTCGTCGACCGACATCTGCTCGCCCCAGCACAGCTCGCTCTTGCCGATGCGGTTCATCAGCGCACCGGTGTCCTCCAGGCCGAGGACCGTGGAGCCGCGCAGCTGGCCGACGGCGCGTGCGATCTCGTCGTCCGGGAGGCCGTGCTCGGCGACCTGGTCGAGCTCGTCGCGGCAGATCTTCAGCACGTCGTGCACCTGGGAGGGCCTGCAGCCCGCGTAGACGCCGAACAGGCCGCAGTCGGCGAAGCCCGAGGTGTACGAGTACACGCTGTAGGCCAGGCCGCGCTTCTCGCGGACCTCCTGGAACAGGCGGGAGGACATGCCGCCGCCGAGGGCGGTGTTCAGCACGCCGAGGGCCCAGCGCCGCTCGTCGGTGCGGGACAGGCCCGGCATGCCCAGCACGACGTGCGCCTGCTCGGTCTTGCGGCCGACCAGCTCGACCCGGCCCGCGGTGCGCAGCGCGCGACGGCCGCCGCGCGGGGCGACGGGCTCGGCGGCGAGGTCCCGGAAGGCCCCCGCCTTGTCGAAGGCGGCGCGTACCTGGCGGACGACCTTGGCGTGGTCGACGTTGCCGGCGCAGGCGACGACCAGGTGGGTCGGGTCGTAGTGCTTCTTGTAGAAGCGGCGGATGCGGTCGGCGGTGAGGGCGTTGACCGTGTCGACCGTGCCGAGGACCGGGCGGCCGAGGGCGTTGTCGCCGAACATCGTGTGCGCGAACAGGTCGTGCACGCAGTCGCCCGGGTCGTCCTCGGTCATGGCGATCTCTTCGAGGATGGCGCCGCGCTCGACGTCGACGTCCTCCTCGCGGATGAGCGAGCCGGTCAGCATGTCGCAGACGACGTCGATGGCGAGCGGCAGGTCGGTGTCGAGCACGCGCGCGTAGTAGCACGTGTACTCCTTCGCCGTGAACGCGTTCATCTCGCCGCCGACCGCGTCCAGCGCGGAGGAGATGTCCAGGGCGGACCTGCGGCCGGTGCCCTTGAAGAGCAGGTGCTCCAGGTAGTGCGTGGCGCCGTTCAGCGCCGGGGTCTCGTCACGGGAGCCGACGTGTGCCCAGATGCCGAAGGTCGCGGAGCGGACCGACGGCAGGGTCTCGGTGACGATGCGCAGGCCGCCGGGGAGGGTGGTCTTGCGGACCGTGCCGATGCCGTTCTCGCCCTTGATCAGGGTTTGGGTACGGGCGACGGCCCGCGCCTCCGAAGAGGTGCGGGCCGTCGCCTGGAAACCGCGGGACGTCACTTGTCGCCGTCGTCCTTCGTCTCGTCGCCTTCTTCGCCCTCGATGACCGGGATCAGGGAGAGCTTGCCACGGGAGTCGATCTCCGCGATCTCGACCTGGACCTTCGCGCCCACGCCGAGGACGTCCTCGACGTTCTCCACGCGCTTGCCGCCGGCGAGCTTGCGGATCTGCGAGATGTGCAGCAGACCGTCCTTGCCGGGGAGCAGCGACACGAACGCGCCGAAGGTGGTCGTCTTCACGACCGTGCCCAGGTAGCGCTCGCCGACCTCCGGCATGGTCGGGTTGGCGATGCCGTTGATCGTGGTGCGGGCAGCCTCGGCGGAGGGTCCGTCGACCGCGCCGATGTAGATCGTGCCGTCGTCCTCGATCGTGATGTCGGCGCCGGTGTCCTCCTGGATCTGGTTGATCATCTTGCCCTTGGGGCCGATGACCTCGCCGATCTTGTCCACGGGGATCTTGACGGTGATGATCCGCGGGGCGTTCGGGGACATCTCGTCCGGGGTGTCGATCGCTTCCATCATCACGTCGAGGATGTGGAGGCGGGCGTCACGGGCCTGCTTCAGGGCCGCGGCCAGGACGGAGGCCGGGATGCCGTCCAGCTTGGTGTCGAGCTGGAGGGCGGTCACGAAGTCCTTGGTGCCGGCGACCTTGAAGTCCATGTCGCCGAAGGCGTCCTCCGCACCGAGGATGTCGGTGAGGGTGACGTAGTGGGTCTCGCCCTCGATCTCCTGGGAGATCAGGCCCATGGCGATACCCGCGACGGGGGCCTTCAGCGGCACACCGGCGTTCAGCAGCGACATGGTGGAGGCGCAGACCGAGCCCATGGACGTCGAGCCGTTGGAGCTCAGCGCCTCGGAGACCTGGCGGATCGCGTAGGGGAACTCCTCGCGCGTCGGCAGGACCGGGACCAGGGCGCGCTCGGCGAGGGCGCCGTGGCCGATCTCGCGGCGCTTCGGGGAGCCGACGCGGCCGGTCTCGCCGGTGGAGTACGGCGGGAAGTTGTAGTTGTGCATGTAGCGCTTGCGCGTCACCGGCGACAGCGTGTCCAGCTGCTGCTCCATGCGGAGCATGTTCAGCGTGGTGACGCCCAGGATCTGCGTCTCGCCGCGCTCGAACACGGCGGAGCCGTGGACCCGCGGGATGGCCTCGACCTCGGCGGCCAGGGTGCGGATGTCGGTGACACCGCGGCCGTCGATGCGCTTCTTCTCCTTGATGACGCGCTCACGGACCAGGGTCTTGGTCAGCGAGCGGTACGCGGCGGAGATCTCCTTCTCGCGGCCCTCGAACTCCGGCAGGAGCTTCTCGGCGGCGAGCTGCTTGACGCGGTCGAGCTCGGCCTCGCGCTCCTGCTTGCCGGCGATGGTGAGCGCCTGGGCCAGCTCGGGGCGGACGGCGGCGGTGAGCGCCTCGAGGACGTCGTCCTGGTAGTCCAGGAAGATCGGGAACTCGCCGGTGGGCTTGGCGGCCTTGGCGGCGAGGTCCGACTGCGCCTTGCACAGGACCTTGATGAAGGGCTTCGCGGCGTCCAGACCGGCCGCGACGACCTCCTCGGTCGGCGCGTCGGCGCCGCCCTCGACCAGCTTGATGGTCTTCTCGGTGGCCTCGGCCTCGACCATCATGATCGCGACGTCGCCGTCCTCCAGGACGCGACCCGCGACGACCATGTCGAAGACGGCGTCCTCGAGCTCGGTGTGCGTCGGGAAGGCCACCCACTGGCCGCGGATCAGCGCGACGCGGACGCCGCCGATCGGGCCGGAGAAGGGCAGGCCGGCCAGCTGCGTGGACGCCGAGGCCGCGTTGATCGCGACGACGTCGTACAGGTGGTCGGGGTTGAGCGCCATGATCGTGGCGACGACCTGGATCTCGTTGCGCAGGCCCTTCTTGAAGGACGGGCGCAGCGGGCGGTCGATCAGACGGCAGGTGAGGATGGCGTCCTCGGAGGGACGGCCCTCACGGCGGAAGAAGCTGCCGGGGATCTTGCCGGCGGCGTACATCCGCTCCTCGACGTCCACCGTGAGGGGGAAGAAGTCGAGCTGGTCCTTGGGGTTCTTGGAGGCGGTGGTGGCCGACAGCACCATGGTGTCGTCGTCCAGGTAGGCCACGGCGGAGCCGGCGGCCTGCTTGGCCAGGCGGCCCGTCTCGAAGCGGATGGTGCGGGTGCCGAAAACGCCGTTGTCGATGACGGCCTCGGCGTAGTGGGTCTCGTTCTCCACTAGTGATTTCTCCTCGTCTTCGTCCCGGCTGCCCGTGTGGCAGGGGGACGGTTGCGGAGAAGCGCACGGTGCTGTGCGGGCCGGTCTTCGATCGAAGCACCCGGGGATCGCTTCTCCCGGGGGCCACTACCGAGGACCGGCGGCGGCTCGGTGCGCCTCTCCTCGTTCGTCTTACGTGATACGCCGTACCCATCTCGGTGAGGACGTATCACGCTGTGTCGCATCTTGCGTTGTGCTACCACACTACAAAGCAGGGGTGACACTCCGCACGTACGGCAAAGGGAGCGGTTCCCTTTTCCTGCCGGGAACCGCTCCCCTCACGGCGTCCTACTTGGCGCCCGCCGCACCGCGGCGGATGCCGAGGCGCTCGACCAGCGCACGGAAGCGCTGGATGTCCTTCTTCGCCAGGTACTGCAGGAGGCGGCGGCGCTGACCCACAAGGATCAGCAGGCCACGACGCGAGTGGTGGTCGTGCTTGTGGGTCTTGAGGTGCTCGGTCAGGTCCGAGATGCGGCGCGAGAGCATGGCGACCTGGACCTCGGGGGAGCCGGTGTCGCCCTCCTTCTGGCCGAACTCGGTGATGATCTGCTTCTTCGTAGCGGCGTCGAGCGGCACGCGTACTCCTCATTGGGTCTGTGATGGGCCACCGAGTGCCCCCGGTCTGCATCTCGGGGGAGCTTCCGTGACTCGGAAGGCGGGGATCCGCTGGGCGCGGCCTCCAGGGCGAGGGATCGCTCCGGGGGTGCGTACACAAACGGCCGTCGACCAGGTTAGCAGGCGGTGAGGGGAGGGTTCGCCGGGCGGCTGACCCGGACCGGCCGGGGCGTCTTCCGCCCTCCGGCGCGCGGCGCGTCGGCGGCCGACTCCCCCGGGCCCCTGCCGCCGCCCGGCACATCGTCTCAGGTCAGCCGGTCATGGACCGGACGTCGGTGAGGACGCCCAGGACGGCGAGGCACAGCGGGACCAGGGAGAGCAGCACGGCCCCCTCCGCCAGATCCAGGAACCGGCCCCAGAACGGGGACAGGCCCTTGCGCGGGACGACGAGCCCGACGGCGGTGACGAGTGCGGCGCCCGCCGCGACGGCCGCGGTCAGCCAGACCGTGCGGGCGTCGAGTGCCCCGCGGTCGTCGTGGAGCACGAACTCGGCCAGGGCCGCAGCCGGAGGGTTCAGGGCGAGGCCGAGCATCAGCAGGGCGATCGCCGCGATGCCCGCCACCAGCACGCACACCACCTGGGAGGTGTAGCGGAACAGCCGTGCCCTGATCAGCATGGCCAGCCCGGCCGCCAGGGCCAGCAGCTGGCCCCAGACGTCGTCCGAGAAACCCAGGACCGCCGCGGAGGCGATGACGACGGCCGCCGTGCCGGCCACGAGTCCCAGCAGCATCTCGTGCCCACGCCTGGCCTGCGCCGCGATCCGCTCGGCGTCCAGCGGCTCCTCGTCGGGGCCCTGCCCGGGGTCCGGGTCGAAGTCGTCCTGCGCGGCCGAGCGGGGTGAGGCGTAACCGATGGGCAGGCGCGCGAACCGTGCCGACATGCCGGGCAGGAAGGCCACCAGGCCGATCGCGGCGGGCGCGCACACGGCGGCGGCCGCCGTCGCCGAGGCGCCGGCGACGATGGCGACGAACGTGACCAGCGACCCCACCGCCGCGAGGAAGGTGGCCGCCACGAAGGGCGCGTCCGAGGCCGGGGACAGTGCGGCCAGCACCACCGACGCCACCAGCACGGTCACGCAGCCCAGCATGAACTGGAGCTTGCCGGGTCCGTGACCGGCCTGCGGGCCGATGATGCCGGTGCCGGCGATCATCAGCAGCGGCAGCGCCGAGAGTCCCAGGGCCGCCGCCGAGGCCCGGTCCGCGTAGACGCGGGTGCGGACGCCGGCGAACGCGGTGAGGAGCAGGCCGATGCCGCCGGCGAGGATGCCGGGCAGTCCGCTCATGTCGTGGCGCACCGGGTCGGCGTACCAGAGGACGAACCCGGTCAGCAGCACCAGCAGTGCGCCGCCGGCCAGCCCCGCGGCGCGCAGCAGGTCGTCGCTCCACAGGTGGCGGTCGCGGACCACGGCCGAGGCGACGGCGTCCGAGACGTCGTCGTAGACGGCCGGCGGCAGCGACTCGGCGAAGGGGCGCAGGCTCAGCACCTCGCCGTCCAGGACGCGCTCGTCGGCCAGGGTGCGCGCTCCGTCAAGCACCCGGCCGTCGCGGCGGACCAGGTGATAGCCCGTCGGGGTGCCGGCGGGCTGGGTCTGGCCGGTCAGACGCAGGATCTCCGGGTAGACCTCGGCCACGGCCAGGTCCACCGGCAGCGCCACGTCGATGCGACTGTCGGGCGCGACGACGGTGACTCGGCAGAACCCTGTTGCCGTGGTCGAACTCACCTTCACTGACCCCCTGCTTCGCGGATGCGTACGCTGCGGTGCGCCACCCTACCGACAAGCGCCGTCGGTCGTGCCGAGTAGGATCGCCGGGCAGCGCGGGACGGCCGGTACCACGGGGGTGCCGGTGGGCAATGGCCCGTCGGAGCAGGGGGATTGACCTCGGTGAGCCAGATCGTCGTCAAGCGTCCGCCTCGTGCCCTCCCGCCCGAAGTGCCCTCGGAAGAACTGCAACTGGAAGCTCCTCCCGAGTTGCCGCGCGGGCAGCAGGAGGGCGTGCTCATGCAGGTGCTGCCGACGCTCGGCATGGGCTCGTCGGTGGTGTTCTACTTCGCGTCCCCCAACGCCCATCCGTTCATGCGGATCATGGGCGTGGTCATGCTGGTGTCGACGGCCGCCATGGTGGTCGCGCAGATCGTCCGCTACCGCCGCGGTACGCAGGGGCAAATGGCCGACGTGCGACGGGACTACCTGCGGTACCTGGCCCAGACGCGCCGCCGGATCCGGCGGACCGCGCTGCGCCAGCGCGACGCCCAGTTGTATCTGCACCCCGCACCCGACCAGTTGTGGGCCGTGGTCGCCGAGGGCAGCCGGGTGTGGGAGCGGCGCGTCGGTGACGGCGACTTCGGGCAGGTGCGGCTCGGCCTGGGACCGCAGCAACTGGCCACGCCCCTGGTCGCGCCGGACACCGCGCCGGTCGACGAACTCGAGCCGCTGTGCGCGGGAGCCATGCAGCGGTTCCTCACCGTGCACGGCCAGTTGGACGCCCTGCCGGTGGCGGTGTCGTTGCGCGCCTTCTACCACGTCACGGTGTCCGGTGAGCCGGAGTGCGCCCGGTCCACGGCCCGCGCGCTGGTGGCGCAGGCGGTCACCCTGCACTCCCCCGACGACCTGCTGGTCGCCGTGGTGGCCGCGCCCGCGGCGGTGGAGCGCTGGGACTGGACCAAGTGGCTGCCGCACAGCCAGGTGGCCGGGCAGGTGGATGGGGCAGGCACCCGGCGGCTGTTCGGCGACGACCTGGGAGAGCTGGAGGCGCTGCTCGCGCCCCGGCTGGAGGGCCGCCCGAGGTTCAGCAGGGAAGGCCGCCCGCTCCTGGACCAGCCGCACGTGCTGGTGGTGCTGGACGGCGGCATGGTGCCGCCCACCTCGGCCTTCGCCGCCGCCGAGGGTCTGCAGGGCGTCACCGTGGTGGAAGTCGTCGCCGGAGACCTGGACCAGCCGCGCGGTGACCTCTCCGTCGTGGTGCGCCCGGACCGTCTGTGGCTGGACTCCGGGGGCGGCATCGCCTACGAGGGCACGCCGGACGCGATGTCGCCGGCCGCCGCCGAGGCGCTGGCCCGCCAGCTCGCCCCCCTGCGCATGGGCGGGGGTGACGACGACGAACCTCTGCTGTCCAACCTGGACTTCACCGACCTGCTCGGACTGGGCGACGCCGCCTCCGTGGACGTCCAGCGCACCTGGCGCCCCCGGTCCACCCCGGAGCGGCTGCGCGTGCCCATCGGCGTGGGCGAGGACGGCCGGCCCGTGATGCTGGACCTGAAGGAGGCCGCCCAGGACGGCATGGGGCCGCACGGACTCTGCGTCGGCGCCACGGGTTCCGGCAAGTCGGAGCTCCTGCGCACCCTCGTCCTGGGACTGGCGGTCACGCACTCGTCCGAGACGCTCAACTTCGTGCTGGCGGACTTCAAGGGCGGCGCGACCTTCGCCGGCATGGCTCAGATGCCGCACGTCGCCGCGGTCATCACCAACCTGGCCGACGACCTGACCCTGGTCGACCGCATGGGTGACGCCATCCGCGGTGAACTGCAGCGCAGGCAGGAGCTGTTGCGGTCGGCCGGCAACTACGCGAACCTCCACGACTACGAGAAGGCACGCGCCGCGGGCGCCCCGCTCGAGCCGCTCGCGTCCCTCGTCCTGGTGATCGACGAGTTCAGCGAACTGCTCACCGCCAAGCCCGACTTCATCGACATGTTCATCCAGATCGGCCGCATCGGACGGTCGCTGGGGGTCCATCTGCTGCTGGCTTCGCAGCGGCTGGAGGAGGGCCGGTTGCGCGGCCTGGACACCTACCTGTCGTACCGCATCGGCCTGCGGACGTTCTCGGCCGCCGAGTCCCGTGCCGCGCTGGGCGTGCCGGACGCCTACCACCTGCCGTCCGTGCCCGGCTCCGGCTACCTGAAGTTCGGCACGGACGAGATGGTGCGGTTCAAGGCCGCCTACGTGTCCGGCGTGTACCGCACGGGCGGCCCGGATGCCTCGGCCGGCAGGCTGCCCGTGGAGCGGCGGCCCGCGCTGTTCACGGCGGCTGCCGTGCCGGTGACGTACGCGGCTCCCGAACCGGGGCAGGACCCGCAGCCGCGCGGGGAGGACGACGCCCTCGCCGACACCGTGCTCGACGTGATCGTGCAGCGCCTGGAGGGGCAGGGCGTACCGGCGCACCAGGTGTGGCTGCCGCCGCTGGAGCAGGCCCCGGCGCTGAACGACCTGCTGCCCGCCCTGGCCGTCACCAGGGAGCGCGGCGCGCACGCCGCCGAGTACACGCGGCTCGGCGGGCTGACGGTCCCGCTGGGGCTGATCGACAAGCCGTACGAACAGCGACGCGACGTGCTGTACCAGGACTTCTCGGGCGCGGCGGGACACATGATGGTGGTGGGCGGCCCCCAGTCGGGCAAGTCCACGCTGCTGCGCACGTTGATCTCCTCGTTCGCGCTCACCCACACGCCGCACGAAGTGCAGTTCTACTGCCTGGACTTCGGCGGTGGCGGCCTCACCGCGGTGAACGACCTGCCGCACGTGGGCGGGGTGGCGTCCCGGCTCGATCCCGAGCGGGTGCGGCGCACGGTCGCGGAGGTCGTGGGCATCCTCAACCGGCGCGAGCGGTTCTTCCGCAGCAACGGCATCGACTCGATCGCCACCTACCGGCGCCGCCGCGCGGCGGGTGAACTGCCGAGCGAGGCCTGGGGCGACGTCTTCCTGGTCGTCGACGGCTGGGGCGCCTTCCGCAACGACTACGAAGGGCTGGAAGGCGTCGTCCACGACATCGCCGGGCGCGGCCTGGGCTACGGCGTGCACGTCGTGCTGTCCGCCTCCCGCTACATGGAGGTGCGCGCGGCTCTGAAGGACCAGATCCTGGGGCGGCTGGAGCTGCGGCTGGGCGACGCCATGGACTCCGAGTTCGACCGCAAGGTCGCGCTGAACGTGCCGGCGGGTGTGCCGGGGCGCGGCCAGGTCCCGCAGAAGCTGCACTTCATGACCGCACTGCCGCGCATCGACTCGCTGTCCGAGGCCGAGAGCCTCACGCAGGCCACGGCTCAGCTCGTGCGGACGGTGCGCAGCGGCTGGCAGGGGCCGCCGGCCCCGGCGGTACGGCTGCTGCCGCGCAAGCTGCCCGCCGACCAGCTGCCCAAGGGCTTCGAGTTCCCGCAGCACGGCATCGCGATCGGCATCGACGAGGCCGGCCTGGAACCGGTTTTCGTCGACTTCGACACGGACCCGTTCCTGCTCGTGTTCGGTGACAGCGAGTCGGGCAAGACCAACCTGCTGCGCCTGATCGCCAAGCAGATCGCCGAGCGCTACACCCCGGCCGAGGCACGCATCGTCGTCGGGGACTACCGGCGCACCATGCTGGAGGCGGTGTCGGAGGAACACCTGCTGGAGTACGCGCCGATGGCGTCGGCCATGCAGGTGCACATGGACGCCATCGGCCAGTTCATGGAGCGGCGCGCGCCCAAGCCGGACATCACGCCCCAGCAGCTGCGGGACCGCAGTTGGTGGAGCGGCCCCCAGCTGTTCGTCGTGGTCGACGACTACGAACTCGTCGCGGCGGGCTCCGGCAACCCGATGGCGCAGCTCGTGGAGCACCTGCCGTTCGCCCGTGACGTGGGCGTCAAGTTCATCGTCGCGCGCAGTTCGGCGGGCGCCTCGCGGGCCATGTACGAGTCCTTCCTGCAGCGGCTGAAGGAGCTCGGCGCGCAGGGCGTGATCCTTTCGGGTGATCCGAGCGAGGGCGACATCCTGGGCAACGTGCGGGCGCGTCCCATGCCTGCCGGACGTGGCGTGTTCGTGTCACGCAAGCGCGGGACGCCCCTGATTCAAGTGGGCTTGCTACCGCAACGGCACTAGGGTGATCGGGTCCGGGCGCGGAGACGGGGGCGTCTGGAAGGGAACGGGGAGGTTGCAGAGGTGAGTTCGCACGGGGGCGGCGGCACGGGCGGGGCGCCGGACACGGGCAAGGCGTTCGACACGTTGTCCGGGGTGAACCCCGCGATGGCGCTGGACATCCAGCACAAGGCCATGGCGGGCTTCAAGAAGCGCGTCGACGCCCTGCTGCGGGAACTGGACGAGTCGGAGGCGGCACCGGGCAAGGTCGGCCAGGACCGCCTGCAGCGCGCCCAGCTGGGCGCCGCCGAGTTCAAGGAGGCCCAGTTCCTCTACGACTCCTACGCCGTCGTCCACGACGAACTGGAGAAGCTGTCCAAGGCCCTGGGCACGCAGATCGAGAGCATGGGCCTGGCGGTGCACGCGTCGCGGGTGGGCTACGAGAACCTCGACGCGGACATCAAGGCGCGGATGAGGGCGGTCAACGCGGAGGCGGAGAAGTACTACGTGGCGGGGCGGGATCCGTACGCGGAGCGGCCGGCCGGTACGACGGATGCGACCGGTGGGACCGGTAAGGGTGGCGCGGCCGGCACGCCGGAGCCTTCCACCACCGAGGGGGGAGAGTACTGATGGCCGGGCAGACAGGCCGCGGAACGCCGCAGCCGGGGCGCACGGACTTCGAGTCCATGACCCACGAGCAGTTGGCGGCGCTGCTGGAATCGGCCAGTTCGGCCGGCGCGTCCCAGCTCGCGACGAAGCTCGCCAAGGCCTCGTCGACGATCACGAAGATCGGCGACGACCTCATGACGTACGTCAAGGGACTGGAGTGGCAGGGCGAGGGCGGCGACGCCTTCCGCGACTGGGGCGGGCAGAGCGCGGCCGCGACCCTGCGCCTGGGCCAGTACGCGGAGGTCGCCTCCCGCTGGATGGCCACGGTGGCCCAGGCGGTGGCCGAGGCCAAGGCGGCCATGCCGGCCACGTCCGAGACCACCCGGGCCAAGGCGGACCTGGCCGACGCGCGGAAGGCCTTCGCCACGACGCAGGAGCCGGGCGCACGGAACGACCCCGACGCGCGCAAGCTGGCGCAGACGGCCCAGTCCGACGCGACGGCGGCACAGCAGCGCATGGAGGCGGCGCGGGCGGAGGCGATCCAGCAGCTGCGGAAGCTGGCGCAGACGTATGAGTATTCGGCGCAGCAGGTGAATGGGGTGGAACCGCCTACGTTCTCGCCTCCGGCGCGGCACACTGACAACTCGACTTGGTGGGAGTCGAGTCGGGAATACGTGGCGGACGGCAGTAGCGCAGGAGGAGACGCTGACGTTCGGGGGAACCATGTCCAGTCGGCCTCGTCCAGTGGTCATCACAGCAGCTCGGCGGCACCGCTCAGTACTGTGGTCCCGACGCCTGACAGCACGCGGAGGCAGCAGGCCGTAGGCACGGTGCCTGTGGCCATGGAGATCGACGGCGTCGCAGCCCTCCCGGACACCACCGCGGCAGTTCCGCCGACGGCGCCTACCTCGCAGCCGGCGAGCCTCAAGCCCGAAACGACCTCGCCGTTCCAACCGGGCGTCGTTCCTCCTGCGTTCGGAAGTGGTGGCACGACGGGCCCGGGCGCCGTGCGTACGCCAGCAACGTTCCAGAGCCCCGTAGCGCCGTGGCAGGGCAGCACGGCGAACCCCGGGATCCGTACGCCCAGGGAAAGTGGCGTCATCGGTGGCCGTCCTGTGGCGCCCGGTACGGGACGCCCGCCAAGCATCCCGCAAGGAAACGTGATCGGTAGTGGCAGCGGAGCTGCTGGGGCGCAAGGGCGTGCCCCCATGGCACGGGGGTTGGTGCCCGGCATGTCTGCCGGGACCGGTGCCAACCCGCCTGGAGGGCTGGCAGCCGGACGTCGATTGGTGACTGAAACAGGCGGCTCTGTCGGCAACCGACCAGGTCAGGTCAGCAGCCCAGCAGGCCGGCCCTTTACGCCAGGCGGATCCGGGCTGGTCCGCCAGTCTCCTGCAGGACCGGCGCGAGAACGCGCCGGCGTATTCCCTCAAGGACCTCGGCCCGCCCAACCTGCCAGTCAGCGGAGTGACCGGCAGGACCATGAGCGACCTGACTATCTCGTCGAGGACGAAGCTACATGGGCTCGTGGGTCCCGTCGTACCGTCCCACCGGTTCTTGACTGACCGCGATCGGTTCCATCCTCAGGAAGGCACATGGGCTCCAGAAACAGCGGACTGCGCGCGGTGCGGCACATGTTGGCGTCGTCAGCGGCGTTGAGTCTCCTCTTGACAGGCGCAGCTACAAGCCCGGCTCATGCCGAGTCAGTGCGGTCCCGTCAGTGGCACCTCGACGCCATGCAAGCTGACGAGATGTGGAAATCGAGCACAGGCAGTGGCGTCACAGTGGCTGTTCTGGACTCAGGTGTGGACGACACCCTGACCGATCTCAGGGGACAGGTGCTTGACGGGAAGGACTACTCAGACCAGCGCGGTGACGAGCACACCGATCTGGCCGGCCACGGCACAAGCATCGCGTCACTTATCGCAGCCACAGGGGCGCGGGGCTCAGTCAGCGGCTCTCATGGTCTTGCCCCCGGGGTCAAGATCCTTCCAGTCCGTATGCGCTACACCGAGGAGGATTACGGTCAGGTCGACACAGGTGCCCAATTCTCACGAATCATGTCCAAGGCGATTCGTTACGCCGCCGACACAGATGCCCAGATCATCAACATCTCTATGGGCGCCTACAACGCTCCCGGCAGGCGGAATGTCGACACCCCGCAGCTCACTTCCGCTGTGCGGTATGCCATCGACCAAGGAAAGCTGGTCTTCGCCGCCGTCGGCAATGACGGGGATACGACCAACCTGGCAGGTTTCCCGGCAGCAACACCTGGCGTCGTCGGCATCGGGGCGTCCGACAAGAACGCAAAGGCCCTGGCCAACTCGCAAAGCGGCCCGCAGGTCGACCTCATGGCGCCAGGCAAGGACATGATCCACGCCTGTCTCGGAGGCACCAGGGTTTGCCGCACTGACGGGACCAGCGACGCCACAGCCATCGCTTCCGCATCCGCAGCCCTCATCTGGTCAAAGCACCCCGACTGGACCAACCATCAGGTGCTCCGGGTCCTGCTGAACACGGCGGGCAAGCCCAAGAACGGCGACGAGCGCACCGACTCCGTCGGCTACGGCACCGTGCGACCTCGGGTGGCGCTCAGGACTCCAGGTGATCCAGGCCCGGCGGACCAGTACCCCTTGCCGGACCTCGCCGCGTCCACCGCATCTCCCTCACCGCAGGCCTCCGCACCCAAAAACTCCGAGACACCGACCACAGGTGCGGGAGGAACGGACACGGCCGCTTCTGAGCCCAACGACGACGACAACGTCGCATGGTGGCTCACCCTGGGCGCCGCATCCGCCGCCGTCATCGGCATAGCGGTCACCCTCGCCCTCCTGCGCACACGCCGCCGACGAGCGACGCAGACATCGCCGCTGATGCCCCCACCACCGTCGTACTCCCCCCACGTCCACCCGCAGCAGTACCCGCCCCACAACCCGCCCCAGGGCCATGCCGCCGAACCCTTCCCTCGCGGCGGAACCCACGGCTCAGACCAGCACGGCTGAAACGGCGCCAGCCGACCGGTCAGCCGACGGATCGAGGAACCAACGTGTCATTCGATGAGATGTGGGGGCAGGCCCGCAGCACCGCGGTTGCCCGGCAGCAGAGCAGCATGCAGCTGAATCAGCTACCGGCGGAGCGAGGTGATGGAGGAGGCAAGCAGCTCGTCGCGGACTCCCACTTCCTGAGGAAGCGCGCCACGAACGCCGACACAGTGCGTGAAGCCTTCACGAAGGCGGACAACGATGCGGCCAAGGAAACCGACCAGGTCGGCCCTGGTCTCAAGGGATTCAAATCCGCATCCGCCTTCTCCACATTCATGACGCGGTGGAAAGGTCAGATGCAGTACGTGGACAGCCTGCTCAAGAACGACATCGCCGGCACTCTCCGTACCAGCGCAATCGAGTACGCGGCGCGGGAACAGCAAGAGAAATCTCGCCATGGCCGCGAGAAGCTCAAGTAGCACAACCCTTTGTTGAACGAGGAATGATGCTCGACTACCAGACGCTTCTCGAGGCAGATTTCACGGCACTGTCCGACGCCGTGGACAAGTGGCGCAAACTCCCCGGCGAGTTCCGGAAGGTACACACGCAGTACGGCAACACCGTCCAGAAGGACCTCGAAGGATCCAATTGGCAGGGTGCCGCGGCTAAAGCCGCTCTCGACAAGGTCGAAATCGTGGGCAAGCAGCTCACCGCCGCAGCGGATGAAGCCACGGATATTCACAAGCTACTGGACGATGCGCACGAGGTCTTCACCCGTTCCCAGGCCAAGCTGCGAAGACTCAAGCGCGACATCGACTCCGATGACTACGTGTCGATCAATGCGAGCGGAGACGTCTACCTCGATCCGCCCAAAGGCACCCCGACCGAACACATCGGCGCGCTGAACAAGAGTTACCAGGACACTCTCAGAGCCTACAGAGAGAGCATCCGATCTGCGATCGATGCGGCGCAGGAGGCGGATGACGCGCTCTCCTGGGCGCTCACTCAGGATGTCAATGGGCGAGGCAAGGGTTTTAATCCCAACAGCTACGGCAGCATCGCGGGCGCCAAAAAGGGACGGGAAAAGGCTGACCAGGATCTCAAAGAGCTCGAGCAGCTCATCGGGGACAAGAGCAAGCTGGCCCTGGCTGGAGCCGACGAGCCCTTGGACCTTGCAACCCTTCGTCGCATCAACCAGTTGATGGCCCGCCACGAAGGGGACCCCTACTTCGCCGAGAAGTTCGCCACCCGCCTGGGCGCTGCCGGCACGCTTGAGCTCTGGACTCGCATCGCTGACCGTGTACAGACGGGCGATGCGCACACGAAGGCGTCCGCATCCATCCAGAAGTCACTGAGCTACACGCTTGCCACGGCCTCGCACTCGGACAGCAAGGCCATGAATAAGTGGAAGCACGACGTCATCGCGCTGGGGAGCGAGCAGGTCAAGTACCTGGACATGAAGCGCGGAGTCACCCAGGACGGGCCATACGGCTTCCAGGTGATGAGCAGCCTGATGCGCTACGGGAATTACGACACCGATTTCCTCAATGCCTACGGCGAGAAACTGATCGGATACGAGAAGGAGCACAAGGACCAGAAGCCGAACGAACTCTGGCGAGCGGACGGCAACCCCTCCCCCTTCCTAAACTTCGGCTCCGGGAACGACCAAGGCATGGATCCGATGGCCGGCTACCTAGAAGCATTGGGGCATAACCCAGAGGCAGCGAAGGATCTCTTTTTCTCTAAGAATTGGGACGATGATAAACGAGATCCACATCTACAGCATCTACTGAATCGCGAGTGGCCCAACGCCAATCCCTTCGCCGAAGACAATCGAGGTTACGGCTATGATGAGTTTGGCCATGCCCTCGAAGCCGCTACGCTCGGTGTGCCCTACGATGCTTCCAACGGCATTGTGGTGCGCGACAACCGCACCGCCAACATCATGGAACAGATCGTAGTCGGCGTGTCCGAAGATATAGAATTCGTGAATGATCGACCTGGAATCGGCGATAGTCTAGCCCGAATGGCGGCAGGATATATGGACGATTTGAATTGGTCTGCCATGGACGAAGGAGGCAGGGGATCTTCGGCAGGACGCGATGGGATTTATCAATACACGGGTCCTGGTCATTTGAGTCTTTCCTACGAGACTGCAAGCAACTACCTATACAATATCGCTCAGCATGAGGGAGGATATAAGATCCTGTCCTCGGCACAGCAAGCGTTCACACTTGGCGCACTGGATGCCTACCACAATGATGCTGAGGTGGCCCGCAAAGTCCTCACGAATGGTGGCCATGTTCATGGCATTCTTGATGAGGCCAGACTCTCTTACGTGGACAAACAGTTCGGCGATCAGACAGACAAGATAAACGATAAGCTCGCCGAGTCGGCAGAGTGGAAGAAGTTCGGGATCAGTCAGGGTGCAGGGCTGGCGACAGGGCTGGTTCTCCTCCCGCTGGCCGGGCCAACCACTGCGGCAGCGGCTGCATTTGTTGTTCCCACCCTGGTCGAGGGTGTCAGTGGCGCCGTCGAAACACAATGGGGCATTGAGATTGACCGTGAAACTAAAGAAAAGGAGGTTGACCTCTCGGACAAGAATCGAATGTCGGAGAGTCGATTTGCACAGCTAGGCCAGTTGCGGGCAACTACGCCAGCACTGATTCATATGCAGCAGCACAACGGCCAGGATTACACAGAAAGCGTCCTGAACGCCTACGATCGCGGCGCCAACAACGCCAATCGCACCGATGGAGGTCGCCGCTGATGCGATACAAGCCCTGGCTGTTCCCCACAACGCTGATGGTTATCCTTTGTGCGGCTTGCGGAGGTGATGGAGTCCTGCACGGCAGGGAAGCCGTAAACCAAGCTTGCGGCGACGTACTGGACAGTGCCGCTATGAGAGAAGCAGAGAAGAGTGAGGATTTCGCGTCCTTGTACGTGAAGGGATCTGATTCTCAGTTCTCTCATCCAGCCGCTGCCGAAATCATACTGAACGAGGACCATCTCGCATATGCATGCAATTTGACGATCGATGGCACTAGCGGATGGGATAAGGGGTTTAGCATCACCTTCAAACCGGGCCGTGAGCGACTGTTCGACGAGAGCGCGAAGCGTAGCTATAGCTCGTTCAAGGCCTACGTACTCGATGGGAAAATGCAAGCAACAGTCGAAGCCGAAAGTGCTGACGTAGTCTTTCCTTGCGAGGTAGACGGCCGTCGTAGCCCTCTGTTCGTAATAGGAAGCATCTACGAGCATCTGAACCTTTCAGTGCACTCACGGCTTCGCACGCTTTTCCGCTCAGCTTCCGAGATGGCCGACCTACTAAAGTGCGACAACGCCATTACGTTCCCGGCGCCGAACACTATGAGCCCTTTGCCGACAAAGTGATTCCCTCACTCAACCAAGCACCCTCGACGAAACGCCACGAGGACCCGTCGGCCAATGCGTAGGAGAGCTGCATGTGCGGAAAGGACGGCTAGAAGCCGATCCGCCCCCACATAATTCGACGCGGCGCGCCGCATGTGTAGCACGGAGAGCCGCATCGGCGTCAGCCTTGACCCCCCAGATCGCAGCCGCCGCACGTTGCCCGGGACGCCAGCCGGGCAACTAGCCGCTGCCGCCCCGGCAGCAGCCCGACGCGCCCGTACTGTGCCTGGGAGAAGCACATTCACAATCCGGCGATCTCGCAGCCATCCGATCATTCATCGGAGTTCACCCGTCTCGCTCGCGCGCGAACCGGCCGCCGGATCAGTGCGGAAATTCAGCTTGCGACTGACTTCCTGTGAGATTTGCACCAAGCTTGCCTGTTCAACATCTGGAACGCGATAGCTGTGAGTGCCCATGAAGTCCAGAAAGTCTTTGGGCAATTCGAGTGCGTAGTGTTGCACATAAGCAGCCAGGTCAAGGCGCCATACGAACTGGCCGTCGGTCAAGACTGAAGAGCCTCCAGGCACTCGGAAGACCTTACCGATCGCATCGGTGGTCAGTTCCATGACATCGAGAATCGGATGTCCGCACCTGAGGTACCTGCTGACCTCGACACTAGGATAGTTCACCCCGGAACCCGGCGACGGCATGCTCTCACCATATACTCCTGGGCTTCCACTCGCCAATTCCCGATAAAAGCCGATAAATCTCATCAGTTTCGCCCTACGATTGGGAGGAAAATCCTCCAGTATCCTTCGCTGGCAATCTGCGGAATCTGTCCGGGCCCCAAAACAGGGTTGGTTCCCACTTTGTCAGTAGGCGCCCGCACAGTCACCCCCATTTCATTTGCTATTTGCTGAGCTATTCCGGAACCATCCGATCCAGAATGACACACCAGCAGCCGGAGTGCACCTCCAAGATAATTTGGATTATTCGTTACCGCATCGACGATTTGCCCACCATTCACATTGCCGTCTGGGAACTCGAGGAACCCATCGCGTGAACCGTGAGTGATTACGTCGTGCTCGCCCGCGTTTAGCACGTTCTGGAAGTTGCGGACACTCGCACCGTCCTCCCCGATGAGGGTACCGGTTACGCCATGAGTGACCGGCGCGCCTGCCGGGATACCACTGTCCTCCATGTAGTCCGCACCTGATCTTGCCGAAGTGCAGGGTGCGAGGCCAAGCGGGTCGGTCCAACGGTGTGGGTTGTGGACATAAGAAGCCGGGTTTACGGCTGGCGCCAAGCCGAGTGGATCACTGGTGAGATACCGCGCCGTCTCCGGGTCATAGTGCCGGAAATAGTTGTAGTGCAGTCCCGTTTCCGGGTCGAAGTACTGGCCTGGGAAGCGTAGGGGTGTGTAGGTCGTGCTGGAGGCCGACCAGGTCGTCGAGCCCCACAGAGTGCTTCGGGTGTGCCAGGCGATGTCACCCTGCTCGTCGACGAGTTCCGTCGGAGTGCCGACCAGATCGGTGACTATGGCGAAGAAGCGGGAGTCGATCTCCTGCTGGGGCGCGTCCGCCGCGGTGATGCGTTCCGTCTGGGCGATCGGGTGGAGGCCCTTGTGGTCCCACGTCAGGGTGACCGGGTTGGGGAGCGCCGGCGATGTCGTCGTCTGTTCGCAGAGAGTGGTGCCGTCCCACGTGAAGTGGACGCGTTCGGCGACCGTTTCACCGTCTTCCGCCAAGCGGAGCTTGGCGGTCCGGCGGCCCAGTGGGTCGTAGGTGTAGCGCCAGCGTGTGCCGTCGGGGGTGGTGACCGAGGTCAGGCGGTCTTCCGCGTCCCATGTGTAGCGCCAGGTGTCCGGCTTGCGGGACAGGCGGGACTTCTGGCGGAGGGTGGTGCGGCCCAGAGCGTCGTGTTCGTAGCGGACACGGCCGGCTCGGGTGAGGCGGGTGCCTGTGTAGGTACGGTCACCCGTGGCTTCCTGACCCGGGTGAGACGTCGGCCAGGAGGCCTCGGTCTGGTTGCCGGCCTCGTCGTAGGCGTATCGCTCCGTCCAGTTCGCCGCATGCACGGCCGTCACTCGACCCGTCGCGTCCAGGTCGAAGCGGCGAGGACCGGACAGCCGGTCTTCGATGCGGGTCAGGTTGCCGTCCGGTCGGTACGTGTACGCGCGGTGCTGGAGAGGCTCATCGTCGCGAGGGCGGCTGCTCAGTACCGTCTGGGCCGTCAGTCGGCCCAAGGGGTCGAAAGCATGCTCGAGGGTGAGTACGTCGGTGATGCGGCGGGTCAGTTCCCTTCCCGCCGGGTCGTAGGTGAAGTCGATGGTGCGGCCCGAGGCCGTCATGGCCGTACGGCGGCCTGTCGCGTCGTAGGACCAGGTGGTCGTCGCGCCGGCGGGGGTCGTGCGGGCCGTACGCCTGCCCAGGGCGTCATAGTTGTAGGTGAGGGGACGGCCGTCGACTGTTTCTGAGAGGACTCGGCCGTACGCGTCCCGCTCGATGGTCAGGGTCGTGCCGTCGGGCCCGTTGGCCTCGGCCAGCTGGTCGGTGACGTCGTAGGTGTAGGTCGTACGTCCGTCGGGCGAGTGCTTCGTGGTGACCTGGCCGAGCGTGTTGCGCTCGTACGAGAGGGTCTGGCCCAGCGCGTTGCTGCGAGAGGTGAGGCGGCCCGCCGCGTCGTACGTATAGGTCAGCACCCGGTCGTCGAAGTCGGTCTCCGTGGCCAGGCGGCCAGCCGGATCGTAGGTGTAGTCCCAGGTCAGGCCCTGCGGGTTGGTGACCCTGGTGAGGTTCAGTTCCGAGTCGTGGGCGAATTCGTAGCGCACGCCGTCCGGGCCCGTGCGGGCCGTCAGGAGGTCGAAGTGCGTGTACTCGAACTGCGTGGTGCCGCCGAGTTGGTCGGTGTGCGTCGTGCAGTTGCCCTCGCCGTCGTAGGTCCATGACTCGGTGGTGCCGTCGGCGGCCGTGCGGCGGGCGAGGCGGCCTTCCACCGTCCACTCGAAGCGGGTCACCGCACCTGTCGGGTCCGTATGGAGGACCGGGCGGCCGAAGGCGTCGCGTTCGTAGGTCGTGACCCCACCCAGAGGGTCGGTGATACGGACCGGGAGGCCGGCGTCGTCGCAATCAACCGCAGTCCTGTGACCGAGAGGGTCGATCACGGCCATCAGGTGGCCCTGGTCATCGTGGAGGAAGCGGGTGGTGTGGCCGGCAGCGTCGGTGACGGAGGTTCTGTTGCCGCGCTCGTCGTAGGTCTGGTGGACGGTGGTGCCGTCCGTGTTCCGGATCGCCGTGGGGAGGTGGAGGGCGTTGTGGTCGACCTCCGACCGGCGTCCGTCCGGGCGGACGATCGAGATGAGATCGCCCGCCTCGTCGTAGGTGAAGCGGGTGGTGTGCCCGAGGGGGTCGGTGCGGGACAGCAGACGGTTGTGGGAGTCGCGTTCGAAGCGGGTGATCGCGCCGAGCGGGTCGGTCTCCGCCACGATCTGGGACCAGCGGTTGACGGAGTAGAGGCGGACGTGGCCGGAACCGGTGGTGGCCGTGGTGGTGCGCAGGCCGGTTTCCGGGTCCCGCTCCCCGTAGTGGAGGCGCAGGCTCATGTGGCCGTGCGTTCCGCCCTCGGCGATGCAGCGGTCGCGGTCGTCGTACTCGTAGGTGTAGCCGCGGTCGTTGGTGTCGGTCCAGGAGGTGATGCGGCCGGCCGCGTCGTAGGTGAAGCGCAGGGGACGGCCCGAGGAGTTGATCACCTCGGTGAGGTCGCCCGTCTCCGAGTAGCCGTAACGGATCAACTCCTGGTCGGTGCCGTCCGGGGCCGCACCGGCCAGGTGCAGTGCGGTGACCCGGTCGTCCTGGGTGGTGATCCGGATGTGGTGGCCCGCGCTGTGGGTGAGCGCGGTGGGGGCGCCGGAGGCGTCGTACTCGACGGTGATGCGGTGGTCGTTGCGCTCGGTGATGTGCTGCAGGAGGGAGTAATCGCCCGTCTGCGGCGCGAAATGCCGGACGATTCCGGTGAAGGGATCGGTGACGGTGTAGGAGCCCTCGTCCGTGATGTGCAGGGGCCAGCGGGGGCCCTCCGTCGGGAGGGTGCTCTCGCCCGGCTCCGGGTGCGGGTAGGCGAGGAGCAGTCCGTCCTCGTCGACGAGGACGATGCGCTCGGGCTCGATCTCCAGGCGCTGGTCCACGGTGGAGACCCAGGACGGGCCGAACCAGCGGCCGGCGCGGTAGCCGGACTCCGCGCGGCGCCGGAACACCAGGGGCAGCGCGCCGGGCAGGGCCACGTCCGTCTGCGGCAGGTACATCTTGCCGGTGGCGAGATTGACGGGGTCGGTGGGGTCGTGATGGGCCGGTGGGCTGTTGTCGCTGTGGGTGCCCGGTTCGCTGTCGTCGAGGTGGGAGCCGGCCGTGCCCAGGCCCGTCGGCTTGCCCAGACCGTTCGGGCCGTCCATGCGGCGGCCCAAGGCGCCGGCCCCACGCATGGCCGCGCCCCCGGCCACGCTCGGGGCCAGGTAGCCGAGCATGCGGACCGGGTCCCGCTGGAACTCGTCCCAGGTGTTGGAGGCACCCTGGTAGACGTCCTTCGAGAAGCCCACCGGGTCTCTGACCGCGCCGACACCACCGTCCAGCACCATGCCCGCGTCGTGGACGTAGGCCTTCGGCTCGGTCAACAGCCTGCCCGGGTTGACGGCGAGGCCGAACTCGACCAGGTCGTCCCAGCCTTCCTTCGCGCCGTCCTTCATGCGCTGCCAGCCGCTCGGCCTCTTGGGAGCCGTCTCGGCGGCCTTGTTCAGCTTCTGCTTCGCGGCAGTGGCCGCCTCGGTGACCTCGCCCTTCGCGGTGTTGATCCGCTCGACCAGTTCCGCCATCGCGGTTCTGCCCGGGTCGGCCTCCGGGGGCCGGGTGGGCAGCGTCGTCTCACCGGCCTTGATCGCGGCGTTGTAGCCGTCTACGGCCTTGGCGTATTGGCGGGACAGGTCCCGGGCGACGGGGGCCTCGTGATCGAGGATCTGTCGGGTGAGGCGCTGAGCTCCATCGAGTACTTCGCGATAGGCGAGTACGGCGACGCCTGCCTCGACGAAGGCGTCCATGGCGCCCTCGAGATCCTTGGGCAGCTTCTTGACCGTCTTGCGGAACTCCTCGGCGGCCTCACCTTGCCAAGGGTCGGTGTCGAGTTTGCGCAGGTTCTCGGCGCCTTCGCCGAAGTGGGCGGCCGCACCGCCGAGTTTCTTGATCAGCCGGTCCAGTTCGGAAGGCCTGCCCGGTATCCAGTCCTGGACGGTGTCTTCTGGGCCGATCCATGTACGGCGAAAGAGGAACCGTTTCTCCGTCATGCTGGGTGTTCCTGCTCCTGCCTCTACTTCTCAGCCTGGTGCCGGCCTTGGGCCTGGCCCCCGTGGTCCACCGGCTCCATGCGGGCGCGGAACTCGGTGCGCTTCTCGGCGATCCCGTGTCCCTCCAGCCAGTTGGTGACCGGGTGGTCGTCCTCGAACTGCTGCTGCCGCTCGAGCATCATGGCCTTGTACTTGGTCTTCGTCTCGGTCACCAGGAAGTCGTTGATCGTGGCGCTGAGCGCGGAGACGATCATGTCGGCGTCGTCGGCGATGCAGCCCAGGCCGTGGCACCACTTGTCGAGGAAGTCGTTGACCGCCTGGGTGACCTCACCGTCCCCCGTCGTGTCCTCGGTGATCTGGAAGACGTTGTCCAGCCGTTGCTCGGCTCGCTCCCCGGAGATCTTCCGGGCCGCCGCCGTGGACTCCTCGAGCGGTCGGGCTATCGACTGGAGGAACTGGACCTCCCACTTGAACTCACCGCCGTCCGCTCCGCGGGGTATGAGCCACCCCTGCGTGTCGCTCATGCCGCGCTCCCCCGGGGCTCGTACGAGATGTGCAGGACGGGTTCCACGGCAGTGGCAGCCGTGGAGAGGCGCACCGTGTGCTCGGCGGTCGGGTCGAGCCACACGTCGAGCTCCGGCGGGAGGAGGTCGAGGAGGTCGGCGCCTGTCGTGGAGAACCAGGCACCCCCGCCGGTGAACTGCTCGAACTGGTCCAGTGACGTGAACACCGGAACCAGACGAGTCGGCGCGAGGCCGGCCGCGGGTTCGGTGGCGAGGTCGAGAATGCGTGAACGCCGCTGGGCGGCTTCGGACTCGGGGGCCGCGACCGCCAGGAAGCCCGGCTTCTCCGGGCGTTCGCAGTAAAGACGGCTGCGCAGGAACGCGTGGAAGACGTCCTGTGGGGACACTCTCCCGCGCTTCGCCCCCTTCAATGCCTCCACCAGATCGGCCGATTCCTGCTGCGGCCTGTCGTCTTGCGCCTCACCGGCATCACTGGTCGTCACCATGGCGGCGCCGCCCCCGTTCGCACGCTTGTCGTCAAAGCTCGCACACGCGCTCGGCCCGACGCCCTGCGGACGCGCCGGGCGGTGTGTGGTCGAGTGCACATGTGCGGAAGGGGCGGCGGCCCGAAGCCGGCTCGCCCCCTCCCCGTTCGGCGCGATGCGCCCTGTGTCAGCTCATCAGCATGCGGAAGCGGGCCGCGTTGCCCTTGTCCGTGTCCTGGTAGCCGAGGACCGAGTCGTCCAGGAGCTGGGCGATGCGGGCCAGCTTCTGGCACATCTGGTCCATCTCCGTGCTGCTGCTGCGCTGGATCTCGCCGTAGGCGGTCTTCGCCTCGCCCTCCCAGGTCTCGGCGACGGCCTTGACCTTGCGCATGAGGGTCTCGAGACCCTCGTTCAGCTCGCGCGCGGTCTTGCGGACGTCGATCGCGGCCTGGGTGACCGTGTCGTAATTGACGGCGGTGCGGTCGTAGTTGACACTCATGGTGCGTACTCCTCGATGGCGTTGGGCGCTGGTCAGGCGAGGTCGGTGATGCGGCTGGAGACCTGGTACGAGTTGTCCACCTTGCGGATCTCCGAGACGCGCGACTGCTCGTGCTCGCTGAAGCCCTTGACGCTCATCCGCATGACGTCCTCGAGGTCGACGAGGTTGTCCTGCAGCTTCCTCAGGTGCTGGTTCACACCGCGCTGCACGGCGTCGAACTCCTTGCCCGCGGCGCCCTGCCAGCCCGCCTGGATCATGTCCACCACGGTGTTGAGCGAGGTCACGCGGCTGCTCACGTCCCGGTGGAAGTCTCGGATCTTGTCGGCGAGGTCTGTCAGGTCCTGATCGCTGTAATCGACGCTCATGGTCTCTTGCCCTCCTGTAGAAACACCGCCTGGCGGGCAAGAACCGCTCCGACTCCCGCGCGACGCGTGGTCGCAGCGTCGCACCGCCCCCGTGCGGTACCACACTTGTGGCACCTGGAGGCACTCTAGTCACTCGGTTCGAGGGTTCCAACTGCAAAGCGGGCCAGGGTCAGTTCGTGGCCAGTAAGGTGACTGGCGATCGTTGCTGAGCAGTCGAAGGGATCTCCGCCATGGCCGGTGTGCCGGACGAGGACGTCAAAGCACGCAAGGAGCGGGAGCGGGACGAGCTGTACGGGCTCGACATCTCCGGTGTGGAGTGGCATTGCGCTCCGGGAACGGAGGCGCACGAGGAACGCGTGGAGATCGCGTATCTCCCCCACGGCGCCGTGGCCATGCGCTCGTCGCTCGACCCGGACACCGTGCTGCGGTACACGGAGGCCGAGTGGCGGGCATTCGTCCTGGGGGCCCGCGACGGTGAGTTCGACCTGGAGTCGGCTCCCGGCGGCGGCGTCACCGCCTCCTGACGAGGCGTACCGCCCCCTCGCCGTGCGTCAGGATCCGCCGCGGCGGCGCCGGCGCAGATCGCGCAGAACGACGGCCGCACCCGTGACCACCACGACCAGGGTCACGGCGACGCCCAAGGCGTAGGTGGCGTACCGCTCGTCGCGTTCCGCCGGGGTCTCGGCCAGGGAGAAGGGTGCCACGTCCGGCGCCTCGGCCCTGGCCATTCCCGGGTCGGAGGCCGGCGACGACGGCGGGTCGGCGAGGTCGGACTCCTGGACGGCGCGGACGGGGTCGACCACGCCCCAGCCGACGAAGTCGTCATGGCCGTTGACGGACCGCTCGGCGGTTCGCTCGATCTGCGTGACGATCTGCGCCGGTGACCACCTCGGGTGCTTCTCCTTCAGCAGGGCCGCCACCCCGGCGACGAACGGGGCCGAGAAGCTCGTACCGCTGTCGGTGCACTGCCCGCCACCGGGGACCGTGGAGACGATGTCGACACCCGGCGCGGCGACATCGACGAAGCTGCCGGACTGGGAGAAGGCCGCGCGTTCGTTGTTCCGGTCCGAGGACGCGACGGCGAGGACGCCGTCGAAGGTGGCCGGGTACGTCTCCTTGGGCTTGCCGTCCAGGCCGTCGTTGCCCGCGGACGCGACCACGACCACCTCTGCGTCGAGGGCCTTGCGCACGGCCCGGGCCAGCGTGGAGTCTCCGGACAGCGGCTTGGTGGTGTCCTGGGAGATGTTGATGACATCGGCGTCCTGGGCGACCGCGTGGGCGATGGCCCGGGCCATCGTGTCCGAGTCGCCGTTGCTGTCGGCGTCGTTCTGCCGGATGGGGATGACGGTGGCCGCCGGGGCGAGGCCGACGAACCCGGTGCCCTCGGCGGGACGGGCGGCGATGATGCCGGCCACCTTGGTGCCGTGCCCCACCTCGTCCTTGGTCGGGTCCCCGCCCTCGTCGAGCAGGTCCTGCCCGGCCGCCTTGTCGACGGCGCCGGCCAGCTGCGGATTCTTGTCGTCGACGCCGGTGTCGATGACGGCGACCCGCACCCCCTTGCCCTTCTCGGTGCCCTCCCACAGCTCGTCCAGCAGCACGCGTTGCAACGGCCAGGGACGCGCCTTGAACTCCTGCTCGCTGGGGAACGTGCAGGCACCGCTGCCCGTCAGCCTCGCGGGCACCCGGAGCCCGTCCTGCGCGGGGGCGACGGGGCCGGGCGCGGGTGTGCAGCCGCTCAGGGCGGTGAGCGCGAGCGCCGCGGTGAGCAGCAGGGTCTTCGTGGGCCGCACCGGTTCGGAACTCCTGTTCTTCGGTGCCCGGCAGGAGGGCACGCCGTCGAGGCGGGACGGCACGGGTCACGAACCCTGCGGCTGGCGGGCGCTGTTGGTGTCGAGCCGCGGGCCCTTGGCCAGGAACTCCGCCCACACCAGCGGCACCTTGGCGGGCCGGACGTTCTGGTAACCGAGTTTGACCTGGGCCTCACTCGGCTCCGGGCTTCCGTCCGACGGCTTTCGGTCGCCGTCGGCACCGATCTCCGACTTGTCCGCGTCGCTGTCGCCGTTGGCCTGCACCGCGTAGCGCAGACCCGTGTCGGTGACGAGGAAGAGCGCGCCCGAGTCCGTGGCGGACCCCTGGATCTGCGTGTAGAGCAGGCCGGTTCCGGGCGTGGCGTAGGTGCTGGTGCCGTCCGAGGTGATCCGGGCCGGGTAGTCCTCGCCGGCCCAGGTGCTCAGCGTGGTGCCGCCGTCCTCGTCCACCGCGCGCAGGACGCTGCACACCGTGTCGCGGCCGGTCTCGGCGGCGGAGTTGACCTGGTGGAGGCGGCGGTCCGGCCAGTTCGCGCGCTGGCCCTCGAAGGGCTCGGGGTCGGCCGTGAAGTCCTGGAGACCGACGCTGCGGGCCTTGCCGTTCATGTCGAGCCGGGCGGTCTCGGGTGAGTTGATCAGCAGCCAGGCGGTGAACTCGCTGACGGGCTGCACCTTGCCGGGCAGCACGACGTAGAACCTCGTGCCCTCGCCCGTCTCGGTCTCCAGCACCATCCCGACGCGGTTCTCGTCGTCCGACAGGGCGCCCGGGACGTTCGCGGGGGACCCTACGCCGGACGGCAGGCGCGGGAAGGCGATCGCGTCGCCCGCGTGCAGGGTGGCCAGCCACTCCTTGGTGACGAGCTGCGGCTCGCGCGACCCGACGAGCGTCTCGGTGAGCGGGTCGGACTCGGTGCCCGTCACGGGGTAGGCGCTGCCCCCGGAGGCGACGACGTACCGCTGGCCGGTCCGGGTCTTCACGTACAACGCGTCCCCGCCGGTCAGCCGGTTGCGGCCGTCCGTCTTCGCCGCCTCCCCGGACGCCAGGACGAACGTGGCCTCCTGGACGGTGTCGCCCTTGCCGCCGGGCTGCTCGCAGACCGCCCAGCGCTTGGCCTTGCCGGCCTCCTCGGCCGAGGGCAGCCGGTCGGGTGCGTAGGGGATGCCGAGGATCGGTCCGCGCGGGGGCTTCCCGGCATCGAGGATGTCGTCACTCACCTGGATGACCTGGTAGCTCGCGTCGTTCATGAGCAGCCGGGCGGAGGCCAGGTTCAGCACGGGGTGCAACCGGGTGGTGCCGTCCGTCCTGAGCACGACGTACCGGGTGGTCGACTGCTTGCCCACGATCACACGGGTGCCGGGCTTGTCCCACCCGGAGGGCGCTGTGGGCTGGAACATCCCCCAGGCGCCGAAGACCGCCAGGGTCAGGGCGCCGGCGACGAGGCTCGGCACGACCGCTCTCAGCGGCTTCGGAGCTCCCTCTTCCGTCCCGGACGGGGAGGGCTGGAGGAAGGCCGCCAGCAGGCGCCGCTTCGCGAACGTGTAGGCGTTGAGCTCGTCCCGCCGTGATGCCATCAGTGACCGTCTCTCCCCGTGTCGGCCTCGGAGGTCGTCGTCCCCCGCCCTGCGCTGTCAGACCGGCCCCCTACTATGCCTGGTGATCGCGCGGGCTGCCGGAGCGGGTACGGTAGCCGGACCGTCAAGAGCCCGGCGCGGTGCCGTCATTGCTGCCGACGCGAGGAAATCGGGGGACTCGGGGATGGCTTCCACAACACGGGTGCGCGCGCCTGGCCGCGGGCGCCCCCAGGCTTCCCCGGCGGCGGGCGCGGCGCCCGATCCGGGGACGCCCGCGACGGTGACGCCGGCTTCGGCGCCGGGTGCACCGCAGCTCCGCCTGCGCCGGGGTCCCGGCGGTTCGTCCCGGCTGCAACGGGTCGTCCTCGTCGAACTGGCCGCCGCGGTCGTGCTGGTGGGCTGGGTCGTCGGCACCGTCGGCCTGGTCGTGGCCGCCGTGCTCGCCGCGGGACTGCTGGCGCTCGCTTTCGTACGGCGTCGCGGGCGGTCCGTGCCGGACTGGTGCGCCACCGCGTGGGCGCTGCGGAACCGGCAGAAGCGTGCCGCCGCGCTGGAGATACCGCCGGGGACCGAGCCGGGCCTGGTGCCGGCCCTGGAGTGCGAACCGGCCCTGCGCACCGGGTCGTACAGCCTGCGCGACGGGCGTCCGGTCGGGATCGCCGGGGACGGCACGTTCGTGACGGCGGTGGTGCAGGTGGAGGCCGCCCCGTCGGCGCTGCGCGCCGAGCGGGGCCGTCAGCCGCTGCCGCTCGGGCTGATCCGCGACGCCCTCGAGGTGGACGGGATCACGCTGGAGTCGGCCCAGGTCGTGCTGCACACCCAGCCCGCTCCCGCACTGCACCTGCCGCAGCAGTCGGTGGCCGTGGCCAACTACGCGCCACTGCAGGCGCAGACGGGCACACCCGCGGTGCGCATCACCTGGGTCGCGCTGAAGCTCGACCCCGAGCTGTGCCCGGAGGCCGTGGCCGCGCGCGGCGGCGGGGCGGCAGGGGCGCAGCGGTGCGTCGTCCGCGCGGCGCACCACCTGGCGAGCCGGCTGACGGGTGCCGGTTTCCGCGTCACCGTGCTGGACGAGGACGAGCTGGTCGCCGCGCTGGCCACGTCCGTGTGTGCCAACCCGCTGGTGACGGCGGAGGCGGGGCGGACCGAGGCGCGTCAGCGGCGGACCATGGAGTCCCCGCGCAACTGGCGCTGCGACAACCGCCGGCACACCACCTACTGGGTCCGCTCCTGGCCGCGACTCTCGGGCGCCGGTGGTCCGACGCTGCCGCAGTTCGTCGCACAGCTCACGGCCGTGCCCGCTCTGGCCACGACCTTCAGTCTCACCTTGGCGCACAACGACGGCCAGGAGCTGGCGTTGACGGGACACGTACGGGTGACGGGCCGCAGCGACGACGAACTCGTGGCCGCACGCCGGGCGTTGGAGGAGGCCGCGCGGGGAACCGGCGCGGGACTGACCAGACTGGACCGCGAGCAGTTGCCCGGCGTACTCGCCACCCTCCCCCTCGGAGGTGCCCGGTGACGCATCCCGCTCCGACACCCTCCGGTACGCCGATGCCCGCCGGTACGCCGGCCTCCACCGGTCGGCCGGCACCCCCGGGTACGCCGCTGTCCACCGGCACGGCGGCCGGCGTCACCGGTGGCGCGCGCGCCGTCGCCGGTGCCCCGGACCGGTCCGGGGGCACTCCCTCGGCGGCCGGCCAGGTCATCGACCGCTTGCGCAAGGGCTTCGGACTGGCCGGGCCCCGCCATGGGCGGCACACGCTCAGCGCCGAGCATCTGGACGCCCTCGCCCTGCCCCTCGGGGACGACGGCGTGGTGGCCGGTGTGGACGGCGCGGGGCAGCCGGCGGTCCTCGGGGTCAACCGGCCGACGCCGTACGACGTGGTGCTCATCGGGGGCCTGTGGACCGCGCAGGTGCTGGCGTTGCGGGCCACGGCCACCGGCGCGCACGTCGCCGTGGAGACGGGCCGCCCGCAGGCGTGGCAGCAGATGGTGCACGCCATGGGGGGTGCGCAGAACGGCCTTTCCGTGCACGAAGTCGGGCGGGTCCCGCCGCAGGGCGCCTCCGCCGGAACCCCGGTGCTGGTCGTGCGCGACTGCGGCATGCGGCCGCCCCGCGGGCGGGTCGTCTCCGGGCCGTGGCAATCGGTGCTGACACTCCTGCCGTACCTGAGCCCGGTGGCGCCCCGGCTCCTCCGGCAGGCGCGGCTCGTCGGCATCCAGCGCGTCTCCCCGGACGAGGCCGCCGAACTGGGCCGCAGCATGGCCCTCACGGCTGAGCAGGTGGAGTCGCTGCCCACCCTCGCCGACGGGATGACCCTGTGGTGCGCCGACCGGGACCGTCGCTATGTGCTGACCCGGCCCACGGACGCGGAGATCGGGCTCCTGGGGACGCCCCGGCGGATGGACTGAGAGGGCCGGTTCCGTCCATGCGTCAAGTCCGTGGGGCTCGAAGCGGCTTTCCGACCGTTTCGTCGCCGTCGTCGGCTCATGGGGTTCTCGGCGCGATGTGAAAGTCCTCCGGTTCCGTGCGTTTTGTGACCTGCGGGGCCCGAGGCGGCGGACGGGCGGGGCTGCCGGGGCGGGGCATGTGGTGATTAGGCTGGGGACGGGCACGACGTCACGACCCGTGGCCCGGCGCCGGTGTTGCAGGGGAGGAGCGGGGGAGCCGATGCACCGTGCTGCCCCGGACGCCCGCGGAGTCGTTCGAACCACCGCGGACGACACAGCAGACAGAAGCAAGGGTCGCCCCAGTACGGCATGAGGGTGCTCGACCACACCAGGAGGAACACTGTGAGCAGCGATCGGGACGGGAACCGCGGGGGCTGGGCGACACCCGGCGATGACCAGCCCGACGCGGAGTCCGCAGTGGAGATGACGGGCGAGTTCACCATCGACTACGCGCCGCCCGCCTGGTACACGCAGAACGCCTCGGGGAGTTCCGGGTCCGGGCAGGGCCCGGAGACGTCCGGTGGTCTCGCGGCGGCACCGCAAGAGCCCGGAGTGCCTGGTGGTCCGTCGGGGCCGGGGACGCCCCCAGCGCCGGAGGATTCTGTGCCGCCGCATGCCGGTCCGACGCCTCCGCACCAGACCGCCGAGCCGTTCGGGCAGCCCTCTCCGCCTGCCGCCGAGCCGTTCGGGCAGCCCTCTCCCCCCACCGCCGCATCGGGGCAGGTACCGGCGCCCGGCGTGCCTTTCACGCCGCCCGCTGCTCCGTTCACTCCTCCTCTTCCGCCGCCGAGTGCGCCCTTCACGCCGGCCGCACCGCCGGTGCCGCCGGTGCCGCCGGTGCCGTCCGCCGACTCCGAGGCTCCCCCGGGGGTCCCCAAGCTCCCGACGGGCAGCGGGTTCGAGCCGCAGGGTGCGCAGCCGGGTGTGCCGCCGCAGGGGCAGTGGCCACCCCAGACCGCACCGGAGACGGGTCCGGCCGTCCCGGCCACCCCGGCCCCGCCCCCCGTTCCCGCTGCCTCCGCCGAGGAGGAGCCCGGCAACGGTGATCTGGAGAGCGGCGCCACCATGCGCTTCTCCGCGGTCGCTCTGAAGCGGGAGATCGCGGCCGAGCGGGCCGCCGCGGCGGACGCCGGATCCCCCAGCTCGGAGGACCCGGCCCCCGAGGCGCACCGGAGCGACCGTGAAGGCACGGATGCCCCGCCGTCGGCCGACGGGACGACGACCGGAACGTCCGCGCCGGAGGCCGTCACCCCTCCACGTGACGGCGAGACCCGGGACACAGGCACCGCGGGCACCGCAGGCACCGCGGGCACCGCAGGCACCGCGGGCACCGCAGGCACCGCAGGCACCGCGGACACTGAGCCGGCCTCGGCGGACGGAACGCCCGGGCCCGATATCGAGCCGGGCGCGCCGCAGGACGGTGAGACCTCGGACTCCGTGGCCGAGTCCCCCGCGGCGACGGCATCCACGGACGGCGGTGCGACGGACGACGCGGACGCCGTCGCCGCCGACGCGGCCTCCGCGGTGAACGGGCCCGTTGACGGCCCTGCCGTACAGGCAGGCGAACAGGACCGGCCTGCCGAGCCCTCCGCCGAGCCCGCCCAGCCCACCGAGCCCGCCCAGCCCGCCGACAACGTGCCGTCCGACGCCACGCCGTCCGAGGACCGCCCCGGGAGCGACGCGCCGCAGGGTGATGCGCAGCCCGGCACCACGAAGCTTGCCGCCACCGAGCCCGGTGCCGCCCAGCCCGGTGCCGCTGACGCCGGTGCCGCGGACGGGCAGCCCTCCTGGACGCCTCCGCCTCCCCAGGGTGTCCCGCCCCTGCCGCCGTCGTACCAGCCGGCCGCTCCCGCGCCCGCGAGCCAGTGGCCGGCGCAGTCGCATTCCCAGCCGACGGCTCAGCCCCAGCCGCCCGTCCAGCCTCCGGCCCACCCCGTGGACCCGAACGCCCAGTCCCAGCCGGCGGCGGCTCAGGGGCAGCCGCCGTTCCAGCCGCCCCAGGCTCCGCAGCCGGCGCCCGCCGCCTGGAACCAGCAGCCCGCTCCCGTGCCACCGCACCAGCCGTCGGCGCAGCCCGCACCGCAGCCCGGCGGTTACGGCTTCCCGCAGCAGGCCGCCCCCGCCTCGCCCGGTCCCGGTCCCGGTCCCGGTCCGCAGGGCGGTTACGGCTTCCCGCACCCCGGCACTCCAGGCCCCCAGGACGGCTACGGCTTCCCCCACCCCGGCGCCCAGCCCCCTGCCGCCGGCCGGCCCCAGCCAGGCACCCCTGCCGCACCCGTCCCCGGCCCCGATGCCCAGGGCGGCTACGGCTTCCCCCACCCGGGCGTCCCGCCGCAGGCCCAGCCGCCCCAGCAGCAGGAAGGCGCCGGGCAGCCGCAGCCCCCCGTCGACCCGCGCACGGGTGCCGCCTGGCCGCAGCCGATCCAGCACGACCAGCGGCAGCCGACCAACCCCGGGGCCGCGCCGCTCGGTTACACGGCCGCCGTCGAGCTGTCGTCCGACCGGCTACTCAACAGCAAGCGGCAGAAGGCGAAGAGCAGCCGCCCGGTGGGCGGCGGCGGGCGCTTCAAGCTCGGCGGGAAGAAGGAGGAGGCCGAGCGGCAGCGCAAGCTCGAGCTGATCCGCACGCCCGTGCTGTCCTGCTACCGGATCGCGGTGATCAGCCTCAAGGGCGGTGTCGGCAAGACGACCACCACCACCGCCCTCGGCTCGACCCTGGCCACCGAGCGGCAGGACAAGATCCTGGCGATCGACGCCAACCCGGACGCGGGCACCCTCGGGCGCCGCGTGCGGCGGGAGACCGGGGCGACCATCCGCGACCTCGTCCAGGCGATCCCGTACCTCAACTCGTACATGGACATCCGGCGGTTCACCTCCCAGGCCCCGTCGGGGCTGGAGATCATCGCCAACGACGTCGACCCGGCCGTGTCCACGACGTTCAACGACGAGGACTACCGGCGCGCGATCGACGTGCTCGGCAAGCAGTACCCGGTGATCCTGACCGACTCGGGAACGGGCCTGCTGTACAGCGCCATGCGCGGTGTACTCGACCTCGCCGACCAGCTCATCATCATCTCCACGCCGTCGGTGGACGGGGCGAGCAGCGCGAGCACGACCCTGGACTGGCTGTCCGCGCACGGCTACGCCGACCTCGTCTCGCGGTCCATCACCGTCATCTCCGGTGTGCGCGAGACCGGGAAGATGATCAAGGTCGACGACATCGTGTCGCACTTCGAGACGCGCTGCAGGGGCGTGATCGTCGTGCCGTTCGACGAGCACCTCGCCGCCGGTGCCGAGGTCGACCTCGACATGATGCGGCCGAAGGTGCGTGAGGCGTACTTCAACCTCGCCGCGATGGTCGCCGAGGACTTCGTCCGGCACCAGCAGTCGCACGGGCTGTGGACCTCCGACGGCAACCCGCCGCCGGTCGCCGCCCCTCCCCTGCCGGGCCGGCAGACGCAGCCGGGCCAGCACATGCCCGGCCACCAGCTGCCCGGTCAGGTCCCGGGTCAGGCGCCCTTCCCCGGGCAGTCCGCGTACCCGCAACCGCAGCAACAGCCCCACCCCGGCCAGCCGTACCCGCACCACCCCGGCCAGCCGTACGCCCACCCGGGGCAGCCCCCGGCCCAGCCCGGCCAGCCCTACCCGCAGGCCGCACCGCAACAGCCCTACGCCCAGCCGGGACAACCGGGGCAGCCGGGGCAACCGGGCCGGCAGCCCCAGCCGCCACAGCCCGGGCAGCCCTACCCGCAACAGCCGAACCCCGGCCAGCCGCCCGCCACTCCCCCGCAGCCCGGCTACGGCTACCCGCAGCCGGGACAGCCGGGACAGCCGGGACACCCCGGCGCCCCCGCGCCGCAGCCCCAGCCCCAGCCCGGTCACCCCGAGGACCGGACCCCGCCGCCGCCCCCTACGCAGTAACCACCTCACCCGATCGGCCCCTTTCGAGGGGCCGTTCGTCTGTCGGGCCCGCGTCGTTCCCCCTCGATGCGGGCCCCGGCGCGTTCAGGGGCGAAATCCGTTGCCAGGCCCTGGCCAGCGGCGCGTCAGTGGTCTCGACCAATGGGCGCGAAACACTCGCCAATTCGTTATTTCCGCAGGCCACAAGGGGTGAACGCGCCGTTGACGGGCGGAGACGGCCGCTGATACACACACATCAACCCTCTGACAGCTGATCAACCCGTCCTTCCCGTCCGAGCGATGACGCGAGGTCCGTCCATGGGCACGAACGATCAGAAACGCAGCCTCCCGCGCGGCCTCCGGCTCGTCGCCGTCGCCGGGGCGGCCGCGCTCACCCTCACTGCCGGTCTCGCAACCCCGCTCGACCCGGCTCCCCAGCAGGCGCGGGCGGCCGACGACGGCAAGCAGGTGCTGACCGTCGCGGTGGCGCAGAGCGTGGACTCGCTCAGCCCGTTCCTCGCGGTCCGGCTGCTCAGCACGAGCATCCACCGGCTCATGTACGAGTACCTGACCAGCTACGACCCCAAGGACAACCAGGCCATTCCGGGCCTGGCCGCCAAGTGGGAGCCCTCGCCGGACAAGCTGACCTGGACGTACACGATCCGCTCGAACTCGAAGTGGTCCGACGGTGAGCGGGCCACCGCCGAGGACGCGGCGTGGACGTTCAACAAGATGATGACCGACGACGGCGCCGCCACGGCCAACGGCAGCTACGTGGGCAATTTCCGCAAGGTGACCGCCCCGAGCCCCACGAAGCTGGTCATCGAGCTGAAGAAGCCGCAGGCCACGATGACGGCGCTGGACGTCCCGATCGTGCCGAAGCACGTGTGGGAGAAGGTCGCCGACTTCTCCGAGTTCAACAACGACAAGACCTTCCCCGTCGTCGGCAACGGCCCGTTCGTGCTGACCGGGTACAAGGCCGACAGCTACGTACGGCTGAAGGCCAACAAGGACTTCTGGCGCGGGGCGCCGAAGTTCGACGAACTGGTGTTCCGCTACTACAAGGACCAGGACGCGGCCGTGTCCGCGCTGCGCAAGGGCGAGGTGTCCTTCGTCGCCGGGTCGCCGTCCCTGACGCCCGCTCAGGCGGAGTCGCTCAAGGGCGCGGAGAACATCCAGGTCAACGACGCCCCCGGCCGCCGCTTCTACGCCCTGGCCACCAACCCGGGCGCCCGGGCGAAGAACGGCGAGAAGTTCGGCGACGGCCACCCGTCCCTGCTCGACCAGCGGGTGCGCAACGCCCTGTTCATGGCGGTCGACCGCGAGGCCGTCATCGACAAGGTGTTCCGCGGCCACGCGGTCGAGGGCGAGGGGTACATCCCGCCCCGCTTCCAGGACTACTTCTGGAAGCCGTCCGCGGACCAGAAGCTCGCGTACGACCCGGCGAAGGCGGCCCGGCTGCTCGACGAGGCGGGCTACAAGAAGAACGGCGACGGCAAACGCGTCGGCAAGGACGGCAAGCCCCTCACCTACCGCGTCCTGTGCCACGCCACCGACCCGAACGACAAGGCGGTCGGCAAGTACCTCCAGGAGTGGTGGGGCGACCTCGGCATCGGCGTCCGGCTCGACTGCCTGGACAACGTGACCGACCCCTGGCTCGCCGGCAAGTACGACCTGGCCTTCGACGGCTGGTCCGTCAACCCCGACCCGGACTTCGTGCTCTCGATCCACACCTGCGGCGCGCTCCCCGCGACCCCGAAGGACACCGGCGCGACGGACAACTTCATCTGCGACAAGAAGTACGACGAGCTCTACGCCCGGCAGCTCGCCGAGTACGACCCCGCCAAACGGGCGGACATCGTCCAGCAGATGGAGTCGCGGCTGTACGACCTCGGGTACATGAACGTCATGGCGTATCCGAACGCGGTCGAGGCCTACCGGACGGACCAGATCGAGTCGATCACGACGATGCCGGCGAAGGCGGGGAACATCTACGGCCAGGACGGCTACTGGAGCTGGTGGTCGGCGGTCCCGGCCGATGCGGGCGGGTCCTCGGACAACGCGTCCTCCACGGGTGTCGTGGTCGCGATCGTCGCGGGTGTGGTGGTCCTCGCCGCGCTCGGCGGTTTCGCGGCGATGCGCCGGCGGGCCACCGCCGAGGACCGCGAGTAGACGGGCGAACGGGCACTCATGACCGCTGACGCGACTCCCGCGCTGGTCGAGGACGGACAGACGGCGGCCGGGCCGCGGGTGCGCAAGGGCTCGGCGTACCCGCGGTACCTGGCCGGCAAGGTGGCCGGTGCGCTGGTCTCGCTGCTGGCCGTCCTCGTGACCAGCTTCTTCCTCTTCCGGCTGATCCCGGGCGACCCGGTGAAGACCATGACGGGCGGCCGTCAGGTGTCCGCCGAGCAACTGGCCGCTTACCGTGCGGAGTTCGGGCTCGACCTGCCGCTGTGGCGGCAGTTCACCGACTACTGCGGCAAGGCGCTCACCGGCGACTTCGGGACGTCGTACCAGTTCCGCACCCCCGTCGTCGACAAGATCACCGAGGCGCTGCCGAACACGCTGCTGCTGACGGTGACCGCCTTCGTCCTGTACACGGCGCTCGGGATCTTCCTGGGCACCCGCTCGGCCTGGCGGCGCGGCGGGACCGGCGACCGGATCAACACCGGTCTGGCCCTGACGCTGTACTCCATCCCGTCCTTCTGGCTCGGGCTGCTGCTGATCATCGTGCTGTCGGTGGGCATCGGGCCGATCCCCGGCATGTTCCCCACCGGAGGCATGGAGTCGGGCGGCGAGGAGGGCTTCGCGTACGTCCTCGACGTGGCCCACCACCTGGTGCTGCCGGTGGTGACGCTGGTGGCCGTGGAGTACGGGCAGACGCTGCTGGTCACCCGGTCCGCGCTGCTGGACGAGATGGGCAGCGACTACCTGACGACCGCACGGGCCAAGGGCCTGCGCGACGACCTCGTGCGCCGCCGGCACGCCGTACCGAACGCGCTGCTGCCGACCGTGACCCTGATCTTCATCAACCTGGGCCGGACGGTGGCGGGCGTGATCCTGGTGGAGACGGTGTTCTCCTGGCCGGGTCTCGGCGGGCTGTTCTACCAGGCGCTGAGCGTGCCCGACCTGCCTCTGGTGCAGGGTCTGTTCTTCGTGTTCGCCGCCGCGGTGATCGTGATGAACACCCTCGCCGACCTGGTCTATCCCCTGCTGGACCCCCGGGTGGCCCGATGACGACGACCGAACCGGCTCCGGACCCGCGCGCCCTCGCCCGGCAGCGCCGGCGGGCCTCCGCAGCCCGCTTCTGGCGGAGCTACCGTGCCGAGAGAGCGGGCCTGTACGGGCTGGCCGTGCTGACGCTGTGCGCGCTGCTGGCCCTGTTCGCGCCGCTGTTCGTCGGCTCCGACGTGAGCAGCGTGACGCAGGCCCCGGGGCGTCCGATGCAGAGCCCGAGCACCGCGTTCCCCCTGGGCACGGACCAGTTCGGGCGGGACCTGCTGGGCCTGGTGGTCTGGGGCTCGCGGGTGTCGCTGCTGGTCGGGCTGCTCGCGGCCGTGCTGTCGGTGGCCATCGGCACGCTGATCGGCGTGACGGCCGGGCACTTCAAGGGCTGGTACGCGACGGTGATGATGCGGATCACCGACTGGTTCCTGGTCATGCCGACGCTGGTGCTGGCGATCGCCCTGGCGACCGTGATGTCCCGCTCGCTCACCACGACCGTCGTCGCGATCGGCGTCACCACCTGGCCGACCACGGCCCGCCTGGTGCGGGCGCAGACCCTGGCGGTGGAGACCCGGCCCTACATCGAGCGGGCGAGGGCGCTCGGCGGCGGACACCGGCACGTCATGTCCCGGCACGTCCTGCCCAACGTGATGCCGCTGGTGCTGGCCCAGACGACCCTCATCATCTCCTCGGCCATCCTCGCCGAGGCGACCCTCGCCTTCCTCGGCCTGGGCGATCCGACGGTCGTCTCGTGGGGCGGCCTGCTGCAGGACGCCCGCGAGGCGGGCGCGGTCAGCGCGGGCGACTGGTGGTACCTGGTGCCTCCCGGCATCGCCATCGCCGTGGTGGCGCTGGCCTTCACACTGTGCGGGCGGGCCGTGGAGTCCGTCCTCAACCCCAGGCTGGGGGTGTCGCGTTGAGTCTGCTCGACGTCAGGAACCTGACGGTCACGTATCCGGGCGGGGCGGCCGCCGTGCGCGGGGTGGACCTGCGCCTGGAGGCCGGCCGCAAGCTCGGCATCGCCGGTGAGTCGGGCTGCGGCAAGTCCACGCTGGCGCTGGCCCTGCTGCGGCTGCTGCCCGCGGGCACCCGCATCACCGGGGAGGTGCTCCTCGACGGCGAGGACGTGCTGACCATGAAGTGGGGCCGGGTGCGGGCGGTCCGCTGGGCCGGCGCCTCGGTCGTCTTCCAGGGCGCGATGCACTCCCTGAACGCCGTGCACCGCGTCGGCGACCAGATCGCCGAGCCGATCCTGCTGCACCGCAAGGCCACGCCGGCCGGGGCGAAGAAGCGGGCCGGCGAGCTGCTGGAGCAGGTCGGCCTGCCCGCGGCCCGCGCCCACGCCTACCCGCACGAGCTGTCCGGCGGCCAGCGCCAGCGCGTGATGATCGCCATGGCGCTGGCGTGCGACCCGCGGCTGGTCATCGCCGACGAGCCGACCACCGCCCTGGACGTGATGATCCAGGCGCAGATCCTGCGCCTCATCGAGCAGTCGGTCGCGGACCAGGACCTCGGCCTGATCATGATCAGCCACGACCTGGCGGTCCTGGCCGACACCTGCGACCGGCTCGCGGTGATGTACGCGGGCCGCGTGGTCGAGGAGGGCCCGGCCGCCCGGGTGTACGCGGACGCCCGGCACCCCTACGCCCGGGCCCTGTCGGCCGCCTTCCCGCGGATCGGCGACCCCGCGTCCCGGTTCGCGCCCCGGGGTCTGGCGGGTGACCCGCCCGACCCGGCCGCGCTGCCGTCGGGGTGCACGTTCCATCCGCGCTGCCCCGTGGCACTGGACTCCTGCACCGAGCAGGACCCGGCGCTGCGCGAGACGGCTCCCGACCGCACGGCGGCCTGTGTGCTGGCCGGCCCGTCGGAAGCGGCGACCGGCCAGGAGCGGTCCGACGGCCGCACTGGGCGGTCCCCGGGAGCGCCCGGCGAACCGGCCGGGGATCCCGAAGCCCTGGAGGAAGCGAGGCCCGGCACACCATGACCCTCTCCCCCACGGACCCCGGGGTCACCACGGCACCCCTGCTGAGCGCCCGGAACCTGTACGTCACCTTCCCCGGCCGGCACGGCGGCCCCCCGGCACGCGCGGTGGACGGCGTCGACCTGGACATCCGGCCCGGCGAGATCGTCGCGCTGGTCGGCGAGTCCGGCTGCGGCAAGACGACCCTGGCCCGGAGCCTGCTGGGCCTCGTCGAGCCGACGTCGGGGCAGGTCTCCTTCGACGGCCGCCCGCTGCAGTACACGGGACGCTCCCTGAAGGCCTACCGCAAGCGCGTCCAGCTCGTGCTGCAGGACCCGAGCGGCTCCCTCAACCCGCGGCACACGGTGTACGACGCGGTCGCCGAGGGCCTGCGCATCCACGGCCACGGCGGCGACGAGCGCGCGGCGGTCGCCGAGGCGCTCTCCCGCGCCGGCCTGCGGCCCCCGGAGCGCTTCTTCCTGCGCTACCCGCACGAACTGTCCGGCGGGCAGCGCCAGCGCGTGGTCATCGCGGGCGCGCTGGTCCTCCAGCCCGAACTCCTGGTCGCCGACGAGCCGGTGGCCTCCCTCGACGCCTCCGTGCGCGGCGAGATCCTCTCCCTGCTGCTGCGCCTGCGCACCGAACTCGGCCTGTCCGCCCTGGTCGTGACGCACGACCTGGGCCTGGCGTGGAACATCGCCGACCGGGTCGCGGTGATGTACCTGGGCCGGATCGTGGAGACGGGCCCGGTGGAGCAGGTCCTGACGGCCCCCCGGCACCCCTACACCCAGGCCCTGCTGTCCGTCCTCCCGGAGGCCCCGGGCGACCCGGTGGTGCTCACGGGGGAACCTCCGGACCCCTCACGTGTCCCGCCGGGCTGCCGCTTCCACGCCCGCTGCCAGATCCTGGCGAGCGGCGAGGCGGACCGAGCGGGCGTGTCGGACGCGTGCCGGGGCCGGGACCCGGAGGTGCTGGGCGGCGGCGGGCAGCCGCAGGTCGCCTGTCACTGGGCGACGTCCCTCTAGGGGCGCGGGGGCCGGCGCGGCCAGGCCGGCACGGACCCGTGGACGGCCCTCAAGCGGACGGGCCGGCCTCTTCGGCCGCCACCAGCTCCCGGCACCTCTGCACGTCCTGCCCCATCTGCTCGAGCAGGGCGTCCAGCGTGTCGAACGTGGCCTGCCCCCGCACGAACGCCAGGAAGTCGACCGCGACGTGCAGCCCGTACAGGTCGAGCCCCACACGGTCGATGGCGTACGCCTCCACCGTCCGCTCGGTGCCCTCGAACTGGGGGTTGGTGCCGACGGAGATGGCCGCGGGCATGGCCTCGCCCTGGGCGTGCAGCCAGCCGGCGTACACGCCGTCGGCCGGGATCGCGCTGTGGGGCAGCGTCTCGACGTTCGCGGTGGGGAAGCCGAGCTCGCGTCCGCGCTGGGCGCCCCGGACGACGACGCCCTCGACCCGGTGCGGACGGCCGAGGATCTCCGCGGCGCCCCGGACGTCGCCCTCGGCGACCAGGCGCCGGGTCAGCGTGGAGGAGAACGGCTCGCCGCCGCCCGCCTCACCCGTCACGTACAGGTCGACGACCTCGACCTCGAAGTCGTAGGTCTTGCCCTGGGTGGCCAGGAACTCCACGTTGCCCGCGGCCTTGTGACCGAAGCGGAAGTTGGGGCCCTCGACGACGGCCCGGGCGTGCAGCTTGTCGACGAGCACCTTGACGACGAAGTCGGCCGGCGACAGCTTCGAGAACTCGGTGGTGAAGGGGAGGATGAGCACCGCGTCCACGCCCAGGTCGGCCATGAGTTCGGCACGGCGGTGATGGGGGGCGAGGAGCGGGGGGTGGCTGCCGGGGCGCACGACCTCGCTGGGGTGCGGGTCGAAGGTGACGACGACGGCGGGCACGCCGAGCTCCCGGGCCCGGTCGACGGCATGCCGGATGATCAGCTGGTGTCCGCGGTGGACTCCGTCGTAGGAGCCGATGGTGACGACGCTGCGCCCCCAGTCCTGGGGGATGTCCTCCAAGCCACGCCAGCGCTGCACTGTGCCTGCTCCTTGTCGAAAGCTCGTCGAACCCGTGTCGGTCGGTCGTTCGTGATTGCCTCGTGCGCAGGTCTAAGGGTGCCATGCCGGGTGCCTCCTGCCCGCATCGGCATGGGCGCTGTGACCGGGGGCACGGCTCGACCACACGTCCCGGTGACCGGTTCGCCGCTCAGGCGGGCACGCGCAGGCCTGCCAGGCTCTCGATCGTGCGGCGCGCACTGGGTCCGACCAGGGCGGCCCACTCCCCCGGCTCGTCGGTGAGCCAGCCCGCCACGCGTGCGGCGAAACCCGGCACGTGCCGGCCGAGGTCGACCAGGGCGCGGTCGAAGCGGGTGGCGCCGTGCGGGGTGCGGGCCAGGCGCAGGCCGATCCGGTGGGCGAGGTCGCGCAGGTCCTCGCCCGCGTCCCGGGCCGCCGCGTGCAGCAGCGCGTCGAGGACGTCGGTGTCCTGCTCGCGGGCGAGGAGCGCGTCGCGCAGCTCTCGGCGCAGCGGCCGGGAGGCGGGGATGCCGGGTGGGGTGAGGACGGCGGCCAGGGCGCAGCGCAGCCGTACGCCGCCGGTCTCCAGCAGGCCGGTGACCAGGGGCAGGAGCACGGCCCTGGCGGCGGCGCCGCGGTCGAGCCGCCGGTCCACGCACGCGGCGATCGGCCCGGCGAGGTCCGGGCGTCCTTCGGCGGCTTCCCCGAGGAGGGCGGCGACCCGGTGGGCGAGGCCGGGCGGGGTGGCGTCGGCCAGGGCTCGCAGCGGTTCCTCGGCGCCGGGGCGCTCCAGCCGCCGGGCGAAGGCGTCGAGCACCGGCTCGGGGTGGCTCGCCAGGGCACCGGTCAGCGCGTCCGGCGGGAACCGGGGGTCGCCCGCGGCGAAGTGCTCCAGTGCCCGGGGCAGATGGCGGGGTCTGGTCTGAGGGTCCTGCACGAGCAGGGCGAGGGCGGCGCCGTGCAGGGCGGCGTCCGCGGGGCGGGCGAGGAGGGTGAGGGCGGTGAAGCGCAGCAGGGCGCGGTCGCCCGCCTTGCCGGCCCGGGGTGCGACGCGCAGGCCGTGCTCGACCGCGGCGATCCTGCGTTCGGGCCGTTCGTCGCAGGCCCATCGCTCGACGGCCCGGCAGATCGCCGAGGGTTCCTCCTCGGCCAGGACGGCGAGCAGTTCGTCGGCCCGCCGGTGGCCGCGGTCGGCGAGGACGTCCGTCAGTTCGTCCGGGGCGCGGTGGCGGTGGGTGTGCAGCAGGGCCTGGGCGGCCGTGGCGACGGTCGCGTGCGGGGTGGCGGGCAGCGGCTGTTCGTCGTCGAACCAGCGGGTGAGCTGCGGCTGCACGGCGATCGGGTCGGCTTCGAGCAGCGCGGCCACGGCGTCGAGGAACCGCGGTCCGGCCTCGCACGGCGGGCCGTCGGCGTGCACCAGCCGGCGGAGCAGGGCACACCGCACGTCCTGCGGCAGCCGCAGGCCGGTCCAGAAGGCGGGACCGGCCTCCGCGGGCAGCGGCCGCTCCTGGCGCCGCCAGGCCACGATCCGGTCGGCGAGCAGCCGCAGCACCTCGGTGTACGGCGTCGCGTCGGGCACGGCCGCGAGCGTGCCGGTGAGGAGCCGGGCGGCCCACCAGGAGCCCGGATCGGCGTCCAGGGCGTGCACCAGGTCGGCCAGCCGGGAGGCGAGCCGGTCGCCGCCGTGCTGCCGGGCCAGGTGCAGCAGCGCCTGGACAACGGGTCCGGCGCGGTGGTGCGGGACCGGGCCGGGCGTCGCCTGCCCACCCCGGTGGACGAGGGCGTGCAGCGCTTCGTCGAGGTCGAGGTGCAGGCCCTGGAGCCAGTCGGCGACCTCCTCGTGGGCGAAGCGGTAACCGGATCCGGCGGGGACCAGCAGGCCCTCGGCGAGCACGGCCGGCGCCCAGCCGCTGCCGCCGGGCCGGTCGGACGCGGCCCCCCAGGGGAACACCTCCTCGAACGCCTCCCGGTCCAGGTCACCGGCGCCGGGGCCGAGGCTGCGCCGGGCCGCCTCGTGCACCTGCCCGGCGACCCGCGCGGCCAGCCGGCGCACCGCGGTGCCGTGCAGCCCCTCGGAAGCGGCCAGGCGGGTGGCGACGCGCAGGGACATCAGGTCGAGGTGGGCGGTGAGGACCTCGTGCCGGTCGAGGGCGGCCCCGGTGAGGTCCGGGGCGCCGGGCAGGGCGCCGTGGACCTCGGCGAGCAGCCGCAGGGTCAGGGGGTGCCGGGCGTCGGCCGCGGCGAGGGCTCCGTCCGGAATGCCGAGGCGCAGGCGGGCCTCGCGGGCCTGCGCCTCGGTGAGGTCGCCGAGGCGGACGCACCCGGGCGAGTCCAGCAGGGGTGCGGCCTGCTCCCAGTACTCCTCCCGGCAGGCGACCACGAGCCGCGCCCCGGTGTCGCGCAGCCACCGCACCGTCGCCTCCGCCCAGCCGGCCGCCCGGCGGGTCAGGGCGGGCGGCATCTCCTGGGGGTCGTCGAGCACCAGCAGGAGGGGCCGGCCGAGTCCGGCGGCGAGCCGGGCGAGCCGTTCGGGTGTGGCGTCGGCCGGGTCGGCCGGGAGCGGGTCCCGGGCCGCGGCCAGGACCGGGGCGGAGCGGGCGAGCGCCCGGCGGGCGGCCTCCGCGACCGAGGTGTCCTCGGCGTCCAGGTCGCTGCCGCGCAGCCAGAGCGTAGGGTGCCGGTCGGCCCGGCGGCGGGCGGCGAGCGCGGCGAGTTCCGTGGTCCGGCCGCTGCCGGGCGGCCCGACGAGCCCGAGGACGGCCGTCTCCCCGGCCGTGAAGGCGCCGAACGCGGCGGCGATATCGGGCCGTTCGACGGGATCGGGGACACCGGTGCCGCCGGGCGGGCCGTCCAGGTCCACGCAGGTGCTCGTCAGGGCCAGCACACCGGCCAGGTTGAGGTCGGCGCCGTAGGCGGGCACCGTCGCGGTGTTCTCGGCGAGGAGCGCGCCGAGCGGTCCCGCCCGGTCGGCGACCCGGGCATGCAGCGGCACGGCGAACCCCACCTCGCTGTGGCCGGAGCTGAGGGCGGTGCCGAGCACGCCGACCACGGCTCCGGTGGCGGCGTCGAGGACCGGGCCGCCGGCCGCCCCGCCGCCGAGGCGCAGCGCGTCGCGCCCCGCCGTCCCGACGGCGAGCTCCAGGGCGCCGTCCAGCCGGTGGAAGCGGTCGGTCGCCGCGTACGTCACGGGGGTGAGGCCCAGGACCCGGGCCTCGCGCCAGCCCCCGGCGGGGATGTGCACGTAGGCGCCTGTGTCGATCTCCTCCCGTACGGTGACGGGCAGCGGCGGCACCCCGAGCCCTTCGGTGTGCACCAGGGCGAGGTCCAGTGCGGGCAGCGGTGTGACGGCGTCGGCGTCGACGACCCGGCGGCGGTCGCCGGCGCCGTGCAGGACGAGCCGGGGCAGGCCGTCGACGGCCTCGTGGCTGGTGATCAGCGTGCCGTGGTGGTCGGCCAGGAAGCCGATGCCGCGGGGGCGGCCGGCGAGGTCGTGGATGCGGACCAGGGCGTTCCGAGGGAACGCCCGGTCGCCGTGCCCGGCTGCGCCGGGCTGCTCCCGGCAGTCCCGTGAGCCGTCCTCCGCCTCCCGGGACCGGTTTCGCGACGCCATCGTCCGAGCCTCCCCGCCGTACACCCGTGCCCTTGTGTTCGACAGTAGGGCGGCGAAGATCGGCGGGACAGATCACCTTGCGAAAGCGCCCCCTTCCGCTCCCCCGATTCACTCCGAGCGCTGGCACGGACGGGTGAATGGAGGAGGGCGGGTGGATACACCCTAGGGGTGGGGGAACCGAGGGGGGACCGTGGAGCGGCGGAGGTGGAGGTACCCCGTGGCCGCCGCTCCACGGACGGGCGCCCCCCGGCGGCCGTCAGCCGAAGGCGGCCAGGCTCCTGGCCTTGCCGCGCTGCTCCTCGACGAGGACGAGGAAGCGGCCCTCCGGATCGAAGACGGCGACGGGACCGCGGCCGGCGTACTCGTCCGGCATCTCCAGCCGCACGCCGTTGCCGAGCAGCTTGGCGCGCCGGGCGTCGACGTCCCAGCGCGGGAAGGCCGCCGCGGCGGCCTCGGCCACCGGCATCACGGTCAGCTCCTGCTGGAGCTGGTCGAGCGTGCGCGCGGCGTCCAGCTTGTAGGGGCCGACGCGGGTGCGGCGCAGGGCGGTGAGGTGCCCCCCGACGCCGAGTCCGCCGCCCAGGTCGCGGGCCAGGGCCCGGATGTAGGTGCCGGAGGAGCAGACGACCGAGACGACCAGGTCGAGCACGGGCGTGCCGTCCTCCGCGACGGCGTCCCGCACGTCGTGCACGCCGAAGGAGGACACCCGCACGGGACGGGCGGGGATCTCGAACTCCTCGCCCTCCCGGGCGCGCTTGTACGACCGCACGCCGTCGATCTTGATGGCGCTGACCTTGGACGGCACCTGCATGATGTCGCCGGTCAGCTCGGCGATGCCGGCGTCGACGGCCTCGCGGGTGATGCCGGAGGCGTCGGTGGAGGAGGTGATCTCCCCCTCGGCGTCGTCGGTGAGGGTGTTCTGCCCGAGCCGGATGGTGCCCAGGTACTCCTTCTCGGTCAGCGCGAGGTGGCCGAGGAGCTTGGTGGCCTTCTCGACGCCGAGGACGAGGACGCCCGTGGCCATCGGGTCCAGGGTGCCGGCGTGCCCGACGCGTCGCGTCCGGGCGATGCCGCGCATCTTGGCGACCACGTCGTGCGAGGTGAAGCCCGACGGCTTGTCGACGATGACGAGGCCGTCGGGCGTGGTGTGCTTCTGGGTCATTCGGCGGTGTCGTCCGTCTCGTCGTCCTCGTCCGGCTTGCGGTACGGGTCCGCTCCACCGGCGTACTTCGCCCCGGCGGACGCCTCGCGCACCTTCTCGTCGGACTGGCGCGCCTTGTCGAGGAGGTCCTCGATGTTGCGGGCGGTGTCCGGGAGGGCGTCCATGACGAAGGTGAGGGTGGGCGTGAACTTCACACCGGCGGCCCGGCCGACCTCGGAGCGCAGGACGCCCTTGGCGCTCTCCAGGCCGGCGGCGGCCGCCGCGCGCTCCTCGTCGTCCCCGTACACCGTGTAGAAGACGGTCGCCTCCCTGAGGTCACCCGTGACCCGGGTGTCCGTGATGGTGACGTGCGAGCCGAGCCGCGGGTCCTTGATCCCGCGCTGCAGCTTCTGGGCCACCACCTCTCGGATGAGGTCCGCCAGCCTCTTAGCCCGCGCGTTGTCGGCCACTGGTCCGTCTCCCGTTCTTTCCTGTCCGGTTCGTTCTCGGTTCGTCAGTCGTCTTCGCCGTGGAAGCGCCGCCTGACGGACAGCAACTCCACCTCGGGGTGCCCGGCCACCAGCCGTTCGCACCGGTCGAGCACGTCGCTGAGGTGCCCCGCGTCCCCGGACACCAGCGCGAGGCCGATGGCGGCTCTGCGATGGAGGTCCATGTGGTCCACCTCGGCCGCGCTCACCGCGTACTTGCGCTGGAGCTCGGCGACGATGGGGCGGACGACGGAGCGCTTCTCCTTCAGCGACCGTACGTCGCCGAGAAGCAGGTCGAAGGACAGAGTCCCCACGTACATGTGTGTCCGGATGACCCGCCGGTACGGGATCGGATGGTCCTGCGCTGTCGGGACGGCAGGAACACCAGGAACGTTACCGCGAACGGGCCGGGGGCTCGATCGGGTTTTTCCGGTGCGCACACCGCCCCAACGGCCAGCCGGCCGACGCGGCGGTGCCGCGTCGGCCGGTCAGGACACCGTGGGCGTTACGCCCGCGGCTTCTCGCGCATCTCGTACGTCGCGATGACGTCGTCGACCTTGATGTCGTTGAAGTTGCCGAGGTTGATACCGCCCTCGAACCCTTCGCGGATCTCGGTGACGTCGTCCTTGAAGCGACGCAGGCCCTCGATGTTGAGGTTCTCCGCGACCACCTTGCCGTCGCGGATGAGGCGGGCCTTGGTGTTCCGCTTGACCTCGCCGGAGCGGATGAGAACACCCGCGATGTTGCCCAGCTTGGACGACTTGAAGACCTCGCGGATCTCCGCCGTACCGAGCTCGACCTCTTCGTACTCCGGCTTGAGCATGCCCTTGAGGGCCGCCTCGATCTCCTCGATCGCCTGGTAGATGACCGAGTAGTACCGGACGTCCACGCCCTCGCGCTCCGCCATCTGCTGGGCACGTCCGGCGGCGCGGACGTTGAAGCCGATGACGATGGCGTCCGAGCCCATGGCCAGGTCGATGTCGGACTCCGTGACCGCACCGACACCGCGGTGCAGGACGCGGATGTCGACCTCTTCGCCGACGTCCAGCTGGAGCAGGGAGGACTCCAGGGCCTCGACGGACCCGGAAGCGTCACCCTTGATGATGAGGTTGAGCTGCTGGACCTCGCCGGCCTTGAGCACCTTGTCCAGGTCCTCGAGCGAGACGCGGCGCGTGCGCTTGGCGAAGGCCGCGTTGCGCTCGCGGGCGGCGCGCTTCTCCGCGATCTGACGGGCCGTACGGTCCTCGTCCACCACGATGAAGTTGTCGCCGGCACCCGGGACGTTGGTCAGACCCAGGACCTGCACCGGCGTCGAGGGACCTGCCTCGGCGACGCTGTTGCCGTTGTCGTCGTGCATCGCCCGGACGCGGCCGTACGCGTCGCCGACCACCATGGTGTCGCCGACCCGCAGGGTGCCTCGCTGGACGAGGACCGTCGACACGGCGCCACGGCCGCGGTCGAGGCGGGACTCGATCGAGATGCCCTGCGCGTCCTGGTGCGGGTTGGCCCGCAGGTCGAGCGAGGCGTCCGCCGTGAGGATCACGGCCTCCAGCAGGGAGTCGATGTGCAGACCCTGCTTGGCGGAGATGTCGACGAACATGGTGTCGCCGCCGTACTCCTCGGCCACCAGCCCGTACTCGGTGAGCTGACCGCGCACCTTGGTCGGGTCGGCGCCCTCGACGTCGATCTTGTTGACCGCGACGACGATCGGGACGTCGGCCGCCTTGGCGTGGTTGAGCGCCTCGACCGTCTGCGGCATGACACCGTCGTTGGCCGCGACCACCAGGATCGCGATGTCGGTCGACCTCGCACCACGGGCACGCATGGCGGTGAACGCCTCGTGACCCGGGGTGTCGATGAAGGTGATCTTGCGCTCTTCCTCGTTGACCTCGGTCGCGACCTGATAGGCACCGATGTGCTGGGTGATGCCGCCGGCCTCGCCCGCGATGACGTTCGTCTTGCGGATGGCGTCGAGCAGTCGCGTCTTACCGTGGTCGACGTGACCCATGACGGTCACGACCGGCGGACGGACCACGAGGTCTTCCTCGGTGCCCTCGTCCTCGCCGAACTCCAGGTCGAAGGATTCGAGCAGCTCGCGGTCCTCCTCCTCGGGGCTGACGATCTGAACCGTGTAGTTCATCTCGTCGGCGAGGAGCTGCAGCGTCTCGTCGGAGACGGACTGCGTGGCCGTGACCATCTCGCCGAGGTTCATCATGACCGCGACGAGCGACGCCGGGTTGGCGTTGATCTTCTCGGCGAAGTCGGTGAGCGAGGCACCGCGCGACAGGCGAATGGTCTCGCCGTTGCCGCGAGGCAGCATCACACCGCCGACCGACGGGGCCTGCATGGCCTCGTACTCCTGGCGCCTCTGCCGCTTCGACTTGCGGCCACGACGCGCCGGACCGCCGGGACGGCCGAACGCACCCTGCGTGCCACCACGGCCGCCGGGACCGCCGGGACGGCCACCGAAGCCGGGACGGCCACCGCCGCCGGGACCACCCGGACGACCGGCGAAGCCGCCACCGCCACCGCCGCCACCGGGACGGCCGGCGAAACCGCCGCCGCCACCGCCGGGACGGCCGGCGAAACCGCCGCCACCCGGACGACCGCCGCCGCCACCGGGACGACCGCCGCCGCCGGGACCGCGGCCGCCGGGGCCACCGCCGCCGGGACGCGGGCCGGCAGCCGGACGCTGCGGCATCATGCCGGGGTTCGGACGCGGGCCGCCGGGACCGCCGCCGGGACGCGGACCGCCCTGCGGACGGGGCATGCCGCCCGGGGTCGGACGCGCGCCACCCGGGGCCTGCGGACGGGGACCGCCCGCCGCACCCTGGGGACGGGGACCGCCCTGGCCCTGGCCCTGCGGGCGCGGGGCGCCGCCGGGGGCACCGGGGCCGCCCGGACGCGGGGCGCCGCCGGGACGGGGCGCCTGCGGGCGCGCCATGCCGGTGGAGCCGCCGGAGGTGAAGGGGTTGTTGCCCGGACGGGGACCCGCCGGACGGGCACCGGGACGCGGGGCGCCGCCACCCGGACGCGGAGCGCCGGGACGCTCACCGCGGCCCTGGCCGCCCTGGCCGGAACCGGCCGGACGCGGAGCACCCGGACGCGGCGACTGGCCGGCCGGACGCTGGGCGCCCGGACGCGGGCCGGAGCCCTGGGCCGGAGCGGCGGGGGCCGACGGCGGCGCGGTGAACTCGGGCGCGGCCGGAGCCGGGGACGCCGGGGCGGGCCGCGGCGCGGGCTTCGGGCCCGGGGTGGGACGGGGGCCGGGAGAGGCCGGTGCGGCGGGGGCCGCGGGCTTCTCGGCGGCGGCCGGCTTGGGCGCCGGCGGGCGCGGGGCGGCCGGACGGGCTGCCTGCGCCGGGGAGGGGGCTGCCGGCTTCGCCGGGGCAGCCTTGCGGGCGGGGGCGGACTTGCCGCCGCCGTTGCCCTGCTGGAGGGCGTCCGTCAGTTTGCGTACAACGGGCGCTTCGATGGTCGAAGACGCCGAACGGACGAATTCACCGAGTTCCTGGAGCTTGGCCATGACGACCTTGCTCTCGACACCGAACTCCTTGGCGAGTTCGTAGACCCGGACCTTAGCCACTTCGCTCCTTTGAGGTCCGGGTTGCGTCCGGACCGTCGCTAGTTCATGGGCGTACTCATCGCGTACTCATCGAGTGCTCATCGCAATCTCGACCTGCTTTCGACTCGCGAGGTACCTAGCCGCACGGGGTTCCGTACGGCACGTCTTACGGTGTTGCCTGCTCGGCAACTGTCGTCTGCTCGACGTGGTGGCGCAACGCCTTTGTGTCGAGCGCTCCCGGGGCGCGCAGTGCCCTCGTGAACGCCCGGCGGCGTACCGCCTGGTCGAGACAGACCGTCGCGGGGTGAACGTACGCACCCCGGCCGGGCAGCGTACCGCGATGATCGGGGACGCACTCACCCTCGATCGCCACGATCCGCAGCAGTTCGGCCTTGGCCGCTCGCTCCCGACACCCCACACAGGTGCGTTCAGGGCATGCGCGGGCGCGCGTCCGGCCAGACACTGCTAAGTCTACCTCCCCGTACGCTCCTCACCCCTTTGGGGCAGGATTCGAACAGTTGCCGCGCACAAACCTGTCGTGATCTGAACGGCGCGCGGTCCGGATCTATTCCCCGGAGCCCTCACCGGCCGGTTCGGTGTCCGGCCGGATGTCGATCCGCCAGCCGGTCAGCCGGGCCGCGAGGCGGGCGTTCTGCCCCTCCTTGCCGATGGCCAGGGACAGCTGGTAGTCGGGCACCGTCACCCGGGCCGACCGGGTCGCCATGTCGACGATCTCGACCTTGGAGACGCGGGCCGGGGACAGCGCGTTCCCCACCATCTCGGCCGGGTCCTCCGACCAGTCGACGATGTCGATCTTCTCACCGTTCAGCTCGCCCATCACGTTGCGCACCCGGCCGCCCATGGGGCCGATGCAGGCGCCCTTGGCGTTCAGCCCGGACCGGGTGGACCGCACGGCGATCTTGGTGCGGTGACCGGCCTCACGGGCGATCGCGGCGATCTCGACGGACCCGTCGGCGATCTCCGGCACCTCCAGGGCGAAGAGCTTCTTCACCAGGGCGGGGTGGGTGCGCGACAGCGTCACGGACGGGCCGCGCACGCCCTTGGCCACCCGGACGACGTACGAGCGCAGCCGCATGCCGTGCGGGTAGGTCTCGCCCGGCACCTGCTCCTGCACGGGCAGGATGGCCTCGAGCTTGCCGATGTCGACCAGCACGTTCTTCGGGTCGCGGCCCTGCTGGACCACTCCGGTGACGATGTCGCCCTCGCGGCCGGCGTACTCGCCGAGCGTCGCGTCGTCCTCGGCGTCGCGCAGGCGCTGCAGGATGACCTGCTTGGCCGTGGTGGCGGCGATACGGCCGAAGCCGGACGGGGTGTCGTCGAACTCGCGGGCCTCCTGCCCCTCCTCGAGGTCGTCCGGGTCCTCCTTCGCCCACACGGTCACATGGCCGGTCTCCCGGTCGAGCTGCACGCGCGCGTGGCGACGGCTTCCCTCGGTGCGGTGGTAGGCGATGAGGAGGGCCGACTCGATCGCCTCGACCAGCAGGTCGAAGGAGATCTCCTTCTCCCGAACCAAGCCCCGCAGGGCACTCATGTCGATGTCCACGGCTACGCCTCCTCTTCCTTCTTGTCCTTGCGGCTGAACTCGACCTGCACGCGGGCCCTGACGATCTCGTCGAAGGCGAGCCTGCGTGCGGTGGGCTTGCGGCCCTTGACCCCGGGCACCTCGGTGTCGACGCCCTCGTCGTCGACCGTCAGGATCCTGGCGACCAGCTCGCCGCCCTCGGCCAGCTGGAACCTCACCAGCCGGCCCGTGGCGCGGACGTAGTGCCGGTGTTCCGTGAGGAGGCGCTCCGCGCCCGGGGTGCCGACCTCGAGGGTGTACTCGCCCTCGCCCATCGCGTCGTCCTCGTCGAGCTTCGCCGAGAGCGCGCGGCTCACATCGGCGATCTGGTCCAGGTCCGCACCCGTGTCCGAGTCGACGACGACGCGCAGCACACGCTTCCGGCCGACGGAGTCCACTTCGATCTCTTCGAGATCCAGGCCCTGGGAGGCGACGAGCGGTTCCAGTAGCTCTCGCAGCCTCTCGCTCTGGGTGGTGCTCATCCGGGTGACTCCTCGGCCGCGTGTGCTGTTGTGGGATGGGTCGCGTGTCTGGTCAAAGGGTATCCGGTCGCAGGGAGTGTTGCCGTCCACCCGGTCACGAACGGTGCCGCTGAGTGGTCGGGGGCCGGGGCCCGGGTACCGTGATCACGGGCGTGCCGCCCCGGAAGCCGCTTCTTTCTCGCCACGAGCCCCCTGAGGACGTCTGACGTGCCGTTCCCCTCATCGCCGCGCGCCCGCTCGGGGCCGCCCAGAAGGAGTCTGCTCGCCGCCGCTCCGGCGGCCTTCGCCCTGGCGGGATGCACCGCCGGCTCCGGTGACGGGACCGGTGTCGGCGACGGCACGACGGCCGCCGAGCGGGCCGCACGCGTGCGTGCGGCCCGCGACAGCGAGGAGCTGGCGGCGCGCTACGACGCGGTGATCACCGCCCGCCCGGCGCTCGCGGAGCGGCTGCGGCCGCTGCGTGAGGAGACCGTCCGGCACGCGCGGGCCTTCGGCGGTGGCCGCGGGGCGTCCCCGTCGGCCTCGCCCGCCTCCCCGTCCGCGTCGGCGGCCACGGCGAGCCCCTCCCCCGGTCCCGAGGTGCCCGGCAACGACAAGGACGCCCTGGCCGTGCTGGCGACGGCGGAGCGGGAGCTGGCCGACCGGCGGGCCAAGGCGCTGCTCGGCGTGCCCGGCGAGCTGGCACGGCTGCTGGCGTCCGTGGCCGCCTCGGGGGCGGCGCACGTGTACCTGCTGACGGAGGGCAAGGCGTGAGCGAGGCGGATGACCGCGAGCTGCGGGCGGTGCAGGCGGCGCTGGCGGCCGAGCACGCGGCAGTGTACGGCTACGGCGTCGTGGGCGGGCGGATCGGCGACGACCTGCGCGCGGAGGCGCGGACGGCGTACGACGCGCACCGGTCCCGCCGGGACGCGCTGGTGCGCGAGGTGAGGGACCTGGGGGGCAGGCCGGTGGCCGCGGCGGCCGGTTACGCGCTGCCGTTCCAGGTGCCGGACGCGGCGGCCGCCGTACGGCTGGCCGCGGAGCTGGAGGACCGGGTGGCGGCGGTCTACGCCGATCTGGTGCGCGCGGGGGACGGCGGGCGTCGCGCCCTGGCCGCCGGGGCGCTGCGGGAGGCGGCGGTGCGGGCGGTGCGCTGGCGCGGCGAGAGCGTAGCCTTCCCTGGGCTCGCCGAGCGGGCCGGACAGGCCTCGCCCTCGGCGGCGCCCACGGCGTGACCCGGGAGGGCACGCACCGCCGACAGCAGGAAGGGAACGACTCGCGCATGGTTTTCGAACCGCCGCAGCGTCTGGTCAGGGCGCTCGGCGAGACGGCCCCGGACGGTGACGACTGGCTGGAGAAGCTGCCTGAGGCGGCTCGGCAGGCCGTCGCGCTACGCGAGTTGACCGTGGAACGGGTCCAGCTGCCGGGCGGCCGCAGCAGCCTGGTGGTGCTGGTGCGCACGGCCGACGGCACACCCGCCGTGCTCAAGCTGGCGCCCGGGCGGGCCCGGCCGGAGGCGGAGCGGGCCGCGCTGGCGCACTGGGGCGGGCGGGGCGCGGTCCAGCTGCTCGAACCTCCCCCGTCGGCCGAGGGGGTGCTGCTGCTGGAGCGGCTGCACCCGGACGTGTCGGTGCGGTCGCTGCCGGAGGCGAAGGCGCTGCTGGAGGCCGCGGGGACGCTGCGGCGGCTGTGGGTCGAGGCGCCGGCGGGCTTTCCCTTCGAGACCGTGGCCGAGCGCACCGGGCGGCAGGCCGAGGCGATGCGGGCGCGTGCCCGGGTGGACGCCGACGTGGCCCCGCTGGTCGACACCGCGCTCGCGGCGCGCGAGGAGCTGCTGGCGGCGCCGCCCGAACACCTGCTGCTGCACGGGACGTTCCGGCAGAGCAAGGTGCTGGCCGGGGAGCGGATGCCGTGGCTGGCCGTGGGGCCCGACCCGGTGGTCGGCGAAGGGGCCTTCGACCTGGCCCGGCTGGTCCGCGACCGGGTGGAGGACCTGGTCGCCCAGCCGTCCGGGGCGGCCACGACCCGGCGGCGGGTGAAGCGGCTGGCGGAGTCGCTGGAGGTGGACCAGGACCGGCTGCGCGGCTGGACGCTGTTCCGGGCCGTGGAGTCGGGGGTGCGGGCCGGCCGCGTGGGCCGGCCCCGCGACGCGGAGCTGCTGCTGGAGTTCGCGAGCTGGCTGTGAGCGCCCCGGCCCGGACGCCCACAGCCGCCGCGGGTCCTACGCGGTGAGGCGGGCCACGGCCTCCTCGACCGTGAGCTCCTCGCGCTCGCCGGTGCGGCGGTCCTTCAGCTCGACCACGCCGTCGGCCGCGCGGCGCCCGGCCACCAGGATCTGCGGGACGCCGATCAGCTCGGAGTCGGTGAACTTCACGCCCGGGGAGACGCCGGGGCGGTCGTCGACGAGGACGCGGACACCGGCCGCGGCCAGCTTCCCGGAGATCTCCAGGGCCAGCTCGGTCTGCAGGGCCTTGCCGGCGGCGACCACGTGGACCTCGGCCGGGGCGACCTCGGCGGGCCAGCACAGGCCCTTGTCGTCGGCGCTCTGCTCGGCCAGGGCGGCCACCGCGCGGGAGACGCCGATGCCGTAGGACCCCATGGTGACGCGGACGGGCTTGCCGTTCTGGCCGAGGACGTCGAGCTTGAGGGCGTCGGCGTACTTGCGGCCCAGCTGGAAGATGTGGCCGATCTCGATGGCGCGGTCCAGGACCAGGCCGGTGCCGCACTTGGGGCAGGGGTCGCCCTCCTGCACGACCACGACGTCGACGTACCGGTCGACCTCGAAGTCACGGCCCGCCACGACGTTCTTCGCGTGCGTGCCGGCCTTGTTGGCGCCGGTGATCCAGGCCGTGCCCGGGGCGACGCGCGGGTCGGCGATGTAGGTGACCTTGTCCAGGCCCTGCGGCCCGACGTAGCCGCGGACCAGGTCGGGGCGGGCGGCGAAGTCGGTCTCGGTGACCAGCTCGACGGCGGCGGGGGCGAAGTGGGCCTCGACCTTGTCCAGGTCGACCTCGCGGTCCCCGGGGACGCCCACGGCGACGATCTCGCCGTCGACCTTCACGAGGAGGTTCTTCAGCGTGGCGGAGGCCGGGACGCCGAGGTGGGCGGCGAGGGTCTCGATGGTGGGGGTGTCGGGGGTGGGGATGTCCTCGGCGGCCGGCACGTCCGAGGCGTCGACGGGCTTCAGCTCGTACGTGATCGCCTCGGTGTTGGCGGCGAAGTCGCAGTTCGGGCAGTCGGCGAAGGTGTCCTCGCCGGCCTCGGCCGGGGCGAGGAACTCCTCGGACTTGGAACCGCCCATGGCGCCGGCGGTCGCGGCGCAGATGCGGTAGTCGAGGCCCAGGCGCGCGAAGATCCGCTGGTAGGCCTCGCGGTGCAGGGCGTAGGACTTGGCGAGGCCCTCGTCCTCGGTGTCGAAGGAGTACGAGTCCTTCATCAGGAACTCGCGACCGCGCAGGATGCCGGCGCGGGGGCGGGCCTCGTCACGGTACTTGTTCTGGATCTGGTAGAGGATGACCGGCAGGTCCTTGTAGGAGGACGCCTGGTCCTTCACCAGCAGGGTGAAGATCTCCTCGTGGGTGGGGCCGAGGAGGTAGTCGCCGCCCTTGCGGTCCTGGAGGCGGAACAGCTCGGGGCCGTACTCCTCCCAGCGGCCGGTCGCCTCGTAGGGCTCGCGGGGCAGGATGGCGGGGAGCAGGACCTCCTGGGCGCCGATGGCGTCCATCTCCTCGCGGACGATGCGCTCGACGTTGGCCAGGACGCGCTTGCCGAGCGGCAGCCAGCTCCAGACCCCGGCGGCGGTGCGGCGCACGTACCCGGCGCGCACCAGCAGCTTGTGGCTGAGGACCTCGGCGTCCGCCGGGTCGTCGCGCAACGTCTTCGCCATCAACTGGGACATGCGCTGGACCGGTGCGTTCGCCATGGTTCTTCTGCTCCTGCTGACGTGGGTCCCCCCGCCCGGGCGGGCCCGGGAGCGGGAGAGGGTGATGGCAGGAGGTTAGCCGGGCGGTACGGGGCGGTGGAAATCGGTTAGCGGCGGCGCAGCGGGAGCGGGGCACCCATGACGGCGTACGGCTTGGGTGCGCTCGGGAACAGGACCTGGCGGGCCAGGTCCTCGTAGCCGAGGGAGCGGTACAGGGCGCGGGCGGGGCTGTCGGTGTCGATCGCGGAGAGGATCGAGCGGGGTTCGGCGGCGGCGTCGGTGATCGTGGTGATCAGGGAGCGGCCCAGTCCGCGGTTCTGGTGGGCGGGGTGGACGTGCAGCTCGGTGATGACGAAGGAGTCGTCGAGCCAGTGGTCGTGGCCGTTCGCGCGGAGGTAGGGCTGCACGACCGTGGACCACCAGTGGGTGCGGTCGTTGGGCATGCCGTAGACGAAGCCGACGAGGGCGCCGTCGGCGGTGGCACCCAGGGCGCGGGCGCCGGGGTAGGTCATGTGGCGCAGGACGATCTGGCGGCGGACGGCGACCTCGTCGGGGCCGAGGCCGAAGGCCACGGCTTGGACAGCCAGGGCCTCGTCCACGTGGGCGGACAGGTCGAGGGGGCCGATCACCAGGTCCATGGCGGGGAGCCTACAGGGGGTCGCCGGTCGCCGTCCGGGTGGCTGCGGCACCGCCCGGGCACACCGGTGGGGGCGCCCGGCGGGGCGGGTCAGAACAGCACGCTCATGAAGGCGCCGACCTCTTCGAAGCCCACCCGGCGGTAGGTGCGGCGGGCGGCGGTGTTGAAGTCGTTGACGTAGAGGCTGACGACGGGGGCGACGTCCGCCAGGGCGTAGCGCAGGACGGCGGCCATGCCGGGTGCCGCCCGGCCGGTCCCGCGGTACTCGGGGGCCACCCACACGCCCTGGATCTGGCAGGCGCGGTCCGTCGCGGCGCCGATCTCGGCCTTGAAGATCACCTTGCCGTCCGGGCCGAAGCGGGCGAAGGCGCGGCCGGACCCGACGAGTTCGGCGACGCGGGCCTGGTAGAGGAGGCCGCCGTCGCCGGCCAGCGGGGAGACGCCGACCTCCTCGGTGAACATCGCCACGCACGCCGGCATGATCGTCTCCATCTCGTCCTTGCGGACGCGGCGGACGTACGGGTCGGGCGTGATGTCGGCCGGGAGGCGGTCGGCGACCATGAGGGGCTGGTGGCGGCGGACCTCGCGGGCCGGTCCCCAGTGGGGTTCCAGCAGCCGCCACAGGTCGGCGGTGGCGTCGGCCGGTCCGACGAGGGAGGAGCAGCGGCGGCCGGCCCGGCGGGCGCGGTCGGCGAAGGCGCGGATCGCGCGGGGGGTCGCGCAGATCGGTACGAGGTTGGCGCCGGCGTAGCACAGGGAGGTGAGGACGCCGTCCTCGTACCAGCCCCACATCTCGCCGCCGAGCCGCCACGGGTCGAGTCCGGCGATCTGCACCCGGGACGTCACGAAGGCGTTCGCGACCGGCTCGCGTTCGAGTACGGCGAGCGCGGCGTCCAGGTCGCTCGGTTCGAGGACCCGTGAGGTGGTCTGGGTCAACACGTGCGGGGCCTCACACACTGGGGTCGGCTGTCCCCGCACTATAGCTGCGCTGCTGGGGCGGGGCGTCTCGGGCTCGGGGCTGGTGGTGGCCGGCCGGGCGCGGGACGCCCGCGGCTGGTCGCGCCCGTGCGGCGGAGCCGCGCATCCACCCGGCCCCGCGCCCCTTGCGGGGCGCGGAAGGCCCCGCCCTCAGCCCGCGACCGCCACCGACGGCTCGCCCGAGGTCACGCCGTCCTTCTCCATCTGCTCGGCCAGCTTCATGGCCTCCTCGATGAGGGTCTCCACGATCTTGGACTCGGGGACGGTCTTGATGACCTCGCCCTTGACGAAGATCTGGCCCTTGCCGTTGCCGGAGGCGACGCCGAGGTCGGCCTCGCGGGCCTCGCCGGGGCCGTTGACGACACAGCCCATGACGGCGACGCGCAGCGGGACCTCCATGCCGGTGAGGCCGGCGGTGACCTCTTCGGCCAGCTTGTAGACGTCGACCTGGGCGCGGCCGCAGGACGGGCAGGAGACGATCTCCAGGCCACGCTGCTTGAGGTTCAGGGACTCCAGGATCTGGATGCCGACCTTGACCTCCTCGGCGGGCGGCGCGCTCAGGGACACCCGGATCGTGTCGCCGATGCCCTGGGAGAGCAGGGCGCCGAATGCGACGGCCGACTTGATGGTGCCCTGGAAGGCGGGGCCCGCCTCGGTGACGCCAAGGTGCAGCGGGTAGTCGCACTGCTCGGCGAGCTGCTTGTAGGCCTCGATCATGACGACCGGGTCGTTGTGCTTGACGGAGATCTTGATGTCGCGGAAGTCGTGCTCCTCGAAGAGGGACGCCTCCCACAGGGCCGACTCGACCAGGGCCTCGGGGGTGGCCTTGCCGTACTTCTGCAGCAGGCGACGGTCGAGGGAGCCGGCGTTGACCCCGATGCGGATCGGGGTGCCGTGGTCGCGGGCCGCCTTGGCGATCTCCTTGACCTTGTCGTCGAACTGCTTGATGTTGCCCGGGTTGACGCGGACCGCCGCGCAGCCGGCCTCGATCGCCGCGAAGACGTACTTCGGCTGGAAGTGGATGTCGGCGATGACCGGGATCTGCGACTTGCGGGCGATGGTGGCGAGGGCGTCGGCGTCGTCCTGGGTGGGGCAGGCGACGCGGACGATCTGGCAGCCGGAGGCGGTCAGTTCGGCGATCTGCTGCAGGGTGGCGCCGATGTCGGAGGTGCGGGTCGTGGTCATCGACTGCACGGAGACGGGGGCGTCCCCGCCGACCGCCACGGACCCGACCTGGATCTGCCGGCTCTTGCGGCGCTCGGCGAGCCTGGTCGGAACGGACGGCATGCCGAGAGAAATCGCAGTCATCTGCTGTGCAACCCCAAGTCGTGGATCAAGGTCCGGTCCCGTGAGCAGCGGGCTCCGAGCTTCGAGATTACGGCACGGGCGAGGCCGCGGGCACATCCCACCCGCAGCACCACCCGATGGGGGGCGGCCCGGCCGGGAAACCTCCGGGCCGCCCGGAACTCCGTGCGGCTAGGAGATCCTCACCGGGTTCACCACGTCCGCGATCAGGACGAGGATCGTGAAGCAGATGAAGATCCCCGCGACGACGTACGCGACCGGCATGAGCTTGGCGACGTCGAAGGGGCCCGGGTCGGGGCGGCGCAGCAGCCGGGCGAGGTTGCGGCGCAGCGACTCCCACAGGGCGCCCGCGATGTGGCCGCCGTCGAGCGGCAGCAGCGGCAGCATGTTGAACAGGAACAGGGAGAGGTTGAAGCCGGCGACCAGCATCAGGGCCATGGCCAGCTGCTGGGTGGGCGGGATGTCGAGGGTGAAGATCTCGCCGCCGACGCGGGCCGCGCCGACCACGCCCATCGGGGAGTCGGCCTCGCGTTCGGCGCCGTCGAAGGCCGCGTTCCACAGGGCCGGGATCTTGCCGGGGAGGGCGGCGAGGGAGTCGACGGCCTCGCCGATCCGGTCGCCCATCCAGGTCACGGACTGGCCGAAGTCCTGTTTGACCACGCCGGTGGCGGCGCTGAAGCCGAGGAAGCCGGCCTGGACGTACTCGCCCTCGACGATCCGGCCGCCGGAGTCCTTCTTGGCGACCTGGTTGGTGGCGATCTCCGCGTGGAGGGTGACCTCACGGCCGTCCCGCTCGACGACGATCGGCACCTCCTTGCCGGGGTTGGCGCGGATCAGGTCGGACAGCTCGTTCCACTCGTCGGTGCGGGTGCCGGCGAAGGAGACGATCTTGTCGCCCGCTTTGAGGCCCGCGGCGGCGGCCGGGGCGGCCGGGTCGCCCTTCTCGCACTTGTCGCGGTTCTCGCTCTGGGCGATGACGCACTGGGAGACGGAGCTGACGGTGGTGGTCTGCTGGCTGATGCCGAAGCCCATCAGGACGGTGAGGAACAGCACCACCGCCAGGATCAGGTTCATGAAAGGCCCGGCGAACATCACGATCACGCGCTTCCACGGGGCGCGCGTGTAGAACATCCGCTTCTCGTCGCCCGGCTGCAGCTCCTCGTAGGCGGCGGAGCGGGCGTCCTCGATCATGCCGCGCCACGGGGAGGTGGAGCGTGACTCCAGGCGGCCGTCGGGGCCGGGCGGGAACATGCCGATCATGCGGATGTAGCCGCCGAACGGGATGGCCTTGACGCCGTACTCGGTCTCGCCCTTCCTGCGGGAGAAGAGCGTCGGGCCGAAGCCGACCATGTACTGCGGCACGCGGATGCCGAAGAGCTTGGCGGTGGACAGGTGCCCCAGCTCGTGCCACGCGATCGAGAACAGCAGGCCGACCGCGAAGAGGACTATGCCGAGGATGAACATCAGGGTCGTCATGCACGGGCCTCCGCCGTCTGTGCCGCCAGTTCCCGGGCCCGGGCCCGCGCCCAGGTCTCCGCTTCGAGGACGTCCGACACGGTGAGCGAGGTTCCCGTCCGCGGGGTGCCGTGCTCCTCGACGACCCGGGTGACGGTGTCCATGATCCCGTTGAACGGCAGTGCGCCCCGGCGGAACGCCTCGACGCACTCCTCGTTGGCCGCATTGAACACCGCCGGGGCGGTGCCCGCGAGCCCGCCGACGTGCCGGGCGAGGTTCACCGAGGGGAACGCCTCGTTGTCGAGCGGGAAGAACTCCCAGGTGGAGGCCTTGCTCCAGTCGAAGGCCGGGGCGGCGTCGGGGACGCGCTCGGGCCAGCCGAGACCGATGGCGATGGGCCCGCGCATGTCGGGCGGGGTCGCCTGGGCCAGTGTCGATCCATCCGTGAACTCAACCATCGAGTGCACATACGACTGGGGATGCACGACGACCTCAATGCGGTCGAAGGGAATGTCGTAGAGCAGGTGCGCCTCGATGACCTCCAGGCCCTTGTTGACGAGGGTCGCGGAGTTGATCGTGATGACCGGGCCCATGGCCCAGGTGGGATGGGCCAGGGCGTCCTCGACGGTGACGCCGGCCAGCTCGGCCTTCGTGCGGCCGCGGAAGGGGCCGCCGGAGGCGGTGACGACGAGTTTGCGGACGTCGGCGCGGGTGCCGGCGGCCAGGGCCTGGAAGAGGGCGGCGTGCTCGGAGTCGACCGGGATGATCTGGCCGGGCTTGGCCAGGGCCTTGACCAGGGGGCCGCCGACGATGAGCGACTCCTTGTTGGCGAGCGCGAGGGTGCGGCCCGCCTCCAGGGCGGCGAGGGTCGGGGCCAGTCCGATGGAGCCGGTGATGCCGTTCAGCACGGTGTGGCAGTCGGAGGCGGCCACCCGGGTGGCCGCGTCGGGGCCGGCGAGGATCTCGGGGAGGGGCTCGCCGGGGCCGTAGTGCGCGGAGAGCGCCTCGCGCAGGGCCGGTACGACGTCCTCGCGGGCGACGGCGACGGTGCGCACCCGCAGCCGGTGGGCCTGCTCGGCGAGGAGGGCGACCCGGCCGCCGTTGGCCGAGAGGGCGGTGACCCGGAAGCGGCCGGGGTTGCGCAGCACGAGGTCGATGGCCTGGGTGCCGATGGACCCGGTGGAGCCGAGGATCACCACGTCCTTGGGTCCGTCGCCCGCGACGGGGTCGTAGACGAGGTGCGGGTCGGCGAGAGGGGCTGGACTGTCGCTCATCCCTCCATTGTTGCCGTAAGCGCCGCGTGTGAGGACGGCGCATCCCCTCCACGGGGGCGCGCGCCGTGTCGGTTCGCGCCCCCCAGAGGGCCGGGTCAGCGGATCGGCCGGTGCACGTTCTCCCGCTGCGAGGGTCCCGGTGCCGCGTCCGCGATCCAGGGCCCGTCGGTCGACGGGTCGACGATGCCCTGCTCGAGCCACTCGTAGGTGCCGGACAGCACGCCCTTGACGACCTTGCGGTCGAGGTCGTCGGTGTTGGTCCACAGCCGGGTGAAGAGCTCCTCGATGCGGATGCGGGCCTGGCGGCAGAAGACGTCGGCCAGCTGGTAGGCCTCGCGGCCGTTCTCGCCCCGGGCGCGCAGGTGCTCGGCGCGGACGCAGGCCGCGCTCATGGCGAACAGTTCGGCGCCGATGTCGACGATCCGGCCCAGGAAGCCCTGCTTGGACTCCATGCGTCCCTGCCAGCGGGACATGGCGTAGAAGGTGGAGCGGGCCAGTTTGCGGGAGGTGCGCTCGACGTAGCGCAGGTGCCCGGAGAGGTCCACGCCGTGCTTGAACCCGGCGTAGGAGGTGGGGAGCTGGCCCGGGCCCGCGACCAGTTTCGGCAGCCACTTGGCGTAGAAGGCGCCCGCGTTCGCGCCGGCCTTCGCCTTGTCGCCCAGGGACTTCTCCGGGTCGATGAGATCACCGGCGACGGAGAGGTGGGCGTCGACCGCCTCGCGTGCGATCAGCAGGTGCATGATCTCGGTCGAGCCCTCGAAGATGCGGTTGATGCGCAGGTCGCGCAGCAACTGCTCGGCCGGGACGCCGCGCTCGCCGCGCGCCCGGAGCGAATCGGCCGTCTCGAAGCCGCGTCCGCCGCGGATCTGGACGAGTTCGTCGGCCATCGTCCAGGCCATCTCGGAGGCGTAGAGCTTGGCGAGGGCGCCTTCGATGCGGATGTCGTTGCGGTCCTCGTCGGCCATCTGCGAGGCCAGGTCCGTCACGGCCTCCAGGGCGAAGGTGGTGGCCGCGATGAAGGAGATCTTGGAGCCGACCGCCTCGTGGTGGGCGACGGGCTTGCCCCACTGCTCGCGGGCGGCCGACCACTCCCGGGCGATCTTCAGGCACCACTTGCCGGCTGCCACACAGGACGCGGGCAGCGACAGCCGACCGGTGTTGAGGGTGGTCAGGGCGATCTTCAGGCCCTGGCCCTCCTCGCCGACGCGGTTGGCGGCGGGGACGCGCACCTGGTGGAAGCGGGTGACGCCGTTCTCGATGCCGCGCAGGCCCATGAAGGCGTTGCGGTTCTCGACGGTGACCCCGGGCGAGTTCGTCTCGACGACGAAGGCGGTGATGCCGCCGCGGTGGCCCTCGCTCTTCGGCACCCGGGCCATGACGACCAGCAGGTCGGCGACGACGCCGTTGGTGGTCCACAGCTTCACGCCGTCGAGGACGTAGTCGTCGCCCTCCGGGATCGCCGTGGTGGCGAGGCGGGCCGGGTCGGAGCCGACGTCGGGCTCGGTGAGCAGGAAGGCGCTGATGTCCGTGCGGGCGCAGCGCGGCAGGAACCGCTCGCGCTGCTCCTCCGTGCCGAACAGCTTCAGCGGCTGCGGCACGCCGATCGACTGGTGCGCGGAGAGCAGCACGCCGATGGCGGGGCTGGCGGAGCCCGCGAGCGCGAGGGCCTTGTTGTAGTAGACCTGCCCGAGGCCGAGACCGCCGTACTTGGTGCCGATCTTCATGCCGAAGGCGCCGAGCTCCTTGAGGCCGTCGATCACCTCGTCGGGGATGCGGGCCTCCCGCTCGATGAGGGCGCCGTCGACCTTCGTCTCGACGAAGTCGCGGAGCTTGGCGAGGAACTGCTCGCCGCGCTGGGCCGCTTCCTCCTCGGGAACGGGGTGGGGGTGGATGAGGTCGAGACGGAAGCGGCCGAGGAACAGCTCCTTGGCGAAGCTGGGCTTGCGCCAGTGCTGTTCCCGGGCGGCCTCCGCCACCGCGCGGGCCTCGCGCTCGGTGACGGCGGGACGGGAGGAGGGGGTGGTGGAAGCGGACATGAGGGGCACCTCGCCGCATCTAGGTGGGGGACGGACCGTTTCGTTACCGACCAGTGCTACGGGATCGTTGGTACCCGAAAGCGGACGCCCCCACCAGTCCTCGCGCGTCCGTTCGGCCGAAGCCGGCCGGGGGGGCGCGGCCCGTGCCGGGCGGACGCCGCCGGTGTCGCCCCGGCGGGTGGACCGGGACGGGGGCGTCCCGGGAAACCGGAATCGAAGCGCTTCGACAACCTATGGACACCCACACCCGCCGGGGCTACTGTCGAACCACCCTCACCTGTCCGCGTCAACCCTGCGCACTGTCGAAGCGCTTCACAACCCTGGAGAGCCGGATGGTCACCCTCGCCGAGGTCGCCCAGCACGCCGGAGTCTCGGCGAGCACGGTGAGCTATGTCCTCAGCGGCAAGCGGTCCATCTCCGCGGCCACCCGGCATCGGGTGGAGCTGAGCATCCGCGAGCTCGGGTACCACCCGAACGCCGGCGCGCGCGCCCTGGCCAGCAGCAGATCGAACATCATCGCGCTGATGATCCCGCTGCGCACCGACCTGTACGTGCCCGTGATGATGGAGATCGCCATCGCCGTGGCGACCTCGGCGCGCACCCACGGCTACGACGTGCTGCTGCTCACCGGCGAGGAGGGCCCGGACGCGGTGCGCCGGGTCGCCGGGAGCGGGCTCGCCGACGGGATGATCCTGATGGACGTCGAGCTCGACGACGAGCGGCTGCCGTTGCTGCAGGCGACGGACCAGCCGTCGGTGCTCATCGGGCTGCCCGCCGAGACGGCCGGGCTGACCTGCGTCGACCTGGACTTCCGGGCGACGGGCGCGCTGTGCGTGGAGCACCTGGCCGAACAGGGGCACCGCGACATCGCTGTCATCGGGGAGGCCCCGGCCGTCTACGAACGCCACACCGGCTTCGCCGAGCGCACGCTGGACGGACTGCGCTCGCGCGCCCGGGAACTGGACGTCCGGCTGCTGCACCGGCCGTGCCAGGGCGGGTACGACGCGGTCGCCGTGACGCTCTCGCGGATCCTCGACGAACGTCCGGGCACTTCCGGGCTCGTCGTGCAGAACGAGTCCGCGGTCGAACCGCTGCTCGCGCTGCTGCGGCAGCGGGGGCGGGCCGTGCCCGAGGACATGTCGGTGGTCGCGATCTGCCCCGACCAGGTGGCCACGCAGGCCTCGGTGCGGCTGACGTCGGTCGCCGTCCCCGCCCAGGAGATGGGCCGGCGCGCGGTGGAGCACCTGGTCGCCAAGCTCGACGGGCGGGGCGGCGACGAGGTCGTGCTGCTCCCTCCCGAACTGACCGTCCGCGCGAGCACGGGACCGGCGCCGAGCCGCGGGTAGGCACACCCGCCCGCGTCCTCGCCGTCCGGGCAGCCCGCCTCCTCGCCGTCCGAACAGCCCGCCTCCTCGCCGTCCTCGATCAGCCCGCCTCCTCGCCGTCCTCGAGCAGCCCGCCTCCTCCCGGGGCACTGCCATGTCCGCGCACCGCCATGTCCGCACTCCTCCAGGAGCACAGGAGCCCGCGTGAACCAGCCTGCCGAAAATCAGCCCCAGGTGAGCCTGGCGCAGTCCTCCCCCACCGTCGGCGTCTTCCGCGAGCGGGACGGCGCGCTGGAGTGGAGCGGCCGCCAGGAGACCCTGCGGATCGAACCGTGGGGCCCGGACGCCGTGCGGGTGCGGGCCCGTCTCGGCGGCCCGGTCCTGGACCGGCTGCCGGGTGCCCTGCTCGACGAGGCGCCGGCCACACCGTCCACCGTGAAGATCGAGGACGGCACCGGGCGGCTCACGGTCGGCTCGCTCACCGCCGAGGTGAACGGCGAGGGCCTGGTCCGCTTCCTGCGGACCGAGGACCGCGGCGAGCTGCTCGCCGAGGAGCGGGCCCACTTCTGGTGGCCCGGCCCGCGCCTCTACACCGCCGTCGGCAACGGCCACCACCGGCTGGAGCAGCGCTTCGCCGCCTACGACGACGAGAAGCTGTTCGGGCTCGGCCAGCACCAGCACGGGCGGCTCGACCACAAGGGCCTGGTGCTGGACCTCGTGCAGCGCAACGCCGAGGTCACCATCCCGGTGCTGACCTCCAGCCGGGGTTACACCCTGCTGTGGAACAACCCGGCGATCGGCCGGGTGGAGCTGGCGCACAACGGCACCCGGTGGGTCGCCGACTCCGCGCGGCAGATCGACTACTGGATCACCGCCGGGAATCCGGCCGACGGCCAGCGCCGCTACAGCGCGGTGACCGGACGGTCCCCGATGCTGCCCGAGTGGGCGGCGGGCTTCTGGCAGTGCAAGCTGCGCTACCGCACCCAGGACGAACTGCTGGCGGTGGCACGCGAGTACAGGCGCCGGGGCCTGCCCCTCTCGGCGATCGTGTGCGACTTCTTCCACTGGACGCACCTCGGCGACTGGAAGTTCGACCCGAAGGAGTGGCCGGACCCGGCGGCGATGGTGCGCGAGCTGACGGACCTGGGCGTCAAGCTGGTGGTGAGCGTCTGGCCGTCGGTGTCACCGCTGAGCGAGAACCATGCGGTGCTCGAACAGCGCGGCTGGTTCATCGGCACCCAGTACGGCCCGGTGGCGCACGCGGACTGGCCCGACAAGGAGGTCGCCTCCACGGTCCAGGTCGCCTTCTACGACGCCACCCACCCCGAGGCCCGGGCGTTCGTGTGGTCGCGGATCAAGGAGAACTACCTGGACCCGTACGGCATCACGGCGTTCTGGCTGGACGCCTGCGAGCCGGAGCTGAAGCCGGGCTTCCAGGAGAACCTGCGCTACTGGGCGGGTCCGGGTCTGGAGGTCGGCAACATGTACCCGGCGGAGAACGCCCGCACGTTCCACGAGGGTCTGGCCGCCACCGGCGAGGAGGAGATCGTCACCCTCAACCGCTCGGCCTGGGCGGGCAGTCAGCGCTACGGGGCCGCCCTGTGGTCGGGTGACATCGGCACGGACTTCCCGACGCTGCGCCGGCAGATCGCGGCCGGGCTCAGCACGGCCCTGTCCGGCATCCCGTGGTGGAACACCGACATCGGCGGCTTCCACGGCGGCGACCCGGACGACCCGGCCTACCGGGAGGTGATGGTCCGCTGGTTCCAGTTCGGCGCGCTGTCCCCGCTGATGCGCCTGCACGGCTTCCGCGACCCGGGGATGCCACTGGGCCCGGAGATGACCGGCGGCCCCAACGAGGTGTGGTCCTACGGCGAGGAGGCCGGGGCGATCCTGGAGAAGTACCTGCGGCTGCGGGAGCGGCTGAAGCCGTACGTCCTGCAGGTCATGCGCGCGGCGCACGAGGAAGGGCTGCCGGTGATGCGGCCGCTGTTCCTGGAGTTCCCGCAGGACCCGCTCGCCTGGCAGGTCTCCACCGCCTATCTGCTCGGGGCCGACCTGCTGGTCGCCCCGGTGCTGCGGCCGGGCGCCACCACCTGGACCACCTACCTCCCGGCGGGGGCCACCTGGACCGACGCCTGGACCGGTGAGACGTACGGGGGCGGCGAGGCCGTCACCGTCGACGCCCCGCTGGACCGCATCCCGCTGTTCCTGCGGGACGGAGCACGGCTGCCGATAGCGGAGCACACGGGCTGAGGGGCGGGCCGTCCTCCCCGGGCGGGGAGGACGGCCCGCCACACTGGCCTGACGATCAACTGCTGGTGACCGTCAGGTTGTTGGTGGTGAAGTTCAGCCCGCCGGACGACGAGGTGATCTCGTAGCCGAACTGCACGTCGCCGATGGTCTCGTTGCCCATCCACTTCTTGGTGTCCTTGATCCACTTCAGGATCGGCAGGATGCTCACGCTGCCGGAGGTGGAGTCGGACGTGCGCAGGAACGAGAAGACCTCGTTGGCCCCGTTGCTGCCCTTGTAGACGTTCCAGGTGTGGCCACCGAGGCTGACGGTGCCCTGGGAGGTGCCGAGCGGTCCTACGGCACCGTGGTGGTTCACCCAGAGCATGATCTCGTAGTCGTGGTCGGTGTCCCAGATGTCGTACGAGGAGTTGTACGCGCCGGACGCCGGGACCGTGACGTTGTAGGAGCTGCTGAGCGAGGACAGGGAGGTGATCGTCTTGTTGATCACCTTCTTGGAGTTGGGGTAGGACTTGATGCCGCCGGTGTTCGGGTGGTCGGCCCAGACGCCCCAGTTGCTGCCGGTGTTGGCCCAGACGCACTGGTGGCCGGCGCCGGACCCCCAGATGTTGTTGTAGAGCGTGTAGCCGTTCAGGTGGGTGTTGCCCCACTGGTCGCAGGAGTTCCAGACGGCCGCGGAGGCGGGGGCGGAGGCGAGGCCGACGGTGACGCCGAGCGCGAGGGCCGGGGCCGTCAGGGCCTTGATGATCCTGCTCGGGATGCGTGATGCCATGGTGTCCCTTCCATGGGTGGGGGGATGCGCGGGAGGGCGGATCACCGCGCTCTCAGGGTGAGGACGCGGTCTTCCCCGGCGACGAGGTCGAGGGTCTCGGCACCGGAGGAAGTCCAGAGGTCGACACGGACGGTGCGGTCCGGCCGGAGCACGGCCCTGGCCTCGCCGTCCGGGTCCCAGACGAGATCGAGACCGGCTCCGAACCGGGTGCGCACGCCGCGCAGCGCGCCGGCCGTGAGGTACGCCGGCCGTGCCGGGAACAGCACCAGCCGGCCGGGGGTGGACTGCACGAGCGCCTCGATCAGCACGGCCGGCAGGGTGTGCGCCGCGTCGGCGTTGTAGACGTCCCGGCCGGGGTAGTGCGCGCTCATGAGGGAGGCGTGGAAGAAGTCGCCGTCCAGGACCCGGCCGAGGGCGCGGGCGACACCGTCCGCGTCCCGCAGCCGGGCCGCGACGAGGGCGTGGTGCAGGTGGCCGTGCGCGGAGGCGTTCCCGGCGCCGCGCAGTGCCAGCGCGCGGTGGGCCGCCGCCGCCAGTGCGGGGGTGTCGTAGGGGGTGATCTCCTCCAGCGGCCAGACGCCGTAGAGGTGGCTGAGGTGGCGGTGGTCGTAGGTGTCCTCCAGTCCCGGCCAGGCCCATTCGGCCAGCGCCCCGTCCGCGTTGATCCGGTGCGGCGGGAGCCGGTCGGCCAGGGCGGTCCAGCGGCCGGCCCGCGCGCTGCCGGGGTGGTGGGCGGCGGCGGTGCGCAGGGCGTGGCGGGCGGCCGAGAGGTCCATGGCGGCGTTGAGGGTGCCCCAGCTCGCGTTGGCGGGGCGGTTCTCCGGCGAGTAGGACGGGACGACGACGAGGTGGCCGTCGGCGTCGGTCCGGGTGAGGAAGTCCTCGTAGAAGAGGGCGACTTCGGCCAGTGCGGCGGCCGTGCGCGGGTCGCGGGTGCCGTGGGTCTCGTCGTGGTCGACGAGCGGTTTGAGCAGCCAGTCGGCGCCGGCGGTCCACAGGTGCAGCGGGTACTCGCGGCTGAAGTGGTACGCGTGCCCGGACTCCCCGTCGCTGTGGGCGGGGGCCACCACGCCCCGGGTGCCGAAGATCGCGCGGGCGTTGTCGCGCCAGTCGGGCAACTGGCCGTGGATCAGGCGGGCATGGGCCTCGGTGACCTCGGGCAGGGCGCCTGCGGCGGCGGAGGCGGTCTGGAGGTTGAGGTTGGCGTCGTGGGTGAACGCGCCCGACCAGGCGGTGTTCCAGTCGCCGGTCCACAGCCCGGTCAGGCGCGGCGGGAACAGGCCGCTGGCACTGAGCAGGTGGTAGCGGCCGGCGGCGAACAGCCGCTCCAGCAGGGCCGCGCTGCGCGGCCGCGTCAGCAACACCGAGCCGGGCAGGGCGCGTTCGGCGGGATCGGCGGCGAGGTCGAGGGTGACGCGCTCGTAGGCGGTGCGGTGCCGGGCGAGGTGGCGGTCGAGGAGCGCGTCCGGGTCGGCGGGCAGGTCGCGCAGGGCCCGGCCCTCGGCGACCACGTCGAGTTCCCCGGTGTGCCGTCGCACCCGGGTCAGGAGCAGCACCGAGCGGGCGCCTTCGACGCGCACGCCCGGTGCCACGAGGGTCGTCCGGCCGCCGGTGACGGCGATCCGGGTGACGCCCGTGCAGGCGAGGTCGCCGCCCGGATGGCGCAGATGCACGCTCAGCAGGGCACCGTCGGCGGTCAGGACGGCTCCGTGCCCGACGGCCAGGGCGACCGGGGCGCCGGGCAGCCGGTGGTCCAGGTCGACGCGGAGGGCGGGGCCCGGCCCGGTGACGTGCTGGACGATCACGTCGTCGGCGCGTGAGACGAAGACCCGGCTGGTCCAGCCGTCGCAGGACGTACGGACGGTGCCGGTGGCGAAGTCCACCTCGCGGCGGTAGCCCTGCCCGGCGCCGGCGGGCCGGTCCAGCCGGATCTGGAACGCGGGGTGGAACGCCCGCACCCACCGGAGGGGACGGCCGTCGGTGAAGCTCTCGGCCGCGCCGGTGTCGCCGGCCAGCAGCCGGTCCTGCACGGCGGGCAGGGCCGCGGCCAGCTCGGGCGGCCGGGTGCCGCCCTCGCCCGGCCGGACCAGGGTGTGATGGGTGACGACGACCCGCTCGGCGCCCGGTCCACCGAACACGAGGGCGCCGTGGTGGCCGTTGCCGCTCAGGAAGCCGTCCTCCCAGCGGGCGGCGGGCCGCGGTTCCCAGGTGCCGTGCACGGGGGCTGTGTGGGTCATGGCCGGAGCACCGCCGCCCCGTAGCGGCCGAGGGTGAGGCAGCCGGTGACGTCCGTGCCGGTCAGCAGGTCGTGGTGGGTGCCCGGCACCTCGACCGTCACCGGCTCGCGGCCGTGGTTCAGCACGAACAGCAGCTCGCCCCGGCGCACGGCCTCGACCCGGTCGGGCAGCCCGTCCAGCACCGGGCGCACACCCGCGTCCCGCGCGACGGACGCCAGCAGGTCCCGCAGCGGCCCGGGTTCCGGGAGCGTGGAGACATACCAGGCCCGGCCCTTGCGCAGGACCGCGGGGAGCCCGTCGAGCTCACCGCCCCGGTAGGGCACGATCTCCTCGGCGGTGCCGTCGCCCTCCAGTTCCTCGGACCACAGGGTGCCCCGGAAGCCCTCGCAGGCCACGGTCTCCCCCGCCTCCAGCGGCCACCACTCGTGCAGGGTGCGGATACCGAACAGCTGCCGCAGCCGGGTGTCCATCCCGCCGGGGCGCACCCGGTCGTCCTGGTCGGCGACACCGGTGAGGAAGCCGCAGACCAGGGTGCCGCCCTGCCGCGTGTACGCGAGGAGGTTGCCGACGGCCGCGTCGGTGAGCGCGTAGAGCTGGGGCACGACCACCAGCGCGTACGGCGTCAGGTCGTGCTCGGGGTGGGCGAAGTCGGTCGTCAGGTGGGCCTGCCACAGGGCCCGGTGCCAGGCGCTCAGCACGTCCGGGTACTCCACCCGGCCGGACGGGCGGCCGTCCTGGTCGCCGGCCCACCAGGCGTGCCAGTCGTGCAGGACGGCCACCCGCGCGGGGACGGGCCGCCCGGTCACGGCGGGCGCGATCCGCTCCAGGTCGGCCCCGAGCCGCGTGATCTCCTGGAAGGTGCGGCCCTCCTCACCGGCGTGGCCGACCATCCCGGAGTGGAACTTCTCGGCGCCCTGCCGGGACTGCCGCCACTGGAAGTAGCAGACGGCGTCGGCGCCCCGGGCGACCGCCTGCAGCGACCACAGCCGGTTCAGTCCGCGGGGCTTGGGGTGGTTCACCCCGCGCCAGTTGACCGGGCCCGCGGCCTGCTCCATCAGCACCCACGGCCCACGCGCCTGGGAGCGGGTCATGTCCTGCACCAGGGCGCCGTGCTGGGCGCCGAGCGGGTCGCGCGGGTCGGGGTAGAGGTCGACGGAGACGACGTCCTCCTCCCGGGCCCAGCGCCAGGCGTCCACCCCGGACCACAGCGGCATGAAGTTGGTGGTGACCGGCACGTGCGGGGAGTGCCGCCGGACGATGTCCCGCTCCGCGGTGCAGCACTCCAGGAGCATGTCGGAGGTGAAGCGGCGGAAGTCCAGCACCTGGCCGGGGTTGCGCAGGTAGTGCGGCAGGCGGGGCGGCAGGATGCCGTCCCAGGTGTCGTAGTGCTGGCCCCAGAAGGCGGTGCCCCAGGTCTCGTTGAGGGCGTCGAGGGTGCCGTACCGCGCGCGCAGCCACCGCCGGAAGGCGGCGGCCGCCTGGTCGCCGTGGTCGGTCGTGCAGTACTCGTTGTTGATGTGCCACAGGGTGAGGGCCGGGTGGCCGCCGTAGCGGGCCGCCAGGTCCTCGGTGATGGCGGCCGCGTGGTGGCGGTAGGTGGCGCTGGAGTGCGAGAAGTGCTGCCGGCCGCCCCACCACTCGGTGCGCCCGTCCTCGGTGACGGGCAGGGTGTCGGGGTGCAGCCGGCCCAGCCAGGGCGGGGGCGAGGAGGTCGGGGTGGCGAGGACGACACCGATGCCGTGCTCGTGCATCAGGTCCATCAGTGTGTCCAGCCAGCCGAACTCCCGTGCGCCCGGCTCGGGTTCCAGTTTCGACCAGGAGAAGACGCCCAGAGTGACCGTGTTGACGCGGGCGGCCTTCATCAGCCGGACGTCCTCGTGCCAGGTCTCCTCGGGCCACTGCTCCGGGTTGTAGTCGCCGCCGAACAACAGGCGGCCCCGGGTGGCGTCCGCCAGGCCGGGCATCAGACGGGCTCCCCGTACTGCACGCCCCGCCCGTTGGTCGCCACGTAGACCCGGCCGTACACGCGCGGGTCGCCGGTGACGGTGGCGCCGATCCAGCCCCACTGGTGCCGGTCGTCGTTGACGCGCACCCAGGTCCTCGCCTCGTCGTCCGAGCGGTGCACCGCGGTGATCGCCTCGGTGGCACCGACGAGGTAGAGCGCCGGGTAGGAGGCGCCCTCCGCCGCCTTGCCGAAGCCCAGGGTGTAGGAGGCCCAGCAGCTGTCCACCCTGGTGAGACTCGCGCCACCGTCGGTCGAGCGGTACAGGCCGTTCCACTTCAGGCTCAGCCACAGGTCGCCGGAGCGGCCCGGGGCGGCCGCCAGCTGGAACTCGCTGTCGCCCGCGCCGGGGGCGGACGCCCGGGCGGCGAACGTCCGGCCGCCGTCGGTGCTGGCGTGCAGGGTTCCGGTGGTGGTGTCGAAGGCGTAGAAGCGGGCCGGGTCGACCGGGTCGGCGACCGGTGTGGCGCCCCGGGGGAAGGTGGGCACCTCGGACCAGGTGCCGCCGTTGTCCGTCGAGCGGTGGGCGGGGTGGGCGGTGCCGAAGGACCACAGCAGCACGCCGCCGTCGGCACCGGTGGCGATCGGGCCGGGTGCGGTCCGGGCCGCGTCCGGCTGGGAGGCGAAGGGCGCCCACGTCTGCCCGCCGTCGTACGAGAAGGCGCCGTTGCCGTGGTCGCCCCACCCGGCCCGCACCACGTAGGAGGGTCTGGCCGGGGCCAGGGCGAGCCCGGTCGAGGTGGCGAACACCGGGTGGGAGGCCATGCCGCGCGACGGTGAGGCCGTGAGCCGCTCGTGGTACATCACGCCGATGTCCCCGCAGCCGCTGAGCAGATGGGCCGTGCCGGTGGGCGGCGAGAGCAGCTGCCGGACGGATGCCTCCTCCACGCCGCGGATCTGCGGGGCCCAGTGCCTGAGGTCGCGGGTGCCGTAGAGGGTCGCCCCGGTCCCGAAGACGACGTGCCCGGAGTCGAACGGGTCGAGTCCGAGGGTCTGGATCCACCAGCCGAACTTGGGTGCGTCGCCGCCCCATGCGAGGTAGGGCGTCTCCGAGACGTCGAGGACGGCCCGGTCCTTCAGGGACGTCCAGCTGCGGCCGCCGTCGGTGGTGCGGAAGACGGTGTCGACCGGGCCCCAGCGGTTGTTGGTGGAGACGACGACCGTGCCGGGGCGCCGGGCGTCGACGGCGGCGCCGCCGTAGCCGAAGGTGTCCCTGCCCCCGTCGTCCGTCCGGCCGCCGGGCCGGACCGGCGTCACCTCGGTCCATCTCCCGTCCGTCGTGCGCAGTTTGTGCACGCTGCCGTCGGACTGGCCGTTGGGGCCGGGGGCGTCGGCGTAGGTCACGTACAGCTCGCGGGTGTGCCGGTCGTACGCGGCCCGGACCGGCACCCGTGCGGCCGCGCCGGCGGGCTGTCCGGGGACGGCTTCCCAGGTCGTGCCGTCGGAGCTGCGGTACAGGGCGGGTTGTCCGGCCGTGGTGCCGGAGTCGCCCCAGCCGGCGTAGACCGTGCGGCCCGCGGCGACCAGGAGGGTGATGCCCTGGCCGGTGGGACCGGGGGTGGCCGGGAATCCGGCACGTGCCCAACTCGCTCCCCGGTCGGTCGACTTGAGCAGGCCGTCGTGCCGGGTCCCGAGCCAGAGGGTGTCGCTGTCGCGCGGGTCGACGAGCAGCCGCTCCCCGCAGCCGCGCCCGTCCTCGTTCGCGCCGAGCCTGACGGTCAGGTCGGTGCGCCGCCAGGTGGCGCCCCGGTCCTCGGAGCGCAGCACGGCCCCGTTGCCGGCCCAGGGCTGCGTGTAGGCGCCGAGTGCCAGGTACAGCCGGTCCGGGTGGGCCGGGTCGACGGCCATGGCCTCCACCCCGAGCAGGTTCCAGTCGTCCCAGCCGAGGTGGTCGGTCAGCGGGATCCACCGGCCGGACCGGTCCTCCCACCGGTAGGCGCCGCCGATGTCCGTGCGCAGGTAGGCCAGTCCGCGCACGGAGGGGTGGAACAGCACGCCCGTGACGAATCCGGTGCCGCCCTGGACGACGTTGCGCCAGCGGTATCCGCCGCGGGCGCCGGGCGCGGCGGCATGGGCCCGCCCCTGTGCCGGCGGCAGGGAGGCGGCCGCGGCGGCGGCCGCGGTCCCGGCGAGAACGGAACGCCTGCTCAAACCGAACGTGCTCATGACATACCTCGGTTCCTGCGCGGGAGTGGGTGGACGCCCTCCAGGGCGGGAGGACCGTGCGGCGGGCGACGGAGCGGGGCGCACGAACGCCGGGGCGCAGACCTGCGGTCAGCCCTTCACCGCGCCCGTGAGCATGCCCTTCTTGAAGTGCTTCTGGACGAACGGCGAGACCACGGCGACCGGCAGCAGCGCCATCACCATCACGGCCATCTGGATCGCGAGTCCGGAGATCTGCCCCGTCTTGATCGCCTGGCTGACGCCCACCGGCGCCTCCTGCTTCTGCACCAGCTGGATCATGACGTTCTGCAACGGCATCATGTCCTGGTCGCTCAGGTAGATCGACGCGTTGAACCAGGCGCTCCAGTAGCCCACCGCGTAGAACAGCGTGATCACCGCGATGACGGCCCGGGAGAGCGGGACGACGATCTGCCACAGGATCCGCCAGTCCCCCGCGCCGTCGATCCGCGCGCTGTCGACGAGCTCCGGCGAGATCCCCATGAAGAACGCCCGCAGCACCAGGATGTTGAAGACACTCACCGCGCTCGGCAGGATCAGCGCGAGGTAGGTGTCGGTCAGCCCGAGCGACTGGACGAGCAGATAGGTGGGGATGAGCCCCGCACCGAAGAACATGGTCGCGAGCAGGGTCATCAGCAGCCAGCGGTGTCCCAGCGAGCCGCTGCGGGAGAGCCCGTACGCGGCCAGCACCGACACGGCCGTCGAGAACAGCGTGCCGGCCAGGGTGACGCAGACGCTGACGATCGCGGCCCGGGTCACCTGCCCGCCGCTCAGCAGCTCCTGGTAGGCGATGAAGGTCAGACCCTTCGGGATCACCACGAGCCCGCCGGCCTCGTTGATGGTCTGCTTCGTGGACAGGCTGGTGACGACGACGATCCACAGCGGGAACAGCACGGCCAGGCAGGCGCCGGCCAGCACGATGCCCTTGCCCGCGACCCCCACCGGGCCGGGCTTCTCCTCCCACACGGGCCGGGGCGGGGCCTGCCACCAGCGGGTCTCGGATGCCGCCCGTTCCGGAGCGGTCCTGTCGACGACGGCACTCACTTCCTGTACACCCCCTGCTCGCCCATGAAGTGGGCCACCTTGTTCGCGGCGAGGACGAGCGCCACGCTCACCAGGCCCTTGATCAGACCGGCCGCCGCCGCGTAGCCGAAGTCCTGGTTGCGCACGCCGTTCCACCAGACGTAGGTGTCGAGGACCTCCGCGGCCCCCGGCCCGACCGCGTCACGCTGCAGCAGGATCTGCTCGAAGCCGACGGTGAGGGCGTCACCGACCCGCAGCACCAGCAGCAGGGCGATCACGGGCCGCAGGGCGGGGAGGGTGACGTGCCACAGGCGCCGCCACCGTCCGGCGCCGTCCATGGCGGCCGCCTCGTACAGGTCGGGGCTCACGGAGGCGAGTGCGGCGAGGAAGACGATCACACCCCAGCCGGCGTCCTTCCAGACGCCCTCGGCCGTCACCAGGAACTTGAAGATCCCCGGGTCCGTCATGAGGTCGAAGCCCTCGTGGCCGTGCCGGCGCAGCGTCTGGGCGATGATGCCGGCCCCGCCGAAGATCTGCTGGAAGACGGTGACGACCAGCACCCAGGAGAAGAAGTGCGGCAGGTACAGGATCGCCTGGGACACCGCTCTGATCCGTGGCCGGAGCACACTGTTGACCAGCAGCGCGAGCACGATCGGAACGGGGAAGAAGAGCACCAGCTGCAGGCCGAACAGCACGAGCGTGTTGCGGACGGCGTCCCAGAACGCCGGGTCGGCGAAGATCCGCTCGAACTGCCGCAGACCCACCCAGGGGCTGCGGAGCATGGCGGCGAAGCCGTTGTCGCCGACGTAGGGGTCGTACTCCTGGAAGGCGACGGCGTTCCCCAGGATCGGCACGTAGTTGAAGACCAGGACCAGCACGACGGCCGGCAGGGTCATCAGGATGAGGGTGCGGTCGCGGCGGAACCGCAGCCGCAGGCCGAGCCTGCCGGACGGCTTCCGTCCCGGCCGGCCGCCGGCGGGGGGACCCGCCGCCCGGGGAGCCGCCCCGGTCGTCCGCGCTTCGCCCCTGCTGCGGGGCACCGTGCTGTGGGACACGGTCTTCTCCCTCGCCTCAGCGCCGGGTCACTGTGCGGAACCGGTGTCGTCGAGCAACTTGCGGTACCAGTCGCGAAGTTCGTCGCCGCCCTGCTTGCGCCAGTCGGAGACGGCCTGCTGCACGTCACCGATCTTCCTGCGCCCGCGGACGACGTCGTCCTCCAGCTGCTCGAAGTCGTCGGAGAGGTTGGTGTAGCGGGCGGGTTCGGTGATCTGCATTCCCCAGAAGGCCGACTTCCTGGTGAAGGCACCCATCCGCTGCTGCCACTGCACCTGTTCCTCGGCGATCACCGGCAGGTCCGGGTGCGCGATCGTGGGGGCCGGACCGGCCAGCATCACATAGGCGTTGACGACCTCCTGATTGCCCCGGTCGTTCTTGGTGGGCACCCCGTCCTCGACGGTGTAGTGCGTGCCCTCCACCCCGTAGTTGGTGAGCATGTACTCCTTGGTGCCGTACGGGGCGGCGGTGACGTCGGCGGCGGCCAGGACGTCCTCGACGACGGCCTTGGAAGCCTTCTTGTTGACGAAGGCGAAGATGCCGGCGGGGGATCCCGCCCACAGGGTGGGGTCGCCGCCGTCGGCGCCGAAGACGTCCATCCCGGAGATGCGCAGCTCGGACCGCTGGCCGGCCTGCTCGGCCATCTTGCCCCACCAGTCGGAGATGTTGTTGTTGTAGATCAGCACCTGGCCCGCGGTGAACCGGTCGCCCGCCGTGCCCCGGACCGCCTTCGCGTCCGGGTGGACCACACCGGCCGCGTACAGCTTGCGCGTCCACTCCAGGGCTTCGAGGTACTCCTCGGTCTCGACCCGGTAGACCATCCTCCCGTCGGCCAGGTTCCAGCCGAGCGGCTTCTCGCTGCCGGAGAGGACCCCGAAGACGTTGAACGCGGTCCACTTCATGTCGTCGCAGGCCCACACCTTGGCCCGGGGACGGGTGATGTCCTTGGCGAGCGTGAGGAACTCGTCGGCGGTGGTGGGCAGTTCGTAGCCCTCCTCGTCGAAGACGTCCTTGCGGTAGAACGGCACGATGCCCGTGACGGAGGGGGCGGGCTGGGGCAGGCCGCGCAGCCTGCCGCCGAAGATGGAGTACTGCCAGGCGCCGGTCGGCACGGCCGCCAGGTTGGGGTACTTCTTCACGCCGTCGCCGGACAGGTACGGGCCCAGGTCGGCGAACTTGCCGATGATGGCGCTGGGGATCCTGCCGCCCATGTTCCAGCTCGGGATGACCACGACGTCCGGCAGGTCGCTGGAGGCGAGCACCGCGCCCAGTTTCTCGTCGTAGGTGTTGCCGTCCTGGTTCTGCCAGGTGATGTCCACACCGATCAGGTCGTTCATCGCCCGGTAGTAGGCGTTGTCGCCCTTCGGCGGTGTCCCCCAGAACGGCGACATGATCCGGATCGAGCCGCCCTTGCCGTGCTTCCTCGGCACCGAGGTCTTGAGACCGGCGAGGTCGAGCTTGCGGGTGAAGCCCATCGCCGAGCCGTTCCTGGCCGGGATGTCCGGCGTGACCACGTTGCTCGCGACGTAGGCGGGCAGCAGCTTCCGCGCGCTCCTGCCGGACGTGGTGCCGTCCTTCGAGCCGTCGTCCGCACCGCCGCAGGCGGCGAGCAGCGGCATCCCGCCCGTCACGGCCGCGGTGGCGAGGCCCGTGGCGGCGAGGAAACTTCTCCGGCTCTGTCCCGAGGAGGCGGAGGCGGCGTTCGGCGTCATTGCGTCAACCCTTCATGGCACACCAGGACACCCGGCGGGAGGCCGTCGGCTGCGGTGTCTCGAGTGGAACTGGCTGAGCGGAAGCGAGCTGTCGAACCCGGTCGGCCGGGCGGTGCGGTGCCTAGTCGAAGCGCTTCGATGTTGCTGCGAGGTTAGGTGAACACCCCAAGGCGCACAAGGGTCGTCACCGAAGTTCCTCGGCGCTGAGCCAACCGCCTTTCCTCATGCACGGCTTGAGCGTTGCGGACCGCTCCCTTGACACCCGACGGCACCTCCACCCAGCATCGAAGCGCTTCGAAAGCGCCTCGTCGATCCAGTGCAGGGGGAGCCCCACGTGACCGCAGACCCGCTGTCCACCGCACCCTTCCGCGACCCGCGGCTGTCGCTCGAGAAGCGCGTCGACGACGTGCTGGGACGGCTCACCCTCGACGAGAAGGTGGCGTTCCTGCACCAGTTCACCCCCGCTGTCGAACGGCTCGGCATCGCCGCGTTCCGCACCGGCCAGGAGGCGCTGCACGGCGTGGCGTGGATGGGCCCGGCCACGATGTTCCCGCAGGCGGTCGGCCTCGGGGCCACCTGGAACCCGGAGTTGGTGCGGCGGGTCGGCGACGCGGTGTCGAGCGAGGTCCGCGCGATGCGCGCCCGGGACGACCGGGTCGGCCTCAACGTCTGGGCCCCGACGGTCAATCTGCTGCGCCACCCCCTGTGGGGACGCAACGAGGAGGGGTACTCCGAGGACCCGGCGCTCACCTCGGCCCTCGCCACCGCCTACACCCGCGGTCTGCGCGGCGACCACCCCACGCGCTGGCGCACCGCGCCCGTGCTGAAGCACTGGCTGGCCCACAACAACGAGACCGACCGCTCCACCACGTCGAGTTCGGTGCGTCCGCGCGTGTTGCACGAGTACGACCTGAAGGCGTTCCGCGCCACCGTCGAGGCGGGTGCGGTGGCCGGGGTGATGCCCGCGTACAACCTGGTCAACGGCCGCCCCAACCACGTCTCCCCGTACCTGGCCGAGCACCTGCGGACCTGGACGGATCAGGATCTGCTGGTCTGCTCGGACGCGGGCGCGCCGAGCAACCTGGTCGACTCCGAGCACTACTTCGCCACCCACGAGGAGGCCGTCGCCGCCTCCCTCCGCGCGGGCGTCGACAGCTTCACCGACCACGGCACCGACTCCGCGCCGATCACCGCACGGCTGCGCGGCGCCCTGGAGCAGGGCCTGCTGACGGAGGCCGACCTCGACACGGCGGTCCGCCGCCAGCTGTCGGTGCGCTTCCGGCTCGGCGAGTTCGACCCGCAGGACGAACAGCCCGGCGCGGCGGCCGCGTTCGACACCCCGGCACACCGGGAGCTCGCCCGGGAGGCCGCCGAGCAGGCGATCGTGCTGCTGAAGAACGACGGCGTCCTGCCGCTGGCGTCCGGCACCCGGATCGCGGTGGTGGGTCTGCTCGCCGACGAGTGCAAACTCGACTGGTACAGCGGCACGCTGCTGCACCGCTCGACCCCGCTGGAGGGACTGTACGAGCGGTTCGGCGCGGAGCATGTCACCTTCGCCGAGGGCGTGGACCGGGTCCGGCTGCGCACCTCCGGGGGCGCGTTCCTGAGCGTGCCGGCGGCCGGGGACACCACCGGCGGTGGTCCGGATGCCGAAGGCGCGCTCGACCCGGCGCTTCTCACGGGCCGCACCGACCTGCCCGCGCTGACCACCGACGCGACCGGCACCGAACTGGCCCTGACCGACTGGGGCGGTGGTGTGCTGACGCTGCGCGCCCCCGACGGCCGCTACCTCTCGGTCGCCGGCGACGGGTACCTCCGCGCCTCCGCGGACCAGCCCGGCGGCTGGGTCGTGCAGGAGACGTTCCGTCTGGAACCGCACGGGGACGGGCACCTCCTGAAACACCTGGGGACGGGTCGCCCTGTGTGTGTCACCGCCGACGGCGTGAAGGTCGCCGACGAGGACCCCGAGGTGTTCGGGCTGGTCGTCGTCGAGCGCGGCGAGGAGGCGGTGGCGCGTGCCGCCGCCGGGGCCGACGTGGTGGTGGTCGTCGCGGGCAACGACCCGCACATCAACGGCCGCGAGACCGAGGACCGCACGACGCTGCGCCTGCCCGGGCATCAGGAGCGGCTGCTGCGGGCGGCCCGCGCGGCCCATCCGGCCACCGTCCTGGCCCTGGTCTCGGCCTACCCGTACGCCGTCGACCCGCGGGGACTGCCCGCCGTGCTGTGGAGCGCGCACGGCGGGCAGGCGGCCGGCACCGCGCTGGCCCGTGTCCTGGCCGGCGACGTCTCCCCGGCCGGGCGCCTGCCGCAGACCTGGTACGCCGACGACGCCGACCTGCCGGACCTGCTCGACTACGACGTGATCGGCAGCCGCCAGACCTACCTCTACTTCGAGGGCACGCCGCTGTTCCCCTTCGGGCACGGCCTGTCCTACGCCTCCTTCTCCTACAGCGGCCTGACCGCGGCGGCCGAGGGCGAAGAGGTGCGGGTCTCCTTCTCGGTCACCAACACCGGCGCGGTCACGGCCGACGAGGTCGCCCAGCTCTACGGCCGGGCCGTCGCCCCGTCCCGGCCCCGGCCGCGCCGGGAGCTGCTGGGCCACCGGCGGATCACGCTCGCCCCGGGCGAGACGGCCCGACTGGACTTCCGCGTCCCGCTGTCCGCCCTCGCGTTCTGGGACGTCGCCCGGGACCGGTGGCGGGTGGAGCCCGGCGCGTACGAGCTGCTGGCCGGCGCCTCCAGCGAGGACGTGCGGCTGCGGACGACGCTCGCTCCGGCCGGCGAGCCCGCCCTGCCGCGCGCGGTCGCCGTGCGGGGGCTGGCCGCGGCCGCGTTCGACGAGCAGCGCGGCGTCGAGATCGTCGACCGCACGAAGCGGGCCGGCGACGCCGTGACGCCGGCGGGCGGGCGTACGGCCGAACTGCTCTACCGGGACTGCGACTTCCGGCCCGGGGTGGCCGGGGTGACGGTGGAGGTGTCCGGCGCGGGCACGGTCGAGCTGTGCCTGGACGGCGGCCCGGCGCTCGCGGTGCTGTCGACGACGGAAGCCACCGCGGGTCCGTACGACTACGTCCGCCTCGGTGCGCCCGTCGCGGCGGAGGGCGTGCACGACGTGCGCCTGCGGCTGCGCGGTCCGCTGCGGCTCGCGCACGTCGCCTTCTCCGGCCGCGGGTCCGGGGCGCTCCGGCACACGGAAGAGGCCCGGCACCGGAAGGCATCGGTGCCGGACCTCTCCACAGACCCTATATGAAAATGGTTCCCATGAGCCAGAGGGGAGCCGGAGAAGGCTAGAGGCTGAGGCCGGTGAGGACCATCACGCGCTCGTAGGTGTAGTCCTCCATGGCGAAGCGCACGCCCTCGCGGCCCACGCCGGACTGCTTGACGCCGCCGTAGGGCATCTGGTCGGCACGGTAGGAGGGGACGTCGCCGACGACCACGCCGCCGACCTCCAGGGCCCGGTGGGCCCGGAAGGCGGTCTGCAGGTCGTGGGTGAACACGCCCGCCTGGAGGCCGTACTTGGAGTCGTTGACGGCGGCGAAGGCCGCGGCCTCGCCGTCCACCTTCTGCACGGTGAGGACCGGCCCGAAGACCTCCTCGCAGGAGATCGTCACCTCGGCCGGGACCTCGGCCAGGACGGTCGGCGCGTAGGTGGCGCCGTCCCGCTCGCCGCCGGTGAGCAGCCGGGCGCCGGCGTCGACGGCCTCCCGGACCCACGTCTCGACGCGCTGGGCGGCGTCCTCGCTGACCAGCGGGCCGACGTCCGTCTTGTCGTCGCTCGGGTCACCGGTGACCTGGGCCTCGACCGCGGCGACGATGCGCGGCAGCAGCCGGTCGTACACCGAGGCGTCGGCGATGACGCGCTGGACGGAGATGCAGGACTGGCCGCCCTGGTAGTTGGAGAAGGTGGCGATGCGGTTCGCCGCCCAGTCCAGGTCCTCGTCGCTCGCCCAGTCGGCGAGGACGACGGCCGCGCCGTTGCCGCCCAGCTCCAGGGTGCAGTGCTTGCGGGGCACCGAGTCCATGATCGCGTAACCGACCTTCTCGGAGCCGGTGAAGGAGATCACGGGCAGGCGCTCGTCCTGCACGAGGGCGGGCATCTTGTCGTTGGCGACCGGCAGGATGCTCCAGGAGCCGGCGGGCAGTTCGGTCTCGGCCAGCAGGTCGCCGATGATCAGGCCGGACAGCGGGGTCGCGGGGGCCGGCTTGAGGATGATCGGGGCACCGGCGGCGATGGCCGGGGCGACCTTGTGGGCGCAGAGGTTCAGCGGGAAGTTGAAGGGCGCGATGCCCAGCACGACGCCCTTGGGGAAGCGGCGCGTGAGGGCGAGCCGGCCCTGGCCGCCGAGGTCGGTGTCCAGGCGCTGGGCCTCGCCGCCGTTGAACCGCCGGGCCTCCTCGGCCGCGAAGCGGAAGACCGACACGGCACGGCCGACCTCGCCGCGCGCCCACTTCATGGGCTTGCCGTTCTCGGCGGAGATCAGCAGCGCGATCTCCTCGGTGCGCTCGGCGAGGCGCCTGCTGACGTGGTCGAGGGCGGCGGCCCGCACGTGGGCGGGGGTGGCGGCGAACTCGTCGCGCACGGCGTACGCGGCGGCGACGGCCTCCTCGACCTGCGCGTCCGTCGGCACGCTCACCTTGCCGACGAGCCGCCCGTCCCACGGGGAGCTGACGTCGAAGGTGTCCTCGCCGGTGGCCTGGCGGCCGGCGAGCCAGAAGGCGTGGGTGGAGGTCATGTGGGTTCCGGCCCTTCGGCGTCGGGGGTGATCCTGGGTGACGGATCAACGGTAGGCGCGGCACGGCCCGACGGTGTTTGTCCGGGGCGTAGCAGTGGCGGACCGGGACACTACGGATTGGCTATTCCGTGGCGGTCGCCTTCAGGGCCAGCCACAACTCCATCCGGGCGTCCGGATCGTCCAGGGAGCGGCCGAGGATCTCCTCGACGCGGCGCATGCGGTAGCGCAGGGTGTGCCGGTGGACGCCGAGGTCGGCCGCCGCCGCGTCCCACTGGCCGTGCTTGGACAGCCAGGCGCGCAGGGAGGCGACCAGGTCGCCGCGGCCCGTGGCGTCGTGCTCGTACAGCGGGCGCAGCATGCCGTCGGCGAACGCCCGTACGGCGTCGTCCGCGAGCAGCGGCAGCACGGACCCGGCCGCCATCTGCTCGTGCTCCACGAGCACCCGCCCGCGGCGCCGTGCCACCGACAGGGCCTGCTCGGCCTGCTTGTACGCGGCCGACGCGGCGATCGGCCCGGCCGGTGCCGACAGGCCGACCACCAGGTCGTCCTCCTCGCCGCCGGGCACCTTCTCTCGGCCACCGGAGCGGGCCGTTTCCAGGGCTGCCGCGTACCGGGCGCAGGCGGCCGCGGCGGCGCCGCCGTCCGCGGCCAGCACCACCAATCGCTCCCCCTCCGGTACGACGAGCACGGCCTCGCCGGCCCGGGCGGCCGCGGACTCCACGACGTCGGCGAGCGCCGCGAGCGGGTCGCCTGCGGTGTCGGCCCCGGCGAGCGCGGCGGCCGGCGGCCGGTCGGCGGCGGGGGCGGCGGGCCGGGTCTCGGCGCGGGCCAGGGCAGCCGACGCCGACACCGGCGCCCGCTCGGCGACCATCATCCGGAACGGCGCGTCCAGCAGTCCGCCGTACAGGTCCCCGGCGACGGCGCGGGCGTGGTCCGGCTCCCCGGCCAGCAGCATGCGCAGCACCGCCGCGCCGACCCGCTGCTCGGCGGCCTGCAGGGAGCGGGAGCGTTCCGTGGTCAGGGTCAGCAGGGCGATGGCCGAGTGCACGGCGTACCGCTCGGCGGTGCCGGGGGCCGCGGCGGTGCCCACGGCCAGGGCCGCGCGGGGGCGACGGCCGGTGCCGATGGTGTGCAGTTCGACGCGGTCCTCGTTCTCCGGGCCGCCGACCACGGACGAGGCGGGCGCGGGCCGGTCCCGCAGCCGCTGCACGTCGCCGGTGAGCCGTGCGGCGCGCCGGCCGGCCCACTCCGGTGCGGTGGCGACGACGGCGCCGGAGGCGTCGTACAGCGCCGCCCAGCCGTCGACCTGAGCGGCCAGGGCGGCCAGCAGCCCCTCCGGGCCGCCGGTCTGGGCCTGCCGGGTCAGCTCCCGCTGGGCGGCGAACCCGGCCGTGACGGCCCGGTACTGGTCGGCGGCGATCGCGGCGGACACGGCCTTGCTGATGGCGAGGAACGGTGTCCGGCGCGGCACCTCCAGCAGCGGCAGGCCCTCCTCCCGCGCCGCCTCGACGAGCGCCTCGGGGATCTCCTCGTAGTTCACGCCCACGGCGAAGCCCAGCCCGACCACTCCGGCCCCGGCCAGCCGCCGCACGTAGCGCCGCATCGCCTCCGGGTCCTCGGCGTCCAGTTTGAGAGCGGTGATCAGCAGCAGTTCCCCGCCCTCCATGTAGGGGACGGGGTCGGCGAGCTCGCTGACGTGGGCCCAGCGCACCGGCACGTCGAGGCGGTCCCCGCCGGCCCGCACGGTCAGCTTCAGCGCGGAGTGGTGGACGAGCGAGGCGAGCGTCGGGGGCATGGGGCCTTCTGCGTCGGGGCGGTGTGGTCACGGTGGTCATTTGGCCGCCGCGTATGAACGACCGGTGACGATTCTGCCTCACCGTATGGTCCCGGCGTACCGGAACCGGCGGGCGCCGGCAGCCCCGACGAGGGCACGGGCGGAGCCGCCCGCGCCCCCGGACGCCCTCAGCCGCGCAGATCGACCAGCAGCGGTGGCGCGTGCTCGCCCTGCACGGTGGTCAGGGACAGCACCGCGTGCCCGGCCGGCACCCCGTGCGCCAGCTCGGACGCGGACCACCGCTCACGCTCGACCTGCCGCACGGTCACCGCCCGCGCGGTCGGCGCCTTGCCGGTGATCACCCGCCGCACCGCGTGCAGGGCCTTGCCCGCCGGGGTCTCGGCGATGATCTGCCGGTCGGTGACGTCCCGCGCCTCGGTCCACTCCTTGCCCCACACCTCGGCGAAGTCCTGGCCGTCCCAGGGGGTGACTCCCGACAGCGCCATCCGGCACCCGGTCGCCCCGAGCAGCGGCCCGCGCAGCGGCCGGGCCACGTCGTCGAGGGTCCGCAGGGTCAGCACGACACCGGCGTTGCCCGACCGCAGCCGCTGGATGCCGCGCACGGCCTCGGGCGTGACGACCCCGGTCGCGTCGTCGAGCACGAGGCAGGCGAACAGCGACCGGTCCTCCCGTACGGCGACGCTGGCCGTGAACTGGGCGAGCACCAGCCGCGCCAGCATCCGGGAGGCGTCGGCGTGCCCGCGCTGGGGCAGGTCGATGCGCACCCGCACGGGGTGGTCGAGCGCCTTCAGCGTGAAGGGCCGCGACTGCCCGGAGGTGTCGAAGAACCCGGCGAAGGCGGGGCGGTCCAGCAGCGCGACGCGGTCCGCGAGGACCCCGCCGACATCTCCGGGCTGACCCATCTGCCGTTCCCGGGCGTCGAGTTCACGCAGCAGTGACTCCTGCCCGGCCTCCTGAAGCCCCTGGCGCAGCGCCGCGAACGGCCCGGGTGAGCCGTCGAGGAGCTGCCGCAGTTCCGGTACGGAGGGGAAACGTCCGTGCACGGCCCGGAACGGCCCGAGCAGCTGCGCCAGGACGGTGGTGGAGCGCCGGGTGTCGCTTCCCGGGTGCGGGTCGGCGAGGTCCCCGACCAGGGCCTCGGCGAGCACGGCCGCCGCCTCGTCCGGGTCGGCGGTCCCGCCGTACAGGTCCAGGTCGTACTCGGACTCCTGGTTCCCGATCCGCACGACGACGTCGTACGCGTCGGCCGGCCCGAGCCCCGCCCCGGCGGCCCCCACGACGACCACGGCGGCGCGCCCGGCGAGGGCGTGCAGACAGAGGGACTCCGCGAGCGGCCGGACGACCGTGCCGGTCTTGCCGGAACCGGCGGGCCCCACGGCCACCAGCGAGGTACCGAGCAGGTCGGGACCGAGGGCGAGTCCGGCCCCGCGGTAGGCGTAGGGGTTGCGGGTGTCGTCCACGGTCGTGCCGAGCCGCACCTGCCCGGTGAGCAGGTCGTGCCGGGCCAGGCGGGCGGGCAGGTCCCGCTCCCCGGAGGGGTGCAGGCAGGCCGCGGCGCCGTCCTTGAGCACGGCACCGCTGAACGTGGCCAGGCTGTGCCGTCCGGTGCGCACGCCCTGCCAGGCGCGCAGGATCCGGGCGTGGTCCACGTCCCGCATCAGCCCGGAGTGCGCCTCGGCGGCGAGCCGCTCGGCGGCGTCGGCGGCCCCGGCGGCCCGGAGCTCGTTCCACTGCGCCGGGTCGTCCTCGGGGCCCGGCTGCGCGGCCGGGGACTCGGGCCGCCGGTACAAGGGCGTGACGAAACGGCGCCAGACCTCGCCCCAGCGGCCGAGGCGGGCCACCACGATCATGATGGCCAGCGCGACCAGCAGCTCGTACCCGCGGTAGACGACGAAGGTCCCGGTCTCGCCGAGGTCGCTGTCCCCGCCCCGCCAGGCGTCCGGGACGATCAGGTCGAACGGGATCCACCACCAGGTGCCGAGGTAGTCGTTCTGCAGCAGCGACCAGACCAGCCAGCCCACCAGGAAGGCGATCAGTGCCCCGCTCAGCAGCTGCCGGGTGGGCACGTCCTCGGGTTCCTCCGCGGGCCGCGGCCGGTGCCCGAACCGCCACACGCCCGGCGCGGCCTCGGGGCGCGGCGCGCGCAGCCAGGTGAGGAAGGCCGACCCGTCGGGCCGCGGCGGCGGCGGTGCCCCGGGTGGCCGGGAAGGCATCGCCGGCACCTGTGGCGGCCCCGCCGGGCGGGGCACCGGATGCGCGTGTGTGCCCCGGGCCTCCTGCGTCCCGTCGCTGTCCATCGCCCTTGCCCCCTGACCAGCCGCTCCGTCCACCATCAGCGAGCCAATCTAACGCCCTCCCCTGGGGAGTTCACCGCTTACGCGGCCGGGTCGTGGGCACCGGTCCGGAAGGCTGCCATGTCCACCCCGGACAAGCGGCGGCGCCGACAACGCCCACATGGAGCATGCCCACCCCCCTCCGCCCGCCCTAGCCTGCGAGAAAAGAAGTCAACGGTCTGTACAAGTCCCTCCGCACCACCCCCCAGGAGCCCCGCATGAGCGCACTGCCGCAGGAGCGTCGCGTCGTCACCGCCATCCCCGGCCCGAAGTCGCAGGAGCTGCAGGCCCGCCGCACCGCCGCGGTCGCGCAGGGCGTGGGCTCCGTGCTGCCCGTGTTCACCGCGCGCGCCGGCGGCGGGATCATCGAGGACGTCGACGGCAACCGGCTGATCGACTTCGGCTCGGGCATCGCCGTGACGTCCGTCGGCGCCTCCGCCGAGGCCGTCGTCCGCCGGGCGTCGGCGCAGCTCGCCGACTTCACCCACACCTGTTTCATGGTCACGCCGTACGAGGGCTACGTCGAGGTCGCCGAGGCGCTCGCCGAGCTGACCCCCGGTGACCACGCCAAGAAGAGCGCGCTGTTCAACTCGGGCGCCGAGGCCGTGGAGAACGCGGTCAAGATCGCCCGCGCGTACACCAAGCGCCAGGCCGTCGTGGTGTTCGACCACGGCTACCACGGCCGTACCAACCTCACCATGGCGCTGACGTCGAAGAACATGCCGTACAAGAACGGCTTCGGGCCGTTCGCGCCCGAGGTGTACCGCGTGCCGGTGGCCTACGGCTACCGCTGGCCGACCGGCGCCGAGAACGCCGGCCCGGAGGCCGCCGCCCAGGCGATCGACCAGATCGCCAAGCAGGTCGGCGCGGACAACGTGGCCGCGATCATCATCGAGCCGGTGCTCGGCGAGGGCGGCTTCATCGAGCCGGCCAAGGGCTTCCTGCCGGCGATCCGCCAGTTCGCCGCGGACAACGGCATCGTCTTCGTCGCCGACGAGATCCAGTCCGGCTTCTGCCGCACCGGCCAGTGGTTCGCCTGCGAGGACGAGGGCATCGTCCCGGACCTCATCACGACGGCCAAGGGCATCGCCGGCGGTCTGCCGCTCGCCGCCGTCACCGGCCGCGCCGAGATCATGGACGCCGCGCACGCCGGCGGCCTGGGCGGCACCTACGGCGGCAACCCGGTCGCCTGCGCCGGCGCGCTCGGCTCCATCGAGACGATGAAGGAGCTGGACCTCAACGCCAAGGCGAAGAACATCGAGGCGATCATGAAGGCCCGCCTCGGCGCCATGGCGGAGAAGTTCGAGATCATCGGCGACGTCCGCGGCCGCGGCGCGATGATCGCCATCGAACTGGTCAAGGACCGCGCCACCAAGGAGCCCAACCCGGAGGCGACCGGCGCGCTCGCCAAGGCGTGCCACGCCGAGGGTCTGCTGGTCCTGACCTGTGGCACCTACGGCAACGTCCTCCGCTTCCTGCCCCCGCTGGTGATCGGTGAGGACCTCCTGAACGAGGGCCTCGACATCATCGAGCAGGCCTTCTCCCGCATCTGAGCCGCCCGGGCGCGCGTCCGGCTCCCGTCGGGCGGGGCGCGCGCCCCGGTTCCGGTCCGCAACCGCGGCTCGCAGAGCGTGTGAAGAAGGTGTGCGAGGTGGATGACAGCGGGCCTCGCGGCCTGTCCTCCGCCCGGCCTCTGCCGTAGGTTCTACCCAGATGAGAGATACACCCCGCCCGCAGGGGACTGTGGGTGACACCAGGCCGCGGCCTCCCCAGCTTCGACCTGGTCGTGCCCTCGCGCACATCACCGGAGCCTGAGCTCCGGATCTCCTCACCGATCGGACGGTCGCCCGCCCCAAACCCCCCGGGGCGCGCGACGTTCCGGTCCGGTCGGCCGCCTCGGAACCACCCCCCCTGTTCCGGGGCGGCCGACCTCCCTCCACGCCCTCGCCTCCCGTGTGACCACTCCGCGGGACCGGGGGCGTCCGTGTCCGTGGCAGGCTGTGGCCCATGCCGATCCCCGCGCACCAGGAACGCGCCGAGCCCGCCGTCCGGGGCCGGCGGCGGACGGGCCCGGGCCTGCCCGCCCTCCTGCTCGGTCTGCCCGCGGCGCTCTTCGCCCTGATCACCTGGCAGGTCGTCACCGGCGGTCCGCTCGTCGGGCTCGACGAGGACGTCAGCCGTGTGCTCGTCCGCCCGGACCGGCTCTCCGAGGCCCTGGCCGACCTGGGCAACGTCCAGGTCGCCGTCCCGGTCCTGGCCCTCGCCCTCGGGTACGTCGTCCTGCGCACGCGCGGCGACGGGCGACGCTGGCTGCCGGTGGCCGCGGCGGCCCTGCTGATGGCCCTGGTCCCGGCGCTGATCGTGCCGCTCAAGGAACTCACCGACCGCCCGGGCACCCCGGCCGTCCCGCCCGGCACCGGCTACTACCCCTCGGGCCACACCGCCACGGCCGCCGTCGCCTACGGTTCGGCCACCCTGCTGCTCCTCCCCCGCCTGGCCACCGCGCTCGCCCGCCGCGCCCTGGCCGGGGTCTGCGCCGCGCTGGTGCTCGGCGCGAGCTACGGCCTGGTCCGCCGCGGCTACCACTGGCCCCTGGACGTGGTGGCCAGCTGGTGCCTGTGCACGGTGCTGCTGGCGTCGCTGTGGCTGTTCCTGAGGGACGCGCCCGGCACGGACCAGGAGCCGGCAGGCCCCTAGTCACCGGCCCACAGAACCCTGGTCGCCGGCCCACGAGACCCCTGCTCACCCACCGGTGCACAGAACCCTCGTCACCGGTCCGCAGCCCCCTGGTCGCCGCGTCCCGTCGCCAGGCCCGCGGCCGCCTCGTGCATCGCCAGCTCCAGCAGGGCGGGGTCGGTCAGCAGGCCCGTACCGTCCGGAGGGACCAGCCAGCGCACCCCGCCCGGTGACGCGCGCCCCGGGTACGGCACGACGATCCAGGTGCCGGCCCCTGCCGTGCGGATGCCCGTGCCGAGCCAGCGGGCCGCGGTGCCCGGCGGCACGAAGAAGCCCATGCGCGCGTCGCCGAAGTCCACGAGCACCGGCCCGGGCTGGTCCAGGAAGCGGCTGAGCACGTCCAGCGTGGCGTACCCGAGGTCGCCGGGCAGGATGAGCACGTCCCAGGCGCTGCCGGCCGGGAGCAGTGCGACACCCAGCGGGTTGCGCTCCCACTCCCAGCGGCAGGCCTCCGGGTCCGGTGCCACGGACGCGAGCCATTCGACCGCCGTCTTCGCCCCTGTCATCGAAGAAGTCCCCCTTCTCTCTCGTGCGCCTCGCGGACGCACGGCACGTCACGAGGGAGAAGGGGGACTCCCGGGGGTCATTACGCGGGTTCCGGCACCCCGTTGGAGTGAACCGGCTCACATCCGCGGGTCAGCTGTCGAAGCCGAGGCCGAGCCGGTCCATCGTCCGCAGCCACAGGTTGCGCCGCCCGCCCTGCGCGTCCGCCCGGGCCAGGGACCACTTGGTGAGGGCGATGCCGGTCCAGGCGAACGGCTCGGGCGGGAACGGCAGCGGCTTCCTCCGGACCATCTCCAGCTCGGTCCGCTCGGTGCGCTGCCCCGCCAGCAGGTCCAGCATCACCTCGGCGCCGAACCGGGTGGCGCCCACCCCCAGCCCGGTGTACCCGGCCGCGTAGGCCACCTTGCCCTGGTGGGCGGTGCCGAAGAACGCCGAGAAGCGGGAGCAGGTGTCGATCGCGCCGCCCCAGGCGTGGGAGAAGCGCACGCCCTCCAGCTGCGGGAAGCAGGTGAAGAAGTGCCCGGCGAGCTTGGCGTAGGTCTCGGGCCGGTCGTCGTACTCGGCGCGGACGCGGCCGCCGTAGGGGTAGATCGCGTCGTAGCCGCCCCACAGGATCCGGTTGTCGGCGGACAGGCGGAAGTAGTGGAACTGGTTGGCACTGTCGCCGAGGCCCTGGCGGTTCTTCCAGCCGATCGAGGCCAGCTGGTCGGCGGTCAGCGGCTCGGTCATCAGCGCGTAGTCGTAGACCGGGACGGTGTAGGAGCGGACCCGTCTGACCAGGTTCGGGAAGATGTTGGTGCCGAGGGCGACCCGGCGGGCGCGAATCCCACCGTAGGGGGTGCGCACGGCCATACCGGCGCCGTAGGGCTTGAGGTCGAGCGCGGGCGTGTTCTCGTACACGCGCACGCCCAGCTCCCGGCACGCCCGCTTCAGGCCCCAGGCGAGCCTGGCGGGGTTCAGCATGGCCACGCCCCGGCGGTCCCACAGGCCGGCCCGGAAGGTGGGCGAGTCGACCTGCTCCCGCACGGCGTCGGCGTCCAGGAACTCGACGCCCTCGGCCAGCCCGAGGCGGGTCGTCTCCTCGTGCCACTCGCGCAGTTCCCGGGCCTGGTACGGCTCGGTGGCGACGTCGATCTCGCCGGTGCGCTCGAAGTCGCAGTCGATGCCGTGCCGGGCGAGTGCCGCCTCGATCTCGTCGAGGTTGCGGTCGCCCAGTTCCTGGAGCCGGTGGATCTCGTCGGGCCAGCGCGTCAGGCCGTTGGGCAGGCCGTGGGTGAGGGAGGCGGCGCAGAATCCGCCGTTGCGGCCGGAGGCGGCCCAGCCCACCTCACGGCCCTCCACGAGCACCACGTCGCGCTGCGGATCGCGTTCCTTGGCGATCAGCGCGGTCCACAGTCCGCTGTACCCGCCGCCGACGACCAGCAGGTCGCAGGTCTCGGAGGTGGTGAGGGCGGGTTCGGGACGGGGCCGGCCGGGGTCGTCCAGCCAGTACGGGACCGGCTGGACGTCGGACAGCGAGCGGGTGAACCGGTTCATGGCTCCAGCGGCCATGATGTCAACTCCCTACGGTTATGCCTTCTGCCTGTTGCGACGGTTTCCGACCACCATGGAGACCAGGACGAACAGGACGGCGACGACGAACATCGTCGTGCCGATGACATTGATCTGGACGGGTGTGCCGCGCTGGGCCGATCCCCACACGAACATGGGGAAGGTGACGGTCGAGCCGGCGTTGAAGTTCGTGATGATGAAGTCGTCGAAGGACAGGGCGAAGGCGAGCAGCGCGCCGGCCGCGATGCCCGGCGCCGCGATGGGCAGGGTGACCCGGACGAAGGTCTGGAACGGGCCCGCGTACAGGTCCCGCGCCGCCTCCTCCAGCTTCGGGTCCATCGACATCACCCGCGCCTTGACGGCCGTGACCACGAAACTCAGGCAGAACATGATGTGCGCGATGAGGATCGTCCAGAAGCCCAGCTGCGCGCCCATGTTGAGGAACAGGGTGAGCAGCGAGGCGGCCATGACGACCTCGGGCATCGCCATCGGCAGGAAGATCAGCGAGTTCACGGCCCCACGGGCGCGGAAGCGGTAGCGGACCAGGGCGAAGGCGATCAGGGTGCCCAGCAGGGTGGCCCCCAGCGTCGCCCAGAAGGCGATCTGCAGGCTCAGGGACAGCGAGCCGCACAGCCCGGAGACGCCGCACGGGTCCTTCCAGGCGTCCAGGGAGAACTGCTGCCACTCGTAGTTGAAGCGGCCCTTGGGCTTGTTGAAGGAGAAGACGGTGACGACGACGTTCGGCAGGAGCAGATAGCCGAGGGTCAGAAGTCCCGCGATGACGACGAGGTTCCTCTTGAGCCAGTTGACGAGAGGCATCAGACCAGATCCTCCGTCCCGGACCTACGGATGTAGAAGGTGACCATGAGGAGGATGGCCGCCATGAGGATGAAGGAGAGCGCGGCCGCCGTCGGGTAGTCGAGCACCCTGAGGAACTGCGTCTGGATGACGTTGCCGACCATGCGGGTGTCGGTCGAGCCGAGCAGGTCGGCGTTGACGTAGTCGCCGGCCGCCGGGATGAAGGTGAGCAGCGTCCCGGAGACGACCCCGGGCATCGACAGCGGGAAGGTGACCTTGCGGAAGGTCGTCGAGGGCCGGGCGTACAGGTCCCCGGCCGCCTCGTGCAGCCGGCCGTCGATGCGCTCCAGGGATGTGTAGAGCGGCAGGATCATGAACGGCAGGAAGTTGTACGTCAGACCGCACACCACCGCGAGCGGCGTGGCCAGGACGCGGTCGCCGGCGGTCATGCCGAGCCAGGTGGTGACGTCCAGGACGTGCAGGGTGTTGAGCGCGCCGACGACCGGCCCGCCGTCGGCGAGGATCGTCTTCCAGGCCAGGGTGCGGATCAGGAAGCTGGTGAAGAACGGCGCGATCACCAGGATCATGATCAGGTTCTTCCAGCGGCCCGCGCGGAAGGCGATCAGATAGGCCAGCGGGTAGCCGAGCAGCAGGCACAGGATCGTCGCCGTGCCCGCGTAGAGCACCGAGCGGACGAACTGCGGCCAGTACGCGGACAGGGCGTCCCAGTAGGCCGCGAAATGCCAGGTGACCTTGTAGCCGTCCTCCAGGGAGCCCGTCTGCACGGACGTGGAGGCCTGGTAGACCATCGGCAGCGCGAAGAAGACGACCAGCCACAGCATGCCGGGCAGCAGCAGCCAGTAGGGCGTGAAGCGGCCCCGGCGCTTGCGGGGCCCGGCCTCGGGCGCTGGGGGTGCGAGGGGCGGTGGCGCCTCGGTGAGTGTCGACATCAGGCCGCCTCTTCCACGCCCGCGCCGGCGTCCTGGGCGGCGTCCAGGCCGAAAGTGTGCGCCGGGTTCCAGTGCAGGACGACCTCGGCGCCGGGCACCAGCCGGGGGTCGCGGTCGATGTTCTGGGCGTAGACCTCGAAGTCGGAGCAGACCGGGCTGTCGACGACGTACTGCGTGGAGACGCCGATGAAGCTGGAGTCGGCGATCCGGCCGGTGATGCGGTTGCGGCCCGCGGGGATCTCTCCGGCGTCGTCCGCGTGGGTGAGGGATATCTTCTCCGGGCGGACGCCGGCCAGCACCTTGCCGCCGGTGCCCGCGGGCGCGGAGCAGCGGCTCTCGGGCAGCACGAGCTTGCCGCCGCCCGCCCGCAGCACGATCTCGTCCCCGCTCCGGGAGTCGACCTCGGCCTCGATGAAGTTGGAGGTGCCCAGGAAGTTGGCGACGAAGGTGGTGCGCGGGTTCTCGTACAGCTCGGCCGGGGAGCCGAGTTGCTCCACGCGGCCCCCGTTCATCACGGCGACGGTGTCGGCCATGGTCATGGCCTCCTCCTGGTCGTGCGTGACGTGGACGAAGGTGATGCCGACCTCGGTCTGGATGCGCTTGAGCTCCAGTTGCATCTGGCGGCGCAGCTTCAGGTCCAGGGCGCCGAGCGGCTCGTCGAGGAGCAGCACCTGCGGGTGGTTGATGAGCGCGCGGGCGACGGCGACGCGCTGCTGCTGTCCGCCGGAGAGCTGGTGCGGCTTCTTGCGGGCCTGCTCGCCGAGCTGGACGAGCTCCAGCATCTCGTCGACCTGCTTCTTCACCGACTTCCATCCGCGTCGGCGCAGTCCGAAGGCGACGTTCTCGAAGATGTCGAGGTGCGGGAAGAGCGCGTAGGACTGGAAGACGGTGTTGACCGGGCGCTTGTAGGGCGGCAGCGCGGTGACGTCCTGGTCGCCCAGGAACACCGTGCCGGCGGAGGGTTCCTCCAGGCCGGCGATCATGCGCAGGGTGGTGGTCTTGCCGCAGCCGGACGCGCCGAGCAGGGCGAAGAAGGAACCCTGCGGCACGGTCAGGTCCAGCGGGTGGACGGCGGTGAAGGAGCCGTAGCTCTTGGCGATGCCGGTGAGCCGGACGTCGCCGCTGGGGTCTTTCCTGTTCGTCATGGTGGTCACGCCCCCGTCAGTTTCGCGAACTTCGCCTCGAACTCGGTCTCTTCCTTCGAGCTCAGCGAGCGGAAGGCGTGGGACTTGGCGGCCATGGCCTTGTCGGGAAGGATCAGCGGGTTGTTCGCCGCGTCCTCGTCGATCTTCGCGAGTTCGGTCTTCACGCCGTCGACCGGGCACACGTAGTTGATGTACGCGGCGAGTTCGGCGGCCGGCTTCGGCTCGTAGTAGAAGTCGATGAGCCGTTCGGCGTTCGTCTTGTGACGGGCCTTGTTGGGGATCAGCAGGTTGTCGGTCGAGGTGACGTAGCCGCTGTCCGGGATGAGGAAGTCGATGTCGGGGCTGTCCGCCTTGAGCTGGACGACGTCCCCGGCCCAGGCGACGCAGGCGGCGAAGTCGCCGCTGGTCAGGTCCGAGGTGTAGTCGTTGCCGGTGAAGCGGCGGATCTGCCCCTTGTCGACGGCCTTCTGCAGCCGGGCGATGGCGGCGTCGTAGTCGTCGGCGGTGAAGTCGGCCGGGTCCTTGCCCATGTCGAGCAGGGTCATGCCGACGCTGTCGCGCATCTCCGACAGGAAGCCGACCCTGCCCTTGAGCCTGGGGTTGTCGAGCAGGTCGGAGACCGACTTCACCTCGACGCCGTCGAGGGCCTTCTTGTTGTACGCGATGACGGTCGAGATGCCCTGCCACACGTACGAGTAGGCGCGGCCCGGGTCCCAGTCGGGGTTGCGGAACTGGGCGGACAGGTTGGCGTAGGCGTGCGGCAGGTTGCTCGGGTCGAGCTTCTGCACCCAGCCCAGGCGGATCAGGCGGGCGGCCAGCCAGTCGGTGAGGACGATCAGGTCGCGGCCGGTGTCCTGGGCCGCGGCGAGCTGCGGCTTGATCTTGCCGAAGAACTCGTTGTTGTCGTTGATGTCCTCGCTGTACTTGACCTTGATGCCGGTCCGCCGGGCGAACTGCTCCAGGGTCGGGTGGTGCTTGCCGCTGTCGTCGACGTCCATGTACTCGGTCCAGTTGGAGAAGTTCACCGTCTTCTCCTTGGCCGAGTGGTCCTCGGCGGAGACGCCGCCCTGCGACTGACCCGCCGCCGGGATGCCGCAGGCGCTCAGCGTCCCCAGTCCGCCGATCGCCAGCGCGCCGCCCGTGGAGGCGCGCAGCAGGGAGCGCCGCGTGAGGGCGCCCCTGCCGTTGGTGAGACTGCGCCGCATGGCGGCCACTTGGGCCGCGGACAGGCGGTCGGGCTCGTACTGCTCCATGCGCGTGGTGCCCTTTCGAGGGGTGGGCGGCCGTTGGTCGGGCGGCCTGAGTGTGCGGCTATCGGTCCCCGAAGACGGTGCGGTGCCAGTCCTTCGCGGCCACCGCGGTGTTGTCGAACATGACGTGCTTGATCTGGGTGTACTCCTCGAAGGAGTACGCGGACATGTCCTTGCCGTAGCCGGAGGACTTGTGGCCGCCGTGCGGCATCTCGCTGATGATCGGGATGTGGTCGTTGACCCACACGCAGCCGGCCTTGATCTCGCGCGTGGCCCGGTTCGCCCGGTACACGTCCCGGCTCCACGCGGAGGCGGCGAGGCCGTATGGGGTGTCGTTGGCGAGGGCGATGCCCTCGTCGTCGGTGTCAAAGGGCAGCACGACCAGGACCGGGCCGAAGATCTCCGACTGGACGACCTCGCTGTCCTGCGCGGCGTCCGCGATCAGCGTGGGCCGGTAGTAGGCGCCCTTGGCGAGTTCGCCCCCGGGTGCCTCGCCGCCGGTGACCACGCGCGCGTAGGCCCGTGCCCGGTCGACGAACCCCGCCACGCGGTCGCGCTGGACGTGCGAGATCAAGGGCCCGAGGTCGGTGCCGGCGGCGAAGGGGTCGCCGAGCCGGACCGTCTCCATGAGCGCCGCCGTCCGCTCGACGAAGGCGTCGTACAGCGGTCGCTGCACGTACGCGCGCGTGGCGGCCGTGCAGTCCTGCCCCGTGTTGATGAGGGCGCCGGCGACCGCGCCCTGGGCGGCGGCCTCGGGGTCCGCGTCGTCGAACACGACGAAGGGCGCCTTGCCGCCCAGCTCCAGGTGGAGGCGCTTGACGGTGGCGGTGGCGACCTCGGCGACGCGCTTGCCGACGGCGGTGGAGCCGGTGAAGGAGGTCATCGCCACGCCGGGGTGGCCGACGAGGTGCTCACCGGCCTCCCTGCCGGTGCCCGTGACGATGTTGATCACACCGTCGGGGATCCCGGCGTCGGTGGCCGCCTGCGCGAACAGCAGGGAGGTCAGCGGGGTGAGTTCGGCCGGCTTGAGGACGATGGTGTTGCCCGCGGCGATCGCCGGGAGGATCTTCCAGGCGGCCATCTGCAGCGGGTAGTTCCAGGGCGCGATCGACCCGACGACGCCGATGGGTTCACGCCGGACGTAGGAGGTGTGGTCCCCGGAGTACTCACCCGCGGACTGGCCCTGTAGGTGGCGTGCGGCCCCGGCGAAGAAGGCCGTGTTGTCGATGGTGCCCGGGACGTCGAACTCGCGGGTGAGCTTCAGCGGCTTGCCGCACTGGAGCGACTCCGCGCGGGCGAAGTCCTCGGCCCGGTCGGCCAGGACCGCCGCGAACCGGTGCAGGGCGTCGGACCGCTCGCCCGGGGTGGCTCCCGCCCAGCCCGGGAAGGCGGCTGCGGCGGCGGCGACCGCCCGGTCGACGTCGGCCGTCCCCGCCAGCTCGTAGGTGAGGACCTCTTCGCCCGACGCCGGGTCGACGACGGCGTGCGTGCGGCCGGAGGTGCCGTGGGTCAGGTGCCCCGCGATGAACTGCGCGCCCTGCGCGAAGCGCTCCTCGGCCGGAAATCGGTCCGGGGTGGCAGTGCCCGGATTGTGCATGTCGCTCTCCTCCGTGTCCCGCGAAGGGGCCGGCGTGGCTCAGGCTCGATTTGAGTGCCGATCCTGACAGAGGGATGGCACGCCAACAAGTGATTCCGTTGTTGATTTTTGGTTACGCGACGGAATCTGTCGACCAGGTGTCGAGTCCGCCGGGAAAAGGCAGGACGCTGTGTCCGTGGTGCGTGCCAGACTCGCGTGCATGAAGGAGATCACGGGGACGCTCGACTCGCAGGACGCCCTGATCAGGGCGGTCGGCGCCGGGGCACAGGTGAAGTACCTGCTCTTCTGGGGTCACCGCCCGCGTCCCGACGGGCGGATCGGGCCGAGCTGTCTGAGTCAGTGGTGGCCCGCACCGTTCACGGTGGACGGCGTGGAGTACGCGACGGCCGAGCACTGGATGATGGCGGCCAAGGCCCGCCTGTTCGGCGACGAGGACGCGGAGCGCGCCGCCCTGGGCGCCGGGCATCCCGCCGAGGCCAAGAAGGCGGGCCGGCTGGTGCGCGGGTTCGACGAGGCGACCTGGGCCCGCGAACGGTTCCGGATCGTCGTGGAGGGCAGTGTCCACAAGTTCGCGGCCCATCCCGAGCTGCGGGGATACCTGCTGGGCACCGGTGACCGGGTGCTGGTGGAGGCGAGCCCCGTGGACCGCGTGTGGGGCATCGGCCTGGCCGCGGACGACGACGCGGCCCTGGATCCGCAGCGGTGGCGCGGACCGAACCTGCTGGGCTTCGCCCTGATGCAGGCGCGCGAGCGGCTGCGCTCGGCTGGGGCATGAGTGAGGGGCCGGTCCGCGGACCGGCCCCTTCCCGGGCGGGGGGCGTCGCTCAGGAGGCCGCGCCGAGCCCGCCCATGATGCTCGCGAAGAGCAGGAAACCCAGCAGCGGCAGGATCACCGTGGCGATGATGCCGCAGACCAGACCGCCGGTCGCCGCACCCTTGTTGGTGGCCTCACCGCGGTTGGCCTTCCCGCGGCCGATCGCACCGAAGATGATCGCCAGGATGCCCAGGATCACGCCGAAGAACCACAGCAGGAAGGTCACGCTGCACACCACGCCGATGATGCCCAGCACCAGACCCGTGGTCCCCATGCCGTTGCTCGGCTGCGCGGGCATCGCGTAGCCCGGCGCCTGGGGGTAGCCCACGGGCGGGGCGGCCGGGTACCCGGGCCCGCCCTGCGGGTAGCCGTACCCCGGGCCGGTCTGCTGGGGGAAGCCGTAACCGGGCGCCGGCTGCTGCGGGGGCTGGGGTGGCGGGCCGAAGCCACCGGGCGCGGGATTGGTGTTGGACATGGACGATCTCCCCTCCGTTGTCAGACCAGGGAATCGTAGTGGCCGAGTCCCGCCCCGCGTGCGGGAGTTTCAGCCCTGGAACGGCGCGGTGGCCGCGGGCACCCCGGCACCGTAGTAGGGGTCGTCGTACGGTTCGTCGCTGTTGATCGCGGCGGTGATGCCCACGGCGATCAGCACGATCACGGCGATGCCGAGGATGATCCCGATGATGCCCATGATCAGGCCGGCCTGGGCCTGCCCGTGGTTGGTGGCCACGCCGGCCTCGGCACGTCTGCGGCCCTTGATGCCGAAGACGATCGCGAGGATGCCGGTCACCAGGGAGACCACGCCGTACAGGCAGAACAGGGTGCAGGAGACGATCCCGAGGACCATCGCGGCGACGCCCATGCCGTTCTGCGGGGCCGGGGGCATGCCGGGCCAGCCGTATCCCGACTGGCCGTACCCCGGCGAGCCGTAGGCCGACTGGTCATATCCCGGCTGGCCGTAGCCGGGGTAGCCGTAGCCCCCGGCGGTGCCCGGGCCGGTGGGGGCCACGGGCGGCGGCGGGACCGCGCCCGTGCCGGAGGTGTCGTACTGGGGCGTGCCGGCGGGCGGGGTGAATCCGGGCATCGAGGTGACCGTGGCCTGGTCGTGCACGGAGCCGGGGCCCTGGGCGGGCGGCTGGTTCTTGTCGAGCGACGGCTTGCTCTCCGGGGGCGCCCACGGGTCGTGGCCGCCGCCTGCGCCGGGCTGCGTCGGGTCGGTCATCTGTGCATCCCCCCTGGGTCGTTCGTCCCGCCATGCTACGGGCCGCCCCGGGCGGGCCACAGTGCGGGTCCGCACCGGTCCACCGCCGGGTCCGTGCATCTCGGGGGCGCCGGGGCCACCGCCTAGGATGATGTCCGCGTCACCGATCAGCCGATCACCCGCGCCCGCCCGCGCCACGCGCCGGCAGGGACGCCGTTCCGGGAGGAACCCTTGACCGAGCACCTCGTCGATCCCCAGGCCCCGCGCGACCTCAAGGCGTTCGTCGCCGGACTGCCCAAGGCCGAACTGCACGTGCACCACGTCGGCTCCGCCTCCCCCCGGATCGTGTCCGAACTGGCCGCCAGGCACCCCGACTCGAAGGTTCCGGCCGACCCCGGGGCCCTGGCCGAGTACTTCACCTTCACCGACTTCGCCCACTTCATCGAGGTGTATCTGTCGGTCGTCGACCTCATCCGCACCCCGGAGGACGTCCGGCTGCTGACCTACGAGGTGGCGCGGGACCTGGCCCGGCAGCAGGTGCGCTACGCCGAGCTGACCATCACGCCGTTCTCCTCCACGCGCCGCGGGATCGACGAACGGGCGTTCATGGAGGCGATCGAGGACGCCCGCAAGGCGGCCGAGGCGGAGTTCGGGACCGTGCTGCGCTGGTGCTTCGACATCCCCGGCGAGGCCGGGCTGGAGGCCGCCGAGGAGACGACCCGGCTGGCGACCGACGACCGGCTGCGCCCGGAGGGCCTGGTCTCCTTCGGCCTGGGCGGCCCCGAGATCGGTGTGCCGCGTCCGCAGTTCAAGCCCTATTTCGACCGGGCGATCGCGGCCGGTCTGCACTCGGTGCCGCACGCCGGCGAGACCACCGGGCCGCAGACGGTGTGGGACGCGCTGACGCACCTGCGGGCCGAGCGCATCGGTCACGGCACCTCCTCCGCCCGGGACCCCGAGCTGCTCGCGCACCTCGCCGAGCACCGCATCGCGCTGGAGGTGTGCCCGACCTCGAACATCGCCACGCGCGCGGTCGCCACCCTCGACGAGCACCCCATCAAGGAGTTCGTGCGGGCGGGCGTCGTCGTCACCGTCAACTCCGACGACCCGCCGATGTTCGGCACCGACCTCGACAACGAGTACGCGGTCGCGGCCCGGCTCCTCGACCTCGACGAGCGGGGCCTGGCCGAGCTCGCGAAGAACGCCGTCGAGGCGTCCTTCCTGGACGCGGCGGGCAAGGCCCGCATCACCGGCGAGATCGACACGTACACCGCGCAGTGGCTCGCGCGGTGACGCCCGCCCCGGTCGCCGTGGCCCACCGGGGCGACCCCTACCGGGTGCGGGAGAACACCGTGGCCTCGCTGCGTTCCGCTCTCCGGCGGGGCGCGGACGCCGTGGAGATCGACGTGCGGCTCACCCGCGACGGCGTGCCCGTGCTGCTGCACGACGCGACGCTGCGGCGGCTCTGGCGGCACGAGCGGCCCGTTCACGCGCTGTCCTTCGAGGAGGTGCGCGGGCTGACCGGCGGCGGGGTGCCGGCCCTGGCCGAGGCGCTGGCCGCGACCGAGGGGCACCGGGTCATGATCGACCTGCCCGGCTCGCCGGACGTCCCGGCGGTGCGCCGCGTCATGGGGGTCGTGCGGGAGGCGGGGGCGGCGGAGCGCGTGTACTACTGCGCGGGCGCCGACGCCATGCTCGCGGTGCGCGCGGCGGACCCCGACGCGGAGATCGCCCTCACCCGGACGACCCTGGCCCCGCCCCGGCCCGTCCTGCTGGAGGCGATCCGCCCGCGCTGGCTCAACTACCGCTTCACGCTGGTGGACCGGCCCCTCGTCGAGCGGGTCCACCGCGACGGCGCTCTGCTGTCCGTCTGGACGCCCGACACCCGCCGTGCGATGCGGCGGCTGCTGGCCGTGGGCGTCGACTCGATCACGACCAACCGCATCGACGTCCTGTGCGCCGCCCGCTCGGAGGCCACCGCGCCGTCGTAGACCCGGCCCGGGGCCGAGGAGGCGCCGCGGGCCGGGCCGGCGGGCGTCAGACGGCGGGCACCGGAGTGGCCGCCGGAGCGGTCAGCGCCTCCAGCCGCTTGATCCTGCGCCGCACGACGCACAGCGGTACGACCCCGAACACCCCGAAGGCCATGTCGATCACCGACCACCACACCGGGATGCCGCGCACCGGGCCGCAGATCAGGGCGAGCGGGACGATGCCCGCGCAGGCGATCATCCCGAACTCGACGACCCAGATGTTGCGGACCGGGTCGCGGTAGGGCCCGTAGAAGGCGACCGCGATCACCAGGTGCGCGAAGGCCAGCCAGTCCGTGCCGTAGAGCAGGAAGGGGTAGTCGGCGTCGGCCCGGTCGAGGCCGGCGCGGACGCGCTCGATCCAGTCCGTCAGCCCGGGCAGGTACCGGTCCACGGACAGCGCGTGCAACAGCTCCTCGGTCCAGCGCAGTTCGTGCACCAGGGGGAAGGCCGTGGCGCCGCTCAGCACCAGGCACACGACGAAGAACACCAACCAGGCACGGATGTCCCTCAACAGGGCGGCTCTGTCGCTCATGACGGCACTCTACGCCTGTGTTGAACATGTTCAAAAAGGGGTCTCCGGGCAACGGAACGGCCCCGGGCGGGGCCGAGTGCCGCCCGGGGCCGTGAGGGGGATCCGCGTGACTACGCGTCCAGCGACGTCATGACGTGCTTGATGCGCGTGTAGTCGTCGAAGCCGTACGCGGAGAGGTCCTTGCCGTAGCCGGACTTCTTGAAGCCGCCGTGCGGCATCTCGGCGACCAGCGGGATGTGGGTGTTGATCCACACGCAGCCGAAGTCGAGCTTCTTCGACATCCGCATGGCCCGGCCGTGGTCCTTGGTCCACACCGAGGAGGCGAGCGCGTACTCGACGCCGTTGGCCCACTCGATGGCCTGGTCCTCGTCCTGGAAGGACTGCACGGTGATGACCGGGCCGAAGACCTCCTTCTGCACGATCTCGTCGTCCTGCTTCAGGCCCGAGACGACGGTCGGCGCGTAGAAGTAGCCCTTGTCGCCGACCCGCTTGCCACCGGCCTCCACGCGCGCGTGCGCCGGGAGCCGGTCGATGAAGCCCTCGACCTGCTTGAGCTGGTTGGGGTTGTTGAGCGGGCCGAAGAGCACGTCCTCGTCGTCCGGCTGCCCGGTCTTCGTCTCGGACGCGGCCTTGGCCAGGGCGGAGACGAACTCGTCGTGGATGGACTCGTGGACGAGCACGCGCGTGGCGGCGGTGCAGTCCTGGCCGGCGTTGAAGAAGCCGGCGACGGAGATGTCCTCGACGGCCTTGGCGATGTCGGTGTCCTCGAAGACCAGGACGGGGGCCTTGCCGCCCAGCTCCAGGTGGACGCGCTTGACGTCCTTGGAGGCGGACTCGGCCACCTGGATGCCGGCGCGCACCGAACCGGTGATGGAGGCCATCGCCGGGACCGGGTGCTCGACCATCATGCGGCCGGTCTCGCGGTCGCCGCAGATGACGTTGAAGACGCCCTTGGGGACGATCGAGCCGATGATCTCGGCGATGAGGACCGTCGAGGCCGGGGTCGTGTCGGACGGCTTCAGCACGACCGTGTTGCCCGCGGCGAGGGCCGGGGCGAACTTCCACACGGCCATCATCATCGGGTAGTTCCACGGCGCGACCTGCGCGCAGACGCCGACCGGCTCGCGGCGCACGATGGAGGTCAGGCCCTCCATGTACTCACCGGCCGAGCGGCCCTCCAGCATCCGCGCCGCACCCGCGAAGAAGCGGATCTGGTCGACCATCGGAGGGATCTCCTCGGAGCGGGTCAGCCCGACGGGCTTGCCCGTGTTCTCCACCTCGGCCGCGATCAGCTCCTCGGCGCGCTCCTCGAAGGCGTCCGCGATCTTCAGCAGGGCCTTCTGGCGCTCGGCGGGCGTGGTGTCCCGCCAGCCGGGGAAGGCCTCGGCGGCCGCCGCCATCGCGGCGTCCACGTCGGCCTGCCCGGACAGCGGAGCGGTCGCGTACGCCTCGCCCGTCGCGGGGTTGACCACCTCGGTGGTCCGTCCGTCGGCGGCGTCGCGGAACTCACCGCCGATGTAGTTGCGCAGACGACGCAGCTCGGTGCTCACTGCCGGCCCTCCAGTTCGGATGTCCATTGATTGAGACACCACCCTAGTCGGCGCACCCACGTTTTCAACACCCCCACTCCCGTCGTTTATGCGGAATCCGCAGTACTCGGCGACTCAAACAACGGATTTCATCGATCCAGGCTTGCGGAAGTGTCGATACCTCGTGCACAGTGACCTCGTGGCCAGTCGAAGCGCAGACCAGAAGGGGTCGCGGGAGCACCGCGAGCCCTCCCGCGAGTCCAGGAACGGCAGCTCGCCGCAGCTGGACGCCGTCTCCCTCGCCATCATCGAGCAGCTCCAGGAGGACGGCCGCCGGCCGTACGCCGCCATCGGCAAGGCCGTGGGCCTGTCGGAGGCGGCCGTGCGCCAGCGCGTCCAGAAGCTGCTCGACCAGGGCGTCATGCAGATCGTCGCCGTCACGGACCCGCTCACCGTGGGCTTCCGCAGGCAGGCGATGGTCGGGGTGAACGTCGAGGGCGACGTGGAGTCGGTCGCGGACGCGCTGTCGGCCATGCCCGAGTGCGAGTACGTGGTGATGACCGCGGGGTCCTTCGACCTGATGGTGGAGATCGTCTGCGAGGACGACGACCACCTGCTGGACGTCATCAACAAACGCATCCGGGCGGTGCCCGGAGTGCGCTCCACCGAGAGCTTCGTCTACCTCAAGCTCAAGAAGCAGACCTACATGTGGGGAACCCGATAATCGTGAGGACCCGATAGCCGTGAGCAAGGACCTCTCCCAGACCGCGTACGACCACCTGTGGATGCACTTCACCCGCATGTCGTCGTACGAGAAGGCCCCCGTCCCCACCATCGTCCGGGGCGAGGGCACGTACATCTACGACGACCAGGGCAAGCGCTACCTGGACGGCCTCGCCGGGCTGTTCGTGGTGCAGGCCGGGCACGGCCGCGTGGAACTCGCCGAGACCGCCTTCAAGCAGGCGCAGGAGCTCGCGTTCTTCCCCGTGTGGTCCTACGCCCACCCCAAGGCCGTCGAGCTGGCCGAGCGCCTCGCCCACCACGCCCCGGGCGACCTGAACAAGGTCTTCTTCACCACCGGTGGCGGTGAGGCGGTCGAGACCGCCTGGAAGCTCGCCAAGCAGTACTTCAAGCTGACCGGCAAGCCCACCAAGCACAAGGTCATCTCCCGTGCGGTCGCCTACCACGGCACCCCGCAGGGCGCCCTGTCCATCACCGGTCTGCCTGCCCTGAAGGCCCCTTTCGAGCCGCTGGTGCCGGGCGCGCACAAGGTCCCGAACACCAACATCTACCGGGCCCCGATCCACGGCGACGACCCCGAGGCCTACGGCCGCTGGGCCGCCGACCAGATCGAGCAGCAGATCCTCTTCGAGGGCCCGGACACCGTCGCCGCGGTCTTCCTGGAGCCCGTGCAGAACGCCGGCGGCTGCTTCCCGCCCCCGCCCGGCTACTTCCAGCGCGTGCGCGAGATCTGCGACACGTACGACGTGCTGCTCGTCTCGGACGAGGTCATCTGCGCCTTCGGCCGCCTGGGCACCTACTTCGCCTGCGACAAGTTCGACTACGTGCCGGACATGATCACCTGCGCCAAGGGCATGACCTCGGGCTACTCCCCGATCGGCGCGTGCATCATCTCCGACCGCCTGGCCGAGCCGTTCTACAAGGGCGACAACACCTTCCTGCACGGCTACACCTTCGGCGGCCACCCGGTCTCCGCGGCCGTGGGCCTGGCCAACCTCGACCTGTTCGAGCGCGAGAACCTCAACCAGCACGTCCTGGACAACGAGGGCAACTTCCGCTCGACCCTGGAGAAGCTGCACGACCTGCCGATCGTCGGCGACGTCCGCGGCAACGGCTTCTTCTACGGCATCGAGCTGGTGAAGGACAAGCACACCAAGGAGTCCTTCAACGACGAGGAGACCGAGCGCGTCCTGTACGGCTTCCTCTCCAAGGCGCTGTACGACAACGGCCTGTACTGCCGTGCCGACGACCGCGGCGACCCGGTCGTGCAGCTCGCCCCGCCGCTGATCTCGGACCAGTCGACGTTCGACGAGATCGAGCAGATCCTGCGCGCCACCCTCACGGAGGCGTGGACCAAGCTCTGATCCGTCGCTCCGATCGTCTGCCTGGATGATCAACACCGGCCCCGGTGCCGCCCGTTCGAGTGAGAAACGGCGGCCCGGGGCCGCGTGCTGTCCGGCGTCCCGCCGCCTTCTGCCTAGCGTGCCCAGTGACCGATCGGCCCTGCCTTCGTTCCCCCGCACGGGGGATGGCACGGGAACTACGGATCTGAACCGAGGTGTACGCCCATGGAGGCCCCGCCGGACAACGACGTGCTCTGGGCACGTGCCCTGCACTTCCAGCACGACGACGGCTCGCCCGCGCTCTGCGGTGTCTCGCTCGGCGTCCGGGAGGGCGAGATCCTCGCCATCGGCGGCCCGCGCGGCAGCGGCAAGACCACACTGCTGCGGTGCCTGTCCGGTCTGGTGCCCGTCCGGCGCGGCGAGGTCTGGTTCAACAGCGTGCCCGTGCACACCATGGGCCCGCTCACCCGCGAGCGGCTGCGCCGCGACCGCTTCACCTGGATCGACCCCTCCCCCTCCCTGGTCCCGGAGCTCAACGCCTGGGAGAACACCGCCCTGCCGCTGATGCTGCGCGGCGTCAGCCGGCGCCGGGCCAAGACCGCCGCCCTGGAGTGGCTGGAGCGCCTGGACATCGGGCACGGCGCCCGCAAGCGCCCGCACCAGCTGGTGCACTCCGAGCGGCAGCGGGTCTGCATCGCCCGCGCCCTGGCACCCGCGCCCTCGGTCCTGTTCGCCGACGAGCCCACGGCGCCTCTGCACCGCGCCGACCGCGCCCACGTCCTGCGCACCCTGACCACGGCGGCCCGCTCCCACCGCATCACCGTGGTGCTGGCCACCCACGAACCGGACACCGCGGCCCTCGCCGACCGCACCGTCTCCCTGCTCGACGGGCGGCGGGTCCAGACCGTGCACCTGCCGCCCGTGGGCGAGAGTGCCGAGCCGGGAGGCCGGGCGGCGTGCTCGCTCTCCGTCTGACCCGCGGCGCCCGCCCGGCCCTGCAGCTGCGCCGCCTCCTGGTCGCGGCCGCCTCGGCGGGCACGGGCTTCCTCCTGCTGTGCGCGCTGGGCCATGCGCTGGCCCACCCCGGGGCCACCGGTGACTCGGTGATGCGCCTGGCCTGGTGCGCGGCCCCGCTGGCCTCGACGGTGTACTTCGCGGTCGCCGTGGCCCGCACCGACCCCGGCACCCGGCCCCGCACCGGCCTCTCCGCGATCGGCCTCGGCCCGCTGCGCCTGATGGCCGTCTCGACGGCGACCACAGCCCTGTCGTGCACCCTCGGCTCGATGCTGGCGCTGCTGGTCTTCCTGCACCTGCGGGGCGACCTGTCGGGCATGCCCTTCGACGGCGCCGCCACCGCGTCCCTCGGCGGGAACCGGCCGCTGCCCCTGCCGGGCACCCTCACCCTGCTGGCGATCGTGCCCGTCGCGGCCTCGGTGGCGGCGGCGCTGGCCCTGCGTCCGCGCGAGACCCCGCCGCCCGAGGGGACCCGGGCGGCCCGGACCTACGGCCGCTTCGGCGCGTACCGCCGCACCGCCACGCGCGAGACCTTCGGCGCCTACGGCCGGTTCGGCCGGCAGATCGTCCGTCCCACCCGCCCCGCCACGCCCGGGTCCGCCGCCCCGAGCGGCCCGCCCGCCGCCCGGTCGGGCGAGCCGGCCGTCGCGGCGGCCGCCGCGAGCAACGGCGGCGGCGCGGTCAGCGCGCTGGCCGATCCCCCGCAGCCGCCCGGCCCGAGCGCCCCGGCCGGCGACACCACCGTGCAGCACCCGGCCGCCGTCCCGGCCGTGGCCGCCGTCGACGGCGCCGCCCTCGACGCGGTCCTGCCGGACCGTCCCGCCCCCGCGCGCCCGGTGACCGCCGCGCCCTCGGGGCTGCCCTGGGGCATCACCGTGCTGGCCGCGGGCCTGGCCGTGGAGACCTACACGAGCCGTACCGCCCCGGCGCCCCCCGACCTCACCTTCTCCGGTGCCTCCCCCGGCGTCCTGGCGGGCTGGGTGCTGGCCGCCCTGGGGCTGGCCCTGGCCGGTCCCGGCCTGACGCACCTGTGCGGACGGCTCCTCCAGTCGGCCCGCCCCGGGGCCCTGCGGCTGCTGGCCGGGCGCATCCTGATGGCGGAGGCCGGCCGCATCGGCCGCCCCCTCGGCGTCGTCTGCGCGGTCATGTCGGCGCTGTGGGCCATGGCCCTGCTGCACGCCCCGGACGGGCTGTCGCTCGGTCCGCTGACGCTCCTCGGTGTGGCCCTGGTGACCGGCTGCACGCTGGCCACGCTCATGACCGCCGCGGTCGAGGCCCGGCAGGACCGCGCCGAGACCACCGCGGCCCTGCAGCGGCTGGGTGCCTCCGCCTCGACGCTGCGCAGCGCCGCCGCGGTGCGTGCCGGCGCCCTGCTGGCGCTGTTCGGCCCGCTCACCCTCACGGTCGCGGAGCTTGCGGCCCTGCCCCTGGCGCACTGACGGCCGCGGGACGCGCCGGCCGGAGAACCCGTACGAAAAAAATCGCCACGCGGCGATGAGTTCGGCCCCGGGCTCCGGTCCATCCCCGCGTAACGACCCACCGAACCCGCGGGGAGAGACTTCACATGTACCAGCAGATGATCTTCGTGAACCTGTGCGTCGCCGACCTCGGCGCCTCCAAGAAGTTCTTCACCGAGCTCGGCTACGCCATCAACGAGCAGTTCAGCGACGACTCGACCGCCTCCGTCGTCATCAGCGACACCATCGTCGTGATGGTGCACACCAAGGAGAAGTACGCCCAGTTCACCAAGAAGGAGATCGCGGACGCGACGAGGACCAGCGAGGTGCTGATCGCGCTGAGCGCCGAGAGCCGCGAGAAGGTCGACGAGCTGGTCGACAAGGCGGTCGCGGCGGGCGGTTCGGTCTCCGGCGAGACCCAGGACCACGGGTTCATGTACGGCCGGGCCTTCGACGACCCCGACGGCCACACCTTCGAGGTCGTGTGGATGGATCCGGCGGCCGTCCAGGGCTGACCGAGGCTGTGCCAGCATGGGCAGGGTGCAGACGATGCCCGCCCATGCGGCCCACCACGACGACCGTGAGATAGAGACCCTCGAGGAGTTCGACGCGACCGTCTCGGCGCGCGGCACACTCGCCGGGTACCGCGTGCAGGCCGTGGACCTGACGGACCGTACGCGCGAACTGCTCGGCACGGACACGACGGGGGCCGTGTTCCTCGGCTGCGCGATGCGCGAGGACGCCGCCGCGAAGGTCCGCGCGGACGGCGCCCTGGTCTTCCCGCCGGTCCCGGGCCTGCCCTTCGACCCCTACCGCGGTCTGCTGTACTCGCCGGAGGAGCTGTTCGCGTCCCTGGCCAAGGGCTACGAGGCCACGCCCGACGCCCTCGCCTACGCCTGGTTCCAGCGGACGAAGGCCGACCGGGACATCCACGCCTCGATGCTGCGCGCCGTCCACGACGACTCCGTCTCGGACGCGCTCGACGAACTCCTCACCGGCGCCCGGGTGGTGGGCGTGATGGGCGGCCACGCGATGGCCCGCGGCACCGAGACTTACGCGGGCGCCGCCCGGCTCGGCCGGGAGCTGGCCCGGGCCGGGTTCACCGTCGCCACCGGCGGCGGCCCCGGCGCCATGGAGGCGGCCAACCTCGGTGCGTACGCCGCCCCGTTCGACGACGGCATGCTCCCCGAGTCACTCGAACTCCTCGGCGGGTCACCGCACTTCACCCCGTCGATCACCCGTTGGGCGACGGCCGCCTTCGAGGTCCGCTCCCGGTGGCCGCGCGGTGGGCGCTCCGTCGGCATCCCGACGTGGTTCTACGGCCACGAACCGCCCAACGCGTTCGCCTCCCACATCGCCAAGTACTTCGCCAACGCCACCCGGGAGGACGGGCTGCTGGCCCGCTCGAACGCGGGCGTGGTGTTCCTGCCCGGCGCCGCCGGGACCCTGCAGGAGATCTTCGACAACGCGACGCCCAACTACTACGAGTCGCGCGGCGAGCCCACGCCCATGGTGCTCGTCGACCGGGACCACTGGACACGGACGCTGCCCGCCTGGCCGCTGCTGCGCACGCTGGCCGAGGGCCGCTCGATGGAGTCGCGGATCGCTCTGGTGGAGCGAATCGAGGAGGCCCCCGAGGCGTTGAAACGTCTCGGCGGTTAATAAGAAGGCAAAGCCGGTCCCCGCGTGTGGCATATGCGTTGACACTGCTTATGGGCCACTTATAGACCTGGGAGCCTCCCGGTGGTGCTGATGCTCAGTCAACACCGCCCACCACCCCCCTCTTTACGCACCCTGCAAAGGACAAACGTGGCAGTTCTGTCCGTATCCCGCCGTACGTCCCCGCGCCTCGCACGCACCGTGCGTGCCCTCGGTGTCGTCTCGGCCTCCGCCGCGCTCGCGTTCGGCGCCGCCGGCAACGCACTGGCCTGCGACATCAGCGAGTTCTCGGCCGAGGCCAAGTGCGACGGCGCCAAGGGCGTCATCGCCGTCACCGACGTCGACCCCGCCGGTATCCCGGCGACGGTCACCGTCTACCTGCAGAACAACGGCGCCGACGCGAAGAAGGTCGGCGAGCAGGTGGTCAAGGGCTCCCGCAAGGGCACCACCATCACCTTCGCCGAGGAGTGGAAGCCGAACGCCGAGTACCGCATCCACGTCAAGGCCGCCTCGTACGTCGACGAGGACATCAAGCCCAACCTCGTGACCCCGGCCACCGCCTGCAAGAAGGAGGAGGAGAAGCCCCCGGCGACCACGCCGGCCACGGCCACGCCGAGCCCGTCGGCCCCGTCGGCCTCCCCCTCGAAGCCGGCCGAGGAGTCCCAGGCTCCGGCTCCGAACCCCTCGGAGAGCGGCAGCCCCGCGCCCGCGGGCAACGCGCCCGCCCCGGCCGGTGAGTCGAACCTCGCCGAGACCGGCGCCGACTCCAACACCGGCCTGATCGCCGGCATCGCGGCGGCCCTGGTCGTCGTGGGTGGTGGCGCGGTGTTCTTCGGCATGCGCCGCCGGGCCAAGAGCGACAGCTGACGCCCGCACGCCGCAACGCCGTGGCCCGTCCCCGACCGGGGGCGGGCCACGTCCCGTTCAGCTGAAGGTCGCCCGCTCCAGCCAGAACTCCAGCAGCGCCCGGTCGCCGAGCACCTCCACCTCCGGTGCGTCGAGCGGAAGCCGGCGATAGAAGGCCAGCAGCACGGAGGTGAGGGGCCCGCGCAGGGCCACCGTGGCCTTCGCGTGGCCCCGGTGCCAGCGGACGCCGTCCTCGGCGAGTTCGATCAGCCACTCGGCGTTCCGTTCCGGACCGGTGTCGGTGGCGTGCAGATGGATGCTGCGGCCCGCGCCGCGCAGTTCGGCCACCGGGGCGTCCGGCTGCGTCCGTTGCGCGTGGCGGAGGATCTGCAGCCACTCGTCGATCGCGTCGGCGGCCACGTCCGGCGCGACCTCGTAGGGCAGCCCGGCGGCGAGGGCCGCGTCCGCGCGGTGCACCGTGATCTCGTGGGTCATGCGACGGGCCCAGAATCCCGAGGTGAGGATCCCCGCCCAGCCCCAGACCTCGGCGTCGGGCCCGGCCTCGCGCAGGGTGGCGACGAGCCGCTCGCCGGATTCCGCCAGCCAGGCGTCCAGCGCGGCGGCGTCCCCCGACGGGTCAGGTCCGGCGCCCCCCGGCACCCGCTCCTCGGGCACGTCGTCCCCGGCCCGGGTGCGTACCAGCAGCTCCGCCCAGCGCAGGGCGCCTCCGGTGTGCCGCACCAGGTGCTCCAGCGACCAGTCGGGACAGGTCGGCACGGCGGCGGACAGGTCGGCCCCGGAGGTCACCACCGACCTCAACTGGCCGACCTGGTGGGCGATCTCGTCGCAGTAGCGCTCGTGCGGGAGTGGCGTCATGCCCGGAACCCTAGGCGCCGGCGCTCAGTCGAGCACCACGATTTCCGCCCCGTCGAACTCCACCCCGACCCGCTCCCCCACGGCGGGTGCCGCCGCCCGCAGCGCGCACGCCGCCTCCAGACGGGGGGCGTCCTCGGGCTGGAGGTGGACGGCGACGTGGGTCCCCCGGAAGGTGCGGGCGGTCACCGTGCAGGGCAGGCCCTGGCCGGCGGGCACCAGCCGCACACCGGCGGGCCGCACCAGCAGCGTCCGGGTGCCCTGCGGCGCGTCCGGCGGCACCGGCACCTTGCCCCACGGCGTGTCGGCGGCCTCCGCGCCGACGGTGGCCGGGACGACGTTCTCGAAGCCCAGGAAGCGGGCCACGAACGCGTCGGCCGGCCGCTGCCACACCTCCAGCGGCGTACCGGACTGGGCGATCCGGCCGTCCCGCATCACCACGACCCGGTCGGCCAGCGCGAAGGCCTCCCCCTGGTCGTGCGTCACGGCGAGCACGGTCGTGCCCAACCGGCCGAAGAGCTCCCTCAGTTCGACGACGAGCCGCTCGCGCAGCGACCGGTCGAGCTGCCCCAGCGGCTCGTCCAGCATCAGCAGCCGGGGGTTGGGGGCCAGCGCCCGGGCCAACGCGACCCGTTGCTGCTCCCCGCCGGACAGCGCGGCAACGGCCCGGCGAGCCGCGCCGGGCAGCCCGACGAGTTCGAGCAACTCCCGTACCCGCTCGGCCTGCTGCGCCTTCGACACGCCGTGCATCCGCAGACCGAACGCCACGTTCCCGCCGACGTCCCGCTGCGGGAACAGCTGGTGGTCCTGGAACATCAGCCCGACGCCCCGCCGGTGCGCGGGCACCCCCGCCTGGTCCCGCCCGTCGAGCAGGATCCGCCCGGCGTCCAGCGGCTGCAGCCCGGCGACCGCCCTCAGCAGCGTCGACTTGCCGCTGCCGCTGGGCCCGAGGACGCACACGACCTCGTGCTCGGCGACCCCCAGGCCGACCGCGTCCAGCACGGCTCGCCCGCCGAACCGGACCGTCGCCTCGTGCAGAGCCAGCAGCATCAGAACTCCCCCGTCCGATCGGTGCGCAGCCTCTCCAGCACCAGCAGGGCCACGGCGCACACCACCATCAGAATCGTCGAAAGGGCCATCGCCTGGCCGTAGTTGAGGTCACCGGGCCGACCCAGCAACCGTGCCACCGCCACCGGCAGGGTCGGGTTGTCTGGCCGTGCGATGAAGACCGTCGCCCCGAACTCCCCGAGGGAGACGGCGAAGGCGAACCCGGCCGCGATCAGCAGAGCACGCCGCACCATCGGCAGGTCCACCTCCCGCCACACCCGCCACGGCGAGGCCCCCAGCACCGAGGCCGCCTCCCGCAGCCGCACGTCCACCGCCCGCAGTACCGGCAGCATGGTGCGCACCACGAACGGCACCCCGACCAGCGCCTGCGCGAGCGGAACCAGGATCCACGAGGACCGCAGGTCCAGCGGCGGCTCGTCGAGCGCGATCAGGAACCCGAAGCCGACGGTCACCGCGGACACCCCGAGCGGCAGCATCAGCAGCGCGTCGAAGCCGCGCACGAATCGCCCCGCGTCCCGGCGGGTCAGCGCGACGGCGGCCAGCGAGCCGACCAGCACGGCGATGGCGGTGGCGGCGACGGCGTAGGACAGCGAGTTGCCGACCGCCTCGATCGGCGGGACCAGGAACATGCCGCCGTCCTGGCGGGTCAGCGCCCGGTAGTAGCCGAACCCGGGGGCGCCGAGGGAGCGCTGCACCAGCACGGCCAGCGGCAGCACGATCAGCACGGCGACGGTGGCGAGCACTCCCCCCAGCAGCGACCACTGCCCGGCCCCGCGCGGGCGGCGCGCGGTCACCGCCGCGTCCACGAGCCGCAGGGCCGTCTCGCGCCGCCGCACGGTCCAGGCGTGCAGGGCGAGGACCGCGCCCACCGCGGCGAACTGGATCAGGGTCAGCACGGCCGCCGTGGACAGGTCGAAGATCTCCGACGTCTGCCGGTAGATCTCCACCTCCAGGGTGGAGAAGGTGGGCCCGCCGAGGATCTGGACGACACCGAAGGAGGTGAAGGTGAACAGGAAGACCATCAGCGCGGCGGCGGCCACCGCCGGGGCCAGGGCGGGCAGGGTCACCTTCCGCCAGGCGGTCGCCGGGGAGGCGCCGAGCATCCGCGCGGCCTCCTCCTGCCGCGGGTCGAGCTGCGCCCAGAGCCCGCCCACGGTCCGCACGACCACGGCGTAGTTGAAGAAGACGTGGGCGAGCAGGATCGCCCACACCGTGGTGTCCAGCCGTACGCCCCACAGCTCGCCGAGCAGGCCGCCGCGCCCGGCCAGCGCCAGGAACGCCGTACCGACGACGACCGTCGGCAGCACGAACGGGACGGTCACGACCGCCCGCAGCACCTGCTTGCCCGGGAAGTCGAAGCGTGCGAAGACGTACGCGCCGGGGAGCGCGATCAGCAGCGTGAGCGCGGTGGAGACGAGGGCCTGCCAGGTGGTGAACCACAGCACGTGCCGTACGTCGGACTGCCCCAGAACCGCCCCGATCCGCCCCGGGTGCCAGGCCCCGCCGGTCCTCAGACCGCGCGCGACGATCGCGGCGACGGGGTAGGCGAAGAAGACCGCGAAGAACGCGACGGGCACGGCCAGCAGACCGAACCGCGCCGCCGCGCCCCGCCTGCGGGCGGCTACTTCAGTACGAGCGAGGTCCACGACTTGACCCACTGGTCACGGTGGTCGGCGATCTTGGCCGGGTCCATGGTCTCCGGATCCTTCGCCTGCGGCCCGTACTTCACGAACTCCGGCGGCACCTGGGCGCCCTCGGTCACCGGGTACACGAACATGTTGAGCGGCATGTCCTCCTGGAACCTCTTGCTGATCAGGAAGTCGAGGAGGGCCTTGCCACCCTTGGTGTTCCCGGCGTTGTCGAGCAGCCCCGCGTACTCGACCTGCCGGAAACAGGTGCCCTCGGCGACGCCGGTCGGGGCGGTGTCCGGCTTCGGGTCGGCGAAGACGACCTCGGCGGGCGGGGAGGAGGCGTAGGAGACGACGAGCGGCCGGTCGCCCTTGGCCTTTCTGCCGCCGGCCGAGCCGGAGAACTCCTCGTTGTAGGCCTGCTCCCAGCCGTCGACGACCTTCACGCCGTTGGCCTTGAGCTTCTTCCAGTAGCCCGCCCAGCCCCGGTCGCCGTACTTCGCGGCGGTGCCGAGCAGGAAGCCGAGGCCGGGCGAGGACGACGAGGCGTTCTCGGTGACCAGCAGGTCCTTGTACCGGGGGTCGGCCAGGTCGTCGAGCGTCCGCGGCGGCTGGAGCTTGTGCTCGGCGAAGTACTTCTTGTCGTAGTTGACGCAGACGTCACCGGTGTCGACGGGCGTGACCCGGTGCTCGGCCTGGTCGACGCGGTACTCGGGCTTGATGCGGTCCGAGCCCTTCGGCTCGTACGGCTGGAACAGGCCGTTGTCGAGGGCGCGGGAGAGCAGGGTGTTGTCGACGCCGAAGAAGACGTCGCCCTGCGGGTTGTCCTTGGTGAGGATGGCCTTGTTGACGGCCTGCCCGGCGTCGCCGTCCTCCAGGACCCTGACCTTGTAGCCGGACTGCTTCTCGAAGGCCGCGACGACGTCCTTGGAGGCGGCCCACGAGTCGTGGCTGACGAGCGTGACGGTCTTGGAGTCGCCCGACCCCTGACCGCCGTCCGAGGACCCGCACGCCGCGAGCGTGCCGGCCAGGCCCAGCCCGACGACGGCGGCCGTCAGGCGCTTTGCGTTGATGCTCACTGGATTCCTCCTGGGGTGACCAGGAGAAGACGCGGCCCTGCCCGGGACTTCCGTGGTCCCGGGCAGGGCGCAACAGCTCGAGTGGTGACCGATCTCCCTACCCAGAATGACCTGGGCCAGGTTCGGAGGGTCTGCGGCCGTGCCGCACTCTCAGCGCTGTGGCGCTCCCCTGTCGGAATATGCAGATGTGGATACGGCGATCAGACTACCGTTCGGTGGCCGCGAGCTGACCACACGCCCCGTCGATCTCCTGACCACGGGTGTCCCGGATCGTCACCGGCACACCGTGGGCGGCGATGGCCTCCACGAACGCCTTCTCGTCCTCGGGCCGGGAGGCGGTCCACTTGGAGCCCGGCGTGGGATTCAGCGGGATCAGGTTGACGTGCACCGGCTTGCCCCTGAGGAGCCGGCCGAGCCGGTCGCCACGCCACGCCTGGTCGTTGATGTCCCGGATCAGCGCGTACTCGATGGACAGCCGCCGCCCGGACCTGGCGCTGTACTCGAACCCGGCGTCCAGCACCTCGCGCACCTTCCACCGGGTGTTGACCGGCACGAGGGTGTCGCGCAGCTCGTCGTCCGGGGCGTGCAGGGAGATCGCCAGCCGGCACCTGAAGCCCTCGTCGGCGAAGCGGTGGATGGCCGGGACGAGACCGACGGTGGAGACGGTGATGCCGCGCTGCGACAGCCCGAGCCCGTCCGGCTCGGGGTCGGTGAGGCGGCGGATGGCCCCGACGACCCGGTTGTAGTTCGCGAGCGGCTCGCCCATGCCCATGAACACGATGTTGCTGAGCCGCGCGGGACCGCCCGGGACCTCGCCGTCGCGCAGGGCGCGCATGCCGTCGACGATCTGGTGCACGATCTCGGCGGTGGACAGGTTCCGGTCGAGACCGGCCTGCCCGGTCGCACAGAACGGGCAGTTCATCCCGCACCCGGCCTGCGAGCTGATGCACATGGTCACCCGGTCCGGGTAGCGCATCAGCACGGACTCGACGAGCGTCCCGTCGAACAGCCGCCACAGGGTCTTGCGAGTGGTGCCCTGGTCGGTGGACAGATGCCGCACGACGGTCATCAGCTCGGGCAGCAGCGCCTCCTGCAGCCGGCCACGGCTGCCGGCGGGGATGTCGGTCCACTGCTCCGGGTCGTGCGCGTACCGCGCGAAGTAGTGCTGCGACAGCTGCTTGGCACGAAACGGCTTCTCCCCGACCGAGGCGACGGCCTCCTTGCGCTCGGCAGGAGTGAGATCGGCGAGATGCCGCGGCGGCTTCTTGGCTCCGCGGGGGGCGACGAAAGTGAGTTCTCCGGGTGCAGGCATAACTCCCCCAGTGTCGCAGATCGATTCCCGTTGCCGGGCCCGAGCGGGCTGGGGGCACTCACCCGCGGGTGGCGACTGCCGGCGTCGACCGGCTCGGGCGGCCCGATGACGGCCCGGGAGCCGGGCGTCCCCCGGCGGCGCCGAGCGGTCACGGCGGTGCCGAGCGGTCACGGCGGTGCCGGGGGGCGCGGGACGTCTCAGGCCCCGGGCCGCTCCAGCCGGTCCTTGAGCAGCCGCTCGTTGCGCGGGAGTTCCTTACGGGCCTGGGCGCGGACGACCAGCGGGACCAGGACCTTGCCCATGCCGTGGCCCTCGAAGTCGACGTCGATCGTGACGTGGGAACGGCGCCCCTCGTCCAGGGGCTCGACCTCGCCGTGCACGCGGGCCCGGACCGGTCCGTCCACCGTGCGCATGCCCCAGCTGTGCGGAGGGTCGTACTCGGTGACCTCCATGGTCATCGGCACGATCCGGTCGCGGCCGACGTGCCGCCTGACCCGGACCCGGGTCCCCACCCCCACCGGCCCCTCGTCCAGCCACTCGGCGGACACGGCGCTCAGCTGCCACTCCGGCATGCGCGGGGCGTCCGTGACGTAGGCGTACACCTCCTCGGGACGGCGGTCCACGTCGATGCTCTCTCGGATGACGGCCATGGCGGCCTCCTTCGGGAGGTACAGGTGCATCGTCCCACCTCGGCTCCCCGAAGTCGCCCGCAACGGCAGTGGGCCCCCGTCCTGCCGGACGGGGGCCCACGCGTCACACCGCTCGCCTCAGCCGGAACCCACGAAGAGCACCAGCAGCAGCCACACCACCGGAGCGGTCGGCAGCAGCGAGTCGAGCCGGTCCATGATGCCGCCGTGCCCCGGCAGGAGCGTGCCCATGTCCTTGATGCCGAGGTCCCGCTTGATCATGGACTCGCCGAGGTCGCCCAGCGTGGCGCTGACGGCGACCGCGAGGCCGAGGACCAGTCCCTGCCACCACGCCCCGTCGTCGATGAGGAACTGCAGGCACAGCGCCCCCGCCACCATGGCGAAGGAGACCGCGCCGAGCAGACCCTCGCGGGTCTTGCCGGGGCTGATGCGCGGCGCGAGCTTGTGCCGGCCGAACCGCCAGCCGACGGCGTAGGCGCCCGTGTCGCTGACGACGGTGAGCAGCAGGAAGGTGAGCACCCGCTGCGGCCCGTCGTCCGCGGTGAGCATCATCGTCACGAACGTCGCGAGGAACGGCACGTAGAACGCCGCGAAGACACCGGCGGTGACGTCCCGGAGGTAGTTCTCCGGCGGTTCCGTCATGCGCCAGACCAGTACCGCCAGCGCCGTGAGCGCCATGGCGACCCAGGCACCCTCGGCGCCCCGGACGTACCCGGCGACGACCATCGCGGCTCCGCCGAGCGCGAGCGGCACGAGCGGTGCCCGGATGCCCTTGCGCTCGTCGAGCCGCTTGGTCAGCTCCCACAGACCCACCACGACGGCGACCGCGACGACGCCGACGAAGACGGCCTTCACGATGAACAGCGACGCGACGATCACCGCTCCGAGACCGACCCCGACCCCTATCGCGGCACTCAGGTCGCGACCCGCGCTCTTCTTCTGCGGCTTGGGGGCCGGCTGCGAGGCGTCGGGCATGGGCTCCGGATGGGTCTCGTCGCGGACCGGGGGGCCGCTCGGCCGAGCGATCCCCCGGTCGTCGTCCTGGTTTCCGCCGGATTCGGTCACGCCGGGAACGATGGGCATGGGGCGAGTCTGAGGCGCTTCATACGCATCGTATGCGGGACCCGCCGGAGCGGCCCCCGGGGCGTGTCCGTGGCCGGGACCGTAGGCGTACCCGTGACCGGGGCCCTGCACGGGCGCGTGGCCCTGGCCTCGGTCGGTGGGTCCCCAGTACCCGGCCTGTGGCGGCGCCCCCCAGGAAGAGTCGTTCATCAGACCTCGAGCAGCTCCGCTTCCTTGTGCTTCAGGAGCTCGTCCACCTGCGCGACGTACTTCGCGGTGGTGTCGTCGAGCTCCTTCTCCGCACGGCGGCCCTCGTCCTCGCCGACCTCGCCGTCCTTGATCAGCTTGTCGATGGCTTCCTTGGCCTTGCGGCGCACGGAGCGGATCGAGATCTTCGCGTCCTCGCCCTTGCCCTTGGCGACCTTGATGTACTCGCGGCGGCGCTCCTCGGTCAGCTCGGGGAACACCACCCGGATGATGTTGCCGTCGTTGCTCGGGTTGACGCCGAGGTCGGAGTCGCGGATCGCCTGCTCGATGTTGCGCAGCGCGCTCTTGTCGAACGGGGTCACCACGGCCATGCGCGGCTCCGGCACCGAGAACGAGGCCAGCTGGTTGATCGGGGTCGGCGCGCCGTAGTAGTCGGCCACGATCTTGTTGAACATCGCCGGGTGCGCACGGCCGGTGCGGATCGCGGCGAAGTCCTCCTTGGCGACCACGACGGCCTTCTCCATCTTCTCCTCGGCCTCGAGGAGGGTCTCTTCGATCACCACTTGCTCCTGCGTGTGAGTAGGCCCGGCTGCTTTTCCTCAGGGGCGGCGGCCGGCTGCGTCGCGTCTTCTTCTGCACGGTTCCCGACCGGCGGGACATTGTCCATCCCCCGGCCCGGCTCCGTCCCGTCCGTCCCCCGGACGGGGTTGTTCTCGGGGACCTCAGTCCCGGCTGCCGGCGTCCCCCACCAGCGTGCCGATCTTCTCACCCTTGACGGCCCGCGCGATGTTGCCCTCCGCGAGCAGCTCGAAGACCACGATCGGGAGCTTGTTGTCGCGGCACAGCGTCACGGCCGTGGCGTCGGCGACCTTGAGGTCGCGGGTGATGACCTCGCCATAGCCGAGGTGGTCGAACTTCACGGCGTCCGGGTTGGTCTTCGGGTCGGAGTCGTAGACCCCGTCCACGCCGTTCTTGCCCATGAGCAGGGCCTCGGCGTCGATCTCCAGCGCACGCTGGGCGGCGGTGGTGTCGGTGGAGAAGTACGGCATGCCCATACCGGCGCCGAAGATGACCACGCGGCCCTTCTCCAGGTGGCGCACGGCGCGCAGCGGGATGTAGGGCTCGGCGACCTGGCCCATGGTGATGGCGGTCTGCACCCGGCAGTCCACGCCGACCTTCTCCAGGAAGTCCTGCAGGGCCAGGCAGTTCATGACCGTGCCGAGCATGCCCATGTAGTCGGAGCGTGCCCGGTCCATGCCGCGCTGCTGGAGTTCGGCGCCGCGGAAGAAGTTGCCGCCGCCGATGACGACGGCGATCTGCGCTCCGTCGCGCACGACGGCCGCGATCTCGCGGGCGATCTTGTGCACCACGTCGGGGTCGACGCCCAGGCCCCCGCCGCCGGAGAAGGCCTCTCCGGACAGCTTCAGCAGGAACCGGCCGGGTACTTTGCCGTCGTCGCTCTTCTGGGCCTTGGTCGTCATGGGGGATCCCGCCTCTTTCACGTGGTGCACATGCGAAGAAGGCCATTGCCGGTGGGGCGTGATTCGCATCCCATACGGCAATGGCCTCCTCGTCAGATCTGCTGTCGTCCGCCACTCATGTGACGGCGTACGCGGACGACTGCTCCGACCCTATCGGGGCCGGGCGCCGATCGCGGTACGGACTCAGATGCCGACCTTGATGCGCGTGAAGCGCTTCAGGGTGACACCGGCCTCGTCCAGGACCTTCTGGACGGACTTCTTGTTGTCGAGCGCGTACGGCTGGCCGAGCAGCGTGGCGTCCTTGAAGAAGCCGTTGAGACGACCCTCGACGATCTTCGGCAGCGCGGCCTCGGGCTTGCCCTCGGCGCGGGTGGTCTCCTCGGCGACGCGGCGCTCGGACTCGACGACCTCGGCCGGCACGTCCTCCTTGGAGAGGTACTTCGGCGCGAAGGCGGCGATGTGCTGGGCGACGCCCTTGGCGATCTCCGCGTTCGGCTTGTCCAGCTCGACGAGGACACCGATCTGCGGGGGCAGGTCGGGCATCGTGCGGTGCATGTAGGCCGTGACGTAGCCGTCGGCGTACTGCGCGAAGCGGTCCAGGACGATCTTCTCGCCCAGGTTGGCGTTGGCCTCGTCGACGAACGCCTGGACGGTCTTGCCGGACTCGATCTCGGAGGCGAGCAGGGCCTCGAGGTCGGCCGGGGAGGTCTTGGCGACGTGCTCGGCGATGGTCTTGGCCACGGCCTGGAACTTGTCACCCTTGGCGACGAAGTCCGTCTCGCACTTCAGCTCGACGAGGACACCGGAGGAGTTGTCGTCGGCGATGATCGAGACGACGGCACCGTTCTCGGCGGAGCGGCCCTCGCGCTTGGCGACGCCCTTCTGGCCCTTGATGCGGAGCGCCTCGACGGCCTTCTCGACGTTGCCCTCGGCCTCGTCCAGCGCCTTCTTGCAGTCCATCATGCCGGCGCCCGTGAGCTCACGGAGCTTCTTGACGTCGGCGGCGGTGTAGTTCGCCATGAGTCTGTGAATCTCTCTCGAAGTCTGGAAGATCGAAGATCTGCGGATGCGCTCCATGGAGCCGGAGCGCGCTGTCCTGCCGCTGACCTACGGGTGAACGGCGGGAGCGGACTTCACCGCGCCGGTGGGCGCTGGTTGCGGTGCCGCTCCCGCCGTCACCTCGGACTGACGGGTCAGGCCTGCTCGGCCTCGGCCGGCTTGTCGCCCTCGGCCGGCTTCTCGGCCTCGGCGGCCGGAGCAGCCTCGGCGGCCGGAGCAGCCTCGGCGGCCGGAGCAGCCTCGGTGGCCGGGGCGGCCTCGGCGGCCGGAGCAGCCTCGTCGGCCTTCTTCTCGCCCTCGAGCAGGTCGCGCTCCCACTCGGCCAGCGGCTCGCCCGCGGCCTTCTCGCCCTTGCCCTCGGTGGCGACACCGCTGCGGGCGATGAGGCCCTCGGCGACGGCGTCGGCGATGACGCGGGTGAGCAGGGTGACGGAGCGGATCGCGTCGTCGTTGCCCGGGATCTTGTAGTCGACCTCGTCGGGGTCGCAGTTGGTGTCGAGGATCGCGACGACCGGGATGTTCAGCTTCCGGGCCTCACCGACCGCGATGTGCTCCTTCTTGGTGTCCACGATCCAGACGGCGCTGGGCACCTTGGACATCTCGCGGATACCGCCGAGGGTCTTCTCCAGCTTGGCCTTCTCGCGCGAGAGCACGAGAAGCTCCTTCTTGGTGAGACCGGACGCGGCGACGTCCTCGAAGTCGATCTGCTCGAGCTCCTTGAGGCGCTGCAGACGCTTGTAGACGGTCGAGAAGTTGGTGAGCATGCCGCCCAGCCAGCGCTGGTTGACGTAGGGCATGCCGACGCGGGTGGCCTGCTCGGCGATGGCCTCCTGCGCCTGCTTCTTCGTGCCGACGAACATGACCGTGCCGCCGTGGGCGACGGTCTCCTTGACGAACTCGTAGGCGCGGTCGATGTACGACAGCGACTGGAGCAGGTCGATGATGTAGATGCCGTTGCGCTCGGTGAAGATGAAGCGCTTCATCTTCGGGTTCCAGCGACGGGTCTGGTGACCGAAGTGGACGCCGCTCTCCAGCAGCTCCCGCATCGTGACGACGGCCATGGCCGTATCTCCTTGATTTTCTCGGTTGTGCCGCGGGTGCCGGACGGCTCCCGCGCCTGACGCCCGCTGCGCGCCGTGCCACGAGGGACCGAGGGGCGCTGATACGGACCGTCTCCGGCCGTCGTATCGGGGCGTGCGAAGTCGACCCGGTGACCCGGATCGCCACCAGAAGTGTACGGGACCCGGGAGGCCCCGGGTGACGCCGATGTCCACAAGCGGGCCGCGGTCCACAGGCCCGGGCGGCGACGGGGGTGTTCCGCGACGATTCTCCGCATGCGAGCGAACCGATGTGTGCGCGTGATCACGCGGCTGGTCCTACTGATGGTCCTGACGGTGACGGCCCTGCTGGCCCCTCCGCCGCCCCTGCTGGCGGCGGGGTCCACCGCCGAGGCCCCGAGTCCACGGGCCGCGGACCGCGGACGTCCGGCCGCCGACCGAGAGGGTCCGGTCGCCGACCGAGAGGGTCCGGTCGCCGACCGAGGGGGCCCGACCGCCGACCGCGGGGGTCAGGCCGCCGACCGAGGGGGTCAGGCCGAGGGCCCCGCCGTACCGGCCCTCGGCCGCGTGTGGCCCGTCGGTACCCGGCCGCCGGTCCTGCGCGGCTGGGAACCACCGGCGACGGTGTACGCGGCGGGCCATCGGGGCGTGGACCTGACGGCGCCCCCGGGCGCGCCGGTGCGGGCGGTGGCCGCGGGGAGGGTGTCCTTCGCGGGCAGGGTGGCGGGGAGAGGCGTGATCTCGGTGGAGCTCACCGGGACGGGCGACCCCCCGCTGCGCACGACCTACGAACCGGTGACGGCGTCGGTGGAGAAGGGCGAGGAGGTGGCGGCGGGCCAGGTGATCGGCACGCTGGCGGGGACGGGGTCGCACTGCACGGCCACCTGCGTGCACTGGGGCCTGCGCCGGGGCGGGACCTACCTGGATCCGCTGTCCCTGCTCCCACCCTGGCTGCTGCACAGGGGACCCTCCAGGCTGCTGCCGGTACCGGCGGCGCCCGGCTGACCGACGCAGTGACGTTGTGCATACCGCGCCACCCCGATGCCGGCGGGACGGCCCCGGCAGCACCGGTCCGCGCAGGGCTCAGCCCCGCACACCCCGCAGGGCCATCGACACCGCCGCGTCCGTGATCGCCTCGGGCTCCTCGGCCGCCCCCAGCTCGATCCGGCGTACGGCCGCGTCCACGACGCCCTGGACCAGCATCGCCGCGAGCCTCGGCTGCTCGTGCCCGAGTTCCCCCAGTGCCTCGACGATCATGGCGACCAGGCCACCGTGAGCCGCGCGGATCTTCTCCCGGGCCCCTGCGTCCAGCTCGCTCGCCGAGATCGCGACCACGGCCCGGTGCCGACGGTCGCCGACCAGCAGAAGCTGCTGGCGCACGTACGCCTCGACCTTGGCGTCGGGGGTGGGGGCCTGCTCCATCGCCGCCGCCACCTCGGCCGCCCAGACGGGGAAGTCGGCCTCGCACAGCTCCTCGACGACGGCGGCCCGCGACCTGAAGTACTCGTAGACGCTCGAACGCGCGAGTCCCGTGCGCTCGGCGAGGGCCGGGAAGGTCAACGCCTCCGTACCGCCCTCCGACAACAAGGAACGAGCCGCGTCCAGCAGGGCGGCTCGCTGCATCGACCGGTGCTCGGCCACGGAGGCCGCTCGAATCCTTGGCACGTCAACCACTCTACGGACGCGCCGCGCCCGACGGGAGTACCTCCTCCCCAGCCGGCGACATCAGGCCAGGTCAGCGGCCGAAGCTCGCCAGTTTCGCTCTGAGCTGGAGCACCGACTTGGTGTGGATCTGACTGACCCGGCTCTCGGTCACGCCCAGAACGTTGCCGATCTCGGCGAGGGTGAGGCCCTCGTAGTAGTACAGCGTGACCACGGTCTTCTCCCGGTCGGGCAGCGTGTTGATCGCCCGGGCCAGGAACCTGCGCAGCTCCCGGTCCTCGGCGACCTCCACCGGGTTGTCGGCGGTGGTGTCCTCCAGCGTGTCCAGCACGCTCAGCCCGTCGCCGCCCTCGCCACCGATGTGCAGCAGCTCGTCCAGCGCCACGACGTTGGCCAGGGACAGCTGGCTGAACACCGCGTGGAGGTCCTCGACGGCGATGCCCATCTCGCCGGCCACCTCGCCCTCCGTCGGCGTCCGCCGCAGCCGCGCCTCCAGCGTGGCGTACGCGCGCTCCACGTTGCGGGCCTTCTGCCGCACCGAGCGGGGGATCCAGTCCAGCGCGCGCAGTTCGTCGATCATGGCGCCGCGGATACGGGTGATCGCGTACGTCTCGAACTTGATCTCCCGGTCGATGTCGAACTTCTCGATCGCGTCGATCAGCCCGAACACCCCGGACGAGACGAAGTCCGCCTGCTCCACGTTGGACGGCAGACCCACGCTGACCCGTCCGGCGACGTACTTCACCAACGGCGAGTAGTGCAGGATCAGCTGCTCCCGCAGCCGCTCGTCCCCCGTCGCCTTGTACGACCGCCACAGCTCGTCGAGCGTCGAGGGAGCGGGCGGCCGCACGCTGCCACCGTCACGGGCGGCTGGGGGGATCGCCGCCCGGTCGGACCCGGAGGTGTGCTGGGGCATTCGTCGCCTTGTGCCGTTCTGCTGCGCAGGGGTGCTGCTGAGGTGGGCTGTCTGTCTGATGTCGAGTTGCCTGTCCGTGTCGGGATCCTCGTGAGCGTAGCGTGACTGCGGAGTCGCGGTGCGCGAGTGGTGAGGGCGCGAGCAGGCGCAGAGACGTTCCTCGGGGCGCCCCGCAGCGCCCTCCGATCCGGTCGGTGTGACAACCCGAGAAGCCCAACTGGGCGCATTTGCAAGGGCTCTGGGGGTTCCCCCGGACGGCCGAACCACGAGCGTCAGCCCGGCGCCCGCCCGTCCCGGACCGACATCACCGCCTGGCGTGTCAACTTCCAGCCGTCGCCGTGTCGTTCGACGTAACCGAGTGCTCGGAGTTCGTACAGTCTCGCGATCGCGTCGTCCGGTGCGGTCAGGGCGCGGCGTGCGATCTCGTCCGGCCGGGCGGTCCCCCGGGCCGGGAGTGCGGCGAGGACCTGCCGGGTGGCTGGTTCCAGTAGGTCCCGAGGCAGTACCGGCCCCCGGCGTTCGGGTGCCAGCTGCCCGATGTCGCCGACCAGTTCGAGGATCTCGGCGGCGTCGGTGACCAGGACGGCCTCGCCGCGCAGCAGTTCGTGGACGCCTGCGGACCGTGCGCTGGTGGCGGGGCCCGGCACGCCCATCGTGAGCCGGCCGAGGCGCTGGGCGGCCCGGGCGGTGACGAGCGAACCGCTGCGGTGGGCGGCCTCGACGACCACGGTGCCGCGGGTGAGCGCCGCGATCACCCGGTTGCGCAGGATGAACCGGGTGGGCGTCGGGTGATCGCCGGGCGGCAGCTCGCCGATCACCAGGCCCTGCTCGGCGATCCTGCCGATGAGCCGGGTGTGCCCGCGGGGGTAGGGCCGGTCGACGCCGCAGGCCAGGACGGCGACGGTGGCGCCCCCGGCCCCGAGCGCGCCGCGGTGGGCCGCTCCGTCGATGCCGTAGGCGCCGCCGGACACCACGACCCAGCCCTGCTCCGCGAGACCGGCGGCGAGGGTGGCGGCCATGTGGGCCCCGTACTCCGTGCAGGCGCGGGCGCCGACGACGGCCACCGACCTCAGTGCCCACAAGCGCAGGCCGGCCGGGCCGCGGACCCACAAGCCGAGGGGCCGGGCGTCGCCGAGGTCGTCGAGCTGCCCCGGCCACTCCGCGTCCCCGGGGCACACGAACCGCACGCCTGCCTCCCCGGCGACGTCCAGGTCCCGTTCCGGCCGGGCGAGGGCGGCCCGGGCGGCCATCCCGGCCCAGCGCTTCCCGCTCACCCCGGGCAGCACCGGCCCGCCCTCCACCAGCCGCCGCGCCACTTCCGCGGCCCCGAACTCCCGCACCCACCGCCCGGCGGCCTCGTCACCGGGTTCGACGACGCGGGTGAGGAGCACGCGGTGGAGCAGGTCGTCGCCCCGTTCAGCGGTGGCCCTCACGTCATCGCCCCGATGGCCATGGGCACGCCGCGCGGCACGCCCGTGCGCAGTTGGAGGGCAAGGGCGACGTCCGTCGCGTCGGGACGGTCGTGACCGACGAGATCGGCGACCGTCCAGGCGACCCTGAGCACCCGGTCCAGGCCGCGAGCGGTCAGGGCACCCCGCTCCAGATTGCGCTCGGCCTCGTCCATCGCGCCCGGCACGGCGTACCAGCGGCTGCGCAGCTCACGGCCGGGAATCTCGCTGTTGGTGCGCCAGGGGGTGTCCGCGAGGCGCTCCGCCGCCCGGTCACGGGCCTCGCGCACCCGGTCGGCGACCGTCGCGGTGGACTCCCCCCGGGCCCCGCGTGCGGTCAGCTCGGTCCGGGTGACGCGATCGACCTCCACCCGCAGGTCGACGCGGTCGAGCAGCGGCCCGGAGAGTCTGGCCTGGTACCGGCGGATCGCCGAGGGCGGGCACTCGCACAGGTCGTCCCGCAGCGAGAACCGGCCGCACGGACACGGATTGGCCGCGAGCACCATCAGGAACTTGGCCGGGAAGCGCACCACGCCCGCGCTCCGGGCGATCACCACGTGCCCGGCCTCCAGCGGCTGCCGCAGGGCGTCGAGGGCCTGGCTGCGGAATTCCGGCGTCTCGTCCAGGAACAGCACCCCGCGGTGCGACAACGACACCGCGCCGGGGCGCGCGATGCCCGCACCGCCCCCGACGAGGGCCTGCATCGTGGCCGAGTGGTGCGGGGCGCAGTAGGGGGCGACGTCGATCAGCGGTTTGCCGGGAGGCAGCAGGCCCGCCACCGAGTGCACGGCCGTGACCTCCAGGGACTCCTGCCGGCCGAGCCTGGGCAGGATGGCCGGCAGCCGCTCGGCGAGCATCGTCTTGCCTGCGCCGGGAGGCCCCTCCAGGAACAGGTGGTGTCCTCCTGCCGCGGCCACCTCCACGGCCGTGCGCGCCGAGGTCTGACCGACGACGTCCGCCAGGTCGTGGCCGTGATCGTGCTGGGCCGCTCCCGCGCTGTGCATGCCGGTGGCCGCGCCCGTGCCCGGCACACGCAAGCCGGCCAGCAGCGGGTCCGGGCGGCCCGGCTCGTCCGGCTCCTCGTCGGGCACGGGCTCGTCGGCCAGCACCGCGATCAGCTGCCGCAGGCTGCGCACACCCAGCACCGACACCCCCGGCACCAGCGACGCCTCCGGTGCCGCGCACTCCGGGACCACCACCTGCTCGTAACCCGCGTCCGCCGCCGCCAGGACGGCCGGAAGCACGCCGCGGACCGGCCGGACCCGCCCGTCCAGCCCCAGTTCCCCGATCATGACGATGTCGGCGAGGACCCGGGGGTCGATGCGCTCCGCCGCGCCGAGGACGGCCGCCGCGACGGCCAGGTCGAAACCGCTGCCGGACTTGGGCACGGAGGCGGGGCTGAGCCCCACGGTGAGTTTCTTCTGCGGCCAGGCCGCTCCGCTGTTGACCACCGCCGCGCGGACCCGGTCCCGGCTCTCCGTGAGGCTCTTGTCGGGCAGCCCGACGAGGGTGAAGGCGGCGACTCCCGGCTCCAGGTCGGCCTGGACCTCGACGACCACGCCCTCGACGCCCACGAGCGCCACCGAACACGTACGGGCGAATGCCATTCAGGCCACCCCCCGCACGTGTTCGACCACGGCGGCCCCGCGCGCCGGCAGCAGCACTCCGACCAGGTCGATGCGGACTCCGCCGGGCGGGGCTCCCCCGTGGGCCTGGATCCAGCGTTCGGCGAGATCCCGCAGCCGTTCCGCCTTCTGCGGCGTCACGGCCGCCATCGGGTGCTCGAAGGGGCCCTCCCTGCGGGTCTTCACCTCGCAGACGACCAGGACGTCCCCGTCCCGGGCCACGATGTCGATCTCTCCGCTGCGGCCCGCGCGCCAGTTGCGCTCCAGGACCGTCAGGCCCTTCTCCGTCAGCCGCCGGGCCGCCAGGGTCTCTCCGTACCTGCCCATCGCACCGCGTGCGTTCATGTCGGCACCACCTCCGGCGCCAACGATCACGCAGCCGGGCCACCGGAGTGGATCTTGGTGGACGGATCAGCGGATGTGGACAACCGCGTCACTCACACGAGTGAGTCGGCGGCCCCTGCAGCCGTCGGCCCCTGCAGCCGCCGCCCGAGAGCACGCCGCTCAGCCGCTGGGCAGCTCCAGATCGCTCTTGTTGAGCTCCTCAATGTTCACGTCCTTGAACGTGAGCACCCGGACCTGCTTCACGAAGCGCGCCGGCCGGTACATGTCCCACACCCAGGCGTCCGCCATGGACACCTCGAAGAACACCTCACCCTGGACGGAGTGCACCTGCATCTCGTAGTCGTTGGTGAGGTAGAAGCGCCGTTCCGTCTCGATCACGTATTTGAACAGACCGACGACATCGCGGTACTCCCGGTAGAGCTTCAGCTCCATCTCGGTCTCGTACTTCTCGAGGTCCTCGGCGCTCATGGCATGTTCCCCTTCAGCCGTGCGATCCCCCCATTGTGCGCCAGTACCGTGCGCCCCTAGACGATTTCCGGGTCGAGGATCACGGGCCTGGCCGGGGGACCCTCGTCGAGCAGCGTGCGCAGCAGCCCGGCGAGTCTGGTCGGATACACCGTCTCATGTGCCCGGCTCAGTTCCGGACACGTCCACCAGCGTGCTCCGGCGACGCTGCGCCGTTCCAGCTCGGTCAGTCCGGCGGCGGCGACCGTCGTACGGTCCGTGCGGGCCAGGAAGTACCACTCGTCCTGGTCCCAGCGGCGCCCCGCGAACGGGAAGGAGCAGCGCCGCTGCCACAGCACCGGTCCGAGGTCGACGTCGGTGATGCCGGTCTCCTCGGCGAGTTCCCGCAGGGCGGCCTCTTCACGGGTCTCGTCGCCCTCGACACCGCCGCCGGGGGTGAACCACCAGTCGTCGGCCGGATCGTCCGGCTCGTGCCCGTGCAGCAGCAGGATGCGGTCCCGGGGGTCGAGCAGCACGACCCGGGCCACCTTGCGCAACCCGCCCTCGTAGGTGTCCTGGCCCGCACCCGCGGTCTCAGCGGGCACGCGCGGGCTCCGCGTCCGCGCGCCGGGCCGGGCCCGTGCGCTTGGCGATCGACCCGTACGCACCGCCGCCCAGTACGAGCACGGCCCCGACGATCACGAGGAGCACCATCGTGCGCAGCGGACCGGGCGAGGAGAGGGAGCCGAGCTGCTCGAAGCCGGTGGGGCGCTCCAGCATGCCCTTCATGGGCCAGACGACGGCGTCCACCCGGGCGTCCACGCTGGAGCGCGCCACCGTGCCGCTGGCGGCGTCGGTCAGGTGGGCGGTGGAGTCCAGGGAGCTGCCGCGCTCGTCGCCGAGCAGGAAGAGGCGTCCTTCCGGGACGGTCACCGTCGGGAAGTTGGTGACCTCCGCGGGTGCGCCGTCCGGCAGATACGGTTCGTCGATCTCCTTGCCGTTGACCTCGAGCTTGCCGTCCTGGCAGCAGGAGACCGTGTCACCGCCGACGGCGACCACACGCTTGACCATGGGGGCGTTGCCCCAGTTCGTGTCCTTGAAGACCACGACGTCGCCGCGGCGCACGTCGTCGCCGTCGACGCGCTGCGCCATGATGCGCTCACCCGCGTCGATCGTCGGGGTCATGGAGCTCGTGGGCACGGTGTACGGCAGGTAGACCACCGCTCCCCAGGCGAAACCGCCGAGGAAAAGCACCAGGCCCAGCGCGACGGCCAGCCCGGACAACCGCTGTCCGGTCCGGCTGCCCACCGGGCCCGTACCTGAGCCGCCGCCGCGCGCGGCCGTGTGCGTCATGCTCTCGCCACCCATGGGTCCGCACCCTACCCGGGGGTACGGTCCGGGGTCAGCCCATGTCCGGCGTCACCTTCACCGGTCGGCCCGGCCGGGCCGTCTCCTCGCGGGCACGTCCCCGTGCCCCGGCCTCACTGCTTGCGGCGGCGCCACCACACCACCGGCAGCACGCCGGCCAGTGCCAGGCCCTGCGGCGCGACCGTCCAGCCCGCGGCGGCCGGCTGGGCGTTCAGACCGCTCTGGTCGAAGGTGTCCGGCACCGGCAGGGTGTCCCAGCGGTTGACCGGCCAGGCGATGACGACGGCGCGGCCCACGACGTCCTTCACCGGGACCATGCCGTTGTGCTTGTCCGCCTGGTTGTAGCGGGAGTCGCGCGAGTTCTGCCGGTGGTCGCCCATGACCCAGATGAAGCCCTCGGGGACCTTCACCTTGAACTGGCCGCCCTGGTCGTCCTGGCTGCACGGGGTGTTGCCCGCGTAGACGTAGGGCACCTCGTCCAGCGCCTTGCCGTTGACCTTCAGCGGGCCGGTGCCGTTGCACTCGACCGTGTCGCCGCCGACGCCGATGACGCGCTTGATGAGGTCCTTCTCCTCCGAGGACGGCATGAGGCCGATCCAGCTGAGGAACGTCTGCAGCGCGTTCGGGTCGGCCGTGGGCTCGCCCGCCAGCCAGTTGTCCGGGTCGTGGAAGACGACGACCTCGCCGCGCTCGGGCTCGGAGCCGAACCAGGGGGTGAGCTTGTCGACCAGGACGCGGTCGCCCTGCTGGAGGGTGTTCTGCATCGAGTCGGAGGGAATGGAGAACGCCTGCACCAGGAAGGTCTTGATCAGCAGCGCCAGGACGAGCGCGATGCCGATCAGGATCGGCAGCTCCTTCCAGAAGGAGCGCTGCTTCTTCGGCGCCCGCGGCGTGCCGCCCGGCCCCCGGTCATCGGCTGTCGTGTGCTCGCCCGTCACCCTGTCGTCCTCGGCTGTTGCCCCGGAGTCATTCCCGGAGGTCACGGCGCTGTCCGCTGCCGGGGCGGCGGATTGCGCGGGACGTCCGCGGTGTTCCTCGCCGTCGTGTCCGGACCGTGCGCCGACCGCCACATCCCCCACGCCAACTCCTCACTCTGTGCCGCCGCCCGCGCCAGATTCGGCGCAGGCCCACCACTCCCATAACGAGCGGGAGTTCCGCAGGAGTCGGGAGCTGGATCGTTCCGTTCGCATCGTAGGGGGCAACCCTATGCGACGGTTCGGGAGCGGCGGTCGACCCGGTGGCCGAGTCGGACACGGAGGCATAGGTGTTCGGTTCGTCCAGGGTGGTCCAGTGCCCGAAGGGCCAGGCGATCACCATGGCCCGGCCGACGACCTCGTCCTCGGAGACCGTGCCGCCGTAGTCGGTGTCCTGGTGGACGCGGGAGTCCGCGGAGTCGTTGCGGTGGTCGCCCATCACCCACAGCCGGCCCTGGGGGACGGTGACGTCGAACGGCGTGTCGGACGGGGCGGCGCCCGGGTACAGGTAGTCCTCGTTCAGGGGGACGCCGTTGACGGTCACCCGCCCCTGTGCGTCGCAGCACTTGACGCGGTCGCCGCCGACGCCGACGACCCTCTTGATGAGGTCCTTCTCGTTCTCCGACGGCAGCAGGCCGATGAAGGTGAGCCCCTCCTTGACCTGCTTGACGACGACGGGGTCCTCCTTCTTGGGGCCCGTCTGCTCGTCACGGAGCCAGCCGCCGGGGTCCTTGAACACCACGACGTCCCCGCGCTCGGGCTTGGAGCCGAACCACGGGGTGAGCTTGTCGACCAGGACGCGGTCGCCGATCTGGATCGTCTGCTCCATGGAACCCGACGGGATGACGAAGGCCTGGACGAGGAACGTCTTCAGGACCAGGGCGATCAGGACGGCGACACCGACGAGGAGGGGTATCTCCTTGACGGCACTGCGCCTGCGGCGCCGCTTGACCTTGCGCTGGAGCCGGCGCCGCTCGGCGCGGCTGCGGCCGCTGGAGGGCGCGGAGGCGCGCCGGGCGCCGGTGGGCAGGAGGTTCTCCGCGGGGCCGGCGGGGACGCCACGCGGTTTGCCGCGGTTACCCATGGGCGCCCGCCCTCGCGGCGGCGGGCACGCGCGCGTAGGCGCCGGGGCGGTCGAGCCCGGTGGCGTGGCCGAAGGGCCACACGATCCAGTCGGCGCGCCCGATGACGTCGTCGACCGGGATCATGCCGCCGCCGGGCGAGCCGAGGTGGTCGCGCGAGTCGCTGGAGCGGCTGCGGTGGTCGCCGAGGAGGAACAGCCTGCCCCGGGGCACGACGACGTCGAAGGGCACCGCGGAGGGGCTGTCACCGGGGTACAGGAAGCCCGACTCGTCGACCGGCCGGCCGTTCACCTGGATTCTCCCCTCCTCGTCGCAGCAGACCACATGGTCCCCGCCCACACCGACAACGCGCTTCACGTAGTCGGCGTGCCCGAAGTACCCGGTGCCGTCGAACACGACGATGTCTCCCCGTTGCGGCGCGGCACCGAAACGGTACGCCAACTTATTTACGAGAACGCGGTCACCGATCCTCAATCCCCGCTCCATGGAACCGCTGGGAATCTGGAAGGGACGCAGCACGAAGGTGCTGACCAGCAGCAGGAACAGCAGGCAGAGCAGCAGGGTGAGGGTGATCCGGCCGCCGGGGAACCACGAGCCGGGCCTCGACAGCAACGCGAAACGCGACCGTTCCTCCGGCCCTGCGGAGTCCGAGGCCGGCTGACCGGCGTCGGAAGGGCGGGAGGAGCGGTCGCGCTCCGTGTGCTGTGCTTCGGTGTCCATCGGAGCCAGATGCTATCCGGCTCCGGCGCGAACCCCGGAGAGCGCTCAGCTCTCGCGCTTCTCCTTGATCTTGGCGGCCTTGCCGCGCAGCTCGCGCAGGTAGTACAGCTTGGCGCGGCGGACGTCACCCTTGGTGACGAGCTCGATCTTCTCCACGATCGGGGTGTGCACCGGGAAGGTGCGCTCGACGCCGACGGAGAAGGAGACCTTGCGGACCGTGAAGGTCTCGCGGACGCCGGAGCCCTGGCGGCGGATCACGACGCCCTTGAACTGCTGCACACGGGAGCGGTTGCCCTCGATGACGCGGACGTGCACGTTGACCGTGTCGCCCGGGCGGAAGGCGGGGACGTCGCTGCGCAGCGACGCGGAGTCGACGGTGTCGAGCAGGTGAGACATTTCGTCTGCTTTCCTCGCTGATGCCACAGGTCATCAACGGAAACTAGGTGTTTCGGGATCAGGGCCGTGCCGGTCGGACGGGCGTCGTCTCCCCCTGTGGCAGGGGCGCGCGCCGGACCTGGGCACAACAGCTGGCTATTCTTCCACGCCGTCGGTCCTGCGCCAAAATCGGCCGTACGGCTTCCCCGCCGGGTCCGGTGCCCAGCCGAGGATGGAGAGCATCTCCCGGTCCTTCTTGTCGAAGGCCGCGGGGTCGCAGCGCTCGATGAGGTCGGGCCGGTGCGCGGTGGTGCGCCTGAGGGCTTCGTCACGCCGCCAGCGGGCGATTCTGCCGTGGTGGCCGCTGAGGAGCACCTCGGGGATGTCCCGGCCGCGCCACTCGGGCGGCTTGGTGTAGACGGGGCCTTCCAGCAGGTTGGCCATCGCGCCGGGCGCGAAGGAGTCGTCGCGGTGGGACTCCGCGTTGCCGAGGACGCCCGGCAGCAGGCGCGCCACGGCCTCGGTGACGACCAGGACGGCCGCCTCTCCCCCGGCCAGGACGTAGTCGCCGATGGACACCTCGTACACCGGTATGCGGGTGGCGTACTCGTCGACGACGCGGCGGTCGATGCCCTCGTAGCGGGCCGGGGTGAAGATCAGCCAGGGGCGCTCGGAGAGGCGGACGGCGAGTTCCTGGGTGAAGGGGCGGCCGCTCGGGGTGGGCACGACGAGGGCGGGCTCGCGGGAGCCGGCCTCGTAGCCGTCGGCGAGGACGGAGTCCATTGCGTCCCCCCAGGGCCCCGTCTTCATGACCATGCCGGGGCCGCCGCCGTAGGGGGTGTCGTCGACGGTGTTGTGGCGGTCGTAGGTCCACTCGCGCAGGTCGTGGACGTGGACGTCGAGCTGTCCACGCGCGCGTGCCTTGCCGACGAGGGAGACGTTCAGCGGTTCCAGGTACTCGGGGAAGATCGTGACGACGTCGAGGCGCATCAGGACTCGTCCCGGCTGGAGGCGATCTCGGCGCGGTCGTCGATCAGGCCCGGGGGCGGGGTGATGACGGCCCTCTGCTCCTCCAGGTCGATCTCGGCGACGATCTCCTCGACGAAGGGGATCATCACCTCGCTGCCGTCGGGGCGCTCCACGATGAACAGGTCCTGGGTGGGCAGGTGGGAGATCTCCGTGATGCGGCCGACCTCGGTGCCGTCGGCGGTGACCACGTCCAGGTCCATGAGCTGGTGGTCGTAGTACTCGTCCTCGCCCTCGGGCAGTTCCTCCGGGTCGATCTCCGCGATGAGGAGGGTGTTGCGCAGGGCCTCGGCGCCGGTGCGGTCGCCGACGCCCTCGAAGCGCAGCAGGAGGCGGCCGCTGTGGACGCGGCCCGTCTCGATGGTGAGGGGTCCCGCGGAGGCGGGGTCGGTGGCGAGCACGGCGCCGGGGGCGAGCCTCAGCTCGGGCTCGTCGGTCCGTACCTCGACGGTGACCTCGCCCTTGATGCCATGGGCACGGCCGATCCGTGCGACTACCAGCTGCACGTGTGCGATCTCCTGTCGTACGACTACGGGCCGGGGACGGCCCTCAGGCCTTCCCCGGCCCGAGCCGGTTGCGTTCAGCGTCAGCGGACGTGGTCCACGTCGACGAGGTCGACGCGGACACCGCGACCGCCGATGGCGCCCACTACGGTGCGCAGGGCGCGAGCGGTGCGGCCGTTGCGGCCGATCACCTTGCCGAGGTCGTCCGGGTGGACCCGGACCTCGAGCACTTGCCCGCGGCGCAGGTTGCGCGAGGCGACCTGCACATCGTCGGGGTTGTCGACGATGCCCTTCACGAGGTGCTCGAGAGCCTCCTCGAGCATGATCAGGCCTCGGTCGAAGCGGACTCGGCGGCGGCCTCGTCCTTCTTCTCAGCCTTCTTCTTCTGGGTGATCGCCTCACCCTTGCCCTCGTCGTCACCGCCGAGAGCCTCGAACGACGGGCGCGCGGCCTTCTCGGGCTGCGTCAGGAGCGGCGCCGGAGCCGGCTCGCCCTTGTACTTCTGCCAGTCGCCGGTCTTCTTCAGGATGGCGAGCACGGGCTCGGTCGGCTGCGCGCCGACACCCAGCCAGTACGCGACACGGTCCGCGTCGACCTCGATGACCGACGGGTTGTACGTCGGGTGGTACTTGCCGATCTCCTCGATCGCACGGCCGTCACGACGGGTACGGGAGTCGGCGACGACGATGCGGTAGTGAGGCGAACGGATCTTGCCCAGACGCTTCAGCTTGATCTTGACTGCCACGGGAGTGGAATCTCCTGGATTTGACGTGGTTGGGCACGGCGAGACGCCGCGTGGGGTTGCGGTACCCGAGTGCCCGATGGACGCGTCAGCCGGAGGAGAGAGGGGTCCTGTGCGGCTGTCGAGTACAGCTAGCCATTGTGCCACACCCGGCGGGCCGCTCCAGGCCGGGGGCAGTGGGCGCCGCCTGCGGGCACGCCTGAGCGGCACCCGGCGTGGAGGTGGGACACGTCGGGTGCCGGCCACGGTCCGGCGTCGGTCCGACCGGCAGCCACGAGTTGCCGGTGGGAGACGTCAGCCGGCCACCGCTCCCACGACGTCCGGGATGCGGAACGGCTTGCCGCAGCCGCCGCAGACGATGGGTGCCTGGGCGAGGACCGAGGGGACGACCCGGACGTTGCGGCCGCAGTCGCAGACCGCCTTGACGCGGACGCCGCCGCCGGAGGAGCCGTGCCGGGCGGCCGGGCCCCGGAAGGTGCGGGAGGTGTCGGAGGAGGTGGCCGCCGTGTGCGCCTTCAGGGCGCGCTGGAGGCGCTCCATGGTCGGGCGGTAGCGCCGCTTGGCCTCGGGGGTGAGCGTGACCAGCGAGAAGCCGCTGCTGGGATGCGGTTCCTCGGGGTGGTCCAGGCCCATCTCCTCGGCGATCGCGAGGAATCTGCGGTTGTGGTAGCGGCCCGCACGGGAGGTGTCGCGTACGCCGCGGGCTGCGGCGATGCCATGGACTGCCTCATGGAGCAGTCGCTCGAAGGAGAGCTCGTGACCGCACGCGGACGACGACTCCCCGATCAGGGACTCTGGCGCGGCAAGGTCGGGCAGCTCGGGGTGGTACCGCTGAATGTCGGCCCACGCCTGTGCCAGCTCTGCGGCGAGAACAGGTGGTGTCTGTGTCGTGCTCACGTAATGACAACGAGCCGGGGTGCCCCAGTGTTCCGATTCCGGGGCATCCCAAATATTTTGCACGTACCCGTCAGTTGCCTCTGATGCGTCCCGACGAGGGCGGGTGCGCTGATCTGCGGAGAAGCCTCGCAGCTCACCACAAGCTGGTGCGTACTTCTCGCTACGCCCCGGCGCGTAGGGCATCTGCGCACGCCGGGACGGCGGAAGTGCGCCGGGGCGCAAGGGGTGTTCCGGCCGCCTTGCGCCCCGCCGGACGGCGTCTGCGTGCCTCAGTAAGCGCGTGCGACGACCGCGACGTTACCGGGAGCGTCCCCGTCGTCCGGCACCGACCCGTCCTCGGCGACCAGACACCGTACGGTCACCGCGTGATCGGCCAGCTTGGCCTCGCCCTCCTCGCCGAGCACCGACCACGGGATGCGGGCCCAGCCGCCGGCCGTGGCCGCCTCGACGGCCTCCTCGATCGTGGAGACCTCGGCGGTGCGCGACTCGCGGCGCGCGCGGGACTGCCTGAGCAGCAGCTCCTGGTCCTCCTCCAGGACCTTCGGGAGCAGCTCCGGCAGGGCGTCCAGGGACACCGGCTCCTTGCCTCCGGGGATCCGGCGGGCCAGCATCGCGGTGCCGTTCTCCAGATCGCGCGGTCCGATCTCGATGCGGACGGGTACGCCCTTCAGCTCCCAGTCGACGGCGCGGCGGCCGAAGGGGGTGTCAATGCGGTCGTCGACGTGGACGCGGACACCGGCCGCCTCCAGCCGGTCGCCGAGCTCGCGGACCTTGGCCAGAACCGGCTCGTCGCCCTTGATCGCGAGCACCACGGCCTGGATCTGCGCCAGCCGCGGCGGGACGCGCAGCCCGCCGTCGTCGCCGTGCATCATCACCAGGGCGCCGATCATGCGGGTGGTGGAGCCCCAGGAGGTCTGCCAGACCAGTTCCTGCCTGCCCTCCTTGGACAGGTACCGCGTGTTGAAGGCCTTGGCGAAGTTCTGGCCCAGTTCGTGGCTGGTCGCCATCTGCAGGGCCTTGCCGTCGCCCATCATCCCTTCGAGCGTGAGGGTGTTGACGGCCCCCGCGAAGCGCTCCTTGACGGTCTTGCGGCCGGGGACCACGTCCATCGCGAGGACGTTCAGCATGAAGTCCTCGTAGACCCGGCGGTGGATGTGCGCGGCGAAGTCACGCGCCTCCTCGTACGTGGCGTGCGCGGTGTGGCCCTCCTGCCAGAGGAACTCGCTGGTCCGCAGGAACAACCGGGGCCGCAGCTCCCAGCGCACCACGTTCGCCCACTGGTTGATGAGCAGCGGCAGGTCCCGGTAGCTCTGCACCCACTTGGAGAAGTAGTCGTTGATGATCATCTCGGAGGTGGGGCGGACCACCGCGGGCTCCTCGAGCTCCTTGCCGCCGCCGTGGGTGACGACCGCGAGTTCGGGCGCGAAGCCCTCGACGTGGTCGGCCTCCCTGGTGAGGTAGGACTGCGGGATCAGCAGGGGGAAGTACGCGTTCTGGGTGCCGGTCGCCTTGATGCGGGCGTCCATCTCCGCCTGCATCCGCTCCCACAGGCCGTAGCCGTACGGTCGGATGACCATGGTTCCGCGCACCGGCCCGTTGTCGGCGAGCTCCGCCTTGGTGATCAAGTCCTGGTACCAGCGCGGGAAGTCGACCGCCTGGGGCGTGAGAACGGGTGCCTTGGCCATGGCGCGATGGTACGGGCCCGGGTTGCCGGAATGTGAAATCTCGCCACAGGCACATGACATCTCACAACCCCTGCCGCATCCCACTGGACGACGGGTCGAGGGGGGAGTTTCCTGGCATACGGGGGTAGTGCGAGCGCACTGTCACGGGGGCCAAGGAATCGGGCAAGAGGAAACTCGTTGCGGATTGGGGCGCTTACTTATGACACCTACGCTCGTGCGGCAGCACCTGCCTCACGCGGGGGCCGCACCCCGCGTGGACCGGAGTGCACGCGCGCGTGACTGGTCCGAGATCCAGGAGCGGATGCTGGTGCCGCTCTACGAGGCCGTCTACGAGCGACTGGACGTGGGTCCCGCCACGCGACTGCTCGGCCTCGGCTGCGGTTCCGGACTCGCCCTGCTGATGGCCGCCGCTCGGGGAGCGGCGGTCACCGGTGTCGACGCATCCCCCGAAAGAATGGCCCTGGCCCGGGAGCGGCTGCTCCCCGAGGCGACGGGCGCGCGTGGGCGTACGGACGCGCGACTGGTCGACGGATCGGCCCGGGACGCCGGCAGGCCCGCCGCCGGCTACACCCTGGTGACGGCGTTCGAGCCGATCGGGTGCCTGGCGGGCGACTCGGAAGGGCTGAGCGGACAGCTGAGGGAGGCGAGGCCGCTCGCCGAGCGGGGCGCGGCCGTGGTGCTGGCCGGCTGGGGCCCGCCGGAGCGCTGCGCCACCGCGTCGGTGATGCGGGTGGCCACGAAGCTGGCGGAACCGGAGCGCACCCGGGGCAGCTGGCGTCCGGCCCTGCGCGACGACCTGGAGGACGTCGCCCGGCGGGCCGGCCTGAGGCCGGACGGCTCGGGCCGGGTGGCCTGCCCCTTCGGCTACGCCGACGTGGACAGCGCGGTGCGCGGGCTGAAGTCGACGGGCCTGTTCGACGCGGCGACGGCGGCGACGGACCAGGTGCAGGTGGACAAGGAGCTGTCCGAGGCGCTGCATCCGCACCAGCGGCGGGACGGCACGGTGTGGATGCCGAACGTGTTCCGCTACCTGATCGCCCGGACGCCCTGACCGTCCGGGCGCCCTGACCGTCCGGGCGCCCTGATCGCCCGGGCGCCTGACGCACGGCGCCGCACCGGACATCCGAGAGGGCGCCCCTTCGGAGGAAGGGGCGCCCTCGGCGTCATGACGGGACAGGGCCGTCAGCCCATGAACTTCTTGAACTCGTCGGGCAGTTCGAAGTCCTTGGCGCCCTGCTGCGGCAGGCCCAACGCGCCGCCGCCCTCGGCCGCGGCCGCGCGGCGGGCGGCGGCCTCCTGCTCCTGCTGCTTGCGCTTCATCGGGTTGCCGGACCGCTGCTTGCCCTTGGCCTGCTTCTGCTTCTTCTTCGCCCGGCCGGGACCACCGCCCATGCCCGGCATCCCAGGCATCCCGGGCATGCCGCCCTGGGCCATGCGGGACATCATCTTGCGGGCCTCGAAGAACCGCTCGACCAGGTTCTTCACCGCGCTGACCTCGACACCGGAACCCCGGGCGATACGGGCGCGGCGCGAGCCGTTGATGATCGTCGGGTCCTGGCGCTCGCCCGGGGTCATCGACTTGATGATGGCCGCGGTGCGGTCGACGTCCCGCTCGTCCAGGTTCTGGATCTGGTCCTTCATCTGGCCCATGCCCGGCAGCATGCCGAGCAGCTTGGAGATGGAGCCCATCTTGCGGACCTGCTCCATCTGGGCCAGGAAGTCGTCCAGGGTGAAGTCCTGGCCCTTCTTGGACGCCAGCTTGGAGGCCATCTTCTCGGCCTCTTCCTGGCTGAACGTCTTCTCCGCCTGCTCGATCAGGGTGAGCAGGTCACCCATGTCGAGGATGCGGGAGGCCATCCGGTCCGGGTGGAAGGCGTCGAAGTCGTCGAGCTTCTCGCCGTTGGAGGCGAACATGATCGGCTTGCCGGTGATCTGCCGGATCGACAGGGCGGCACCACCGCGGGCGTCGCCGTCGAGCTTGGAGAGCACCACGCCGTCGAAGCCGACGCCGTCGCGGAAGGCCTCGGCGGTGTTGACCGCGTCCTGGCCGATCATCGCGTCGACGACGAACAGGATCTCGTCCGGGGAGACGGCGTCGCGGATGTCCGCGGCCTGCTGCATCATCTCCTGGTCGATGCCGAGGCGGCCTGCGGTGTCCACGATCACGAGGTCGTGGACCTTGGCCTTGGCGAAGTCGATGGAGTCCTTGGCGACCTTGACCGGGTCACCGACGCCGTTGCCCGGCTCCGGGGCGTAGACCGCGACACCGGCGCGCTCGGCGACGACGCTGAGCTGGTTCACGGCGTTGGGGCGCTGGAGGTCGCAGGCGACGAGCAGCGGCGAGTGACCCTGCTCCTTCAGCCAGCGGCCGAGCTTGCCCGCGAGGGTGGTCTTACCGGCACCCTGCAGACCCGCCAGCATGATCACGGTGGGCGGCTGCTTGGCGAAGCGCAGGCGCCGGGTCTCGCCGCCGAGGATGGTGACCAGTTCCTCGTTGACGATCTTGAGGACCTGCTGGGCCGGGTTCAGCGCCCGGGAGACCTCGGCGCCGAGGGCGCGCTCCTTGACGTTCTTGATGAACGTCCGGACGACCGGAAGCGCCACGTCCGCCTCGAGCAGCGCGATGCGGATCTCGCGCGCCGTGGCGTCGATGTCCGCCTCGGAGAGCCGTCCCTTGCCGCGCAGGTTCTTGAAGGTCGCTGAGAGGCGATCGGAAAGAGTATCGAACACGGCGCTCGCGGTCCTCGGGGTCGGAGACAGACTGGGGAATCGCCCTCCAGGGTATCCCGGCGTGACAAGTCGCCGGGTCGCCCTCACCCCCTCAGTGTCTCCTCCAGCTTCCGGGCCACCGCGGCCGCCTCCTCGCCGGGCAGCGGCGCGCCCTGCGGTCCGGTGACGTAGAAGGCGTCGACGGCGTTGGCGCCCAGGGTCGACACGTGCGCGCTGCGCACCCGCACGCCCGCGTCCTCCAGGGCGCGCCCGATGCGGAACAGCAGGCCGGGGGCGTCCTGGGAGCGGACCTCGATGACGGTGGCCAGCCGGGAGGCGGCGGGGTGGACGGACACCGTGGGCGGCGGCGCGACCACGCCCCGGCGGCGCGGATAGGCGGCGTCCCGTTCGGCGAGGCGGGCGGCGATGTCCAGTGAGCCGTCCAGGGCCCGGACCAGGTCCGCGCGCAGCCGGGCGGCCTGCGGCAGCGAGCCGTACTCGGCGGCGACCCGCCAGTCCAGCAGCAGCACGGAGCCGTCGACGCCGTCCGGCAGGGACAGGGAGCGCAGCTCGGCGGTGCGTACGGTCAGCCGGTGCACGGCGAGGACGCCGGCGACCGCGGGCAGCACCCTGGGCTGGTCGGGGACGGCGATGAGCAGTTCGACGCCGAGCGGCTCGGGATCGCCGGCGGGTTCCTGCCCGGCGGGCGCCTCGGCCTGGGCGCGCAGGGCCAGCACGGGGCTGCCGGTGGCGGCCGCCTCCAGCGCGAGCCGTTCCTGCCCGGCGGTCGGGGCGGCCTCCTCGGGCTCGGCCGGGGCGTCCCCGGAGAGCACCGCCGAGACGCGTTTCACCAGGTCGGCGACGAGGGAGCCGCGCCAGGAGGACCACGCGGCGGGCCCGGTCGCGAGGGCGTCGGCCTCGGTGAGCGCGTGCAGCAGCTCCAGGGTCCCCTGGGTGCCCACGGCCGCGGCGACCGAGCGCACGGTGGCCGGGTCGTCCAGGTCGCGCCGGGTGGCCGTGTCGACGAGCAGCAGGTGGTGGCGGACGAGGGTGGCGACGACCGTCACGTCGTGGTGGTCGAAGCCGATGCGGGCGGTGACGTCCTTGGCGATGATCTCGCCGGCCACCGAGTGGTCGCCGGGCCAGCCCTTGCCGATGTCGTGCAGCAGCGCGGCGACCAGCAGCAGGTCGGGCCGGCTGACCCGGCGGGTGAACGCGGAGGCGCGCACGGCGGTCTCGATGAGGTGCCGGTCGACGGTCCACAGGTGCACGGCGTTGCGCTGCGGGCGGCAGCGGACCCGCTCCCAGTCCGGCAGCAGCCGGGTGATCAGCCCTTCCGCCTCCAGCGCCTCCCAGACCTCGACGGTGGGGCGGCCGGAGCCGAGCAGCGTCACGAGCTGCTCGCGTGCCTCGGCGGGCCAGGGCGTGGGCAGCGGGCGCACGGTGGCCGCCAGACGCCGCACGGCGTGCAGGGACAGCGGGAGCCCGGCCTGCGCCGCGGCGGCCGCGGCGCGCAGCGGCAGGACGGGGTCGCGCTCGGGGCGCGCGGCCCGGGCGAGCACCACCTCGCCGTCCTGCTCGACCACGCCCTCGGCCAGCGGGGACCGCTCGGCGGTGGGCTTGCCGCCGCCCAGCATGGCGCGCAGCCGGGGCCGCACGGCCCGTGAGCGCAGTACGCGCCCCACCTCGCGCCAGGTGACGTCGCTCGCGTAGGAGACGAGCCGGGCCGCCTCGTAGACCTGACGCAGCAGGGTGTCCGCGTCGAGCAGGCCGAGCCCGGCGGCCACCTGGTCCTGCTCCTGGAGGGCGAGCCGGTCGGTGGCCCGCCCGGTGGCCAGGTGCAGGGCGTCCCGGACGTCGAGGAGACGGCGCCGGGCGTCGGCGAGGCCCTCGCGCGGGGCGTCGGCGAGCCAGGAGGCGGCGACGGCCCGCAGGGCGGTGGCGTCGCGCAGTCCGCCGCGGGCCTCCTTGAGGTCGGGCTCCAGCAGGTACTGCAGCTCGCCCTGCCGCTCGGCGCGTTCGGCGCACAGTGCCTGCAGTTCGGGGAGGCGCTTGGGGGCCTGGTTGCGCCAGTCGGCGAGGACGGCGGTGCGCAGGGCCGCGGTGAGGCCGAGGTCGCCGGCGATGTGCCGGGCGTCCAGCAGGCCGAGCTGCACCTTGAGGTCGTCGGCGGCGGTCCGGCGCGCCTCGGCGGGCGTGCGCACGGAGTGGTCGAGGTCCAGGCCCAGGTCCCAGACGGGGTACCAGAGCCGGTCGGCCAGGGCGGCGACGGCCTCGGTGTCGCCGCCGTCGTGCAGCAGGAGCAGGTCGAGGTCGCTGCGCGGGGACAGCTCGCCGCGTCCGTAGCCGCCGACGGCGATCAGGGAGGCGCCGCGCAGCCCCTGGGCGCCCGCGCCGAACAGGTCCGCGAGCCACTGGTCCGTCAGCTGGGCCAGGGCGGCACGGCGCGGCGGCCCGGACCGCGTCTCCTCGGTGAGGAGGCGCAGCCGGGCCGCCGCGTAGCCGCCGGGTCCCGAGTCCTCTGCTTCGTTGCGCACGTCCGTACCCGTCACCCGGCGACTCCTGTTCGTGTGCCTGCCTGGAAGACCGTCAGAGCGCGTCCGGACCGCGCTCGCCGGTCCGGACCCGTACGGCCGTGTCGACCGGGAGGGACCAGACCTTGCCGTCACCGATCTTGCCGGTGCGGGCGGCCTTGACCACGACCTCGATGAGCTGTTCGGCGTCCTCGTCCTCGACCAGGACCTCGATGCGGATCTTGGGGACGAGGTCGACGGTGTACTCGGCGCCCCGGTAGACCTCGGTGTGGCCGCGCTGGCGGCCGTAGCCGCTGGCCTCGGTGACCGTCAGGCCGTGCACGCCGAAGGCCTGCAGGGCCTCCTTGATCTCGTCGAGCCGGTGCGGCTTGACGACTGCGGTGATGAGCTTCATGCGTCCACCTTCTTGCTCGCGGCTGCGGCGACGGGGGCCGTGACGGCCGTCTTGGCGGCGCCGCCACCGGCGCCGCTGAAGTCGTATGCGGTCTCGGCGTGCTCGGCCTGGTCGATGCCGGTGATCTCGTCGTCCTCCGGCACCCGCATGCCGAGGGTCTTGTCGAGGACGAAGGCCAGGATGGCGGAGACCACCAGGGAGTAGGCGAGCACCGCGAAGACACCAGCGCACTGCTTCCAGAACTGGGTCAGTCCGCCGCCGTAGAAGAGGCCCTCCACGGTGGACTGGCCCTTGCCGCTGGCGAAGAGGCCGATCAGCAGGGATCCGGCGATGCCGCCGACCAGGTGGACGCCGACGACGTCGAGGGAGTCGTCGTAGCCGAACCTGTACTTCAGGCCGACGGCCATGGCGCACAGGACACCGGCGATGGCGCCGACCGCGATCGCGCCGAGCGGGCTGACCGCGCCGCCGGCCGGGGTGATGGCGACCAGGCCCGCGACCGCGCCGGAGGCGGCGCCGAGGGTGGTGAACGCGCCGTGGCGGATCTTCTCGTAGGCGAGCCAGGCCAGCATGGCCGCGGCGGTGGCGACCTGCGTGTTGACGAACATCAGCGCGCCCACGCCGTCGTCGTTGCCGAGCCAGGAGCCGGCGTTGAAGCCGAACCAGCCGAACCACAGCAGACCGGCACCGAGCATGACCAGGGGCAGGCTGTGCGGGCGCATCGGGTCCTTCTTGAATCCGACGCGCTTGCCGATGACCAGGATCACGCCGAGGGCCGCGGCACCGGCGTTGATGTGCACGGCCGTACCGCCGGCGAAGTCGATGACGCCCAGCTCGAAGGCCCAGCCGCCGGCGCCCCACACCCAGTGCGCGACGGGGAAGTAGACGACCGTGGCCCACAGGGTGATGAACAGCGCCCAGGCGCTGAACTTCACGCGGTCGGCGAGGGCGCCACTGATCAGGGCCGGGGTGATGATCGCGAACATCAGCTGGAAGACCAGGAACACGAAGACCGGGATGGTGTAGCCGTCCCACAGCTCGGTCAGGCCGATGTTGCTCAGACCCACCCAGTCGGAGTTCCAGCCGATGAGGCTGCCCGAGTCGGTGCCGAACGCCAGGGAGAAGCCGTACAGCACCCACAGGACGGTGACGATCCCGAGGCTGATGAAGCTCATCATCAGCATGTTCAGGGTGCTCTTGACGCGGACCATGCCTCCGTAGAAGAAGGCCAGGCCCGGGGTCATGAGCATCACCAGGGCGGAACAGATGAGCATGAACCCTGTGTTCGCGGCAGAGAGCTTGGGCGCCTCTGCGGCCAGGGTGATGGCTGGTGCCATCGGCGTCTCCTCGTCTTGGTACGGCCCCGTGCGGGCGAAGCCTCGAGCGGATTGAGGGGTGGGCCGGTTATGCGCCACGAGATTGGCGCAGCGCGGTTTCGGTGGGGGCCCCTCGTTGTTTCGCCGCCGTGACGAAGGCGCGTGGCGTGTTACGCGTCGGTGAACTGCCGGACCCGGGATGCGCCGGTCGCCGCCGGGGCGCATCCTCGGGCCCGCACGGCCTTCCGGGAACGCGGGCCGGCCGCGTCCGGCCTTCCGATGACCTGGCATGGGGGAGCCGAGTCGGGCAGTTCGGGAGGGCCGGCCGCGGCCGGGGTTCTGGGGTCGTGCGGCTGGTCAGACCGCTTCGGCGGTCTCAGGCAGTTCGGCGGCGAGCCGTTCGGTGAGGTCGACGACCTCTCCGAGGTCGCCGAAGTCGCGTGCGGCCGTGTCGACGGTCTTGCGGATGCGGGTGTTGACCCGCTCGGAGCGGACCTTCTTGGCGACCCGCATGGCTTCGGAGGCGAAGACCGTGCTCTGCTCGGGCTCGCGCCGCAGCAGGTGCACCGTGGCCATGCCGATCAGGTTCAGCGCGTAGGACCGCTGGTGCTCGCCATCCTCGGCGAACAGCTCCACGGCCCGTTTCATCAGCGGTTCGGCCAGCGAGGCGTACGCGGGGCTGCGGCCCGCGACGTAGGCCAGGTCCCGGTAGGAGTGGCTGTTCTCGCCGTACAGCTCGGCCTCGGAGAAGAAGCGGATCCAGTCGGGGTCCGGCTCGTCCCACTCGTCGGCGTCGGCGAAGGTGTCCTCGGCCATGCGGACGGCCCGCTTGCACTTGCCGGGCTGCCCCATGTTGGCGTAGGCGCGGGCCTCCATCGCATACAGCATGGACTGGGTGCGCGGGCTGGCGCAGTCGCGACTGCCGTACTGCGCGAGATGGATCAGCTCCAGCGCGTCGTCGGGCCGGCCCAGGTGGATCATCTGCCGGCTCATGCTGGACAGCACGTACGACCCGAGGGGCCGGTCCCCTGCCTCCTTGGCGGCGTGCAGCGCGAGGACGAAGTACTTCTGCGCGGTGGGCTGGAGCCCGATGTCGTACGACATCCATCCGGCCAGCTCGGCGAGTTCCGCCGCGACCTTGAACAACCGGCGGGTGGTGTCCTCCGGTTGGGACTCCTGGAGGAGGTCGGTCACCTCGTGGAGCTGGCCGACGACCGCCTTGCGGCGCAGGCCGCCGCCGCACTGGGCGTCCCACTGGCGGAACATCACCGTCGTGGACTCCAGCAGGTCCAGCTCGGGCCCGGAGAGCCGGCCGCGGGCGCGCCCGGATCCGGCCGCGGTGTCGGGTTCGGAGCGCGGGGCCGCGGGCGAGGGGACGAGCCAGCGCTGCATGGGCTCGATGAGGGCCGGGCCCGCGGACAGGGCCAGCGAGCTCCCGAGGAAGCCGCGCCGCGCCAGCATCAGGTCGCTGCGCGAGAACTCGCTGAGCTGCGCCACCGTCTGCGGGCCCGTCCACGGCAGGTCGACGCCGGTCGCGGAGGGTGACTGGCGCGCGGTGCGCAGCCCCAGGTCCTCGACGGAGACGACGACGCCGAAGCGCTCCGAGAACAGCTCGGAAAGGATCTTGGGGATGGGCTCGCGGGGGTTCTCGCCGTCGAGCCAGCGGCGCACGCGCGAGGTGTCGGTGGAGATGTGGTTGGCGCCCAACTGCCGTGCCCTGCGGTTGACCTGGCGGGCCAGCTCGCCCTTGGACCAGCCGCTGCGCACGAACCACGAGGTGAGGAGCTCGTTCGGGCGCTTCTCAGTGTGCGTCGCGCTCGCAGCGTTCGTCCCGCTTCCGCCGTTGCCGCTCACTGGAACGCCCCCACTCCCTGGACCACTTGTCGCCGAGTGCGCCAAGCCCTAACAGCATGCCGGTTCGTACGGCCCTCCGTCCGGCCCTTGTCACCCTTCGAACGGAATGACGACTTGCCTCCGGCATACCCATGAGTGCATGTGCCCCCAGGGCTCGTGCACACACAGTAATCCTACGATCACCCGTCCAGCCACGGCTCACACGGAAACGCCACCATTCGCCACCCCATCGAATGAACTCCCGTACGGCTACGCACGATTCACTTGACACAGCACAACCAGGAGTGGGTGCAGCGATGCGTTCGAGGGCGCGCGTCGCCGGACACACCACCCCGGACACCTCCGGACGCCGAGTGAAGCGGCCGGAGCCCGGGAAGCCGGAAACAGAGAGTCACGCGCCGCGTCCGTTGCGTAACCACCGCTGCGTCGCACCCGTTGGAGGGGGCATGGGCTTCACGATCGGCATCAGCCGGGGCATGCGCGACATCCGGACCGGCTCGCGCCGCCGCGGCCGCACCTCGGACGGCACGGCCGTCGCCGAGTTCACCGGCCTGTGGGGCTGGGACGTGGTGCCGGGTGCCCGCGCCTCAGCGGGCGCCTGCTCCTGCGGCCGCCGGGACTGCTCCGCTCCCGGTGCGCACCCCCTGGACTTCGCGCCCGTGCTGCCGGCCGGGGCGACGCTGGACGACGTGAGCGAGGTGTGGGGCGAGTATCCCGGCGCGTCGGTGATGCTGCCGGTGGGCCGGGCGTTCGACGTGGTCGAGGTGGCCGAGCCCGCCGGCTGCCGTGCGCTGGCCCGGCTGGAGCGCATGGGTCTGCCCGTCGGGCCGGTGGCGGCCACCCCGGACGGCAGGGCCCAGTTCTTCGTCGCCCCCGGTGCCGCGGCGGACCTGCCGGGTCTGCTCTACCGCATGGGCTGGGACGACCCGGCCGCCCTCGACCTGCGCGGCCTGGGCCCCGGCACGCACATCACGGCGCCCCCGTCCGACCGCGGCGGCCTCGGCCCGGTGCGCTGGCTCCGCTCCCCCGCCCTGGACTCGGCGTCCCGGCCGCCGGAGGCCCGGCTGGTGCTGGGCACCCTGGCGTACGTGGCGCACCGGTCCCGGGCCTGACGGCGGCCCGGACACGAGCGAAGCGCCCGTCCCCGACTGCACCTCGGGGGCGGGCGCTTCTCACGCGCACAGGGATTCTCGCGGGTGGTTCCTCGGTGAGGGCCGAGGTCACTCCCCGATAAGGGCGTCAACGAACGCCTCCGGCTCGAACGGCGCGAGGTCGTCCGCGCCCTCGCCGAGCCCGATGAGCTTGACCGGGACGCCCAGCTCACGCTGGACCGCGACCACGATGCCGCCCTTGGCCGTGCCGTCCAGCTTGGTGAGCACGATGCCGGTGATCTTCACGACCTCGGAGAAGACCCGGGCCTGGACGAGGCCGTTCTGGCCGGTGGTGGCGTCCAGGACCAGCAGCACCTCGTCGACCGGGGCCTGCTTCTCGACGACGCGCTTGACCTTGCCCAGCTCGTCCATCAGGCCGGTCTTGGTGTGCAGCCGGCCGGCGGTGTCGATGAGCACGACGTTCGCGCCCATCTCCTTGCCCTCCTTGACCGCGTCGAAGGCCACGGAGGCGGGGTCGCCGCCCTCCGGTCCGCGCACGGTGTAGGCGCCGACGCGCTCGCCCCAGGTCTGGAGCTGGTCGGCGGCGGCGGCCCGGAAGGTGTCGGCCGCACCCAGGACGACGCTCTGGCCGTCGGCGACCAGGACGCGGGCGAGCTTGCCGGTGGTGGTGGTCTTGCCGGTGCCGTTGACGCCGACGACCATCACGATGCCGGGCTTGCGGTCCTCCGGCTCGGTCTTCACCGCGCGGTCCAGGTCGCGGCCGACCAGGGTGATCAGTTCCTCGCGCAGCAGGGTGCGCAGTTCCTCGGGGGTGCGGGTGCCGAGCACCCTGACCCGCTCGCGCAGGCGCTCGACGAGTTCCTGGGTGGGCTGCACGCCGACGTCGGCGGTGAGCAGCGTGTCCTCGATCTCCTCCCAGGTGTCCTCGTCGAGGTGCTCACGGGACAGCAGGGTGAGCAGGCCCTTGCCGAGGGCGTTCTGCGAGCGGGAGAGCCGGGACCGCAGCCGGACCAGACGGCCGGCGGTGGGTTCCGGGATCTCGATCTCGGGGGCGGGCGGCTCCTCGACGACGACCGGAGCCGAGCCGTCCGGAAGATCCACCTCCTCTATCGTGCGCCGCGGTTCCTCCCGCGGCGTCTCGGCCTCGTCGCCGACGTGCGGCTCGGCCGGTGGGGCGGTGATGTCGGGCGCCGCGGGCGGGGGCGGCGGCAGCTGCTTCTTGCGCCGGCTGCCGACGATGAGCCCGCCGAGCGCGCCGAGCACGACCACGGCGATGACTACAGCAAGGATGACGATGTCCATAACGCGTCCAGTATCAGTCATGGCTCCCCCGGTCACCCCGCTCGCACCGCACCGGAGGGCCGCGGCCGCCGGATCTCCACACCTCTGGATGCCTCACCCACCGGCCCCCGCCCGACCGCCGGCTCCGCCCACCCCGGCCGCCGGCTCCGCCCACCCCGGCCGCCCACTCCGCACACCCCCAACTCCGGCCCGGCGCACCCCCGGCGGCCCGCCCCGGCCTCGGGGGGCGCCCGCTTCCTGCCGGTGCCGGCCGGCGCGGACCACGAGAGCTCGCGGAGCACCGGCAGGGACCGGTGAGGCGCTGCGGAACCTGGAGGTGGCGGCCCTGCACGCCCGGGTGATCGACGGCGGCGCCGGCGTCCGGTGAGACGGCAGACCGCCGCCCCGGCTCGGGCAGTGGCCGAACCGGGGCGGCGGCGGGTTACGGGGAGAGGGGCAGCGGGGACTGTGGCCCTTCTCCCCGAGCGGGTGGGACGGGCTCAGCCCATCTCCTCCAGGGACTTGCCCTTCGTCTCCTTGACGAACTTCAGGACGAACGGGATCGAGAGCGCGGCGAAGGCCGTGTAGATCACGTAGGTCGCGGAGAGGTTCCAGTCGGCCAGCGACGGGAAGCTCGCGGTGATGGCCCAGTTGGCGATCCACTGCGCGGCGGCGGCCACACCCAGGGCGGCGGCGCGGAGCCGGTTGGGGAACATCTCGCCGAGCATGACCCAGACGACCACACCCCAGGACAGGGCGAAGAAGAGGACGAAGATGTGCGCGGCGATCAGGGCGACCCAGCCCTGCGTGGCCGGCAGCTTGCCGTCGACGAGGTGGTAGGAGAACGCCCAGGCCTCCAGCGCCAGGCCGACGACCATGCCGACCGAGCCGATGATCGCGAGCGGCCGTCGGCCGATGCGGTCGACGAAGATCATCGCGATGACGGTGCCGAGAATGTTGATGATCGACGTGGTGAAGGAGTAGAAGAACGAGTCCGCGGGGTCGACGCCGACGGACTGCCACAGCGTCGCGGAGTAGTAGAACGCGACGTTGATGCCGACGAACTGCTGGAAGACCGACAGGCCGATGCCGATCCAGACGATCGGCTTGAAGAAGAAGCTGCCGCCGAGCAGGTCCTTGAAGCTCGACTTGTGCTCGCTCTTCATGGCGCCCTCGATCTCGGCGACACGGGCGTTCAGGTCGACGTCCTTGCCCTCGACCTCGGTGAGGATCTCGCGGGCGCGCTCGTGCTTGCCGACGGAGATCAGGAAGCGCGGCGACTCGGGGATCGCGAAGGAGAGCAGCCCGTACAGGATCGCCGGGACGACCATGACGCCCAGCATGACCTGCCAGGCCTCCAGACCCATCAGCTTGCCGCGCTGGTCGCCGTCCGCCGCGTTGAGCAGACCCCAGTTGACCAGCTGCGACACGGCGATGCCGATGACGATCGCGGCCTGCTGGAAGGAGCCGAGCCGGCCGCGGTAGGCGGGCGGGGCGACCTCGGCGATGTAGGCCGGGCCGATCACGGAGGCCATGCCGATGGCGAATCCGCCGACGACCCGCCAGAAGGCGAGGTCCCACAGCGCGAACGGCAGCGCGGAGCCGACGGCGCTGATGGTGAACAGGACCGCGGCGATCTGCATGCACCGGATGCGGCCGATGCGGTCGGCTATGCGTCCGGCGGTCGCGGCGCCGATGGCGCAGCCGATGAGGGCGATGGCGATGACCTGGGCGAGGGCCGCGGACCCGACGTCGTAGCGGTCGCGGATGGCCTCGACGGCGCCGTTGATCACGGAGCTGTCGTAACCGAAGAGGAAACCGCCCATCGCGGCCGCCGCCGCGATGAAGATGACGTGCCCGAGATGATCGGGATGAGCCGTTCCGGCTCCTGACTTGGGTGCCTGCGCTGTGCTGGTCACGTGTACTCCTGGGGCCACCGGCAACGCTGCCGGAGGGGATCAGCCCTTCGAGGTGCCACCTGAAGGTACCTGAAGGTAAAAGGAACGTTGCCGAGACTATGCCTTCAAGTTTCGAAGTCAATAGGACCGCGGTCGGGAATCCGACGCGAGAGCGTGTCGGTGATGTGTTTAAGAAATGAAGTCACACGGAGGTGCAGGTGAGAAAGGTGTAGACCACATCTGTCTAGCGGAGGCGCTGGGAGATGACCTTCGACACACCGTCGCCCTGCATCGAGACGCCGTAGAGCGCGTCGGCGACCTCCATCGTGCGCTTCTGGTGCGTGATCACGATCAGCTGCGAGGCTTCCTGGAGCTCCTGCATGATCCGGATGAGCCGCTGGAGGTTGGTGTCGTCGAGGGCGGCCTCGACCTCGTCCATGACGTAGAACGGGCTGGGGCGCGCCTTGAAGATCGACACGAGCATCGCCACGGCGGTCAGCGACCGCTCCCCGCCCGAGAGCAGCGACAGCCGCTTGACCTTCTTGCCCGGCGGCCGGGCCTCGACGTCCACGCCCGTGGTGAGCATGTTGTCGGGGTCGGTCAGCACCAGCCGCCCCTCACCTCCGGGGAACAGCCGGCTGAAGACGCCCTCGAACTCACGGGCCGTGTCCCGGAAGGCCTCGGTGAAGACCTGCTCGACGCGCTCGTCGACCTCCTTCACCACCTGCAGCAGGTCGGCCCGCGTCTTCTTCAGGTCCTCGAGCTGTTCGCTGAGGAACTGGTGGCGTTCCTCCAGTGCCGCGAACTCCTCCAGGGCCAGCGGGTTGACCTTGCCGAGCTGCTGGTAGGCGCGCTCGGCGGCCTTCAGCCGCTTCTCCTGCTCGGCCCGGACGAAGGGCCTGGGCCGGTTGCGGGGATGCTCCGGGTCCTCCGGCAGCTCCTCGCCCTCGGCGGGGGGCGAGGGCGGCACGAGCTGACGCGGACCGTACTCCGCCACCAGCCCGGCCGGTTCGACACCCAGCTCCTCCAGTGCCCTGGTCTCCAGCTGCTCGATCCGCAGCCGCTTCTCGGCGCCGAGTACCTCGCCGCGGTGCACCGAATCCGTCAACTTGTCGAGTTCCGCCTTGAGATCGCGCCCCTCGGTGCGGGCGCGGGCCAGTTCCTGCTCGCGGCGGGCCTTGGCGGCCTCGGCAGCGGTGCGCTCCGCCTCGGCGCGGGCCAGGGAGACCTCGACGTGCGCGAGCAACTGCCGGGCGCCGGATCCGACGGCGCCGGCCACGGCCGCCTCGTGCCGCAGCCGGGCCCGTCGCTGCTCGGCACGCGCGCGTGCCTCGCGCTCCGCCCGGGCGGCCCGGTCCAGCGCGTCGGCCCGCCCGGCCAGCCCCTTGACCCGCTCCTCGTGCGTACGGACCTGGAGCCGGGCCTCCATCTCGGTCTGGCGTGCGTTGGCGCCGTCGGCGGCGAGCCGGTCGCGCACCGCGGTGTCCGGCTCCTCCTCGATCGGCATCTCCTCGGCCACGGCCAGCCGCTCGGCGAGTTCCTCGACCTCTTCCAGCGCCCTGTCGAGGGCGTCCTGGGCACGGGCCGCCGCGGCGGTGGCGCGCTCGGCCTCACCGGTCGCGCCGCGGGCCTGGCCCGCGAGCCGTCCCAGCTGCTGGGCGACGGCGGACTTCTCCCGGTCGGCGGCCCGGCGCCGCTCCCCCAGTTGCTCGACCGACGCGGCGCAGTCCGCGCGTCGCGCCGCGGCGGCCTGCTGCGCGTCGCTCAGCTTCGCGCAGCGGACGGCCAGCTCCTCCAGCTCTGCGGCGGCCTCGTCGACCGACGCCTGCACTTCGAGCAGGCTGGGGGCGCCGGCGGAGCCGCCGTGGGCGAAGTGGGCGCCGAGGAGGTCGCCCTCGGCGGTGACGGCGGTGAGGTGGGGGTGGGTGTAGACGAGGATTTCGGCGTCTTCGAGGGTGCCGACCACGACGATGCCGTGCAGGAGCCGCCTGACGGCGGGCATGAGGTCCGTGGGGCCGTGGACCAGCTCGGCGGCGTAGGTGTGACGGGCGTCTGCGGCCTGGTCGTGGCCGGTCGCGCGGTTCTCCGCGCCGCTGAGGGCGTCGTCTCCTGCCAGGAGCAGGGTGGCCCTGCCGCCGTCCTGTTTGCGCAGGAGCCGGATCGCGTCGGCCGCGGATGCCGGGGACGTGACCGCGATGGCGTCCGCGGCCGCCCCGAACGCGGCGGCCAGGGCGACCTCGTGGCCCGGCGTCACCGTCAGCAGTTCCGCCGCCGGGCCGAGCACGCCGGAGAGGCGGTCCTGGGCGGCGAGCAGTATGCCGGTGCCGTCCTTGCGGCGCAGGCCGAGGGCGAGTGCCTCGTGACGGGCCTGGGTGGCGGCGCGCCTGCGTTCGGCCGCGGTGAGTTCCTCGCGGGCGGCCGTGAGGGCGGCCTCGGCGTCGGTGAGCCGCTGTTTGGCCGCCTCGTGCTGCTCGGCGAGTTCCGCGTCGCCGGCGTCGAGGCCGTCGACCTCGGCCTTGAGGGCCTCGTACTCCTCCTGGGCGGTGACGGCACGTTCCTGCGCCTCGTCGCGGGCCGCGGCCAGGCGCTCGATCTCGGCCTGGGCGGAGGTCGCGCGGGAGCGGGCCGCGTTGACCTGGCCGCTGAGCCGGGCCAGTCCTTCCCGGCGGTCGGCGATGGCCCGGGCCACGTCCTTGAGGCGCCGTTCCTCCTGGGTCAGTGCGCGCTCCAGCTCGGCGCGGTGGGAGACCGTGTCCTCCAGGGCGCGCTCGGCCGCTTCCAGGGCCGCCTCCAGCTCGGCCTCCTGCTCGCGGATGCGGGCGGCCTCGCGCTCCATGTCCTCGGGGTCACGGCCGCGCCGTTCCTCGGGGGGCGCGGAGGTGGCGCTCTTCACGCGGGCGTCGGCCAGCGAGACGGTGCCGCGCACGCGCTCGGCGAGCTGGGAGAGTTCGTACCAGGTCTGCTGGGCGCGCTGCAGCCGCGGAGTCAGCCGGCGGACCTCGTCCTCCAGGAGGGCCTCGCGTTGCAGGGCCTTGCGCAGCTCCTGCTCGGCGGCCTCCTTGCGCTCCTTCAGCGCGGCCTCGTCGGCGATCTCGGCGTCGAGGGCCTCCCGGAGCCGTACCAGGTCGTCGGCGAGGAGGCGCAGCCGGGCGTCGCGCAGGTCGGCCTGGATGACGGCGGCCCTGCGCGCGACCGCCGCCTGGCGGCCAAGGGGCTTGAGCTGGCGGCGCAGCTCGTCCGTCAGGTCCTGCACGCGCGCGAGGTTGGCCTGCATCGCGTCCAGCTTCCGCAGCGCCTTCTCCTTGCGCTTGCGGTGCTTGAGGACGCCGGCGGCCTCCTCGATGAAGGCGCGGCGCCCCATGGGGTCGGCGTGCAGGACGGAGTCGAGCTGGCCCTGGCCGACGATGACGTGCATCTCCCGGCCGATGCCGGAGTCGGAGAGCAGGTCCTGGATGTCGAGGAGACGGCAGGTGTCGCCGTTGATCTGGTACTCGCTGCCGCCGTTGCGGAACATGATCCGCGTGATGGTGACCTCGGCGTACTCGATGGGCAGCGCCCCGTCGGAGTTGTCGATGGTCAGCGACACCTCGGCGCGGCCCAGCGGCGGGCGGCCGGTGGTGCCGGCGAAGATGACGTCCTCCATCTTGCCGCCGCGCAGCGACTTGGCGCCCTGCTCGCCCATGACCCAGCTGAGCGCGTCGACGACGTTGGACTTGCCCGAGCCGTTCGGTCCGACGACGCACGTGATCCCGGGTTCGAACCGGAGGGTGGTCGCGGAGGCGAAGGATTTGAACCCACGGAGGGTCAGGGCCTTGAGGTGCACGCCGCCGGACTCTACCGCCCGGTTTCGTCTCACTCCATGAACCCGCGGTTTCGCCGTTGAACACGGAGGGCAGACCAGACGTTGAAGACAGTGAGGATGCACCGGGGGGAAGAAAGAAGGGACGCCGGTGGCGTCCCTTGCACTTCTGACAACGTGGCGGTTGTGACGGGCGGCCCGACCGCTGCTGTGCCGATGTGGAGCGGTGCAGTGATCAGGTCAGCGCAGGCTCCGCCTGGTGTGCGTCAACGCTCTCCATGATCCTGTCGTGAGAAGCGGCAGCCGCCAGCGCCTCGTTCTCCGCCTGGATCCGTACGAGCTCGGATTCCAGGTCCTGGACGCGCTGCTGGAGCCGTCGCATCTCGGCGAGGAGTCGCGGGTCGGAGCCGCCGACGTAACCGAGAAGCGCCTTTGCCATGATGGATGGTCCTCCACAATGAGTGACCGACCGATGCGGTGTGGGTCGTGAGGGATTCGCACCCGCAGTCTTGGCAGGGCCTGGAGTTGTGCTGCCGTTCAGCCATGCCAAACAGCTAAGGTGCGCGGGGTGCTTTCAGCGTCTCACCAAAAAGTTTGACGGTCAACACGATCACACCCCGTATTGGCGGACGACCCGGGCGCACACGGCGTTCGACGGCGGCGTGGCGGCTTCTGCGGGCCCCGGGGGCGTGGCGATCATCCTTGCCGCCGAAGTCTTCCGGCGCAAGGGGTTCTCGGCAACCACCAGCGACTTTCCGTTTTCGACCCCGGCCCGGCGGCGCACCCCGCACCGGGTCCGGGGCCGCCGGGGCGTCCCGGTCAGCGGATGGCGAAGCCCTCGTAGCCGCCGCGCGGTGTGTCCCACATCTCGGTGACGCCGTCCACGCGTCCGGGCGTGTCGTCGCCCTGGAGCCAGGCGAGCAGACCTTCGCAGCCTTCACGGGACCCCTCGGCGACCACTTGGACGCGTCCGTCGCCCAAATTGAGAGCAAAGCCACTCAAGCCGCCGATCTCCAGCGCCTTGGCCCGCGTGAACCAGCGGAAACCCACACCTTGGACGCGTCCCCGCACCCAGGCGACCAGTCGCACATCCTCGCTCATGGGTGCAACCTAACCGCCCCGAATCGCTCCGGGCACTTCCTCCCCACGCGCCATGCGGTACCGTCCCCCCTCAACGCATCTCATATGAAACTCACACGATCGAGTGAGTTTCGTGTTGATCTCGAGGACGAGTCGACCGCCAGGACGAGGAAGGCCAGGACATGGGACGCCACCGACGCTCCGCCGACGGCCGCGCCGCCGAGGGCCGCGCCACGGGGTTCACCCACGCCGACGGCTTCGCGGAGGGCCACGACCCGCTGTACTCCACCGCGGACGACGCTCCGACGATGGGCATCGCGCCCTACCTGAACCCCGAGGCGTACGCCGGCACCTACGCCAGCACCGAGGCCTACCTGTTCGGGGCGGACGGGCCCACCGCGGACGGGTACGGGGCGGACGACCGCTTCGTGGAGACGACCGCTTTCGCCGGTGACGCCTTCCGGGGCGACGGCTTCGGCGGGGCCGGCGACGGTTTCACGCCCGACAGCGGTGCCCGCCGCGCCGGTACGCACCGCCGCCGCAAGAAGGCCGCCCGCCCGGTGCGCACCGGGCTGCTGGGCGTCTCCGCGGCCGTGGCCCTCGGCACGGTGGCGGTCGCCACGGGCGCGGTGCCCGGCCTGGACAACTACAAGCTGGGCGGCACCAGCGGCGCCGACGAGGTGCAGGCCGGCGACACGCCGACGAACACGCCGGTCGAGCAGGGCGGCACGTCCGGCAGCGCCGACAGCCGCGAGAGCGCGCCGGCCAGCCGGGACGCCGAGCGCACCGTGTCTCCGTCGCCGTCCGCCTCGAAGTCCTCGCCGGCGCCGAGCAAGACGCCGGAGAAGGCCGAGAAGACGAGGGACGAGAAGGACGGGAAGCCGGAGCGGAAGAAGCCGGCGGCCACGCCCAGCCAGAAGCCGGACGACACGCCCTCCCGTACGGCGACGAGCGCGCCGAAGAAGCCCGATGCCTCCGCGTCGCTGTCCGGGGAGTCCTCGGCCGCGGCCCAGGTGCTCGCCCTGGTGAACGAGGAGCGGGCCAAGGTGGGCTGCCGCCCGGTCGCCGCGAACAGCGCGCTGACGGGCCTCGCGCAGAGCTACAGCGAGGACATGCGGGCGCGGGGCTTCTTCGACCACACCGACCCCGACGGCCGCACGCCGTGGGACCGGGCGGAGAAGGCCGGCATATCCAACCTCGGCGGCGAGAACATAGCCCGCGGCCAGGCCGACGCGGCGGCCGTGATGGACGCCTGGATGAACAGCCCCGGCCACCGCGCGAACATACTGAACTGCGACTTCAAGACCCTGGGCGTCGGCGTCGAGCTCGGCTCGGGCGGCCCTTGGTGGACGCAGAACTTCGGCTACTGAGGTAACGGCAGGTCAGAGCTCCATCGCACCTGATAGAACACGCGTGTGACCTACAGATTCACTGCGGACATCGCCTATGGGTGCCACGAGCCTGGGCCGGAGGTCTACGCCCTGACCGCCGGAGTTGCCGAGTCGGACGACGGACAGGGCTTCGCGCTCGAGTTCCAGTGCCGCGCGGGACAACCCGATGAGCAGAACATCCGCAACGGCACCGACTCGCACTGTGTGGTCACCCCCGACCAAGGCACCGCGTACGGATGCGTGCGCACGGTCGAGCTCGAGGGAGACATCCTGCGGGTCACGTTCGACCTCGACTCCTTGGAGTCCTTGTTCCTGGACGACCCGGTGGTCGAGGCGGTGCTTCGTGCACCAGCGGCGGACGTGGTCCGCATGAGGAAGGCCCTGACGCGCATCCTCGGTTACGGCCGACCCGATGCGATCCCGATCGTGGTCGGGGTCTGACCTACGGCTGCGGCCCGGGGCGCCCGGAGAAGCAGTCGAACTGAACCCGGTCGGCGACATGGTCGGCGGGTGGGGGCCCGGCCCGGCGGCTCCCCTGGCACCGATGCCGCTCACGCCGCGGCCAGCCCCCGGAGGAACACCCTCGCCGTTTCCGTCACGCGGCGGCCCAGGTGTTCCGCCGTGGCGATGTCGGCCTTGTGGACGGCCTCGGGGCCCTCGTCCGCGTTGGTCTGGGCGGCCGCGCCCGCGAAGACGCCGAGGCGGTTCAGGTCGTTCTCCGAGCCGGTCGTGCTGTTCCAGCCGGGCAGCAGGCCGAGGTTGACCCAGTGCATGCCGAGCTGCGCGGCGAGGATCTGGAAGAACTGCAGGGTGTGCAGCTTGTCTCCGCTCTTGGAGGCCGAGTTGGTGAAGCCGGCGGCCAGCTTGCCGCTCCAGGCCTGCGTGGCCCAGCGCTTGGAGGTGGCCTCCGCGAAGACGTGGAAGGCACCGGAGGCCGTGCCCATGTAGGTCGGCGAGCCGAAGACGATGACGTCGGAGCGGTCCAGCACCGCCCACTGCTCGTCGGTGATCTCGTCCACCTTGATCAGATGCACGTCGGCGCCGGCCTCCAGGGCACCGGCCCGGACGGCCTCGGCGAGGACGGCGGTGTGGCCGAAACCGGAGTGATAGGCCAGGGAGACGACAGGGGTGGTCACGTGAGGGCTCCTCGAATGAGCAGGTCGCTGACAATGACCAAAGGAAAGCACTAACTTCTGGTTAGTGCAACCTGTCAGATAGCGCTGCGTTGACGTAGGCTTGCTGCATGACCACCACCCAGGAGCCGACGGAGGGGCTGGACGGCCTCCCGTACAACGTGTTCGCCAAGGCCTGCCCCTCGCGCGGCACCCTGGAGCACGTCACGGGCCGCTGGGGCGGACTGACGCTCGGCGCCCTGTACGAGGGCTCGCTGCGCTTCAACGAGTTGCGCCGCCGCGTCGACGGCGTCAGCGAGAAGATGCTGTCCCAGACGCTGCACGCCCTGGAGCGGGACGGCCTGGTGCACCGCGAGGCGCAGCCCACCAACCCGCCCCGCGTGGACTACGAGCTGACGCCCCTGGGACGCGGGGTCGCCGAGCGTCTGCTGACCCTCATCCACTTCGTGGAGGGGCGGATGGACGACGTGCTGGAGGCCCGCCGGCGTTACGACGAGACGCGCGGCACCGGCTGACACTTCGGGCAGAAGTAGCTCGACCGGTTCATCCAGGGCCGCCGCCGCATGGGCGTCGCGCAGCGCCGGCACGGCAGGCCCTCCCGGCCGTACGCGTCGAGGGACCGGTCGAAGTAGCCCGACTCGCCGTTGACGTTGACGTACAGGCTGTCGAAGCTGGTACCGCCCACGGCGAGGGCCGCGTTCATCACGTCCCGCACGTGACCGAGCAGTTGCAGCGTGCGCGGGCGCGTGAGGGTCGCGGTCGCGCGCTCGTAGTGGAGGCGGGAGCGCCACAGCGCCTCGTCCGCGTAGATGTTGCCGACTCCGCTGATGAGCGACTGGTCGAGCAGAGCCCGCTTGATCGTGGTCCGCTTGCGGCGCAGGGCCTGGTGGAACGCCTCGTCGTCGAAGAGCGGGTCGAGCGGGTCGCGGGCGATGTGCGCGATGACGTCGGGGAGCCCGTCCGGGGTGGTCTCGTGCAGCGACAGCCCGCCGAAGGTGCGCTGGTCGACGAAGCGCAGTTCGGTGTCCGCGGTGTCGGTGAAGTGGACCCGGATGCGCAGGTGCTTCTCGTCCGGCGCGGTACGCGGCTGCACCAGCAGCTGGCCGCTCATGCCGAGGTGGGCCAGGACCGACTGGTCGGTGTCCTCCAGGGGCAGCCACAGGTACTTGCCGCGGCGGCTGGGGACGCCGATGCGATGGCCCGCCAGCCGGTGTGCGAAGTCCTCGGCGCCCGCGAGGTGGCGGCGCACCGCGCGCGGGTGCAGCACCTCGGCGTCGGCGACGGTGCGGTGGGCGACCCACCGCTCGAGTCCGCGCCGTACGACCTCGACCTCGGGCAACTCGGGCATGGGACTCCCCCGTCACGTACGTGCGGACGACCCGAGCGCCCACCCCGGCGGGGGCGGGCGCTCGGATGCGCTGTGCTGTGGCCGGCCGCCCGCCGAGGGGGCGGCCGGTGCGTCAGCCGTCGACGCCGCTGCCGTCGACGGTCGCGTGGGCGGCCTGGGCCGCGGCCGCCTGCGTCGCCTCGGCGGCCTCGGCCGCCTTGGCGCGCTCGTCCGCCGCGGCCCGGATGGACCGCCACGCGGACTCGGCGGCCTGCTGCTCCGCCTCCTTCTTGCTGCGGCCGGTGCCGGTGCCGTACGAGACGCCTCCGACGCGGGCGGCAGCAGTGAAGGTCTTCTCGTGGTCGGGGCCGGTCTCCGTGACCAGGTACTCGGGAACACCGAGTCCTTCGGTCGCGGTGAGCTCCTGGAGACTGGTCTTCCAGTCCAGGCCGGCTCCCAGGTTCGAGGACTTCTCGATCAGGGGGTCGAACAGGCGGTGCACCAGCTCCGCCGCCGAGTCCAGTCCCTGGTCGAGGTAGACCGCGCCGATCACCGCTTCGAGGGTGTCGGCCAGGATGGACGCCTTGTCCCGCCCGCCCGTGCCCTCTTCACCGCGGCCGAGCCGGATGAAGGAGCCCAGGTCGAGCCCGCGGCCCACCTCGGCGAGCGCACGCGAGTTGACCACCGCGGCCCGCAGCTTGGCCAGCTGGCCTTCTGGCAGGTCCGGGTGGGTGCGGTACAGCGTGTCCGTGACCACGAGGCCGAGGACGGAGTCCCCGAGGAACTCCAGACGCTCGTTGGTCGGCAGACCGCCGTTCTCGTATGCGTACGACCGGTGGGTCAGTGCTCGCACCAGAAGGGCGGACTCGACCTGGTAGCCGAGCCGCCCTTCCAGAAGCGTGTGGGACGAGGCCTGATTGTCCGCCGGAGCACTCCCGCTCACACGGGAAGACTTGTTCTTAGGCGTGGACACAGTGCCTCTCACCAGCCGCTCAGACCTCGAGGACCTGGCGCTTGTTGTAGGTGCCGCAAGACGGGCACGCGATGTGCTGCTGCTTGGGCTCGTGGCAGCGCTCGCACGCAACCAGGGTGGGGACCGCAGCCTTCCACTGCGACCGGCGGTGGCGCGTGTTGCTGCGCGACATCTTCCGCTTCGGAACAGCCACGGCTACTTCTCCTGCTTCTCGTCGACGCCCGCTTGCGCGTCAGCGCCGCTCATCTCGTCCTTCTCGCCGTCCGACATGGTGTCGGCGAGTCCCTGCAGTGCCGCCCAACGGATGTCGACGGCGTCATGGTGGTGGTCCGGGTCGTCCGCCAGCCGTGCGCCGCACTCGGCACACAGACCAGGGCAGTCTTCCTGGCACACCGGCTGCATCGGCAGTGCGAGCACCACCGCATCACGCAGCACGGGCTCGAGGTCGAACAGGCCGTCCTCGAGATGGAGCCTGTCCTCGTCGTCCTCGGCGTCGTCGCCCGGTTCCGCGATCACGCGGCCCCGGTCGTCGGCGTCAGGGTACGAGAACATCTCCTGGAAGTCCGCTTCGAGCTCCTGCTCGAGCGGCTCCAGACACCTTACGCACTCCCCCTCGGCCCTGGCACGGGCGGTGCCTGTGACGAGCACCCCTTCCATGACCGACTCCAGCCGGAGGTCGAGCTCCACCGGGGCGCCTTCCGGCACTCCGATGACTCCCTTGATACCGAAGTCCTTGGGAGCGTCGACCGTACGGGACAGGCGCTGCAGCGCACCAGGCCGCCGGCCCAGCTCGTGTGTGTCGAACACGAGGGGGTTGCGGTGGTCGAGGCGGGCGTTCAGAGCCATTCCTGCTTTCGGTCTTTCGAGCTCAGGGGGACGCTGCCCCTCGGTGTCCTTCGGGCAGCGTGGATCGCGGACGTACGCGCGACCGAAGAGCCAGGATACTGGACCTTTCGCTGTCGGCCCAATCCGGTGCTCAGCCCTGGCCGCGCCCCTGCTCGTAGGCCCGCAGCTGCTCGGCGCTGATCATGCTGGTGTCGAAGAGGCTGGTCTCGTCCAGGGCGTACCCCTGGGCCTGCTGTGCCTGGTGCACCTGCTGCTGGGCGTGCTGCGCCTGCTGCTGGGCCTGGTGCGGGTCGTAGGCCGCCTGCTGGGGGTCGTAGCCCTGGAAGTGGCCGTCTGCCGCCGGGGCGTAGCCAGAGGCGGAGTAGGGATCGGCCTGCGGGTAGCCGTACGGGTCGGGCTGGGCGGCGTAGGGCTGCTGGGCGTAGTCCGCGTAGGGGTCGGGCTGCTGCCCGTAGCCGTACGCAGGCTGCGGCTGGGCGTAGTCCTCCTGCGGTGCGGCAGGGCGCTCGGCCGGGGGCTCGGCGGCCAGGGCCGCCAGGTCGGCGAGGTAGTCGGCGTCGCTGGAGTGCTGGATCGTGCTCGCGTCGTCGGCGAGGGCGCCGAGGTCGTCGGTGGCGATCCGGCCGTGCAGCTTCTGCCGGCCCCGGCCGACGGCCTCCAGGGTCTTGGCGAGGACCGCCTCGAAGGCGCCGAGCTTGGCGTCGACGTACTCGTCGGCGGTGCGCCGCTGGGTGTCCGGGTCGTGGCTGCGCTCGGGGGAGTCCTCGTCCTCGTAACCCTGCTCGTCGGTGCCCGGGCCGGTGCCGAGGAGCTTCTCGCGGCCGCGGCCGACGGAGCCGAGGGTCTTGGTGAGGACGACCTCGAAGTTGGCGAGCTTGGAGTCGACGTACTCGTCCGCCTCGGCGCGGACCTCCTCGGCCTCCTGGCGGGCCTCGGCGAGGATCCGGTCGGCCTCGGCCTGCGAGCGGCGGACGACCTCGGTGCCGGAGATCAGCGAACCGCGCTCGGCGTGCGCACTGTCGATGATCCGCCGGGCCTCCTGGCGGGCCTGCTCGACCATCTGCTCACGGTCGCCGATCAGCTCCCGGGCCTCGGCGAGGGAGTCGGGCAGCGCCGCGCGCAGCTCCTCCAGCATCGCGAGCAGCTCGGCGCGGTTGACCACGCACGAGGCCGACATGGGCATGGACCGGGCGCCGGAGACCGCGGCGACGATCCCGTCGAGCTTCTTCTGCACGTCCACCGTGTGCTCGCCACTCTCTACAGATGCGTTGGAGACGGACGGGACGACTGTACGGCCACGGGGCGCCGGGGAACACCGGGTGACGGGTCGTCAGGTCTCCGGCGGGGTGCCGGGGACGCGTCAGTCCTTGCGCAGGCGCTCGGTGAGCTCCCCGAGGACCTCCGCGGGCACCAGGTGGGAGACGTCGCCGCCCCAGGTCGCGACCTCCTTGACCAGGGAGGACGACAAGAAGCTGTAGGTGGGGTTGGTGGGGATGAAGAGGGTCTCCACCCCGGACAGGCCGTTGTTCATCTGGGCCATCTGCAGCTCGTAGTCGAAGTCGCTCACCGCGCGCAGGCCCTTGACGATGGCGGGGATGTCGCGCTGCTTGCAGAAGTCGACGAGCAGGCCGTGGAAGGCCTCCACGCGGACGTTGCCGTACTCGGCGGTGACCCGGCGGATCAGGTCGATCCGCTCCTCGATCTCGAACAGTCCCTTCTTGGACTGGTTGATCATCACCGCGACGTAGACCTCGTCGTACAGCCTGGAGGCGCGCGAGATGATGTCGAGGTGTCCGTTGGTGATCGGGTCGAACGACCCGGGACAGACGGCGCGGCGCACTTGTGATCCCTCGCTCTCCGGTCCGGTCATCGTGCGTCTTCGCACGTAGAGGCGGCGCGACCGTACCAAAACGTTCCCTCGCCGTAGCGACGGGCCCGCAGAGGTGCGAAGCCCTCGGGCCACCGGAATTCCCCGCCTCGGGTGCTGCGCTCCACGGTGACGAGGGCTTCCGCGGCGAGCCAGCCCTCCGAGCGGAGTGTGAGGAGGATCTCCCGAAGATCGTCGTCCGTGACGGCGTACGGCGGATCCAGGAACACCAGGTCGTACGGCTCGGCCGGGGGCGCGGAGCGGATGATCTGTTCGGCTTTGCCTGATCTGACCTCGGCGCCGGGCAGGCCGAGGTTCTTCACGTTCTCGCGGACCGTGCGGACGGCCCTGGCGTCGGCTTCGACGAGGAGGGTGTGGCCGGCGCCCCGGGAGAGGGCTTCCAGACCGACGGCTCCCGATCCCGCGTAAAGGTCCAGGACGCGTTCGCCGTCCAGGGGGCCGCCGAGGAGGGACTGCCAGGTGGAGAAGAGGCCTTCGCGCGCGCGGTCGGAGGTGGGGCGGGTGCCGGTGCCTGGGGGTACCGCCAGGCGACGTCCACCGGCTGCGCCGGCGATCACGCGGGTCATCTTCGGTCCTTGGTCGTGGGCGGCTTCAGGTCCATTGTGGCTGGTCGCGCAAGTCCCCGCGCTCCTGAAAGAGAGTCAGTCCACTCACCCCTTCTCCAGGTACTGCTCACGCTCCTCGTCCAGGAGGGCGTCCAGAGCCGTCCGTAGGGCCGGGAGGTGGGTCAGCTCCGGGTCGGCGGCCACCACGGCCGTCGCTTCCTCCCTCGCCTCCGCGATGATCTCCTCGTCCTCGATGACGGCGAGGACCTTCAGGGAGGTCCTGGCGCCCGACTGGGCCTGGCCGAGGACGTCGCCCTCGCGGCGCTGTTCGAGGTCGATGCGGGAGAGTTCGAAGCCGTCCAGCGTGGCGGCGACCGCGCCCAGGCGCTGGCGGGCCGGGCTCGCCTCGGGCATCTCGGTGACCAGCAGGCACAGGCCCGGGGCGGAGCCGCGGCCCACGCGGCCGCGCAGCTGGTGGAGCTGGGAGACGCCGAAGCGGTCGGCGTCCATGATGACCATGGCGGTGGCGTTGGGGACGTTGACGCCGACCTCGATGACGGTCGTGGCGACCAGGACGTCGGTCTCGCCGGCGGCGAAGCGGCGCATGACGGCGTCCTTGTCGTCCGGGTGCATCCGGCCGTGCAGGACCTCGACCGTCAGCCCCTGAAGGGGTCCCTTGGCCAGCTGGTCCGCCACGTCGAGCACCGCGAGCGGGGGGCGCTTGTCCGCCGCGTCCTCGGGGGGCTGCTGGGCCTTCTTCCGGCCGGCCTTGCCCGGGGTGTCCTCCTCGTCGCCGATGCGCGGGCAGACGACGTAGGCCTGATGGCCGTTGCCCACCTCCTCGCGGACCCGTTCCCAGGCGCGGGCGAGGAAGTGCGGCTTGTCGGCGGCCGGGACGACGTGGCTGGCGATCGGCGAGCGGCCGGCGGGGAGCTGGTCGAGGACGGAGGTCTCCAGGTCGCCGAAGACCGTCATCGCGACCGTGCGCGGAATGGGCGTGGCCGTCATCACCAGCAGGTGCGGGGGCTGTTTGCCCTTGCCCCGCAGGGCGTCGCGCTGCTCCACGCCGAAGCGGTGCTGTTCGTCGACGACGACCAGGCCCAGGTCGTGGAACTGCACCTTGTCCTCGATGAGCGCGTGCGTGCCGATGACGATGCCGGCCTCGCCGGTGGTGAGGTCGAGCAGGGCGTGGCGGCGGGCGGCGGCGCCCATGGACCCGGTCAGCAGCACGACCTTGGTGCCCTGCTCGGAGCCGCCGAGCATGCCGCCCTCGGCGAGTTCGCCCATCATCTCCACGATGGACCGGTGGTGCTGCTGGGCGAGCACCTCGGTGGGCGCGAGCATGGCGGCCTGCCCGCCCGCGTCGACGACGGCGAGCATGGCCCGCAGGGCCACCATCGTCTTGCCGCTGCCCACTTCTCCCTGCAGCAGCCGGTGCATCGGGTGGGAGGTGGCCAGGTCGTCGAAGATCTCCCGGGAGACGCGCTGCTGGCCGTCGGTGAGGGTGAAGGGGAGACGGGAGTCGAAGGCGGTGAGGAGGCCGTCCGGGGCGGGTCTGCGGGGGACGGCGGGGAGTTGGGCGTCCGCGTGGCGGCGGCGGGCGAGGGCGACCTGCAGGACGAAGGCCTCGTCCCACTTGAGGCGGGAGCGGGCGTCCTCGATGTCGGCCTTGGTCTGCGGGCGGTGGATCTTCAGCAGGGCCTCGGGCAGGGGGACCAGTCCGCGGCCCTCGCGCAGCGGGACCGGGAGCGGGTCGACGGCCTGCTGGGCGGTGGGCAGGACGGTCTGGACCGCCTTGCCGATCTTCCAGGACTCGAGTTTCGCGGTGGCCGGGTAGATCGGGATCAGGGCGCCCGCCCAGGACTCGACGGACGCGCTGGGCTCGTCGGGGTCGCCGCGCAGCAACTCGTATGCCGGGTGGGCGAGTTGCAGACGGCGGTTGAAGACGGAGACCTTGCCCGCGAACATCGCGCGTGTGCCCGGCAGGAGCTCCTTGTGGGGCTTGTGAACGCCGTGGCCGAAGAAGACCAGTTGGAGCCGGCCGCTGCCGTCGGTGATCGTGACCTCCAGGCGCTGGCCCTTGCCGCGCGGGGCCTTGGCGGAGGCGAAGGTGTGCAGCCGGGCGTCGGCGACCTGGGCGACCACCGTGACGTGCTCGTCCAGGGGGAGGTCCGCGAGGTGGGTGAGCTGCCCGCGCTCCTCGTAGCGGCGCGGGTAGTGGTGGAGCAGGTCTCCGACGGTGTGCAGGCCGAGGTGCTCGGCCATCACCTTCGCGGTGGCGGGGCCGAGCACCGACTTCAGCGGTTGGCGCAGGGGTTCTTCCAGTGCGGGCACGAGATCCATTGCACACCACGTCACTGACATCGGTCTGCAAGGCCCCGGGCGCCGCCGTCGTAAAGATCCGGGAAACTGCTGCTCAGGCGGGTGAACCGGGCCCTAGGATGACGCGCTACCGGCTCTTTCTCCCGCGGTCACCGTCTCCTCCCGGGCCGCCCGACCCCGCGCCGCGGCGAGTCCCGCGCCGGCGCCGTGAAGATGGATTCCCAGAGATCACTGCCTTCGCCGGCCCTTCCCTCGCACCTCCTCCCTGCCGCCTTCCGGGCCGGTCCGCGCGACCGGGCGGACCTGCCCTGCGACCGCCCGGGACCCGGGGTCCGGCCGCCCGACCGGGCGTGCGCCGGCCTGCCGGCGGCGCCCGCCCACCGTGAGGACGCCCACGTATGAGCGGGATCCAGGACATCGACGCCCTGCGCCGGGCCATGGCGGACAACGCGGGGCGACCGGAGGGCCCGGACCGCAACACGCGCGCGCAGGAGCTGGTGGCGGCGGCCGAGGGCCTCGGCGAGCCGCAGGCCCTGGTCGAGGCGCTCGGGCACCAGGTGAGGGTCTGCCACCACAGCGGCGACAGGGGCAGGACGTTCGCCCCGTTCACGCGTCTGCTGCGCATGTGGGACGAGCGGCCCGGGGACTTCGACGCGCACGAGGCCCGGTCGCTGCACTGGGTGTTCAAGTGGGTCTGCGTCGGCCTGCTCGACCAGCCGGACGTGCCGCTCGCCTCGGTCGAGGAGTGCCTCGGCGAGATGGAGCGCCGCTACCGGCTCGCCGGGTACTCCGAACGGGCCGTGCGCAGCGCCGAGCACCGGGTCGCGGCCCACGTCGGGGACCTGGAGCGGGCCGGGCGGGCGTACGCCGCGTGGCTGGCCGCCGACCGGGACGGCATGGCGGACTGCCCGGCGTGCGAACTGCACGGGCAGGGCTGGTGGCAGGCCGAGCGGGGCCGGGACGCGCAGGCGCTGCGGCTGTGGCGGCCCATGCTGGAAGGCGAGTACGCCTGCGCCCACGAACCCCACACGGTCCTGGCGTCGTCCCTGCTGCCGCTGCTGCGGCTGGGCCGTGCGGACGAGGCCGTCGCCGGGCACCTGCGGGGCTTCCGGCTCGTCCGGAACCTGGAGAGCATGCGGGGCGCCCACGCGGAGCACGTGGAGTTCTGCGCGCTGACCGGCAACGAGGCGCGGGGGCTGGAGCTGCTCGCCGGGCGGCCGGCGTTCTTCACGGACGACGGGAACCCGCGCAGCAGGCTGGAGTTCCTGAGCGTGGTCACCCTGCTCATGGACCGACTGGTGGCACGCGGACTCGGCGACCTCCGGGTGCCGGGCCCGGCCGGCCGGGAGTGGACCGCGGGCGTACTCGCCGTACACGCGCGTGCGGACGCCCTCGCCCTGGCCGCCCGCTTCGACGCGCGCAACGGCACGGCGTACGTGGGTGAGCGCGCCCGCGCGCGGATGGCGCAGGAGCCGCTGGTGGACCGGCTGCCGCTGGGAGTGCGCGCGGCCCGGCCGCTTCCCGTGCCCGCTCCCCCGCCGGCTCCCGCTCCCGCCGCCACGCGGCCGGACCTGCCCGCCCTGCTGGCCGAAGCGCGGCGGCTCTCGGACACCCTGCGGCCCGGAGCCGTGGAGGCGTGGGCCGCCGTCGCTCGAGCCGCCGAAGCCGTGGGCGCCGGGCTGGAGGCGCGCGACCGGGCCGAGATCGCCGAGCACACGGCGACGGACCTCGGTCCGGACGGTGCCGAACTGTTCGAGCGGGCCGCGGCGTTGTACGCGGCGGCGGGTGATCCGGGAGAGGCCCTGGCGGCACGCGCGCGTGCCGCATACGTGCGGGCGCTGGCCGGAGAGGTCACCGCCGCGACGGCCTCCGTCGCCGGTCCGTACGAGGAGGTCCTGGCGCTGTACGCGGCGGGCGGCACGGGTCTGCGGCAGACGGCGTCGGTCCTGATGTCCCGGGCACGGGTGCTGATGCGCGCGGCGCACGCGGCCGCCGGACCCGGGGGCGAGGCGGCGCGGGCCGCAGCGGCGCGGGCCGACGCGGAGGCCGCCGTCCGCGAGGTGCCGGCGCTGGTCGGGGAGCGGGGCGGCGAGGACGTGCGGCTGGCCGCCCGGGTCGCCGAGGCGCGGGCGATGCTCGGTGAACTGGCCCAGCTGGCCGGGGACCTGCGGGCGTCGGCCGAGCTGTTCACGCAGGGGGCGGCGGCGTTCGTCGCGGCGGGACTGCCCTGGTTCGCGGTCGAGTACGAGGCCCGGCTCGCCACCCTGGCGCACCAGCTCGGCGACGCGCGGGAGACGGAGCGCGCGCTGCGGGCGGCCCTGGAGCACGGCGGAGCCCAGCTGGAGCCGCCCGGACGGGCCCGGCTGCACCTGCAGCTCGCCGAGGTGACGGGGGGCCGGGGCGACGCCGCGGAGGCCGCGGCGCACGCCCTCCAGGCCGCGCACTGGGCCGACGAGGCCGGGGAGAGCGCGTCGCTGGGCGCCTGGGCCCGGCAGCAGCTCGGCGGTTTCCTGCTGCTGCAGGGCCGGTGGGCCGAGGCCGCGGAGGTGCTGGAGTGCGCGCTGCCCGACCTGGACGCCGAGACGCACGGCGAGGAGGTGGTCGTGCAGACGCTGTGGTGGCTCGGCGACTGCCTGGAGGAACTGGGCGAGCACCGGGCCGCCGCCGAACGGCGCCTGCGGGCCGCCGGGATCGCCCGCCCCTGGCCGGAGCAGCACGACCACGCGACGCTGACCCACCTGGCCGGGGAGTCGCTCGGGCAGGCGGGACTGACCGCCGAGGCGGACCGGGCCTACACGCGCGCGGGCGACCTCTGGCGTGCTCTCGGCGACACCCCCGGCGTGGTCCGCGCCCTGCGCGCCCGCGCCTGGCTGGCCGTCGACGCGGGCGAGGATCCGTCCCGGGCGCGGGAGCTCATGGCGAGCGCGGTCCGGGAGTGCGAGAGGGCACGGGAGGCCGCCGCGGACGAGGAGACCCGGCAGCGGCTCACCGCCGAACTGGGCGACACTCACCGCCAGTTCGGCGACCTGCTGGCCGCGGCGACCGGCGAGGACCCCGAGGACCCCGAAAGCGGCGCCGCACGGGCCGCCTTGGAGGAGGCACACGCCCACCTGATGCGGTCGGTCGGGGTGTTCGCCTCCCTCGGGCCGGCCGCCCTGCACGACCGCACGGGCGCCGAACTCGCGGCGGGACGGCTGGAGGCCGGCCTCGCCCGCACCATCGAGGCCCGGGCACGCGCGCGTGGGGTGCTCGCCGCCTACGACGGGTACGACACCTACGGCGGCTGCGGCGACGGGGACGGCCTGGACGGCTCCGAGAGTGAGCGGGAGACGGTGGCGGCCCGGCGGACGGAGGCCGAACGGCTGCTCCGCCTGCTGACGGACCGGTCGGCCTGACCGCGCTGCTCCTACTCCACGCCGATGAGGAGCAGGGCACCCTGCCGCCCGCCCCGGTACACGACGGTGTCGACGGCGAGGTACCCCTCGCGGACCCGGCCCTCGAGGTACTGGGCGACGGCGTCGGGCACGTCCTCGCCGAGCACCAGGGTGACCATCTCGCCCCCGGCGGCGAGCATCCGCTCCAGGACGGTCTCGGCGGTCGTGGTGAGGTCCGGGCCGATCACGGCCACGTCCCCGTCGATCAGGCCGAGGACGTCCCCGGCCTGGCAGATGCCGGCCATCGTCCAGGACTCGTGCTCGGCGACCGTGACCTCGGCGTACCGGGTGGCACCGGCCGCCGAGGTCATCGAGACGACGTCCTCGTCGAAGCGCCGCTCCGGCTCGTGCACCGCGAGTGCGGCGATGCCCTGGATCGCCGACCGGGTCGGGATGAGGGCCACGCGGACGCCCTCCGTACGGACCTGCTCGGCGGCCGCCGCGGCGGTGTGACGCAGCTCGGCGTCGTTGGGCAGCAGCACGACCTCGCGCGCGTGGGCCCGCCGCAGGGCCTGGACGAGCTCCCCGCTGGCCGGCGGTTCCCCGGGGCGGGCGAGCACGGTCGTCGCCCCGGCCTCGGCGTACAGCCCGGCCAGGCCCTCGCCGGGCACGACGGCCACGACGGCCCGCTGGGCACGCTCCCGGGGCGGCCGCTCGGCGCCGGTGGTGTGCACGTCACCGGCACCGAAGTGGGTGATGCGGATGCGGTACGGCCGTCCGGCCTCGATGCCGGCCTCGACGGCGGCGCCCGGGTCGTCGACGTGGACGTGGACGTTCCAGAGTCCGTCACCGCCGACGACGACGAGCGAGTCCCCGAGGGCGTCGAGCCGCCCGCGCAGCCGCGCGACCGCCGCGTCCTCGGCCTCCAGGAGGTAGATCACCTCGAAGGCGGGCCCGTCCGGGCCGTGGGTCGTCGCGTCACCGGGGGCCCGGCCCGGATCGGCGCACGCCGCGACGGCGTCCGCCGGCGGCACCACGCGCGCGTGCGGTTCGTCACCGCCGCCGCCCCGGACGTCCTGCCCGCCCCGATCGGCACCGGGCGTGACGTCCCACTCACCGGAGTCCTCCTCGTGCCCGGCGCCGGAGGGCAGCTGCGGGCCACCGGGGTCCGGCTGCGCCCCCACGCGCGCGTGCGCTCCGGCGGCGCCCACCGCCTCCGCCGCCCGCGAGGCTTCGACGACCCGGACCCGCTCGGCCGCCCCGGCCGCCTCCGCGGCCCCGTGGCCGGAACCCCGGGCCTCCGGGACGCGCCCCGCGTGCGCGACCGGTCCGCGCGGCCGCTCCCCCGTGAAGGTCTCCACCAGCGCTCCGAGCACCGCGACCAGCCCCCGCCCCCCGGCGTCGACCACCCCGGCGCGTTCCAGGACGGGCAGCCGCGAGGGCGTCTCGGCGAGGGCCGTGCTGGCTCCCGCGTAGGCCGCCCGGGCCACCGTCCCGCAGTCGCCCCCGGCGGACTCGGCCGAGTCGGCGGCGGCCGAGGCGACCGTGAGGACGGTGCCCTCGACAGGATGGGCGACGGCCTCACGGGCCGAGTCGGCCGCGTGCCTCAGGGCGAGGCACAGGTCGTGGCCGCCCGCCTGCGCGCTCTCGCAGCCGGCCAGTACCTGGGCCATGCCGCGCAGCAGCTGCGCGAGGATCGTGCCGGAGTTCCCGCGGGCGCCGATGAGCGCCCCGTGCGCCATCGCCCGGACCGCGTCGGCGAGGGTCGGGCCGGCGTCGGCGGGGGTCGGGAGGGCGTCGGCGAGGGCGGGGCCGTCGTGACCGCTCTTCGCCGGCAGGGGCGCGCCTGCCGCGTGCCCGGCGAAAACCGCCTCCACGGCGCCGGCGGCGGACTCCACCGTGAGGTACAGGTTCGTGCCGGTGTCCCCGTCCGCCACCGGGTAGACGTTGATCGCGTCGATCTCCTCGCGGGCCCGTCCCAGGGTCTCCAGCGCGAGGCCGCACCAGGTGCGCACCGCGAGAGCATCGAAGAATGTCTGCGGCACCTGCGCCACTGCGCCTCCCTGAGCTGCTGGACGTGGCAGGCAGCGTAGACCCCGGGGGCGCCGTCCACCGGAAGAGGGCCGGGGCGGGCCCCTGAGCTGCCATGGTAGTTTCGCTTCACGGGTGCAGCCGTTGTATGCTGCTCCGGTTGCCCGATCCGATCGGGCCTTCCCCCTGGCAGCGCCACTCAGATCCAGCCGGCTTCCGAGTCCAAGGATCTCGATCCCGGCATGCCGGGATCAACCGTAAGTGCATCTGAAGTCTTTGGAGTGACCCGTGGCTGCCAACTGCGACGTCTGCGGCAAGGGGCCGGGCTTCGGCAACAACATCTCGCACTCGCACCGCCGTACGTCCCGTCGCTGGAACCCGAACATCCAGCGCGTGCGTACCGTGGTGGGCGGGACGCCGAAGCGCGTGAACGCTTGCACCTCGTGCATCAAGGCCGGCAAGGTCTCGCGCTGACGCTCCGCTAGCGCGCGGCCACTGCTGGTTCGCTGTAGAGCCGGTCCACCCAGGTGGACCGGCTCTTTGGCGTACCCGCGGCCGCGCCGGCAGCCGGCACAGGCGCGGGCGGTCACGAGCCGCTGCGGAAGCGCCAGCCGTGGTCCACCGGCCCGATGCCGCCGCCGAGCGCGAAGCCGGCCGCGATCGCCCCGGTGACGTAGTCCTTCGCGGCCGCCACCGCCTCGGGGACGGTGTCGCCCTTGGCGAGCTGCGCGGCGATCGCGGAGGCCAGGGTGCAGCCGGTGCCGTGGGTGTGGCGGTTGTCGTGCCGCGGCGCTCGCAGCCAGTGCTCCTCGGAACCGTCCGTGAGCAGGTCCACGGCGTCACCGGACAGGTGGCCGCCCTTGATCAGCACCCAGCGCGGGCCGTGGTCCAGCACGGCCGCCGCGGCGTCCCGCAGCTGCGCCTCCGACTCCACGCGCACACCGGTCAGCTGCGCCACCTCGTCGAGGTTGGGGGTCGCCACCGTCGCCAACGGCAGCAGCTTCGTGCGCACCGAGTCCAGTGCGGAGGCGGCGAGCAGGGAGTCGCCGTGCTTGGAGACGCCGACCGGGTCGACGACCGCCGGGGCGTCCGTCCCCGCGAGCAACTCGGCCACCGCCTCGACCAGTTCCGCCGAGGCGAGCATGCCGGTCTTGACGGCCCGTACGCCGATGCCGTCGACGACGCTGCGGTACTGGGCCCGGACGGCCTCCACCGGCAGTTCCCAGGCGCCCTGCACGCCCAGGGAGTTCTGCGCGGTCACGGCCGTGAGGACGCTCATGCCGTGCACACCGAGCGCCAGCATCGTCTTGAGGTCGGCCTGGATGCCGGCGCCTCCGCCGGAGTCGGAGCCCGCCACCGTGAGGACGTTGGGGATCATGAGTCGAGGTCCCCGAAGTGGTCCCAGCCGCCCTTGCTGGTCCACGGCGCACCGTCGACCGTCACCTGCGGCAGCGCCGAGGGGTTGAGGACCTCGCCGATGACCTTCCAGCGGGCGGGCAGCTTCACGTCCGGCGGGAAGGTCGCCACGATGGCGTGGTCCTCTCCCCCGGTCAGCACCCACTGCATCGGGTCGACGCCGACGGCCTGCCCGATGTCGTTCATCTGCGACGGGATGTCGATCGCCTGGGAACGGACGTCGATGCGCACCTTGCTGGCCTCGGCGATGTGCCCGAGGTCGGCGATCAGCCCGTCGCTCACGTCGCACATCGCGGTCGCCCCGAGCCCGGCGGCGGCCGGACCGGCGTGGTACGGGGGTTCCGGGCGCCGGTGGGCCTCCACGAACGCCCGGGGCGAGCGGAAGCCGCGCGAGAGCACCGCGTACCCGGCCGCCGACCAGCCGAGCCAGCCGGTCACCGCGACGAGGTCGCCGGGCTGGGCTCCCGCCCGGGTCACCGGCTCCTGGTTGCGCAGGTCGCCGAGCGCGGTGATCGAGACCATGATCGAGTCGCCGCGTACGACGTCGCCGCCGACGACCGCGGCGCCCGCGACCTGGCACTCGTCGCGCAGGCCGTCCATCAGCTCGCTCGGCCAGGTCACCGGCAGCTCGGCCGGGACGACCAGGCCCAGCAGCAGCGCGGTCGGGACGGCACCCATGGCGGCGATGTCGGCGAGGTTCTGCGCGGCCGCCTTGCGGCCCACGTCGTAGGCCGTCGACCAGTCGCGGCGGAAGTGCCGGCCCTCCACCAGGATGTCCGTGCTGGCCACGACCCTGCGGTCGGGCGCGGCCACCACGGCGGCGTCGTCGCCGGGGCCGACCCGGACGGCCGGTGTGGTGGTCAGACGGGAGGTGAGCTCCCTGATGAGCCCGAACTCACCGAGCTCACCAACAGTGCCCTTCATTGCTCTTGCTCCCCTTCTGTCCCTGTCCGTGCCCGGTCGCGGGGCGTTGCGGTCCTCGCTACCGTCGAGGTGACCGTCTTGTTCTGCCGGACACCGGCCCCGGCGCGCAAGACCCGGGTCCCCCGGGTCTCCCCGCGGCGAGCGGCGACGCGATACCGTGGCGTTCCTTTTCCCCACATGATCCTCGTGGCCGCCCTGGAGGTTCCGTGGTACAGGCGTACATCCTGATCCAGACCGAGGTCGGGAAGGCCTCGGTCGTCGCCGAGACGATCAGCAAGATCCCTGGGATCATCCAGGCCGAGGACGTGACGGGACCCTACGACGTCATCGTGCGGGCCCAGGCCGACACCGTCGACGAACTCGGCCGCATGGTGGTCGCCAAGGTCCAGCAGGTGGACGGGATCACCCGCACCCTGACCTGCCCGGTCGTCCATCTGTAGCCCCCGTCTACCCTGGGCCGGTGAACTCCTTCCGTCACCGGCACCGTCGTGTGCTCCGCCTGTCCCGCCTGCCCGCTCTCGCGCTGTTGATCACTGCGGCGGGCTGCTCCTCAGCAGACGACAGCGCGTCGACGGCGGTTCCCAGCCCCGACGCGAAGGTCGCGGAACTGTGCCGGAACCTGGACAAGGTACTGCCCGCGAAGGTGGACGGTGAGCGCCGCGGGGATCCCGAGCCCGCGTCCGCGCTGACGGCGGCCTGGGGCAGCCCGGCGATCATACTGCGCTGCGGTGTGCCGCAGCCGCCGAAGATGGTCGATCCGAAGGTGGCCGAGGGGCGGGACTCCGACGCGGTGGCCGGCGGGGTGAACGGCGTCGACTGGCTCATGGAACGGCAGGGTGACGGCCACCGGTTCACCACCGCCAACCGCGAGGCGTACGTCGAGGTCCGGGTGCCGGAGGGGGTCGACAGCTCCGCCGCCCTGATCGACCTGGCCCCGGCCGTGAAGAAGGCGATCCCCAAGGGGATCGCCTCCTGACCTCCTGCGGCCGGGCGCGCGCCCGGCCCGTCTGTTCAGCGCAGGCCGGTCGGGCGCCGCAGGGCCGCCCGCACCAGCAGGTCGATCAGCTCGGGGTAGCTCACCCCGCTCGCCTGCCACATCTGCGGGTACATCGAGATGGGCGTGAAGCCGGGCATGGTGTTGATCTCGTTGATCACGAACTCGCCGTCCTCGGTGAGGAAGAAGTCCGCGCGGACCAGCCCCTCGCAGGACGCCGCCTCGAAGGCGTCGACCGCCAGGCGCTGCACCTCGGCCGTCTCCTCGGGCGTCAGCGGCGCCGGCACGATACCGGGCGTGGAGTCGATGTACTTGGCTTCGAAGTCGTAGTACGCCTGCGCCTGGGGCGGCGGGATCTCGGCGGGCAGGGAGGCACGGGGGCCGTCCTCGAACTCCAGGACCCCGCACTCGATCTCACGGCCGCGCAGGGCCGCCTCGACGATGATCTTCGGGTCGTGCCGCTGGGCCTCGGCGACGGCCTCGTCCAGGCCGGAGAGGTCCTCGACCTTGGTGATGCCGATGGAGGAACCCGCCCGCGCGGGCTTCACGAAGAGCGGCCAGCCGTGCTCACCGGCGAAGTCCACGATCTTCTTGCGGGCAGCGGCCCGGTCGCCCTCCCACTCGCGCGGCCGGATCACCACGTACGGGCCGACCTTGAGCCCGAAGGAGGTGAACACCCGCTTCATGTACTCCTTGTCCTGGCCGACGGCCGAGGCGAGCACGCCCGAGCCCACGTACGGGACGCCGGAGAGCTCCAGCAGGCCCTGCAGGGTGCCGTCCTCGCCGTAGGGGCCGTGCAGCACCGGGAAGACCACGTCGACCTCGCCGAGCGCCTTGGGCACCGAACCGGGCTCGCTGTAGACGACTTCGCGGCTGGCCGGGTCGACCGGGAGGATCACCCCTCCCTCGGCGGACTCGGCGATGGCGTCCACGCTCGGGGGGCGCCGGTCCACGATCGCCATCCGCTCCGGTTCGTCCGCCGTGAGCGCCCAACGGCCGTCCTGGGTGATGCCGATCGGCAGGACGTCGTACCTCGTCCGGTCGATGGCCTTCAGGACGGCGCCGGCGGTGACCACGGAGATCCCGTGTTCGGAGCTGCGCCCGCCGAACACGACGGCCACACGCGGCTTGCGAGGCGGCTGCTCGGGGCTCTGGGGGAGGTTCTCGGTGCTCATATCGCGATGAGAGTACCCGGTGGTAGGGCCCGGAGACAGCGCCGCGGGGCCGCGTCGCTCAGCGTCGTTCGGGCTTCGCGCTGCGCGACATCAGCTCCTTGAGGGCGACCACCGGAGGCTTGCCCTCGTGCACGATGCCGACGACCGTCTCCGTGATCGGCATGTCGACGCCGTGCCGGCGAGCCAGATCCAGCACCGACTCGCACGACTTGACGCCCTCGGCGGTCTGCTTGGTGACCGCGATGGTCTCCTGCAGGGTCATGCCCTTGCCGAGGTTGGTGCCGAAGGTGTGGTTGCGCGACAGCGGGGAGGAGCAGGTGGCCACCAGGTCGCCCAGGCCCGCGAGTCCGGAGAAGGTCAGCGGGTCGGCGCCCAGGGCCATGCCGAGCCGGGTGGTCTCGGCGAGGCCGCGGGTGATCAACGAGCCCTTGGCGTTGTCGCCGAGCCCCATGCCGTCCGCGATGCCCACGGCCAGGCCGATGACGTTCTTCACGGCCCCGCCCAGTTCGCACCCCACCACGTCCGTGTTGGTGTACGGGCGGAAGTACGGGGTGTGGCAGGCGGCCTGGAGCCGCCGGGCGACGGCCTCGTCGGTGCAGGCGACCACGGCCGCGGCCGGCATCCGCGCGGCGATCTCCCGGGCCAGGTTCGGGCCCGTGACCACGGCGATCCGGTCCTGGCCGACCTTGGCCACGTCGTCGATGACCTCGCTCATCCGCATGGCGGAGCCGAGTTCGACGCCCTTCATCAGCGACACCAGGACCGTGTCCGGAGCGAGCAGCGGGGACCATTCGGCGAGGTTGCCGCGCAGGGTCTGTGAGGGGACCGACAGGACGGTGAAGTCGGCGCCGGCCGCGGCCTCGGCCGGATCGGTCGTGGCGCGGACGCGCTCGGGCAGCTCGACGCCCGGGAAGTAGTCGGGGTTGGTACGGGTGGAGTTGATCGCCTCCACGAGCTCCGGGCGGCGTCCCCACAGGGTGACCTCGCACCCGGCGTCGGCCAGCACCATGCCGAAGGCCGTGCCCCACGAACCGGCGCTCAGGACCGCCGCCTTGACCGGCTTGCTCACGTACCCAGCCCCTCTTCCTGCGTCGACTGCGAGGTCTGCGACGACGGCGCCGAGTGCACCGTGCGCTCCGGCCGCTGCTCGGCCCGCTGCGCCTGCGCCTGCGTGCGGCGCCGCTGCTCGATCCGCTCCCGCCGCGGGTCGTAGGGCGTCTCGGGCGCCTTCTCGCCGCGGATCTGCTCCAGCTGGGCGGTGACCGCGGCCATGATGACCTCGGTGGCCTCCTTCAGCAGGTCCGCGGTCATCTCCCGGTCGTAGAACCGGGAGAGGTCCACCGCGGGCCCGGCGAGCACGCGGTGCGTCTTGCGCGGCAGCAGGTGCGGCTTCTTCGTGTACGGCGGCAGCAGTTCGTTGCAGCCCCACTGCGCCACCGGGATCACGGGGCACTTGGTCTGCAGGGCGACGCGGGCGGCCCCGGTCTTGGCGGTCATGGGCCAGCCGTCCGGGTCACGGGTGAGGGTGCCCTCGGGGTAGAAGGCGACGCATTCCCCGCGGTTCACCGCGTCGATGGCGGCCCGGAAGGCACTCAGCGCGTCCGTGCTCTCCCGGTAGACGGGGATCTGGCCGGTGCCGCGCATCGCTGCCCCGACGAATCCCTTCTTGAAAAGACCGCTCTTCGCGAGGAATCGCGGGACGCGTCCGGTGTTGTACTGGAAATGCGCGTAAGCGAAGGGATCGATGTGTGAATTGTGGTTCACCGCGGTGATAAATCCACCCTCGGCCGGAATGTTCTCCATTCCGCGCCAGTCCCGCTTGAGCAGAACCACCAGCGGCGGTTTGCAGATCACCGCAGCGAAGCGGTACCAGAAGCCGATTCTGCGGCGGGACACGCGGACACCTTCCTCTAGGGCCTGGAGCGGGGGCCTCGGGGGGCCGCACAAGTGTCGCCCCAGCCCGCCGGTCTGTCGAGAACACCGTACGCCCCGGCACGCCGCGCCCCTCAGGCCCCGGGTGACAATGACCGCGACAAGAGGAGGACGGACCCCCGTGCAGTGGACCCTGGTCGTACCCCTGAAGCCCTTGGCCCGGGCCAAGAGCAGGCTCGCGGACACCGCGGACGACGGGCTGCGGCCGGATCTGGCGCTCGCCTTCGCCCAGGACACCGTCGCGGCCGCGCTGTCCTGCCCGGCGGTACGTGATGTGGCGGTCGTCACGGACGACGGCCGGGCGGTCCGCGAGCTGGCCGCACTGGGCGCCGCGATCGTCGCCGACGAACCGGCGAGCGGTCTCAACGCCGCCCTGGCCCACGGGGCGGACGTCGTACGGTCGGGCCGCCCGGCGGCCCGGGTGGCGGCGCTCAACGCCGACCTGCCGGCCCTGCGCCCCGGCGAATTGTCCCGGGTGCTCGACGCCGCCGGGGAATTCCCGCGTGCATTCCTCGCGGACGCCGCCGCAATCGGCACGACGCTGCTGGCCGCGGGCCCGGGCCGGGAATTGCGCCCGGCGTTCGGCGCCGATTCCCGTGCCCGGCACCGGGCGTCCGGGGCGGTGGAACTGGCCCTCGCCGGCGTCGACTCGGTCCGCCAGGACGTGGACACCGGCGACGACCTGCGCACCGCGCTGGCCCTGGGCGTCGGCCCTCATACGGCCGCGGCCGCCGCGCGGTTGCTGATACCCGGGCAGTAGGCTGCGGCCATGCAGGCGACCGCGTACACGTACGACCCCGAAAGCCGCAGCGGGCAGGTGCTCCTGGACGACGGCACCCCGGTGCCCTTCGACGCCGCGGCGTTCGACGCGGGCGGCCTGCTCCTGCTGCGTCCGGGGCAGCGGGTGCGCATCGAGGTGGAGGGCGCGAGGGAAGACCTCCGGATCACTCTGGTGACCCTGCAGACCCTCTGACCACCAGCGACCACACGCCGGACACGCCGCGGGCCGGGCTCCCCAGGGGAGTCCGGCCCGGCGTGTGAGTACCCGGCGCCCTTACTTCTTGCGGGCGGTGGTCTTCTTGGCGGTGGTCTTGCGCGCAGTGGACTTCTTGGCCGGCGCCTTCTTGGCCGTGGCCTTCTTCGTGGCGGGGGCCGTCTTCGCGGTGGTCTTCTTCGCCGCGGTGGTCTTGGAGGTGGCCGCCGTCTTCTTGGCGGGCGCCTTCTTCGCCGTGGTCTTCTTCGCGGCGGCCGTCTTGGACGTGGCGGCCGTCTTCTTGGCGGCCGTCTTGCGCGCCGTGGTGGTCTTCGCCGCTCCCGCCGTCTTCTTCGCCGCGGCCTTCTTGCCCGCGGACTTGGCGATCGTGGCGGGCGGGCCGGACAGGCTGCCCTTGGGGGCCTTCTTGACGGCGATGTCACCCTTCGGGAGCTTCTTCGAGCCGCTGACCAGGTCCTTGAAGCCCTGGCCCGCACGGAAGCGCGGAACGGAGGTCTTCTTGACCCGAACCCGCTCGCCCGTCTGGGGATTACGGGCGTAGCGGGCCGGACGGTCGACCTTCTCGAAGGAACCGAAGCCGGTGACCGAGACCCGGTCACCCGCGACCACCGCGCGGACGATGGCGTCCAGTACATGGTCGACAGCATCGGCGGCCTGCTGGCGGCCGCCCATCTTGTCGGCAATCGCTTCTACGAGCTGCGCCTTGTTCACGTCTTCCCCTTCGGAGACATCGCCAGAACGAAAGTGTTCAAGCTTTTTCGCACGTTAGGCAGATATATACCGCAAATCAAACACGAAACGGGCTTATCACCCTTGTGCCGCAACGAACTCGACGGTGCCGTACGGTTCAGCGTTCCTCGACGGGGAGACGTCCCTCGTCGAGATCCGCGGTGAACCGCTCCAGCCGCCTTGCCGCGTCGGCGAGATCGTGCTTGGCCGCGGCCGTAATGACCAGCAGCTTCCGGGTCAGCGCCATCCGTACGCCCTCCGGGACTTGCAGTGCGCGCACCCTTGCATGCGCTTCTTTGAGTTGGTCCGCGACCGCCGCATAGAGCTCGAGTTGGCCGTCGTGTTCCATGCACAGATTGTGCCATCTGGGGCGAGTTGTCGCCTGCGCAGGGCACAACTGCGGCCCCGGACGGCCTTCCAGGCACCTGTGGAAGTCACGGCTGTGACACCCGCCTACCCCGGCAACCACCTGCATAACGTGGGAAGTTGCCCTCGCTCCGGGGGGCGGGCAGGGCCGTTCGGGTGCAGAAACGCCCGTACCCCCGATCGGGCTGATCGGGGGTACGGGCGGGGTGTTGCGGTGGCCGAAAGTCGCCTTGCTCGGGCGCCGGGGCCGTGCTGTGGCTCAGACCGGCAGCGTCCGCGGCTTGAACGACGGGCGCTTCGCCTCGTAGGCGGCGATGTCCCCCTCGTTCTGCAGGGTGATCGAGATGTCGTCGAGGCCGTTCAGCAGCCGCCAGCGGGAGTTCTCGTCCAGCTCGAAGGAGGCGGTGACGCCCCCGGCGCGCACCTCGCGGCGCTCCAGGTCGACGGTGATCTCGACCTGCGGGTCCTGTTCGGTGAGCTCCCACAGCGCGTCCACGGTCTGCTGCTCCAGCACCACCGTGAGCAGGCCGTTCTTCAGCGAGTTGCCGCGGAAGATGTCGGCGAAGCGGGAGGAGATCACGGCCTTGAAGCCGTAGTTCTGCAGCGCCCAGACGGCGTGCTCACGCGAGGAGCCGGTGCCGAAGTCGGGCCCGGCGACCAGGACGGTCGCCCCCTGCCGTTCGGGGCGGTTGAGGACGAACTCGGGGTCCTTGCGCCAGGCCTCGAACAGTCCGTCCTCGAACCCGTCCCGCGTCACCTTCTTGAGCCAGTGGGCGGGGATGATCTGGTCGGTGTCGACGTTGCTGCGGCGCAGCGGGACGGCCCGGCCGGTGTGGGTGGTGAAAGCTTCCATGACTGATCAGACTCCAGCGGGCGTGGGAACGTCGGCGTCGGACAGGTCGGCCGGGGAGGCCAGGTGGCCCAGCACGGCCGTCGCCGCCGCCACCTGCGGTGACACCAGGTGCGTACGGCCGCCCTTGCCCTGCCGACCCTCGAAGTTGCGGTTGGAGGTGGACGCGGAGCGCTCACCCGGGGCGAGCTGGTCCGGGTTCATGCCCAGGCACATCGAGCAGCCCGCGTGCCGCCATTCGGCGCCGGCCTCCTTGAAGACGACGTCCAGACCCTCGGAGACGGCCTGCAGACCGACCCGCGCCGAGCCCGGGACGACCAGCATCCGTACCCCGTCGGCGACTTTGCGGCCCTGGAGCAGCTCGGCGGCGGCGCGCAGGTCCTCGATGCGGCCGTTGGTGCAGGAGCCTACGAAGACGGTGTCCACGTTGATGGAGCGCAGCGGCTGCCCGGCCTCCAACCCCATGTACTCCAGGGCCCTTTCGGCGGCGTGGCGCTCCGATGCGTCTTCGTACGAAGCGGGATCGGGGACGGACGCCGAAAGCGGTGCGCCCTGCCCGGGGTTGGTGCCCCAGGTGACGAACGGGGACAGCTCGGCGGCCTCGATGACGACCTCGGCGTCGAACTCGGCGTCCTCGTCCGTCCTCAGCGTCTTCCAGTAGGCGACGGCCGCGTCCCAGTCCTCGCCCTCGGGGGCGTGCGGACGGCCCTGGAGGTAGGCGAACGTGGTCTCGTCCGGGGCGATCATGCCCGCGCGGGCGCCGGCCTCGATCGACATGTTGCAGATGGTCATGCGGGCCTCCATCGAGAGCTTCTCGATGGCCTCGCCGCGGTACTCCAGGACGTAGCCCTGGCCGCCGCCCGTGCCGATCCTCGCGATGATCGCCAGGATCAGGTCCTTGGCGGTGACGCCCTCGGGCAGTTCGCCGTTGACCGTGATCGCCATGGTCTTGGGGCGGGTCATCGGCAGCGTCTGGGTGGCCAGCACGTGCTCGACCTGCGAGGTGCCGATGCCGAACGCCAGCGCGCCGAAGGCGCCGTGGGTCGAGGTGTGGGAGTCGCCGCAGACGACGGTGGTGCCCGGCTGGGTCAGGCCCAGCTGGGGGCCCACGACGTGCACCACGCCCTGCTCGACGTCGCCCAGCGGGTGCAGGCGCACACCGAAGTCGGCGGCGTTCTTGCGCAGCGTCTCCAGCTGCACCCGGGAGACCGGGTCGGCGATCGGCTTGTCGATGTCGAGGGTGGGGGTGTTGTGGTCCTCGGTGGCGATGGTGAGGTCGAGGCGGCGCACGGTGCGGCCGCTCTTGCGGAGGCCGTCGAAGGCCTGCGGGCTGGTCACCTCGTGCAGCAGGTGCAGATCGATGAAGAGAAGGTCGGGCTCGCCCTCCGCGCGCCGGACGACGTGGTCGTCCCAGACTTTCTCCGCGAGTGTCCTACCCATCGCTGTTCCCTCCGGCCGGCGACGGTCCGCCGACCCAACTAGAGATCTTGAGGAGGCGGCGCCCGTTCCCCTGATTCCGGGCGCACACCGCCAGGCCCTTACGTCACGGGCCCGTTGTGACTTCGTGATTCCAGGGTGGCGCGTTCGGAAGAAAATTGAACTTGCGTTTCACAGAGTGAGACGGGAGTATCGTTGCATGGACAACAGTAGCGGCGTCGGCGTTCTGGACAAGGCGGCCCTCGTCCTGAGCGCTCTGGAGTCCGGTCCGGCCACCCTCGCGGGTCTGGTCGGCGCCACCGGACTGGCACGACCCACGGCCCACCGCCTGGCCGTGGCGCTGGAGCACCACCGCATGGTGGCGCGGGACATGCAGGGCCGTTTCATTCTCGGCCCTCGGCTGGCCGAGCTGGCCGCGGCAGCGGGTGAGGACCGTCTCCTGGCCACCGCCGGCCCGGTGCTCACACACCTGCGGGACGTCACGGGCGAGAGCGCGCAGCTCTATCGCCGTCAGGGCGACATGCGCATCTGCGTCGCCGCGGCGGAGCGGCTGTCCGGACTGCGGGACACGGTCCCGGTCGGTTCGACGCTCACGATGAAGGCCGGCTCCTCGGCGCAGATCCTGATGGCCTGGGAGGAGCCGGAGCGGCTGCACCGGGGGTTGCAGGGCGCCCGCTTCACGGCGACGGCCCTGTCGGGCGTGCGCCGGCGCGGCTGGGCCCAGTCGATCGGTGAGCGGGAGCCGGGCGTCGCGTCCGTGTCCGCGCCGGTGCGGGGGCCGTCCAACCGTGTGGTGGCCGCGGTGTCCGTGTCCGGGCCCATCGAGCGGTTGACGCGTCACCCGGGGCGGATGCACGCGCAGGCCGTGATCGACGCCGCGGGGCGTCTCTCCGAGGCGTTGCGGCGCACCGGCTGAGGGGACGGAGCGCTTCGGGGTGGGCCGGCCTCAACGCCGCGGCAGGCCTCCCCCGACCCGGCGCCCGGCAGAGCCGGTTTCGACGTCGCCTGCGGGCCGTCCAGTGGCCGTTCGCGCAGTTCCCCGCGCCCCCACGGCATACGCAAGAGGCTCCTCACCGAAGTGAGGAGCCTCTTGCGATGTGTACCCCCGACCGGATTCGAACCGGCGCTACCGCCTTGAGAGGGCGGCGTGCTAGGCCGCTACACAACGGGGGCCTGGACACTGCGTTTCCGCAGGCCCGAGCTGGTCTACCTGGACTCGAACCAAGACTAACTGAACCAGAATCAGTCGTGCTGCCAATTACACCATAGACCAATGTGGTTTAGACCAGTCAGTACCCCCGACCGGATTCGAACCGGCGCTACCGCCTTGAGAGGGCGGCGTGCTAGGCCGCTACACAACGGGGGCCCTAGCAGTTCCGGGGCGATCGTCGATCTGCCGATCTCCGGAACCAGTACCCCCGACCGGATTCGAACCGGCGCTACTGCCTTGAGAGGGCAGCGTGCTAGGCCGCTACACAACGGGGGCTTTGCAGATGAGCTCTGCGAGCTGGCCTACCTGGACTCGAACCAAGACTAACTGAACCAGAATCAGTCGTGCTGCCAATTACACCATAGGCCACTGGAACGCAAGCCCCTGGGGGGATCGTGTTCTAGCTGTGCGCCCTGGGGTTCCGGCCTTCCGGCCCGCTCCCCGCGGCGCAGGAAGAACATTACCTGAAGGTGGACGGGGCTCCAAAACGAGTATCGGCACCCAGCACAGAGGGCAGTTCGGCCAGGGACGCGATGCGGTGCGGCCCGGAGGGCGGGTCGATCGTGGCGTACCGGCCGCCGCGGTCGATCCACACCGACAGCAGTCCGGCGTCGGCGGCACCCCGGCCGTCGATCTCCGGGTGATCGCCGACGTAGGCGACCTCGTGCGGCGGCAGGGCCAGGGCATCGCAGGCGGCGAGGAAGGCGCCCGCCTCGGGCTTGGAGACGCCCAGCTCGGCGGCGCACAGGATGCTCTCGAACCGGTCGTGGACGCCGAGGGCGCGCAGCTTGCGGTCCTGGACCTGCAGGCTGGAGTTGGAGAGCACCGCGTGGCGGTGGGTGGCGGAGAGGGCGTCGAGGACGGGCAGGACGTCCGGGAACAGGGACCAGGCGGCCTCGTAGTGGGTGAGGTAGCGCCGGAACCAGGCGTCGGCCTGCTCGTCGGTCAGCTCCCGGTCCAGGAACACCCGCACGCGGTCGCGGCGCTGGGCCTCGAAGGTCGCCTCGCCGGCGGCGAAGCGGGCCCACTGCCGGTCGGTGACGTCCCGCCACTGGGCGAGGGCCTGCTCGGCCGTGCCGTAGTGGTCGAGCAGGCCCTCGGCCACGAGGTGGGCGCGCATGCCGATGCGGTCGGCGCTGGTGTAGTCGAAGAGGGTGTCGTCGACGTCCCAGACCACGGCTCGGATGCTCATGCCCCGACCGTACCCACCCCGGCGGGCCTTCAGCCCGGGGTCGTCGTGCCGCGGCGAGGGCGGCACCCGGAGTGGGCGCCGCCCTCGGGGGTCGTGCTCGGGGGGTCGTGCTCGGGGTCAGGCGGCCAGCCTGGCCAGCGCCGCGTCGATACGGGCCAGGGTCGTCTCCTTGCCCAGGATCTCCAGGGACTCGAAGAGCGGCAGGCCGACCGTGCGGCCGGTGACGGCGACGCGGACGGGCGCCTGGGCCTTGCCGAGCTTGAGGCCGTGGGCCTCGCCGGCGGCCAGGACGGCCTCCTTGAGCGACTCGGCGGAGGTCCAGTCGGCGGCTTCCAGCTTCTCGCGGGCCGTGCGCAGCAGGGCGTCCGAGCCCTCCTTCATGGCCTTCGCCCAGCTGGCCTCGTCCTCCACCGGCTCCGGCAGGAACAGGAAGTCGACGTTGTCGGTGATCTCCGACAGGACCTTCAGCCGGGTCTGCGCGTGCGGCGCGACGGCCTGCCACTTCGCCTCGTCGAAGGCCTCCGGGGCCCAGGGGGCGAACGGCGCCTGGAGCCACGGGCGGCAGCGCTCGGTGAAGTCCTTCACGTCGAGCATGCGGATGTGGTCGCCGTTGATCGCCTCGCACTTCTTGAGGTCGAAGCGCGCCGGGTTGGGGTTCACGTCGGAGATCTCGAACGCGGCGACCATCTCCTCGATCGAGAAGACGTCCTGGTCGGCGGAGAGGGACCAGCCGAGCAGCGAAAGGTAGTTGAGCAGGCCCTCGGGGAGGAAGCCACGCTCGCGGTAGAGGTTGAGGGAGGACTGCGGGTCGCGCTTGGAGAGCTTCTTGTTGCCCTCGCCCATCACGTACGGCAGGTGGCCGAAGGACGGGATCTCCTTGGCGACGCCCAGCTCGATCAGCGCCTTGTACAGGGCGATCTGGCGGGGGGTGGAGGAGAGCAGGTCCTCGCCGCGCAGGACGTGGGTGATCTCCATCAGGGCGTCGTCGACCGGGTTGACCAGGGTGTACAGCGGGGCGCCGTTGGCGCGGACGATGCCGTAGTCCGGGACGTTCTCCGGGGTGAAGGTCAGCTCGCCGCGGACCAGGTCGGTGAAGGTGATCGTCTCGTCGGGCATCCGGAAGCGGACGATCGGCTCGCGGCCCTGGGCCGTGTACTCCTCGACCTGGGCGTCGGTCAGCTCGCGGCAGTGGCCGTCGTAGCCGGAGGGCCTGCCTGCGGCGCGGGCGGCCTCGCGCCGGGTGTCCAGCTCCTCCTGGGAGCAGTAGCAGCGGTAGGCGTGGCCGGCGTCGAGCAGCTTCTGCGCGACCTCCTTGTAGAGGTCCATGCGCTGGGACTGCCGGTAGGGCGCGTGCGGGCCGCCGACCTCGGGGCCCTCGTCCCAGTCGAAGCCCAGCCAGCGCATGGAGTCGAGCAGCTGGTTGTAGGACTCCTCGGAGTCGCGGGCCGCGTCGGTGTCCTCGATGCGGAAGACCAGAGTGCCCTGGTGGTGCTTGGCGAACGCCCAGTTGAACAGGGCGGTGCGCACCAGACCCACGTGGGGGTTGCCGGTGGGCGAGGGGCAGAAACGGACACGGACTGCTGGGGCGGATGCGCTAGCCACGCTTGACAACCTTGTTGGTGAGAGTGCCGATGCCTTCGATGGTGACGGCGACCTCGTCGCCGACGGTGAGGGGGCCGACCCCAGCCGGGGTGCCCGTGAGGATCACGTCGCCGGGGAGCAGCGTCATGGCCTCGGAGATGTTGACGATCAGGTCCTCGACCGAGTGGATCATCTCGCTGGTGCGGCCGAGCTGGCGCTGCTGTCCGTTGACCGTGAGCTGGATGGTCAGGTCGGAGGGGTCGAGGTCGGTCTCCACCCAGGGGCCGAGCGGGCAGGAGGTGTCGAAGCCCTTGGCCCTGGCCCACTGCTTCTCGCGCTTCTGGACGTCGCGGGCGGTGATGTCGTTGGCGCAGGTGTAGCCGAAGACCACGTCCTTGACGCGCTCGCGCGGGACCTCGCGGCACATCCGGCCGATGACCACGGCCAGCTCGGCCTCGTGGTGCACCTCGGTGGAGAAGGAGGGGTACTGGATCTCGTCGCCGGGGCCGACCACCGAGGTGGACGGCTTGAAGAAGGCGAAGGGCGCCTCGGGGACCTCGTTGCCCAGTTCGCGTGCGTGCTCCGCGTAGTTGCGGCCGAAGGCCACGACCTTGTTGGGCAGCACCGGCGGCAGCAGCCTCACCTTGCCGACCGGCACCTTCGTGCCGGACAGCTCGTAGTCCGCGAACGGGATGCCCTTGATGATGTCCAGGACGAGTTCGTCCTGCTTCTCGCCCTCGATGGCGCCGAAGGCGACGTTCCCGTCGATGGAGAATCTGGCGATGCGCACGGGATGCTTGGCCCCTTGACTGAAGCGGCTGGAGTCTGACGCTCCAGGCTAACGCGGGGAGGACGCCGAGCCCCGCGCACATCGGCGGGACGCCGTACATGCACAAGGGGCGCCCCCCGTCGTGGGGGCGCCCCTTCGCGATCCGTGTGCCGCCGCCGTGAGCATCCGGCGGCCGGCGCGCGTACTTCCTGGTGTCACTCGGCGGCCGCGCCGGCCGCCACCGGGATCTCCATGAGGACGGTGCGCCTGGGGTTGGCGGTCTGGGTCGGGAGTTCGACGGGGTGCTCCGGCTGCTGCGGCGTCTGCAGTTCGTCGGCACCCGCGAGGTGCGCCAGCGTCGTGCGCCGCGGGTTGGCGATCTTGTGGAACATCGTCGTCGTCTTCACTGTTTACTTGACCCTGTCCTGTTGACGGGCGCCGGGAGGGCGCGTGCGAGCCCCCCACGCGGGCGCGGGTTGTCGGTTTTGCCATGTCTGTAAAGCGTCAGGCTAAACACCGGATTCCCGGCTCAACCGTCGGGTGCTCATCTTCAGCGTGTGAGTTTGCTCACCAGCCAGGGGGCGAATCGGTCAATCCGGACGGCCACTCCGAGGCGACTAAGCGGACATTGCCCCCCTGAAGCCATCATTCCGCTCCTGATCATGGCGACTGGGACACCTGCGGCCGCTCGGCGACTCGCGGGCATACGTCCGAAATGGACGAACTCCCTTTCTACGTCCGGTGATCCGGCCCTCACGTGGTGTCACCTAGGTCACGGCTCGGCTTACGGGCCTTGTTGGAGATCCTGTGCTGTGCTGGAATCTCACGGACCGCCGCAGGATCGAGCCGGCGCACAGGGGGCGCACCGACGCGCCGTGCGGCGGGTGAGAAGGGGGAGCCAGCGCCGGTCACCCACGACCACCACGGGGGCGTAATTCAGGGCGTCCCCAGAACGCCGACACCGTGCTCCGCCGTTCACACGACGGGGTGCCTGGTCCAGAGGTTGCGACGCTAGTGCAGGGACGTTTCAAGAGGGATGGCAACGCTTCGGCGGAGCCGGAGCCGCACGGCGGGACTGGCCCCATGAATGGCGGCCCCTCGCCCCAGCACGCCCAGAACCCGGGCCCTTCGGGCAACGGTGGTGAGCGTCCCGGTGCGCCGGCTCCTTCGGGGGCGACGGGCCAGGCCGCGTCGCTGAAGCCGCCGTTGGGCCCCACCGGTCCCGGTCCGCGAATAGCCCTGCGCAACTGGCGCATCTCCACGCGACTGGTGTCGCTGCTCGCGCTGCCGGTGGTCGCGGCCACCTCGCTCGGCGCGCTGCGCATCAACCAGTCGATGGACGACATCCAGCAGCTCGACAACATGAAGCTGCTGACGGACATCACCAAGCAGGCCACCGAGCTGTCCGCCGCCCTCCAGGACGAGCGCGACCAGTCGGCCGGCCCGCTCGCGCACGGCGGCAAGGCCACCGACTTCGCGGTCAAGGGGCTGCGCGAGAAGACGGACCGGGCGAGGAAGAACTTCCTCGACAGCTCCGAGGAGATCGACAGCGCCAGCAAGGACGGCAACCTCGCCGGCGTCCGCGAGTACCTCGTCCAGCTGGCCAGCGAGCTCGGCGACCTGGAGCAGATCCGCAAGGGCGCCTACGAGACCAAGGGCAACTCCACCCAGACGGTCGAGGCCTACCACCGTCTGATCGAGAGCCTGATCGACCTCTCCCAGGACATGGCCGAGGCGACCAGCAACCCGGACATGATCCAGCGCACGCGTGCGCTCGCGTCGTTCTCCGCGGCCAAGGAGTACTCCTCCATCCAGCGCGCGGCCCTCGCGGCGGCGCTGCCCGCGAACGACACCACGACCGGCAAGCTCTCGCCGAACGACCGGCTGTACGCGCAGTCGGCCTCGGAGAGCCAGAAGTCCGAGATCCGCAGCTTCAAGAGCATCTACGGCGAGGAAGCGGCCGCCAATCTGCTGAAGCCGATCGAGGACGGCGGCAACAGCACGATCAAGGCCACCGACACCTACGCGGACCGCGTGCTGATCTCCGCGAGCGGTCTGGCCCAGCAGGACAAGCGGTCCTACCGCGACTGGCTGGACGACAGCACCACCAAGATCCAGCAGATGAAGAACATCGAGCACACGCTGCTCGAGGAGATGGAGCAGAAGGCCCGCGAGCTGCGCAGCGCCACCGAGCGCGACGCGATCATCTCCGGTGCCCTGATCCTGCTCGTGCTCGGTGTGTCGCTGGTCGGCGCCTTCGTCGTGGCCCGCTCCATGATCCGCTCGCTGCGGCGCCTGGAGGACACCGCCACCAGGGTCGCCTCCGACCGCCTGCCCGAGCTGGTCAAGCAGCTGTCCGAGTCCGACCCGCAGGACGTCGACACGTCCGTGGAGTCGGTCGGCGTGCACTCCCGGGACGAGATCGGCCGGGTGGCCGCGGCCTTCGACGACGTGCACCGCGAGGCGGTCCGCCTCGCCGCCGAGCAGGCCCTGCTGCGGGGCAACGTCAACGCGATGTTCACCAACCTCTCGCGCCGCTCCCAGGGTCTGATCCAGCGCCAGCTGTCGCTGATCTCCGAGCTGGAGTCCCGCGAGGCCGACCCGGACCAGCTGTCGTCGCTGTTCAAGCTCGACCACCTCGCCACCCGCATGCGCCGTAACGGTGAGAACCTCCTCGTCCTCGCGGGTGAGGAGCCCGGCCGCCGGTGGACCCGTCCGGTCCCGCTGGTCGACGTGCTCCGCGCCGCCGCGTCCGAGGTGGAGCAGTACGAGCGCATCGAGCTGGCCTCCGTGCCGACCACCGAAGTGGCCGGCCGCGTGGTCAACGACCTCGTGCACCTGCTCGCCGAGCTGCTGGAGAACGCGACATCGTTCTCCTCGCCGCAGACGAAGGTGAAGGTCACCGGTCACGCCCTGCCCGACGGCCGGGTGCTGATCGAGATCCACGACACCGGCATCGGCCTCTCGCCCGAGGACCTCGCGGCGATCAACGAACGCCTCGCCTCTCCCCCGACGGTGGACGTCTCCGTCTCCCGCCGCATGGGTCTGTTCGTGGTCGGCCGGCTGTCCCAGCGGCACGGTATCCGCATCCAGCTCCGCCCGTCCGACTCCGGTGGTACGACCGCGCTGGTCATGCTGCCCGTCGACGTCGCCCAGGGCGGCAAGAAGCCCCAGCCCAAGCAGGGCGGTCAGCCGCCGGCCGGCGGTGGCGGTCCGGCCGCCGCGCAGGCGGCGGCGGGCGTGGCGGCGGCCCGGCGGGCCGTCCCGTCCGGCCAGGGTGCCGGCACCCCCGGTATCGCGGGTGCCTTCGGCGGCGGTGGCCGGCCGGCCGTCGGCCAGGGCTCGCGCGCCGCGCTGCCCGGGCGGGACGGCGACGCCGGCCGCCCGGCCGGTCCGGGTGCGCCGCGCGGACCGCAGGGGCAGGGCAACTCCATGTTCGAGCAGGGCCGTCCGAACCAGGCCCCGGCCGGTGCCGGGTTCGGCCAGGCCCCGGGTGCCTCGCAGGGCCTGCAGGCCGCGGGCGCCGAGGGACCGCAGGGCCAGGACGCCTTCGGCGGTGGCCGCGGCCGGCCGCAGCAGGGCGGCGACGCCCAGCAGGGCAAGGGCCGCGGACGTGGCCGCAGGCCGCAGCTGCCGCCGCGCGGCGGTGGCGCGCGTGCCGAGCTGCCCGGTGGTGACGCGCAGCAGCCGCGCCAGCCGAGCTGGAGCGACGAGAACGCCCAGCCGCCGGTGCCCCGTGCCTCGCTGGACACCCCGCGTGGACACGAGGACGCGGACGGCCCCCGTACGGCCGCGCTGCCGCGGATCGACGACCGGCAGGGTCCGGGCGCCACGGCGGAGATCCCGGCCGTGCCGCGCGACGCCGGCCGGCAGAACCCCGGCGGGCCCGCCGACTACACCGTCCCCCAGCAGCAGGACCCGTACGCCCACGACCCGAACGCCCAGCAGGGGCCGGGCCAGTTCGTCCGCCCGGACGTCTTCGGCACCCAGCAGGGCCGCCGCGAGGCGTCTCCCGCGCCGGGCCAGTACCAGGTCCCGCAGCAGTCGTACGACAACGGCAACGGCTCGACGGGCCAGTACCCGGCGCCGCAGGCCCCGCAGTCCTACGGCAACGGCTCGACCGGGCAGTACCCGGCGCCGCGCCAGGACAACGGCTCCACGGGTCAGTACCCGGTGCCCCACCAGGGCAACGGCGCCGGCCGGCCGACCCTCCCGGGTCCGGCCACCCCGGCCGACCCGGCGGGCACGGGCCAGTTCGAGCGTCCGCAGGCCGACGGCGGGCGGAACGGAGCCGACTTCGGCGCCCCGCGCCCGCCCGCCCCGCAGGCCCGGCCCGTCCGGCAGGAGCCCGAGGCCCTGCCGCCGGCGACCGGCCCGGGCGACGGCCGTACGCCGCTGTACGACACGCTGGAGACCAACTGGTTCCACGGCCAGCAGGAGCAGCAGCACGGCAACGGCTCCGCTCCGGCCGCCCCCCAAGCACCGCAGCAGCCCACCGGCCCGCAGCGGTCCGCCTCCGCCGGCTGGCGCACCTCGCCCAACGACGACCTCGTCCGCCAGGCCGAGCGCGTCCGCCAGCCCGCCGCGGGCGGTATCACCACCTCCGGCCTGCCGCGCCGGGTGCCCCGGGCCAACCTCGTCCCGGGCACGGCGCAGCAGCAGTCCCACCAGAGCGGTCCGCAGGTCTCGCGCGCGCCCGATGACGTGCGCGGCCGGCTGACCAATCTCCGTCGGGGAATCGCACAGGGTCGTCAGGCCGGGTCCACCCAGACCGGCAGCCACCCACGGCCCACTCACCAGCAGGAGCGTTAGTTGAGTCCGATGAGCCAGGCGGCACAGAACCTCAACTGGTTGATCACCAACTTCGTGGACAACACCCCCGGGGTGTCCCACACCGTCGTCGTGTCCGCCGACGGTCTCCTCCTGGCGATGTCGGAGGGCTTCCCGCGCGACCGCGCGGACCAGCTCGCGGCCGTCGCCTCGGGTCTGACGTCCCTGACGGCGGGCGCCTCCCGGATCTTCGAGGGCGGTGACGTGGCGCAGACGGTCGTGGAGATGGAGCGGGGGTTCCTCTTCCTCATGTCCGTCTCCGACGGCTCGTCGCTGGCCGTCCTCGCGCACCCCGAGTGCGACATCGGCCTCGTCGGCTACGAGATGGCGCTCCTGGTCGACCGCGCGGGCGCGGTCCTCACCCCGGACCTGCGAGCCGAGCTCCAAGGCAGTCTGCTCCACTGATCGGCCCCGGCACCACCCGTCTCACCACATCACCGTCCGGCCGCCACATCCCCCACACAGGCCTCTTCAGACGGCTCGACCGACCGACTTGCTGTCCAGCCCGGAGGACTCATGACCCCGCCCACCGCCTCTCATGATCCGTACGCGGAGCCGTACGAGGACGAGGGCGACCAGCCACTGGTAAGGCCGTACGCCATGACCGGTGGCCGGACGCGGCCGCGCTACCAGCTGGCCATCGAGGCACTGATCAGCACGACGGCGGACCCCGCCGCGCTTATGGGACTGCTCCCCGAGCACCAGCGCATCTGCCACCTCTGCCGTGAGGTGAAGTCGGTCGCCGAGGTCTCGGCCCTGCTCAACATGCCGCTGGGCGTGGCCCGGATCCTGGTCGCGGACCTCGCCGAGGCCGGCCTCGTCGCGATCCACCAGCCGGGCGGCGACGAGACCACCGGCGCACCGGACGTGACACTGCTCGAAAGGGTGCTCAGTGGACTTCGCAAGCTCTGACGCGGGTCGTTCCACCACCTCCGCGAAGATCGTGGTGGCGGGCGGCTTCGGCGTGGGCAAGACCACGTTCGTCGGTGCCGTCTCGGAGATCAATCCGCTGCGCACCGAGGCCGTGATGACGTCCGCTTCGGCGGGCATCGACGACCTGACCCACACCGGGGACAAGACCACCACCACGGTGGCCATGGACTTCGGCCGTATCACCCTGGACCAGGACCTGATCCTGTACCTGTTCGGTACACCGGGCCAGGACCGCTTCTGGTTCATGTGGGACGACCTGGTGCGCGGCGCCATCGGCGCCGTGGTCCTGGTGGACACCCGGCGGCTGGCCGACTGCTTCCCGGCCGTGGACTACTTCGAGAACAGCGGTCTGCCGTTCGTCATCGCGCTCAACGGCTTCGACGGCCAGCAGCCGTACACGCCGGACGAGGTCCGCGAGGCGCTGCAGATCGGGCCGGACGCCCCGATCATCACGACGGACGCCCGGCATCGGGCCGATGCGAAGAGTGCCCTGATCACGCTGGTCGAGCACGCTTTGATGGCACGACTGCGGTAGCACCCAAATCAAAAGCGACATACGGCAGTTGTCGTAGATGCGCCGGAGCCGGCTGTGTCCTTTGACACGGTCGGCCAAGGTGTTCATAACGTTTCGGCAGAGGAATCGGGTGGTACCGCCACTCGACGCGCACACCCGGTCTCACTGCGCGCACAACCGCCCCGCCTTTTGGCGGGGCTCGCTCTTTATGACCGTTTTATCTGGGCCTTACATCACGGGGATTCACCGCCTCGGACTGTTTGGAAGAGCGCAGGTCGTCGTGCTGGAATGCCTGAACTGCCCAATAGTCAATGACGTACTCGTCCGTAGATGGTGCGTGGGGCTCTGAGAAACTGCGGCACAACGTTGGTGCCGACCGCCGAGAGGTTGTTGGTCGAGTGAGGCGAAGCAAGAACAGTCCCGAGCCGTCGGCCCGGGGCAACTTCACCCCGCCGCCGCGGACAGCGGCGCCCGCCCCCGTGCCCGGTTCGGAGCCGACGGCCGCCCCCGCCCCGAGCGGAGGCCGCTTCTCCCCGCGCAACTGGCGTGTGGCGACCCGGCTGAACGCGATCCTGCTCATCCCGGTGGTGGTCGGCCTCGTCATGGGCGGCTTCCAGGTGAAGAGCTCGATCGACACCTGGCAGGAGGCCGAGGACGCGGAGAACACCGCGCGTCTGGTGCGGGCCTCCCTGCTGTACGCCAACGCCCTCTACAACGAGCGCGACATCACCGCCGCCCCGCTGCTGCAGGGCAAGGGCAAGGACGACAAGACCGTCGTCGAGGCCCGCAAGCTCACCGACAAGGCGGCCGACGAGTTCGACGCCGCGGCGCAGGACATGCCGTCCAAGCCCGGCCTGGTACGCCGGCTGGACCTGTTCCACGATGTGGAGCCCAAGCTGGCCACCCTGCGCCAGGCCGCGTACACCTCCAAGCTCAAGGGCGTGCAGACGGAGGAGGGCTACGTCGAGATCGCCCACCCCCTCACCGAGTTCGCCAACGAGCTGGGCCTGGGCACCGGCAACATCACCAGCTACGGCCGGACCGTGTACGCCATGGAGCTGACCAAGGCGGCCCTGTCGCTGCAGCGCTCCATCGGCATGCACATCCTGATCAAGCCCGGCCCGGACGACGGCAACCTCGCCAGCCAGCGCGTCGCCCTGTCCTCCTACGCCTACCTCGAGCGCATCGCCATCGGCGAGTACGTCGGCGGTGGCACCGAGCAGGACGCGGCCAAGCTCAAGACGGCCGAGGCCGACATCAAGGCCGAGGGCGCCGCCATGGCCCGCGAGGCCAAGGCCAAGGACCCGGATTACGTCCCCCCGCCGTCCAAGCCCGAGACGATGGTCGGGGCCCTCGTCACCCTGCCGAGCACGGACCCGAGCGCCCGCGCCGCCCTCGCCACCAAGGGCATCACCGCCGAGAACTGGTGGGCGGTCAACACCCTCAAGTTCAACGCGTACGAGAAGATCGAGGCGGACATGGCCGACAAGGCCGTGAGCGAGGCCTCGGACATCGCCGCCGACGCCCAGCGCGACGCCTACATCACCGGTGCCGCCGTCGTCCTCGCCCTGCTCCTCGCCTTCATCCTGGCCGGTGCGGTCGCCCGCCAGATGAGCCGCTCGATGCGCCAGCTGCGCACCGCCGCCTTCGGCATCGCCGAGCAGCGCCTGCCGATGCTGGTCGACCAGCTCTCGCGCACCGACCCCGGCCGGGTCGACACCCGCGTGGCGCCCATCCCGATCACCACCACCGACGAGATCGGCGAGGTCGCCCGCGCCTTCGACCAGGTCCACCGCGAGGCCGTCCGGCTCGCCGCCGAGCAGGCCCTGCTGCGGGGCAACATCAACGCGATCTTCACCAACCTCTCGCGCCGCAACCAGTCGCTGATCGAGGGCCAGCTGACCCTGATCACCGACCTGGAGAACAACGAGGCCGACCCGGACCAGCTGGAGAACCTCTTCCGCCTGGACCACCTCGCGACCCGTATGCGCCGCAACGGCGAGAACCTCCTCGTCCTCGCCGGCGAGGAGCCCGGCCGCCGCTGGGACCAGCCGGTGCCGCTGGTCGACGTGCTGCGCGCCGCCTCCTCCGAGGTGGAGCAGTACGAGCGCATCGAGCTGTCGGGCGTGCCGGAGGCGGAGATCCACGGCCGGGCCGTGACCGACCTCGTGCACCTGCTCGCCGAGCTGCTGGAGAACGCCACCACGTTCTCCTCCCCGCAGACCAAGGTCCGCGTCACCGCGACCCGGCTGCCCGACGGCCGCGTGATGATCGAGATCCACGACAAGGGCATCGGCCTGACCGCCGAGGACTTCGCGGACATCAACCACAAGCTGGCCAACCCGCCGACCGTGGACGCCGCGATCTCGCAGCGCATGGGCCTGTTCGTGGTCGGCCGGCTGTCCGACCGGCACGGCATCCGCGTCCAGCTGCGCCCCTCGGGCGAGCAGGCCGGCACGACCTCGCTCGTCATGCTGCCCGACGCGATCACCCACGGCGGTGGCGGCGAGAGCCACGTGGACCGCGACGAGTTCACCGTCTCGCAGATCATCCCGGAGCAGAACTTCGGCGGCGGCGAGAACTTCCACCAGCAGCCGATGCGCACGGCCGCGGAGCTCGGCTTCGACGACAGCCGTTACACGGATGTCCCCGACGACATACGCGAACTGGACCCCGTCGGCCGCTCCCTGATGCGCGAGGAGCGCCGGGCGGCCCTGGAGAACCAGTCCCAGCAGCAGGCCGCGCTGCCCGCCCAGGGCTCCCAGGAGCCCGCCCAGGCGTACGACGAGTACAACGGGCAGCAGGGCTACGACAACGGCCAGGGCTATGACACGGGCCGGCACGGTTACCCCGACCGGCAGCAGCCCTCGTACGACCAGCAGACGCCGTACGAGGAGCAGCAGCAGGGGGCCTACGAGGACCAGCAGCAGAGCTCGTACGAGCAGCAGCAGGCGGCCTACGACGACCAGCAGCGGTCCGCGTACGACGACCAGTACTACGCGCCGGGCGGCGGACTGCCGCAGAACGACACCTCCTCGGCGGGCGGCGGCTACCCGGAGCCCTCCTATGCGGAGCCGGCCCGGGAGGAGTCCCCGGCGCAGGGCGCGGGTGGGTCCGAGGGCTTCCCGGCCTTCGGGCAGCGACGTCACCAGGACGACTGGCCGCAGCAGGAGGGTTACCGCAACGGCTACCCGAACCAGTACCCTGCTCAGGCCCCGGAAACGGAATCTGCGCAGGCCGCTGACGCCAGTGAGCGCGACCGCGTAGGCTTCGACCGTCCGGGACAGGCCCCCTCCGCCGCCCAGGCGCTGACCGACGCCGGGCTTCCCCGCCGCGGAGCCACCGCCGGCGGTGCGAACGGCACCGGCGGCGCACGGCACGTGAGCCAGGAGCAGCCGGCCTCCTCCCAGGAGAGCAACGGCGACGACGACTGGCGCTCGGCCAACGACGAGCGGTGGCAGCAGGCCTCGCAGCTCCGGAAGCCCAAGGCGGGCGGGGTCACCTCCTCCGGCCTGCCGCGGCGGGTGCCCAAGGCCAACCTGATCGAGGGCGCCGCCGAGAGCACCCCCCAGGGAGGCCCACAGGTCTCCCGCGCCCCGGAGGACGTCCGGGGCAGGCTGAGCAACCTGCGTCGGGGCGTCCAGCGCGGACGCAGCGCAGGCAGTGAAACGAACGGCCAGGGCTTCGGTCCTGACAGCACCTACAACCAGGAGCGTTAGTGTGAGCCCGATGAGCCAGGCGGCACAGAACCTGAACTGGTTGATCACCAACTTCGTGGACAACACCCCGGGGGTGTCCCACACGGTGGTGGTCTCCGCCGACGGACTCCTTCTGGCGATGTCCGAAGGCTTCCCCCGCGACCGCGCCGACCAGCTCGCGGCCGTCGCCTCCGGTCTGACGTCTCTGACGGCAGGCGCCTCCCGCATCTTCGAGGGCGGCAGCGTGAACCAGACGGTCGTGGAGATGGAGCGGGGATTCCTGTTCATCATGTCCATCTCCGACGGCTCGTCGCTCGCGGTGCTCGCGCACCCCGAGGCGGACATCGGCCTCATCGGGTACGAGATGGCTCTGCTGGTCGACCGAGCCGGTACGGTCCTGACACCGGACCTTCGTGCGGAGCTCCAGGGGAGCCTGCTCAACTAACAGACGAACGGTGCGTTTTGGCGTCCCTTGGCCGTAAGGTCTTGGGACGCGGCTCCACAGCGTTGGATGCCGGGCACAGTCGGAGGAGGAGAAAGTGGCAACACCCCCAGGCGGTTCGTCGGGCAACTGGTCGTACGGCCCTGCCCAGGGTCAGGGCGACGGTGGCCAGAACCCGAACCGTTACAACTTTCCCTCCGCACCGAGCCACCGGCAGCCGTACACGCCGCAGGGCCCCGGCCCGTCGCCGTACGACCAGCCGCACGCCCCGCGCATCCAGCCGGTGCAGCCGCAACGCCGCGCCCCCGAGCCGGCGCCCGCCGGGGCGTCGAACAACCCGCTGGTGCGTCCGTACGCCATGACCGGTGGCCGGACCCGCCCGCGTTACCAGCTCGCCATCGAGGCGCTGGTGCACACCACTGCGCAGCCGCACCAGATGCAGGGCCAGTTGCCCGAGCATCAGCGGATCTGCAACCTCTGCCGAGAGATCAAGTCGGTCGCCGAGATCTCGGCGCTCCTCACGATCCCTCTCGGCGTGGCCAGGATCCTCGTCGCCGACTTGGCGGAGGCGGGACTGGTCGCCATCCATCAGCCCGGCGGCGACGAGAACGCCGGCGGCCAGCCAGACGTGACACTGCTCGAAAGGGTGCTCAGTGGACTTCGCAAGCTCTAGCGGAGGGCCTTCCCGCTCCACCACCTCCGCGAAGATCGTGGTGGCTGGCGGCTTCGGCGTGGGCAAGACCACGTTCGTCGGCGCCGTCTCGGAGATCAATCCGCTGCGCACCGAGGCCGTGATGACGTCCGCTTCGGCGGGCATCGACGACCTGACCCACACCGGGGACAAGACCACCACCACGGTGGCCATGGACTTCGGCCGTATCACCCTGGACCAGGACCTGATCCTGTACCTGTTCGGTACACCGGGCCAGGACCGCTTCTGGTTCATGTGGGACGACCTGGTGCGCGGCGCCATCGGCGCGATCGTGCTGGTCGACACGCGGAGGCTCGCCGACTGCTTCCCCGCCGTCGACTACTTCGAGAACAGCGGTCTGCCGTTCGTCATCGCGCTCAACGGCTTCGACGGCCAGCAGCCGTACACGCCGGACGAGGTCCGCGAGGCGCTGCAGATCGGGCCGGACACCCCGATCATCACGACGGATGCCCGGCATCGGGCCGATGCGAAGTCCGCGTTGATCACGCTGGTCGAGCATGCGCTGATGGCTCGTCTGCGGTAGTTCTCCGTTGCTGTGGGACAGCCCCTGGCGGCCTCTGGGCTGCCGGGGGCTGTCGCGTTGCCGGGGGCGGGCTTGTGGGGGCTTGCCGCGGCGTTCCCCGCGCTCCCGAAGCAAAAAGAAGGCCCCTCCGTGAGGGGCCTTCTTTCAGGTTCTTCGCTCAGCGCCAGCTGTGCGGGGCGCGGAAGCCGGGCTCGCGCTCCAGGCGGCGCCAGCCGGCCTTCACGCGGCCGCGGTGGGCCGGGGCCGGGTCCGTGGGGCGAGCGGCCGCACGGGCCAGCAGGAGGGCCGTGATCGCGGCGACCTCCTCGGGCTCGGCGTGGCCCTTCTCGACGCGGATGTCAGGAGTGTCCATGGGTGTCAGTCTCCGTGGCTCAGATGTCCGCCGGGTTACTGCGGCGGGTTGCCGTGCTTGCGCGACGGCAGATCGGCGTGCTTGCTCTGGAGCATCGCGAGGGACCTGATCAGCACCTCGCGGGTTTCCGCGGGGTCGATGACGTCGTCGACCAGGCCGCGTTCGGCCGCGTAGTAGGGGTGCATCAGCTCGGACTTGTACTCCTTGACCATGCGGGCCCGCATGGCCTCGGGGTCCTCGGCCTCGGCGATCTGGCGGCGGAAGATGACGTTGGCCGCGCCCTCGGCGCCCATGACCGCGATCTCGTTCGTCGGCCAGGCGTAGGTGAGGTCGGCACCGATGGACTGGCTGTCCATGACGATGTACGCACCTCCGTAGGCCTTGCGCAGGATCAGGGAGATCCTCGGCACGGTCGCGTTGCAGTAGGCGTAGAGGAGCTTCGCGCCGTGGCGGATGATGCCACCGTGCTCCTGGTCGACGCCCGGCAGGAAGCCGGGGACGTCCAGAAGAGTGACGATCGGGATGTTGAAGGCGTCGCACATCTGGACGAAGCGGGCGGCCTTCTCGGAGGCCTCGATGTCCAGGACGCCCGCCAGCGCCTGCGGCTGGTTGGCGACGATGCCGACGACCCGGCCGTCCATCCGGCCCAGGGCGCAGATGATGTTGCGGGCCCAGCGCTCGTGGACCTCGAGGTACTCGCCGTCGTCGACGATCTCCTCGATGACCTTGGTCATGTCGTAGGGCCGGTTGCCGTCCGCCGGGACGAGGTCCAGCAGGACGTCCGAGCGGCGGTCGACCGGGTCGGAGGACTCGGCGCGGGGCGGGTTCTCGCGGTTGTTCTGCGGGAGCAGGGACAGCAGGTAGCGGACCTCGGCGATGCAGGTCTCTTCGTCGTCGTAGGCGAAGTGGCAGACGCCGGAGGTCTC